>JBATAW010000046.1:0-2298 GCA_049662045.1 Methylophilaceae bacterium | reverse complement strand
TGGCTTTCTACATATTGAATTGATTCTTGCTTGAATTGCTCGCTGTAACGTTTTGTCATGACACTTCCTCTAAAGTTAGATTAAATCTTTAGAGGGGGTGCTTGTACACTTTTTTGACTAGGTCCATGGTCTCGTGGGTCAAATTTAGATGCATATTTCTAGGCTGGGTGGGTCAATTTTAGATGCAATTTAACATAGAGCGCACTATTAAGACTTTGAAACGATATGAGGCAATTTTTTCAATTTACTTGCAACAGATGAAACGCGATGAATATTTTCAGGTGCATTATGTATGCCCAGATGCAAGCTTTGCACCTAGACTTATTCGCATGTTTGAACTGATTAAGGCAGTACCCGTTGCAGGCGAACGCGTACCAATTACCGAAAAACATCGTGCCAGATTTCCAGTGTACGCACTAGATACCTGGCAAAAAGATTACCGGTAGGTAATAAATAATATTAAATATCAGTAAACACACAATTTAATTACCTTTCGGTAATTTTCAATTGCAAAATTCAATTAACCCTGTAATATATTACCGTTAGGTAATATATAGGATAAATCATGTCTAATGAACAGAGTCAATCCAAGCAGTCAGTAAAAATTAAATCAGCCTTAGACTTAGGTAACTTTGTGCGTGAGTTTAGAGAGTCTCAGAAAATGACTCAGGCAGATATTTTGGGCTTAGCTAATACGGGTAATCGTTTTATTGTTGAGTTAGAAAACGGCAAACCTACTGTGCAATTCCAAAAAGTGCTGGATGTATTAGATGCGCTTGGATTAGAGTTGGCGGTTCAGAAAAAAGGTAGCTTCTAATGAGCGCACCTAAAAAGCTGTTGGTTTATAGAGCTGAGGTGCTAGTTGGTACACTACTCGATGAATCACCGATTAAGTTTGTCTACGATGCTGCTTGGTTGCAACACCATCAGGAGGCAATATCACCAAACATTAGCCTGTCTCAGGAAGTACATTCAGGGCAGGCTGTTGAGTCTTATTTTGAAAACCTGCTACCTGAGGCGAGTATACGTGATTATTTAAAGCTTAAATATCAAACCACCACCACTTTTGGCCTGCTAAGTAAGATTGGTGGCGACACAGCCAGTGATCTGACCATACTAACTGAAGGCGAAGCACCTAAGCCTCCGCAATATCAAGCCATCACTTGGCAAGATGTAGCCGATCAATTTACGCAGCAGCAAGGCGTTATCCGCAATATTCAAGAACAAGATGGGCTGAGAATATCTTTAGCGGGTGCACAAAGAAAGCTCAGCGTTTGTATCGACAAAGACGGAAACCCCTTGTTGCATCTAGGCAGTTCACCATCCACTTATATTGTAAAACCTGATATTCATGGGGTTGAGGGTGTTTGGGCTTCTGCCATCAATGAAACTTTCGTCATGTCGCTTGCAGCCAAACTAAAACTTGGCGTGGCTGAGGTCAGCTATCAGCCTATTGCAAAAGCTTGCGTGATCAAGCGTTATGATAGACAGCTAGATGCTAACGGGCAAATCAAAAGGCTGCATCAACTCGATTTATGCCAGATTGATGGCAAGCCATCTACGATTAAATATGAAACGGATGGTGGACCAACGCTAAGCAGGTGTCGCGAATTGCTTAGCCAAAGTGGCATAAATGCAGCCGATACAAAACGGCTTATACAATGGGTATTTTTTAACCTATATGTGGGTAATCATGACAGCCATGCCAAAAATCTTTCCATTTACTTTCCACCCAATGGGGTAAGGTTAACACCGTTCTATGACTTGCTTTCGACCTCGCTTTATTCAGGTCTATCGCGCTCTTTCGCGTTTACTATTGGCGGTGAAAACAAACCATCCAATATCAATCAAGATCAAGTGATTGTAATGTCGGATTCATTGGGCTTTAAGCCAAAGTACGTGATGAAAATTGCCGAAGAGGTTTCAAACAATTTACTAGCTGCATTAGATGTGACTTCAGAAGAAATCAATGCAGTCGCATCCGTAGGCACTGAAAAAACAATGGTCGAGCGATTAAACCAACACATTGCGAGCAACACTAAGCACTTTCAGAAACGCTTATTTACAACCCAGGTGTAGCAATTTTAGCTACGAACGTAGCCAAAAAAGCTACACTTTATATCGCTGATGGACAACATACTTGGATAAGCACCATAGGTTATAAAACTTACCCAGAGCCTGTAAAAAAATCTGTGTAAATGATATTTTACCAATGACGTATAAAGGAAATTATCATGTCCACAACCAACAAGTCTGCAAAAGACTTCTCACAACTACCTGCTGAGCTCGTTGAGCAGC
>JBATAW010000045.1:0-32489 GCA_049662045.1 Methylophilaceae bacterium | reverse complement strand
AGCTTATATTCATGGTGTAAGCTATTGTTTTTATCATTAAAAAGCCCAGCATGGCTGGGCTTAGTTATTTACAACTAGTCAGCTATAAAACCGCTAACGCAGCATCATAGTTCGGCTCATTCGCAATTTCAGAAACAAGCTCACTGTGCAACACTTTATTGTTTTCATCAAGCACCACCACAGCCCGTGCGTTTAAGCCCGCTAAGCTACTATCCACAATTTGTACGCCATAATCTTTAGAAAATTTAGCGGTATCACGGAAAGTAGAAAGTGTTTGCACTTTATCAATGCCTTCAGCCCCGCAAAAACGGCTTTGTGCAAAAGGTAAATCAGCAGAAATACAAAGCACTACGGTGTTGTTCATGCCACTCGCTTTTTGATTAAAAGCACGTACAGATGTTGCACAAGTCGGCGTATCAATACTAGGAAAAATATTAAGCACTTTACGTTTGCCCGCAAAGTTTTCAAGCGAAAGTAAGTTACGTTTAGCGTCAGCCAACTTAAAATCAGGGGCTGTTTGGCCTTTTTGTAAAAAATTGCCGCCAATTGCAACGGCATTACCTTTTAAAGTCACGGTGTTAGTCATCATAAATTCCTCTTCTAAGTGATTGAAGTACTGATTGTTAAAGACATCATAAAGCAAAAGGGAGCTGTTTGCACGGTGCCTTTAATTTTTTAACAGAATGATGGAAATTACAGTTTAAATTTCAATAAAAAGTAGTGGTCTATTGAACACTAAAAATGATGTTAAAAAGATGAAAAATAGTTAGATGTGTGTTGCGCTAATGCAATATGGTATTTTAACAATGTGTTATCGCTTATAATGTGAATCTTAAAGTACTACATTAAGATAGTGTTGCTTATTACCTATTTTTTAGGTATAAATGTAGCTATTAGTTTAATCATTAGGGGCTTGCTTGTGAGTCAAGAAAAGCTAAATATGGGCGGTAACGATTTGTCTGACGTTAAGGTGATGGTGATTGATGACAGTAATACAATACGTCGTAGCGCTGAAATATTTCTAAAAACTTCAGGTTGTACCGTTATTTTGGCCGAAGATGGCTTTGATGCGCTGGCTAAAATTACCAACGAACACCCCGATGTCATTTTTGTCGATATTATGATGCCACGCTTAGATGGCTATCAAACTTGTTCACTCATCAAGCGTAATGCGCGTTATAAATCTACTCCAGTCATCATGCTTTCTAGCAAAGACGGTCTTTTTGACCGTGCACGTGGTCGCATGGTTGGGTCAGATCAATATCTAACTAAACCTTTTACACAAGAAACTTTAGTTAATGCAGTCAAAACCTATGCGTCCATCGCTAAAACCAACGCCTCTAAGGATGAATAAAATGGCAATAAAAAATATCTTGGTTGTTGATGACTCTGCAACGGATCGCTTTTTTTTAACAGAATTACTGCAAACGGCAGGATATCAGGTGACGGGTGCAGATGACGGTGAGCATTGCTTAGCGAAGGTTGCCGCCAGCCCGCCAGATTTAGTCTTAATGGATGTTGTCATGCCTGGCATCACTGGTTTTCAAGTGACACGTATGTTAACAAAAGATGCCACTACTGCGCATATCCCTGTCATTTTAATTACAGGAAAATCGCAAGCCACTGATTTAGCCTGGGCACTTAAAATGGGTGCAAAAGCCTGTATTACTAAGCCCGTTAAAAGTGCTGATTTGCTCGCGTTAATTAAAACTTTGTAATCATTTTAAGTCTTGACGAACCCTAACCGTGGCTAAAACCTCTAATCTGCGTGAGTTTCAAGAGTTGATTCTTTTAAAGCTCAAAGAAGCAAAAGCTGAAGGTGCAACGGAATCAAGGTCGCGGCTCGGCGTGCTTGTTGGCGATAAGCACATGCTGATTAACTTGATTGATATCGTAGAAGTTTTACCTGTGCCCACTGTTAAGCCAGTGCCTTTTACGCAACCTTGGTTTTTAGGGGTCTCAAACGTGCGCGGTGTATTGTATAACTTAACAGATCTTGCACAGTTTATGCGCTTACCAGCGCCTGATAAAACTATTCCTAAATCAATTCATAGTCGAATTTTATTGCTTAGATCTCAAGTAACCACGCAAGCTGCCTTAATGGTGACTAGCTTGCTTGGTTTGCGTAATATTGATGAGATGAAAGCTGTGCAATTTGAAACAGATGTTTTATACGCAAGACGTACATTTGTAGATGACAATCATTTGCAGTGGACTGAGTTGGATTTAGATGCCTTAGTACATGACGAATCATTTACGCTACCAACGGTATAAATTGAAAATATTCCTGATATTAAAGGGGTGCTTTTACAATAAACCGTGTGTAAACATAGGGATAAGAAATGGCTTTCAATAAAGTAGCAATCAAAAGCTTGCCACAAAAAATGTTGGGTAACTCTAAAGTAACAGGCAGCAATAATAACGCAAGCATAAAGAGAGCTGGTCTAAAACAGGTCTATTTACAAGCGGCTGCGTTTATTATTTTTGCTGGCTTAGCTTTTTGGGTTATTAATGAAGTTCGAGTAAATGAGCAAGCTTATAATGCCATTAACGAATATCAAGATTTAATAGCAGACACTTTACCAGCATCTTTATACCCTGTTGATGCGTTTGCGGCCTATAACCAAGCTTATATTGCTTCAGCCAACTTAAATAATGATAAACGTGACCAAGCGCTAACCAAAGCCGCTAAATATGAAACATTGTTTAAAACGCGATCTGCTTTTTGGTTAGATAAATTAAAAGGGACCTCATTAGAAAATAATTTAAATGTGGTGGTTAAGTCTGGCAATAACTTTTTTGTGGTGGCTAAAGAAAGCTTAACCCCTGCTTTACCATTAGGCGCTGCTGTTGCCGCATCGCCATTGTCAGAGCTAACCAGTGCGTTTGAAGACACACAATTAGCGGATGAGGCACTAACGAAGAGCGTAAGCGAAGAAAAAGCAAAGTTACTGAATTCCCAACAAAGTTATGTTCGAAATGTGCTGTTTGGCTTGGCATTAGGTTTGGCCTTATTGGTATTGATGTTTGTATATGGTAGAAAGCAAGCCAAGCAGGCGGCAGAGTTGACTGAGCAATTGGCACAAGAAGGCAGAAACAACCAAGCGGCGGTATCGCAGTTACTGGATGAGATGGGAGATTTATCGGATGGTGACTTAAGTGTAAAAGCGCAAGTAAAAGACAATATCGCACGTGCGATTGCGGACTCGATTAACTATACGATTGATAACTTACGTGACTTGGTGATTGGAATTAACCGTGCCACAGAGCAGGTGACCAACGCAACAGCCGTTGCGCAAACAACCTCGGCGCAATTACTCGCTGCAGCCGAAACTCAATCAGATCAAATTATGCAAACGACAGATGCTGTGACAGACATGACGCGTTCAATTTTACAAGTATCCCAAAATGCTACACAAGCTTCTGAGGTGGCACTACGTTCATTAGAAGCCGCTAATCTAGGGACACAAGCGGTACAAAATACCATTTCTGGCATGAATGATATTCGGTCACAAATTCAAGAGACTTCAAAACGTATTAAGCGTTTAGGTGAAAGCTCACAAGAAATTAGTGAAATTGTAGAGCTGATTTCAGATATTACTGAACAAACAAATATTTTGGCGTTGAATGCAGCCATTCAAGCAGCTTCAGCGGGTGAAGCAGGTCGAGGCTTTACCGTGGTGGCAGAAGAAGTACAACGCTTGGCTGAGCGTTCGTCAGAGGCGACAAAGCAAATTAGTATCATTGTGAAAACCATTCAAACAGATACGCATGGGGCAGTGGCTGCGATGGAGAAAAGTACCGAAGGTGTTGTTGAAGGTGCACGCGTTGCCGATGCCGCTGGGCAAGCACTGAATGAAATCGAATCGGTTACAGTGAATCTGGCTCGTTTGATTGAATCCATTTCAACAGCAACAAAAGCGCAAACTAAATCCGCTACCATGGTTTCTAATAACATGCAGATTATTCAAGAAATTACCACGCAAACAACGGATGGGACGAAATTAACCGCCAATTCTGTTGGTCAATTAACATCACTTGCAGAAGATTTGCGCACTTCTGTCGCAGGCTTTAAACTTTAATTGATGTTTCGCATCATGACAAAACTACCCAATAGCATAAAGGTTTTAAATGGCTGAAGCATTTGATGTTGGCTCGTTAATATGGGTGAATGCTGAAATAGAGCGTTCACTCAAAAAAGTGCATGATGGTTATGCACTAGTTATTGCCAATCCCAATGAGTATCCTTCATTACGCTTTACCGTTGCACATTTGTTTCAAGTTAGCGGTGCGCTAGATATGGTTGGGCTTGAAGGTTGCAACCGTTATTGTATAGAAATAGAAAAACTCACAAGTAAATTAGAGAAACAAGAAATACCCGTGACTTCAGAAGTAATGGCGCATCTTTCTAATGCCGTTATTGTTCTAACACAATATTTACAAGATTTACTCAATGGCTTACCTGACCGCCCAACGCAGCTTTTTGATAGCTTAAAACCACTGGTTGAAGCCCAAGGTGGCGCGATTGAAATCACAGATTTATTTTTCCCAGATACAAGTTTTAGTGCACCTAAAAATTTACCCACCAATGCGCTGGCCGAATTTGCGGTGCCTATTTTTGTGACTGATCAGCGTGCTAATTATCAAAAATCATTATTGGACTGGCTACGGACTGCAGATACTGCTGCCCTCGCCAGCATGCGCGAAGCTATTGTAAACGTGCAACAAGTTCAGCATAAAAATGCGCAAAAAACATTGTGGTGGGTTGCCACTGCCCTAATGGATGCCTTATCACAAAGCAAAATAACGAGCTTAAATGGCGCTAAGAAATTATGCAGACGCTTAGATCAGCAGTTACGTAATATGTCTGAAGGTGAAGCTAAAGCACCATCACAATTATTGCGTGATGCGCTTTACTACGTGGCACTCAGCGCGGCCGAAACAAATACCATTGCTAAAGTTAAAGAAGTGTTTGAGTTGGCCACTGCACTGCCCACGGCTGTAAAAGAAAGCAAGGCCATGACCGAGGCTGAAGTGACGGCCTTGGCACAAATTAAAGCTGAACTACCAGCCATTAAAGATTTGTGGGAAAAAATCAGTAGTGCTCTGCCATTAGAACTGGATTTAGCAACATTTGTCAGAAAACTGGAGCATTTAAATACTTATTGTCATCATTTAAACAATACAGATGTTGGTGAATTGTTGGCGGTCATAACATCAACTGCACGTGCTCTAAAGGCACTACCTGCTAAAATTAATGAGATTTCTGCTATCGAAGTTGCCACTTCGCTCAACTTGATGGATTATATTATTGGGCATTACACTCAGCTTGATATTGAAGCACATGGCAAAATGATCTCGCAAATTGCTCGCCTGCATGCAACTAGCGACGGCGTTCCACTATTACCTGCACTTGATTCAATTGTCCAACAAAATAAACTCGATAATTCTGTAGTGACGGCCGTAGCTAAAGAAATTATGGTGTCTTTGCAACGTGTTGAAAAAGCATTAGACGCGTTTTTTAGAAATTCTGAAAACCCGAACGTTTTGGTTGAAACTGAAAAGCCGCTACAACAAATTAGCGCAGCTTTTGACATGATGGAATTGCCAATACCGAAGTCGATTGCATTATTAAGTGCGCGTTTTGTGGACTATTTTAATGGGCATGTAAAACCAGTTACGCAAAATAACGTTGAACAAGATAACTTTGAGCTAGTCGCTGAAAGTTTAAGCATGTTAGGGCTATATACAGAAGCACTACCCAATGTGCGTGTGGAGTCTGAGCAGGCATTAGCCACTGCGTTTGTCAGGCTAAAAGCGCGCGCTGATGCTTTGGGATTACTTGAAAGTTATACTGAACCTGAATTTGCAACAAACCCATCAGCTCATCACGAACTGGATGCAAGCATAGCACCAGCACTTGTTACACCAAAAAATGACGGATTGACAGCAAAAATACAGTCGCGTCCTGAACTTAGCCCACAAATTGTTGCTGAGTTTACCCATGAAATTACTGACCAAGCGTTAGATGATGAATTGCGTGATATTTTCTTAACGGAAGCCGAAGAAGTTTTGACTGGTGTTGATCAGCAATTAAAAGTCCTCAAAGAAAACCATGCAGATAGCGAAGCTTTGGCAGATTTACGCCGTGCTTTTCATACCCTTAAAGGCAGTGGTCGTACGGTAGGCTTGATTGGAATGAGCCAAGTTGCCTGGTCTGTAGAAAAGCTAATGAATTTAATTATTGAGCGTAAAAGTGCTTTAAGTCTAGTACATCACGATTTTGTAGAAAGAGTGGTTGGTGCTTTTTCACGTTGTATTGGGCATTTGCAAGTTGACCAAAAAGTGACGCTTAATCCAAGTGTATTTCAACGAGAAGCGGCCGAACTTGAGCAAGTGTTTGAAGCCGCCTTGTTGTTCAGCCAAGCCACGCCACAGCAGCAAGAAGTTCACATTGATGGTGTTCGCAAAATCAATTTAGAATTTTTTAACATTTTCTTAAATGAAGCAAAGCAACACGTAGCCAAACTGGTAGAAGCACACCAGAGCCTAACTGTAGACGATACTGAATTACCTAGTGATGAGAGTTGCCGTGCAGCGCACACATTAGCTAGTAATGCCCACGCGGCAGGATTTAGTGCCACAGGTGACTTATCACGCGCTTTAGAGCTTTGGCTAGACGAGCATAGTGTTGCTTGGTCAGCATCGCATATTGATTTATATGGCCATGTAGTTAACGCTTTACAGCAAGGTCTTGTACAAATTGCCGCTCTAAAAACACCACTACCAGCAGTTAGCTTAGTGGCGGCATTGCAAGAATCAACAGCTCAGATGCAAGCTAAAGCGGCAAAACTAGCTGAAATTGACGCGTTAGCATTAGAAAAAGAAATGCAATCTACAGGCGTTCCGTTTAATAAGCTTCACTTTCAACAAAACAAAGACTTTATAAAACCAATTGATGGTTCTCAAAAACGTGCGGCTGAGCCAACTATTACTCAACCTATATTGGTGAATGAAGGCCAATTGCCGCGTGACTTAGAGGTAAAAGAAACCACCCATAATGTTGCAAAAACTATAGCTGTAGATCAGCTTAAGGTGACATCAATAGACCAAGAACTTCTTAGCTTATTTTTAGAAGAAGCACGAGATTTAATGCCGCAAGTGGGTCGAGATTTACGCGGTTGGCGTGCTAATCCGCATGAGCTAGAATTTTCTGATTCATTGCAACGTGCTTTGCATACTCTCAAAGGTAGTGCACGCATGGCTGGCCTCAGCATCCTTGGCGATAGCGTGCATCTCATGGAAGATCGTGTTATTCACGCGTTAAAAAGTAGTGTGACTGAACGCGATTTTGATGAGGTGTTTGCGGAGTTTGACCGCATAGGCTATATGCTCGAAGATGTTTCTGGTGTCACAAGCACGGTTGAAAATGCTGATATTGATCATAGTAAAAATACTGTAAAACAAAATCAAACCCGTCATAAAGATCGCCAATATCAATTCTTGCGGATAAGGGCCGATGTGCTTGATCGCCTGATTAACGAGGCGGGTGAAGTGTCTATTTTGCGTTCTCGCATGGATCGAGAAATGCAGAATTTCAAACAGTCATCAACCGACTTAACGGAAAGTATTAACCGTATGCGGGCGTATTTACGCGAATTAGAGATTGAAGCAGAAACGCAGATGCAATCACGTATGAGCTTGCTGCAAGAGGTGAATGAATCTTTTGACCCGCTGGAGTTTGACCGATTTACGCGCTTGCAAGAATTAACTCGCATGATGGCAGAAAGCGTCAATGACGTGGCCACTGTTCAGCATAGCTTGCTATTAAACCTAGACCAAACAGATGCGGCATTGCAACAGCAAAATCGTATGAATCGTGTTTTGCAACAGGGGCTTATGGGTGTTCGTATGCTGCCTTTTTCTACCATTGCAGAGCGTATGCAGCGTGTTGTTAGGCAAACTGCCCGTGAGTTAAATAAGCGTGTGGAAATGACCATTGAAGGTGAGTCTATAGAGATTGACCGCGGCATACTCGATAAAATGGGCGCACCATTAGAGCATTTGCTTCGCAACGCGGTAGCACATGGCTTAGAAAGTACTGAGCAACGCAAAAGGTTAGGTAAACCTGAAACAGGTCAGATTGCTCTCAAAGTGAGTTTAGAAAACGATGAGATTACACTTATTGTGACGGATGATGGCGCTGGCATAAACTTAAATAAAGTCAAACAAAAAGCCATCGAAAAAGGCCTATTAATAGCGAATCAAGCCGTAACTGACCAAGCGTTAATGGCCGTTATTTTTGAGCCTGGTTTTTCTACCGCAAGTTTGGTTTCGCAAATTTCTGGCCGAGGTGTAGGCTTAGACGTGGTGCGTAGCGATATTGCAGCATTAAGTGGTCGTATTGATGTTAATAATCTGGCTGGTCAGGGTGCAGCGTTTAATATTTACCTGCCAGTGACGCTCTCAGTCGCACAGGTGGTGTTAGTGCGTGTCGGGCAAAAGTTATTTGCCATTCCATCGGTGATGATTGAGCAAGTGCAAAAGCTAAAAGCCAGCGACTTAACCAATGCCTACCAAGCACAGCATATTAGCTGGGCAGAGCGTGAATACCCGCTGCATTATTTTGCCAAGCTGATTGGTGATGCTGATAACCCCATTGAGCAGCACATTTATACGCCAGTTATTTTATTACGTAGTGGTAGCTACCGCATTGCTTTGCACGTAGATGAGATTTTGGGTAACCAAGAAGTGGTGATGAAGCAAATAGGCACACAGCTTGCCCGTGTACCAGGCATGATAGGTGCAACGGTATTAGGTGATGGGCAGGTTGTACTAGTGCTTAACGCTGTGCTACTAGCGAACCGTGAAGTTTTTACGACTAGCACCTTTAAAGCCGCTACATTTGCGCTAAAAGTGGAAAAAATCAGAAAAATTGTATTAGTCGTTGATGATTCACTCACCATGCGTAAAGTGTTGTCTCGTGTACTAGAGCGTGAAGATTTTGAAGTGATTACCGCCAATGATGGTGTGGATGCAATTCAGAAATTACAAGATACCATGCCTGATATTATTCTTACCGATATTGAAATGCCGCGCATGGATGGATTTGAATTATCTCGCCATGTACGTGAAAACGCGGCCACTAAAAATACCCCACTGATTGTGATTAGCTCACGTACTGCCGATAAACACCGTAATGTTGCACGTGAAATCGGTGTCAATGCTTTCTTAGGCAAACCCGTGCAAGATGACGATTTAATCGCGCAAGTAAAAGCATTGTTAAATCAAGCGTAAAGCAGCATTTTTAGTTGCACATTATTTTGATGCGCTACATGCGGCCTAGAATGCGGGTCACAGCGGTGTAAAATTTTCTCGTGCAAATAATTGATCAGAAACAATCGCTAAAAAGGTTGCATCATTCACTTTGTAACGCGTCAATAGCAAAGCATAGTACAACCTAGGCAGATTAATAATTTTTCAATAATTTTAATTGGCCTCTGCTTGGAGTTATTACGCTATATGCGCTAAGTTTTTACTTTGAGATGCGCTAAGTTTTTATTTTGAGTGACAGACGATTGAGTTAAAATTAGACTCTGGAAGCGTATTTAAAAATCTTCTGCAATTGCTGTGAAAACATCACGCATTAAATGACGCGATTGCAAATAGATAAGGCTTTAAGCGGGCAACTGCAAAAAAATATTAACTTTATCACTTATAGAAATGATTACTTTATTTTACAAACTTATATGTATCAAGCCGCCTTAAGCTCGATTGTTGCAAACGACAATGGACGAGATTTCGCTGTCGGCGATATTCACGGATGCTTTTCAGCGCTGCAGCGCGCATTAGATCATATTGGCTTTGATCCACAAGTGGATCGACTATTTTCTGTGGGAGATCTGGTTGATCGAGGCCCTGAATCCCTTGAAGTAACCCACTGGCTTGATCTGCCTTGGTTTCATGCTATCTGTGGTAATCATGAACAGATGACTTGGGGTGGTGCACTAAACAATCCCTATCCAGGGGTCAATCATCCCTATCACGGTGGAGAATGGCTCTATGCATTAGCAGCTGAAGAACAGCAGCGCATCGCGCACCGACTGATGGCACTGCCCTTAGTGATTGAAGTTGCAACCCCAGCAGGCATCGTAGGAATAGTGCATGCGGATTGCCCTTATGATGATTGGGCATTCATGCAATCAGAAGACTGGCAGCAGTTGAGCGAAACACATCCAATGGTTGATACCTGTCTTTGGTCAATTGCTCGCTATCAACGCAAATATACGGGTGTTATACGCAATGTTCGTGCAGTAATTCATGGGCATATGACGGTTCCTGAAATGAGAACACTGGGTAATGTGTTTTATATTGACACGGGTGGTTGGAAAAAGGGCGGTAGATACACCTTTTTGAATCTGCATACACTGGAGCCTGCTTATGGCCCTTGAACGCTTTATATTTTCTAACTTGTAGAAAATCAAGGGGATTAACTTAGGCACTATTGATTTATCTTAAAGATTAAAGTGAGTTACGGAGTACTGAAAGACAATGCGGAAAATAAAAAAATAACAATCCAAGTCAAATTAGAGAGAGTCAAAAAATCTTACAAATATGCATTTTTTTGATGAGTCTTATCCTATTACTTTTTGCATTGGCCACTAGTGTAATTTCAACTACTGTTGTCATTAGTCTGATTTATGGCAGTGACGGAAACACTGGTGGTATCTATGACAGTGATTTTATAGAGCTTTATAACCTTAGCAATTGACCTGTTAGCCTTAGTGTATGGTCGGTGCAGTATGCGCGTACCATCACTACCACTACCACGCAGGGGATAGCGGTGCCATTGACTGGTTCTATCGCGCGCGTCGGTATTATTAATTAAGCTGGGGAACGGCGGGGTGATAGGTACCGCTTCGCCAACGCCAGATGCTTCACTAACTATACTCAGTATTAACCTCGCATCAGGTCAGGTTGCGTTAGTGAATAAGGTTGTGCCGCTTGGTAGCGTTTCCCCTGTTTCTGTACTGAGTATTATCGTAGATTTGGTAGGATATGGTACAGTGCCAGCACTTCCTCCTATAAATACGAAAAGTGCTGTTCGAGCTGGCTATGGCTGTAATGAAACAGATAGTAATTTAAACGATTTCAGCATAAGCTCGTTAATAATTGCACGTAATAGTGCCTCATAAGCTTGCAGTTATGGCGCGCTCATTGTTTTTACAAAAACGGTTAATCATATTATAAGTCCCTATAAACTGCGCTACCAACCCAAAGAATATCCCTGGTGCTGCGTTAAACACAGAAGGCAATCGGCAATCTCGTTACTCCCATGAATTGCCTAGACGTATGGCGGAAGCAACTTTCGATAACGGAAACCTACAGTAGGTATTATCTTTATATTAAAGCGTAGCAAACAATTAAATGGTATAAACAAAAGCTAAGCCGTTTCTTTGCGTGTTTTTTCTAAAATAATCGCAGATAATTCTTCAACTGAGCGGCTAGTCGAATCGGCCCAAGTAATACCGCCTTTGCGCATTAAGTTCTCAGCTGTTTCAATTTCTTTTTTGCAGTTATCTAATGAAGCATAAAAACTACCCGCTCTACGCTCATTTCGCACAGCGTGTAAACGTTCAGGTTTAATGGTTAGGCCGAAAATTTTGTCTGTGTGTTTAAGTAATGCGGCAGGTAAAGTACCACGCTCAAAATCTTCCGGAATCAAGGGATAATTGGCCGCTTTAATGCCAAATTGCATGGCTAGGTAAACGCTAGTAGGCGTTTTACCGCAACGTGAAACGCCTACTAAAATCACTTGCGCTTCATCTAACCCAGAGTTAGTAATGCCGTCATCATGGTTGAGCGTGAAATTAATGGCCTCCATACGGTCATTATATTTAGTTCCCATCACGCTATGCGCAATACCTGCACCAGTGAGCGGTTTTTGCTTTAATTCAACGCCCAGTGGGTCGATAAAACTATCAAATAAATCAATAAAATAGGCGTTAGATTCCTTTAAGAGATTCCTTAATGCTAAGTTACCTAATGACACAATAACGACTGGTTGGTTGACATCTTCAGCTGCAGCATGAGCGATGGCTTCGTTAGCCAACGTTATTTTATCTAAGGTGTCTGTAAAAGGTAGGCGAACTTGGGTAAATGTGGTGTCAGGAAAATGCTCTAACAACTTGCCAAGTGCGCCAGCCGTAATGCCGGTGCCATCTGATATAAAAAATACAGTGCGTTTTTGCATAACAACTACCTTTTACTGGTTAAATTAAGCTTATTTTTTAGTAAGTCTTTGCCAAGTTGCTACTACTGTATCGGGATTTAACGAAATTGATTTAATCCCCTGCTCAACCAGCCATTCAGCAAAATCAGGATGATCAGAAGGGCCTTGTCCGCAAATGCCAACGTATTTACCTAAACGGTTGCAAGTGCTAATAATCATTTTGAGCAACTCTTTAACAGCGTCGTTACGTTCATCAAAGCCATGTGCCAATATGCCTGAATCCCTATCCATACCCAAAGTAAGTTGCGTTAAATCGTTCGAGCCGATTGAGAAGCCATCAAAGTAATGTAAAAATTGTTCGGCAATTAAAGCGTTGGCTGGAATTTCGCACATCATAATGAGGCGTAAGCCATTTTGACCACGTTTTAAGCCATTTGCCGTCATAATTTCCGTTACAGCTTTAGCTTCTTCTACGGTACGCACAAAGGGTAGCATTAATTCAACATTGGTTAAGCCCATTTCATCACGTACTTTTTTCATGGCAATACATTCCATGGCAAAGCACTCTTTGAAATCTTCAGAAACATAACGTGCTGCACCGCGGAAGCCAATCATTGGATTTTCTTCATCTGGCTCGTAAATTTCACCACCAATCAATTTTTTGTACTCGTTTGACTTAAAGTCAGAGGTACGCACAATCACTGGTTTTGGATAGAAAGCCGCCGCAATGGTCGCCACACCTTCCGCCACTTTATCAATGTAAAATTGTTTTGGGCTAGCATAGCCGCGCGAACGGTTTTGGATAACCGTTTTAACTGCAGCAGGCATGGCTTCAGCATTTAAAATAGCTTTAGGGTGTATGCCAACCATATTGTTAATGACAAACTCCAAACGCGCTAAGCCCACACCGTCATTAGGTATTTTTGCAAAACCAAAAGCCATATCAGGGCTGCCCACATTCATCATAATTTTACATGGGGCAGGGGGTAAGGCACCTTGTGCTTGCGTGTCTACTTTATATTCAATTGCGCCGTGGTAAACAAAACCACTTTCACCTTCAGCACATGAAACTGTCACAATCTCACCTTCACGTAGTACATCGGTGGCATTGACTGCACCCACAATGGCTGGAATACCTAATTCGCGCGCAATAATCGCTGCGTGGCAGGTACGGCCACCTCGATTGGTTACTAAAGCTGAAGCACGCTTCATGACAGGCTCCCAATTTGGGTCAGTCATATCGGCAACTAACACATCACCAGGTTGTACCAAGTGCATTTCAGCTGGATCTAGCACAATACGTACAGGACCTACACCTACTTTTTGCGTCACCGCACGACCTACCACTAATGGTATTTCACTATGTTTATTCAGTTTAAATGTTTCGGTGACGTTGTTTAGCTTCTCTTGTGATTTCACAGTTTCAGGGCGTGCTTGCAAAATATACAGTTTGTTATCCACACCATTTTTGCCCCACTCAATGTCCATCGGGCAGCCATAATGATCCTCAATGGTCATCGCATACCTGCCGAGCTCTAAAATTTCCGCATCACTAAGTGAATAACGATCGCTGTCAGCGACATCAACATCAATGGTGCTGGTGCTTTTTCCAGCTTGCGTGCTATCTGAAAACACCATTTTAATACGTTTCGAACCCATGGTACGGCGCACAATGGAAGGTTTCCCCTGCGCTAACGTTGGTTTGTGAACATAAAATTCATCTGGATTAACGGCACCTTGTACCACCGTTTCACCTAAACCATAGCTAGAAGTGATAAATACCACATCTTTAAAGCCTGACTCTGTATCAATGGTGAACATTACACCAGCACAGCCAATGTCAGAACGTACCATTTGCTGTACACCAGCTGACAAAGCAACATCGGCATGCACAAAGCCTTTGTGAACACGATATGAAATAGCGCGATCATTATATAAAGAAGCAAATACTTCTTTAATCGCGTGCAAAATATGATCTAAACCTTGGATGTTGAGAAAGGATTCCTGTTGACCCGCAAACGATGCGTCTGGCAAGTCTTCCGCCGTTGCAGAAGAACGTACAGCAAAAGTTGCGCCATTGCCTGATTTTGCAGTTAACGTTGCATAGTTTTCTGCAACTGCGTCATTTAAAGCCTTTGGAAACGGAGCATCCATAATCCAAGCACGTATTTGCGTACCACATTTGGCTAAAGCTTGCGTATCATCTGCATTAAGTTTATCAAGCAAGTCGTTGATTTTTTTATCCAAACCATCTTGAGCTAAAAACTCACGATAAGCATCGGCCGTGGTTGCAAAGCCTGTTGGAACGCGCACACCTTTGGCATTAAGCTGAGAAATCATCTCGCCTAACGAAGCATTTTTACCTCCTACTGAAGGCACATCGCTGTTACGTAGGTTTTCAAACGGAATGACATGACTTGACATAACTGACCCCTTAAAAATTGCGCTTTATAAAATAACGGTAGCACAGCACGCAGTAATGCTTGATTGCAATTTAAAATTATCTAAATATACTTATAACAGTATGTTAATAAAATTAAAGCTGTGATTAAATTTTTAGTTTAAACTCCATAACTCAATTATGCCTAATAATATACATTAAGTCACGTAAGTTTCTACTCAGTTTACTAGCCTATTATGACTAACAATTTGATGGTTATTATGATTTCTTAATAAGTATTGAAAAATTTTGATTTATGTCTAACCTACAAGCACAACCTAGCAGCGTCACCATTACAACCCCAGCAAGATTACACTTGGGATTTTTTGATTTAAATGGCGAGTATGGCCGCCTATTTGGTAGTCTTGGCATTGCATTAAATCACCTAAACACTAAGCTGACAGCAGTTAAAGGTACAGAGTTTAACGCGGTTGGAGAAGAGTCGTCGCGTGCGGCAGAAGTTATTCATCAATTACAACAGGCATTAGATTTGCCTTTATCAACATCTGCCAGCCTTAAAATTCACCAAGCCATTCCAGCGCATGCTGGTTTGGGCTCAGGCACTCAATTGGCCTTAGCGGTTGGCATGGCTTACAGCGAACTTTACCAACTAAATTTATCGCCCAGTCAGGTTGCTCAATATACTTCTCGCGGTGCGCGCTCAGGTATTGGCGTGGGTACATTTTTACATGGCGGTGTGATTGTTGATGGCGGGCGTGGCGATAAAACGTTAACACCACCTATAATAGCGCGTGCAAATTTCCCACAAGACTGGCACATTGTATTAATCATGGATAAGCATCATCAAGGCTTAAATGGTGAGCATGAAGTGAGTGCGTTTAATCAGCTAGCGCCGGCCACCAGCCAAGTAGCCGATAAATTATGTAGAATTGTCCTTATGCAAGCGCTACCCGCATTGGCTGAAAATGATTTAGTTAGCTTTGGCTTAGCAGTAAAAGCATTGCAAGAGGCGACGGGTGACTATTTTTCACCTGCTCAGGGTGGGCGTTATGCCAGCAAAAAAGTAGCCCAAGTGTTAAATTGGCTTGAGCAGCAAGGGTTGACCTGTATTGGGCAGAGCTCTTGGGGGCCAACAGGGTTTGCCGTGGTCAATACTAAAGAAGCGGCTTGTTCACTGGTAAATACGCTAAATACACAATTTGCGCATGCGTTAGACTTGTCATTTATTGCTACTAATGCACAGCCTCATGGGGCCGTTATTGATAAGAGTTTTGATTAAAAAATGATTAAAATATGAGATGCATTTGCCTTGTCTTTATGTGAACCGCTCTGTAAGCCTTATTCTGTGCGGCTTCCAGCGGTGTATTTTTTGCTCGGCAGAATTAACGTACATTTAAAGCGTTTAAGTTACAATGAACCAAGTTTATTTTGCGATTTTTAATTTTGTGTTTTTACTGTTAAGTTCTTAGAAAGAGATTATGAAAAAAGCGTCTATCCTGCACCTTATCACACCCGCTAAAAACGCAAGCCCATTTGATGTCAACATGGCCATTGATGGCGGATTTGATAACATCATGCCCTATACCAATGTTGTGTTAGGTGAGGTCACGGGATTGGTGCAAGATGCGATTTTTTCAAGAAGCCCATCAGGCATCAAGCTAGAAGGGGTATTTGTAGGTGGGCGCGATATTGACATGGCGATGGATATGCTAGAAACAGCCAAAAAAGCCATGTTTCCACCATTTCAGTTTTCACTTTTTGCTGATCCATCAGGAGCATTTACCACAGCGGCAGCCATGTTAGCTAAAGTTGAGTTTCACCTAAAAAAACATTTTAACGAAGATTTGCAAGGTAAAAAAATTGCGATTTTTGGCGCGACAGGCCCAGTAGGCAGTTGTGTGGCGGTTATTGCAGCTAAGCAGGGCGCAGAAGTGTTGATGGTAGCGCATAGAGCGCTAGGTTTGGTTAAGGCTAAAGTAGATGGCTATAATCAACGCTACAATACTAATTTGCAATGTGTGGATGGTGCAACTGAGGCTAGTAAACAGGCTGTTTTAGCAGAAGTGGATGTTGCCTTATGTTGCGCAGCCGCTGGTATGCGCGTGTTAACTTTAACGCAAATTTCTAGTGCTCAAAATTTAAAAGTGGTAGCGGATGTTAACGCGGTTTCACCGACAGGTGCAGAGGGCGTTGAAGTCAATGCGGATGCCGTGTTAATTGAAGGCACTAAAGTGCTGGGTATTGGGGCATTAGCGGTAGGTAATTTAAAATATGCAACACAGCATAATTTACTGAAGCAAATGCTAGCCGATGAAAAACCTAGTTATTTAGAGTTTATGGCGGCATTTTCTATGGCGCAAACGCTTGTGCAAACTAAATAAAAATTGCAAAAAAAATTATTGATTGTTGCAGCGCTTTCAGCACGTGGTTACGCCCAAGCCGCTGTAGCGTGCGGCTATGAAGTAGTGGCTATCGATGCTTTTGCAGATGCAGACACGCAACGCATGACAAAACAAGCGTTTAAAGTAAAGTTACAAGCAGAAACCATAGATACTGCAGAATTTAAACGCGTTTTTTCTGAAATTAATATTACGCATTGCATAGGGTTTATATACGGTAGTTTATTTGATGGTGCGCATGAGTTACTAGATTGGGTGGCAGAGCGTTTAGCCATATTGGGTAACCCAGCTAAGGTGATGCGGCTGGCTAAAAGCGCAGCTTTTTTTGACCTGTTAAGGACAAATGCAATTGCATATCCACCTATACAACTAAAACAAAAACAACAAGATGGGCTGTTTAAGTCATCAGAGCAATGGCTCAGTAAAAAATTTGGTAGTACAGGGGGCATGCACGTTAAGCCTTTAGTGCAACATGATGAGAGCGCTGAGTATTTTCAGCGTAAAGTGGCTGGCTTGCCCGTGTCTTTACTATTTTTGTCAGACGGAATTTCGGCAAAAACCGTGGGTTATAATTTGCAATTGTTGGCACCAACAGAAGAGTTACCATATCGTTTTGCAGGGGCAGTCAGTCATTATGATTTGCCAATATCTGCCAAAAATACGCTTGATAGGGCGACACAGACTCTGACTGAAAAATTAAGATTGCGTGGCTGCAACAGTTTAGATGCAATTTTTGATGGTCATGAGGTTTGGGTGTTAGAACTAAACCCAAGGTTAAGTGCAAGCTTTCAACTGTATCCTAACTTAATGCAAGCACATTTGCAGGGTTGTTATGGTGACTCGCTAGATATACCAACTTGTACAAAATCACGTGCGCAATTCATTTTATATGCAGATCGTGCGCTAGAGATTCCTACTGAATTTGATTGGCCAGAGGGTATGACGGACATCCCAGCGGTTAATAAGGGTGATAAAGTGGTGAGTATTAACAACAATGCGCCGATATGCACAGTGAATGCTGAGGCTGAAACCGCTGAACAAGCCCTTAAATTAGTGCTTGAAAAAACTGAGATTTTAAAAAATAAATTATTTCTGAATAGTCATTAAGTAAAAGCATAAATGGAGAGTCAACATGGCAACAAATCAAACAACCTTAAATGAAAGTGTTAATGCCCTTGCAAATGCGCTTGTATTGCAACTTATTAATCAATCAGCGCAATATCAAGTGGGCATTAGCCATTTAGAAAATGGTTGCACTATTATTGATGCGGGTATCCACAATACAGGCTCAATAGAAGCAGGGCTGTTAATTGCGGAAATTTGCATGGGAGGTTTAGGTCAAATATCTATAGCACAAAGTTTGCTATTTAAAAATTACGCAACCATGATTGAGGTGAATACACAATCACCGGTGATTAGTTGTTTAGCTAGCCAATATGCGGGCTGGGCTTTACAGCACGAAAAGTTTTTTTCGCTAGGTAGTGGGCCAGCGCGCGCGATTGCGCAGCGTGAAGATATTTTTAAAGAGTTAAACTATCTTGATCGTGCTGAAAAAACAGTATTAGTGCTAGAAACAGATAAAATACCGCCAACAGAAGTGATTGAAAAAGTCGCTCGCGACACACATATTAGCCCCGAGCATTTGACGTTTATTTTAACCCCCACCAATAGTATTGCGGGTAGAGCGCAAATTGTTGCCCGTGTGGTAGAAGTCGCTCTTCATAAAGCACATACGTTACATTTCCCCCTGCATCAGATTATAAGCGGCTATGGGTCAGCGCCATTACCGCCAGCATCTGATAATTTTTTAAGTGCGATGGGTCGTACAAATGATGCTATTTTATTTGGCGGCTTTGTGCAGCTACAGGTAAGATGCAGTGACATCGAAGCTGAAAAGTTTGCAAACGAATTACCAAGTAGTGCATCGAAAGATTATGGTCGTCCTTTTGCCGAAATATTTAAAAGCGTAAATATGGATTTTTACAAAATTGACCCGATGTTATTTTCACCTGCGAAAGTAGTTGTACACAATCAATCGACAGGCAGTAGTTTTGCTAGCGGCGCGCTGGATGAAGATTTGCTGAATAAATCTTTTTCTGATATCAAATAGTTAAATAATTAAATTAAAGCGTTACATTAAATGCGTATCCCTATATTCACCGATGAGGTGAGCAGCTTTGGCGGGTGGCATGGTCATCAATTAAGTCAAGCATTTGCAAAGCAACAAGTTGAAGCTGTTTTTGTTTCGCTTAAAGATTGTGTGCTTGATTTTTCTGGTAATAAGCCTGCTGTTGATATCCCACATTTCGATGGATTACCCAAAGCCGCTTTTGTCAGAGGGATTGCAGGAGGCAGTCTTCAGCAAGTCACAACGCGTTTAAATGTGCTACATATTCTCAATAAGCTAGGCGTGCAGATTTATAACGATGGTAAAGCCATTGAGCGCACCGTTGATAAAGGCATGACTAGTTTTTTGTTATTACAAGCGGGAATTTCTACACCAAAAACGTGGGTATGTGAGTCACGCCAAATGGCGCATCAAATCATCAATCAGCGCCCACAGTTAGTCATCAAGCCACTTTTTGGCTCACAAGGTCTGGGTGTGAGATTGGTCGATAAACTTAAGTCACCGCTCCCTATGGATACTTTTGTGGATGGTGTTTACTACTTGCAGGCTTTTATTCGAGCCAAGCATGATTACCGCGTTTTTTTAGTCAATCACCAGCCTGTTTCTGCCATGCGCCGCATGGGTGAAGGTTGGCTGCACAATGTAGCACAAGGCGCAAAATGTGAATTTTCAAAGGATTCTGATGTGCTAGATATTGCTGTAAGGGCATCAAAAGCGTTAGATATTGCCTATTGCGGTGTAGATGTCATTCGTGATGAAAATGATCAATTACTGGTATTAGAAGTCAATAGCATCCCTGCGTGGCGAGGTTTGCAAAAAGTATCTGAGCTAAATATAGCCCAGACTCTGGCGGACGATTTTTTAAAAAAATTAGCGACACAAATTTAATATAATGACCTTAAATGTCTGAATGTTGATTGGTAGTTAATGGTTGCTCGAGTTGATGAAATAACAAAATCTATCGGCAATGCCTACAAAGCGGCTTGTCTAGCTGAGCTTGAAGCCTTAAAGCCAGGTAATGTGCATATTTTTGCAGATGGTCATGGCATGACAATTGACCACTTTATTAAAAGCGCTGAAGCAACCGCACCCGTGATATCTATGCCTGATTTAACGGTTGGTCAACGCATATATCTAGCGGTAGAGGCCACGCAGCAAGTGGTTGGCCTTAATACTAACTTAGGCATTATTTTGTTATGCGCGCCATTAATTCAGGCGGCATGGCATGATAATGGTAACTTGCATCAAACTTTGCAAAGTGTACTGAAAAACTTAACTGTAGATGATGCACAATTAGCCGCAAAAGCGATTCAGTTAGCGAAGCCTGGTGGCTTAGGCCATGCCGATTTGCATGATATAAACGCTCTTCCACAAGTGACATTGCTGACGATGATGCAAGCCGCTGAATCAAGAGATCGCATTGCTTGGCAATATGCACATGATTTTTTAGATGTTTTTGAATTTGGCCAAATGAAATATCAAAATGCCATGAATAAGTTTCAAAATCAAGCATGGGCAACTTCAGCCTTATATTTGGCCTATTTAGCAAAGTACCCTGATACGCATGTCGCCCGAAAGCACGGTGAAGCGTTAGCTTTGGCAGTAATGCTTGAAGCGCAAGAAGTTGAAAAGCATTATTGGCTAACAGATTATCCAAAACTAATGCAGCAACAGCTACTCAATTGGGATTCAAAACTAAAGCAAGGTCAGCTAAACCCTGGTACTAGCGCTGACTTGACGGTGGTCACTATTTTCTTGACTAAATTGGTTAACTTATTGAATATTAATTAATATGTGTTGTAATGATAATGTTAAGTTTTGTTACAAGTTACTTTGCTATATTTTTATATGATATAACTATTGTAAATAAGTGTAAAAAATAATTAAAATTAATAAATGAAGTTAAAGGTAGGTGTATTTTGGAGACTAAAAAAAAGGTTAGTATTGCCTTTCTTGATGATGACTTTACATACGCAGAACAAATTTTAGAGTGGTTAAATCTAGCCGATTATGAGGTGACGCATTTTTCTACTGGCATGGATTTTCTTAAAAACTTTTCAGATGCAAAATACGATTTGTGTATTTTTGACTTCGGTTTGCCAGATATTCATGGGGCAGATGTGATGGATAGTATTAAGTTAAAATCTAATAAATTGCCACCCATTATATTTTTAACTGGCATGAACGTGGATGAAAAAGACATGGTTCGTCTTATAGATTCAGGTGCAGATGATTACATTATTAAGCCGATTAGCCGCCCACTATTGATAGCCCGTATTAATGCTTTATTAAGGAGGTCACTAACGGCTTTAAATACTCAATCTGTTAGTGAATTTGGTGCCTTAACTGTAAATAGCAAGCTGCGAAAAATTCACTTAGACGGCCAAGAAATTAAAGTAACCGATAAAGAGTTTGATTTGGCCATTTATTTCTTAAGAAATGAAGGGGCTTTGCTTTCCCGTGCGCACCTCATGCAGGTAGTGTGGGGCTCTAGTGCCGAGGTTGAAACGCGTAAAGTTGACGTCCATGTTAGTCATTTACGCACGAAATTAAAGTTAGTGCCAGAATATGGCTGGAAGCTTTCTTCAATTTATCAGCAAGGATATCGGCTAGAGCGAAGTCAATAATATGAAGAAGTGCCTTTTATTGCTTGTTGTTTCGTTTATTTTACCTTGTTCTATCAGTGTAGTTCAAGCAGCTGAGCCACTGGATGCTGATTGGACTTACACCATCAAACCACAAGATACGTTTTACGGTATTTATCGGCAATATTTGTCTAGTCAACCTGATATGACTAAATTATCCGTTATCAATCATCATCAACTTAATAAAATATTATTGCCTGGGCAAGTGCTTCGTATTCCTGTGCGCTTGCTTAAAAAAATACCAGCACCTGTGCAGGTGTTGGTCGCATCGGGCGAAGTTACTTCAACATTATCTACTGAAAATAAAACCCAAACTTTAAAAAAAGGGGATGTATTAACCGAAGGTGACGTATTACAAACGGGCAAGTATAGTGTTGCAAAACTAGGCTTTGCTGATGGTTCTATCGTGGATATTCAGCAAAACTCGAAGGTGAAAATAGACACCAGTTATCAATATGCGGGTAAAAAAACCTATGTTGTCTTGTTAAAATTGAATAAAGGGCGGACAGAAATATCAGCTAACCCAAACCACACAGTTGGTAATCGCATGCAGATTATTACACCTTCTGCGATTGCGGCTGTGCGAGGTACTCAGTTTAGAGTAGCGGCTACTGATACTTCAACTTTACAAGAAACCATCGAGGGCAAGGTCGCGTTAAGCGCAGCACAAAAAGAGGTGATGATTGCCCAGGGATATGGTAGCTTAGCCGAAAATAACAAAGCGCCATTACCACCTATTGTTCTACCAAATAGCCCAGAAATCAGTCATTTACCAGCCCAAGTGAGCGCAGAACATGGTCAATTAATCTTTAACTTAAAGCCACAAACCGATGTGGTCGCTTTCGTAGCTCAGCTTGCAAAAGATGCTGATTTCACGCAAATCATCAACGAACAAACCATTAAATCCAATCAATTAGCTTTGACATCGTTAACTGAAGGTCAATATTATTTACGATTAAGGGCACAAGAATCACATGGTCTGCAAGGTGCTAGTGCTGTGCATGCATTTAAAGTGCTGGCAGCTAGCATTGAAAAACCTATCACTTTGGCTTTAATAGAGCCAGCAGATGCAACCGTCATTCCATTAGCGCCAACGGTGTTTAGTTGGACGCTTGTACCAGAGGCTAAGCAATATTTATTGCAAATAGCGCGCGATATCAATTTCACAGATGTAGTGTTTGAGCAGTCTGCTACAACAAATCAATTAGTGATTAAACAATCATTCGGTCGAGGTCAATATTTTTGGCGAGTTAGGGTAGTAGATCCTGACAAGTCGCCATTGCAGTCAGACATCAGAAAGTTTTCACGCTAATTTAAGCTAGTAAAAAACCTATGCTATGCTTAACAGCATGTGTTCTCAGTTAAAAAATTTCATAGTAGCAAACCCAATCGGCGATCGACCATTTACCGCGATCATACTCACGCTGATTGCTTTTACGATTAGCTATAGTGCTGTTTTTGAGCGTTTTGATTACCTTCATTACGACTTAGGTCGTTATTTTACTTTTAAGCCCGCACCCAATGATATTGTTATTGTCGCGATAGATGAAAAAAGTTTAAGTAGGCTGGGTCGCTGGCCGTGGTCAAGAACAGTTCATGCAGATTTGATTAATCAACTAAAATTAGCGCAGGCGAAAGTCATCGGTCTAGATTTGATTTTAACTGAGCCTGAGCTAACGAACCCAGTGGCAGATGTTGTTCTGGCTGAAGCAATTAAAAAATCTGGTAACGTTGTTTTGCCAGAGATGATGGAAAATGGTGATGTCAACGGTGTTGATAATCCATTATTCAAAAATGCTGCCGCGTTGGGGCGTGTGCGAGTGCCACTTGATTTAGATGGTATGGCCCGTAGCATTTATCTATGGGAAGGCATTTCTGGTAGGGGGTTATCAAATGGCTCTTTAAGTGATGAATATGTGCAACATTTTTCACAAGCTGTGCTGCAAGTGGCGCACCACCTGCCTGCAAACATCAGTTTGAGTCCGCCTAAAAACTCAAATAATCAAACCGATCACGCTTTAGTCCCACAAACTTTTCATTCACAAGGTATCCGAAAAGTTAAATTTTGGGGACCACCCAGTCACTTTCAACATATTTCCTATAGTGAAGTCTTAATGGGAAATTATCCTAATGATTTTTTTAAAAATAAAATCGTATTAGTGGGCGCTACCGCAGCTGGCTTGGGAGATGTATTACCTACACCTGCTTCTTCGTTATCTCAGCCGATGCCTGGTATAGAGTTCCACGCAAATGCGATTGCAGCGATGCGTAGCGGCGCATTAATCCGTGACGTGCCAGCCTGGCTTAGCGGCTTGCTGTGCGCTATATTGGCTATCGTTCCGCTACTGTTTTTTCCAAAACTCAGTCCGTCTAAATCGCTATTTTTTATTGGGGCATACTATTTTTTAATCACGCTTCTGGCTGTCGCTTTACCTGAGTTGACAAATTTATGGCTACCACCTTCTGGGGCTTTAATAGCAGTTTTGCTAGCATACCCAATATGGAGTTGGCGTAAGCTTGAATCTGCAAATGCTTACTTAGAAAAAGCTTTGCACAACTTACAAACAGAAATGGCTTCAATTGGGCTAGATGGTACCAATTTAAAATACGTGACCGCGCCAGATGAAATGCAATCGAAAATTGCGAAAGTTGAAGTCACATCACAACATTTAAGTGATTTTCGCCAACAAAGGCTAGATACATTGTCTTTCATTTCACATGACATACGTACGCCTTTGGCCACCGTTATTTTGCAGCTTGAAGAAGACGCGGAGTCTGTTTCGAACCCAAGAAGAGTCAAACAAATGCTTACGCGCGCGCTTAATATGGCGGATGAGTTTTTACAGTCTTCGCGTGCTGAAATGGCGGATAGCAATCACTTTAATGAAGTTGAAATGGTGGGTTTAATTCAACAAGCAGTGGATGAAGAGTATCACACAGCAAAAGCAAAAAATATTATGATCAAATACCAGCATACCGATCATGACTTATGGGTGAATGGAGATTATGGATTATTGCAACGCTCGGTATTTAACTTGTTGTCAAATGCTGTTAAATACTCAAATGAACATTCGGCGGTGAATGTCACCTTAACAAAAAATTCGAATCATCAACTAGCACTTACCGTTGCAGATAGCGGTAATGGTATTACGCCAGAAAAGCTAAATAGGCTTTTTAAGCGCTTTAGTCGCATAGAAGGCGCATATCAACAGCCAATCGGTACGGGCTTAGGGTTATATTTTGTTGATGTGTGTATTAAAAAACATGGGGGACGAATTTCTGTTGACACTCAATTGGGTAAAGGGACACGATTCACTATTGAATTGCCTTTGTTGAATATACAAACAGCGTGATTTTTCAGATATAATCTAATACAGAATTTAGTGTTAGGTTTTGATGCATTTTTATGTAATACCTATTCTTTCACTAAACCCCCAAAGATCACTTAATATTCAAATTTTTTCAGGAGGAAGTATGGCAAATTTATTAGACCAACTAAAAGCAATGACCACTATTGTGGCTGATACTGGCGATGTCGATGCGATTAAAGCAGTGAAACCTGTTGATGCAACAACAAACCCATCATTAGTATTAAAAGCAAGCTTATTGCCACAATATGCCCCATTGATTGAAACTGCGATTGCCTATGCAAAAAAACAAGGCGGTACTAAAGAGCAGCAAATTGACAATGCCGCTGACAAGTTAGCCGTTTTGATTGGCGCGGAAATCACTAAGGTTGTGCCAGGCCGTATTTCGACAGAAGTGGATGCACGTTTGTCGTTCAACTTAGAAGCAATGGTGGCTAAAGGTCGTAAATTGATTCAACTTTATGCTGACTCTGGTGTTAGTAAAGAGCGCGTGCTGATTAAATTAGCTTCTACCTGGGAAGGTATTAAAGCAGGTGAAATTCTTGAAAAAGAAGGCATTCAATGTAACCTCACATTATTGTTCGGTTTTGGCCAAGCGCGCGCTTGTGCTGAAGCGGGTGTATTTTTAATTTCACCATTCGTAGGCCGTATTTTAGATTGGTACAAGGCGAAAAACCCAACAACCGAATACACACAAGAAACAGATCCAGGCGTGGTTTCAGTGCGTGCTATTTATCAGTATTACAAAGAGCATGGTTACAAAACAGTGGTGATGGGTGCTTCATTTCGTAACACAGGTGAGTTGATTGCGTTAGCTGGCTGTGATCGCCTGACCGTTTCACCTAACTTGCTACAAGACTTGGCTGCAACAGAGGGTACATTAGTTCAGCTGTTAAAAGACACGGGTGCGAATAAAGCAGCGCCAGCAAAAATGACGGAAGCAGAGTTCCGCTTTGAATTAAACCAAGACGCGATGGCAACGGAGAAGCTGGCTGAAGGTATCCGTGGTTTTGTGGCTGACCAAAGCAAGCTTGAAGCTGCATTAAGTGCAAAACTGTAATTGCGTCAACTAATTGCTAAATAATGGCTTAAGAGCCTTATTTAGCATTGACATAAGAGCATCGACTAACTATCATAGTCGTCTAACTTTTGTGAGCAAATATTCTTGTTTGCTCAAAGCGTTAAGTAGTATTTTTAGTATATCAATAAATCAATCGGAGAAAAACCATGGCTTTAACCCAAATGGCATTAGATTCATTAGACTTTGACGCAACAGTTGCACTAGCAACTGCAGTTGCACCACACGTAGATATTCTTGAAATCGGTACACCATGCATCAAGCACAACGGTATTAAATTGCTTGAAACATTACGTGCTAAATTTCCAAATAACAAAATCTTAGTTGACTTAAAAACAATGGATGCAGGTGGCTACGAGTCTGAGCCATTCTACAAAGCAGGTGCTGACATCTGTACAGTTTTAGGTTGTGCTGATATCGGTACAATTAAAGGCGTTATTGCTGCTGCAAACAAATACGGTAAAAAAGCTCAAGTTGACTTAATCAACGTTGCTGATAAAGCTGCTAAAACTAAAGAAGTTGTTGCTGCTGGCGCGCACATCGTTGGCGTTCACACTGGTTTAGATCAACAAGCTGCTGGTCATTCACCATTTGCAGACTTAGCATTAGTTGCTGGATTAAAAACTGGCGTTGAAATCTCAGTTGCTGGTGGTGTTAAAGCCGCTACAACTGCACAAGTACGTGACGCTGGTGCTAACATCATTGTAGCTGGTGCTGCTATCTACGGTGCTGCTGATCCTGCTGCTTCTGCTGCTGAAATCACAAAAATCGCTCACGCTTAATACTTTATTATCAATAAGTAATTATTGATATGAGCGCTTAAAATCCCGACCCAGAAATGTGTCGGGATTTTTATTTAATAGGTTGAACATATTTAAAAGTAAAGGGAAAGTCATGAGTACAAGTCAAAAACTTATTCTGGATAAACTCACCAGTATATTATCTGAAACAGATAATTCGAAATCTGCTGAACTGCTTAAATTAGTAGAAGGCGCTGGGCGCACATTTATTGGTGGTGCAGGCCGCTCATTGCTTGTTTCACGTTTTTTTGCGATGCGTTTAGTGCACGCTGGGTATAACGTTAGCATGGTTGGAGAAGTGGTCACGCCAGCGATTAAAGCAGGCGATTTACTAGTGTTAGTTTCAGGTTCAGGTGGTACAGAAACTTTATTACCTTTTGTGAAAAAAGCTAAATCTGTAGGGGCTAAATTAGCTGTTGTTTCAATGAAAAAAACATCAGCAATGGCGGATGTCGCTGATTTGGTCGTTCAAATTGGTAACGATAACAGCTTTCCAGTGACAAAAGGCATGCCAATGGGCTCGCAATTTGAGCTTTCTACATTACTTTTCTTAGAAGCTACTATTGCTGATTTGATTTTTGCAAAAGGTTTAACTGAAGAGAGTATGCGCGCGATTCACGCTAACTTAGAGTAAATATTTTAGATTTTAATTAAAAAGCGGATAGGGTAACAATCCGCTTTTTACGTTCATTTTAAATTTTTTTAATCGCATTATAAGCACTTGTCTATCGCTGCAATTAAACCAGACTAGCAACTAAACTAGACTGCTAATTTACTAGGCTACCAAGAATTTAGCACAATCTCTTCTGCATTTTTTTCAGCGCAGTCTTCGTTTGTACAGTTAGCTACCTGCTTCCACTCGTTAGGGAATGGTACTTTATCAACTGGCAACTCTGCGCCATCTGTAGCAAAACCTAATGAAAATATAACAGCCCCTTTTTTGACTGCAAATGCTTTTGTAGTTTCAGCAATACTGACCATGGCCTTGGCAACGTCAGCTGGCACTTTATCATCCGTGTCTAACCATGCTTTTATTTTACCATCATCGCGCACAGCTATTACTATAAACCCCCAAGTCTTTGCGGCTGGCAGCGCGGCTATTTCCTTATTAATACTACGTTCAACCTCTTTAACGTATCTACCCATTTCATCTACACCATCCATTTTTCCTAATATAAGATTTTTATCTTGCATGAGATAAATTTTAAGATATTCAGCGTTAGCCGCGTGGCTTATTAGCGGAAAAAGTAGCAATAAAGTAGCAATAAATCGCATTTGAAGTATCCTTTTAAATGGTTTAATTTATATTGATTAACGCACTCATATGGTAAAACTTCTCGCTAAAATAGAGTGAAAATTTTAGTAAGTATAATTTACTTGAAGCTCACTATTAACAAGCCTGATTACATTCTAGTAATTTACTATATTCATCTGCAAGCTCTTGGTTAATATTTTGAATGGCCACTTGAATATTATGAGCGGTAGTTTTATCTCCTGCAGATTGCGCGATAACACCCAGCCTAAATAAAGCATTTGTGTTAGTGGCATCAAGCGCAACGGCTTTTTGATAGGCTACTTTAGCAGCATCAGCTTTATGTAGATTTTCTTGCGCTTCACCTAGTTCGTACCAAGCGTCTGAATTATTGGGCTCTGCACTAACCCATTGCTCTGCAACCTGGGCAAGCTTTGGCCAATCGCCATTAAGTTCAGGAATAGCCATTTGCATAAAAAACGGTTTTTTGTCGTCATCTTCCTCCCAGAATGCTTTGCCTATGATCGGAAACTTGGTCTCTACAGGTAGTTTTTGTAATTCAGCTAACCACTCAATTGGCAGAGAGTAAAAGTAAGCTGGTCGGCCTGGCGTTTTAAATGTGTTAATGCCTAGTAAATTACCTTCTAAATCAAAAACACCACTACCACTAGCGCCCATTAAAAATTTAGCAGTACTTCTAATGACTTTGCCGCCATCAAACAAATAGGTCGCTTTAATCGATCCTTCAGAGGTCAGTGGATTAGGCACTCCATTTGAATGCCCAATCGCTAGCACTTCTTGAGCGCGTTTTAAATGCGCTCCATTGCCGATGAGAGCTGGCGTAAAAGGCAGATTAAGCGAGGTCACTAAACATAAATCATGCCATCTGTCTGCTTGAACAGAAGTGATGGCATAAGAGTCTTCACCTCGAGAGACCCAAGGCTCTTTCGTGCTTCGAAAAACGTGGCAGTTGGTAATGACGCTATCTTTAGCAACCACTACGCCTGAGCCATAAGATAAGCCGCCATTGGCGTTGTAGCCACGTATCATCACGACAGACTGCCAAGACTTCAGTATTTTTTCTTGATCTAACGCAAATGCTGGTGAGAGTTGACTGAGAAATAAACCAAGTAGGATAAATTGACGCATTCAAACCCTCACATTTAAATACTAAACATTAAGTTATCAGATAAGTCACATTCAAATTAGTTCTTAACAAAATAAAATCTTTTCTCTAAGGTTTTACCGTTTTTTATTTGATCAAACTGACTGCCTGCACTATCACCCAGTTTGGTTAGACGCTCATCAGGTGCTGGGTGGGTTTTATATAACAGCGCGACGCTATTATCAGATTGATTCATTTGACCAATCGATTGTAATATTTCTGCCAAACCATACGGTTCATAACCTGCGCGCGTGGCAAGCACCATCCCCATACGGTCAGCTTCAAATTCAGCATCTTTATCTAATGCGCGTGCGCTTATTTCTGCGCTATTAGCAATGACCTTATTTGCGATTTTATTATCTTTTGCCAAAATGCCAGCTAATTTGCTTGCACCATAACTAACAAGCTGTTGTTTTTGAAGTACTTTAAGCTGATGTTTTTTGGTTAAGTGGGCAATCTCATGCCCTAAAACACCTGCCAGTTGTGATTCGTTTTGTAGTTTTTGGTACAAGCCTTTTGTCACTAGCACATAGCCACCAGGTGCTGAGAATGCATTTAAGTCATTGCTATCTATCACGCCAAATTTCCAAGGTAAATCAGCACGTTCTGATTGGCTAGCCACCCAGCGCCCAACATGATTGATATATTTTTGTAAGGCTTGGTCTTTCACTAAAGGTGCAGCCCCTAATATGCTGCCAGAAATTTCTCGACCTAACGCGATTTCTTCTTCTTTACTCGGGTTCTTCCAGTTAAATACTGCTTTATTATCATCAGCTTTGCTGGCTGTAGCTTTATTGCCAACAGATTTAGCATCAGTAGTTGCGTTTGGATTATTGTTTGTATTGGTATCTACATTTTGATTTGCATTAGTTGGATCTGTGTTATTAGCATCACTGTTATTGTCTTTTTTAAGACTTTCTAATTTTTGTTTTGCAATATCTTCTAGTGTTTTACCTAAATCTAATGCTTGAGCGGGAAAGGAAATTTGAGTGCCTAATAAGCCAGTTGACAACAAAATACCAAGAAAAAAACGCGGATTTTTGATCATTTTATGCACTATTTAGCCCCTTTTAAGTAAGCGAATTTAATAGCCTTTAGCTTACCTTCATTCGCAAATTTTTGGCCTTCACTAATTGTTAATGTGTAACTATCAAGACTTTGCATTTCCGCTTCATTATATTTAGCGGTTGTTAAATCTTCCGCACTCAAGCCACGAATCCCCGTGGTCGAAATCACCTGTCCTGAACCAGCGCGACCGCTGGCGACATCAATCACGCCTTTAATTTGATTATTAGCGCTTGCAGAGCCACGCTTTACAGAAAATAAACGTACCCAACCTGTGTTTTTATTGCTTTTAACTTGTAACCAAGAGCCTTTTTTACTCAAAATATTGACACTTTCACCCTTAGCAATGGTGCTTAAGCTTTTTGCATCACTATAGGGTTCGGCACGTAGGGTGTCAGCTTTTAAAGCGGTGCCGTATTCGGCCATCACACTAGCAGGGGCTAGTAAAAGTAATAATGCAATATTTCGTATTAGAGGTTGATTGCAAATTTTCATGTTAAATCCTTCCTATTAAATCGTTCGTGCTTAATCGTTCGATGAAACGTTGTCGTGATGTTCTAATTCAATAATGGCTTGTGCAAACAGTGTACGCCATTGTGATGCCAGTGTGGGCATATGGGTTTGACGGCTAATTGTGCCTTCATGTAATGCGTAACGCACTAGCAGCTTTTCTGATGGACCTAAATTTTCAACTAAATTGGTGAGCTGGCTGGCAATATTCTGTGCATCTAGCTTGGCCGCACTGACGTATTCGGGCTTATTTTCTGAAAATTGCCAATTAATCACCACCATGTCGCCAAACAAGCCCCATATACCAGCTTGTGTGCCACTCATTACATCAATACTGCAGGGCGTTTTGCTAATTAGCTCTATACTGCGCTTGAGCTTTTTCAGCAAAGCATCATCCAATGCATCTTTATTTTCTACATTATTACTTTCGATAACAATTGGCATGATAAGTGTTTGAACTTCTACATCGTTAGATTTAACGCCAAAGGCTAGCCAACGCTGTAGAGCGCGGTCATTCGCCAACGCATAAATTTTAGCAATCCCAAAAAAAGCGACCGCCCACAAAATTGGCGCGGTGAGATCTAAGTAAGTGTTAGTAAAATTAATGGCAAGGTAGGAAAGTGCTAGAAGACCTACTTGCCCACCTGTAAAAATTGAGTTAAAGCGATCGCGACTTATATTTTTATAAAAGGCGAATGTGGTGAGCCAAATCAAAAATAAGCTCAATAAAACATAAGGTGTAGTGCCGCGCCATACTTTGAGATAATCGTGATGCTTTACGTTATCAATCGCGGTGGCAAGTATTTCAACCCCAGGAAACTGTTTATCCATCGCGGTGGCTTTAATGTCAAAAAGCCCAGGTGCGGTAGAGCCAATAATCACTATTTTATTAGTAAATTCATTAGCGGGTCGTGTTTTTATCTTGCTAGTTAAATCTGTGAAAACATTGCTAAATGATGCATATTGGTAGCTAAAAGGCTTTCCACGCCAATTAATTAACATGTCTTTTGGCATGGGAAAGGAGTTCATTTGCGCATAATTACCCACAACTAAAGGTAATGCGGGTAATTGCCATCCATAATCATCATAAAACAAGCGGTATTCACGCACAATGCCGTCGTTATCAGGGTAAACATTATGTGTGCCTAGTCGGTCTGCTTTTAAAGCTGCTGGAAAATATGGCAAAATAGCCGCGAATGTGGCGTTTTTATTGGTCGTTACAGTGGCTTTTAAACCTGGGATTTGTGAAAACTTAAGCGCACTATTTTTGTCTTGGCTCGGGTCTAAGCGTAATATGGGGAAAAATAGATTATCTGAACCTGCAATAATTTCATTAAAATACTCGTCACCTTCAGGCCTAAAAATATCGGCATCACTAAATAGCACGTCAAATACAATGGCTTTTGGTTTTTGTGCTTCAATATTTTCTACAAACTCACCCATCAC
>JBATAW010000044.1:0-49205 GCA_049662045.1 Methylophilaceae bacterium | reverse complement strand
GCTCATAAGTTACCACTAAGCACTCCTGTAATAGGCAAGCAAGGGAGCTGACCTAGATAACCAGTCCATATGTTGTTTTAACCCATTGTTTTAATTGTACTAACTGCGCTTGTGGTGAAGGGTTGTTAAATCGCCACTCGTACGCCTTCAAATACAAGCCAAAATGCACTTTGGGAACACCGCTAAATTTGCGCATATGGCGCTTGGCTTGGTGCCAGATATTCTCAATACCATTAATGTGATTCTGTTTGTCTGCAAATAATTTTGAGTGGTTAATCCGATAGTGCTAAAGTCCCGAAACATCCAGAACATTATAACCTCTCAACTATCTGAATAGACGATGCTGTCAGGAATCACTTTGCGTTCAATAATGGGGAAGTTTACAACACCATCACCAACACCTCACATTGCATGGCTTATGAGCAATAAACAACTAAGCTTCTAACAAGCCACTACGCATGGCAATAAGCGCTATTTCGGCCGAATTATTCGCATTTAATTTTTGCTTAATGTTGTATAAATGCGTGCCGACTGTACGAGGACTTAAAAATAGCGTTTCAGCAATTTCATTAGTGCTTTTACCTTTAGCTAACGCCATAAACACCTCAAATTCGCGTGGTGAAAGCACATCGACAGGATTTTGTTCACCCGAAAGTTGTTGTATCGCCATTTGCTGAGCTACACTGGCTTCTATATATTTTTTACCAGAGGCCACAATGCGGATTGCTTTAATCATTTCCTCTGCCGCGCTACGTTTAGTTAAATAGCCCATTGCACCAGCGTTTAACACGCGTTTAGGGTGTACTGAGTCTTCATGTGCAGATAAAACTAAAATTTTAGCGGAATTATCTTTAGCTAAAATGCGCTCAATAGCCTCTAATCCGCCCATACCTGGCATGGTGATGTCCATCACCACCACGTGTGGTTTAAATTCAACAAAGCGCTGAATCGCTTGCTCACCGCTTTCAGCTTCTGCTACCACTTTGATTTCAGCATCAGATTCTAACAACATTTTAAAACCCATACGCACCACTGCATGATCATCCACTAACATTACATTGATTACGTGCATTTTATTTATCCATTAAGTGATAGGAATAGTGATTTCAATGATTGTGCCAGCATTTGGTTCTGATGTGACATTAAAAACACCGTGAAACCCTTGCACGCGCTCACGAATTCCTAACAATCCGAAGTGCTGACTTTGATTAACATCTGTCATATTCATGCCAATACCATTATCTTCAATTTTTAAGAAAAGGTAATTTTTGCTTATTTCTTTTGTTAAGGTTACCGCTATTTTACTTCCCTGCGCATGTTTAACTGCATTGTTAATCGCTTCTTGCACCATTCGATAAATATTTATATTTAAAGTTTCACCTAACTGGTCAAGCTCACCCATTAATGTTAAATAAAACTGGGTGTCAGGGTGCTGCTGTTGTAAATGATTGATTGCATCACGCAATGTTTCGGACAAGCCCAAGTTATCTAATGCACCAGGGCGTAATTGACGAACAATGTCGTGCATACCATCATAGATTTGATTAGCGGCAGAAACAATGGTTTGCGCATTACTCGCAATATCGGGGGATTTTTCTTTAGTCTTATTCATAATAGCTACCGCAAATGTTTTAATCGCGGTAACGTATTGTCCTAACTCATCATGCAACTCACGCGCTAAGCTGCGTCGTTCATCTTCAATGTGGCTATTAATCAGCTGGGTGAGCTGACGATTTTCTTCTAATTGTCGTTCAGCTGAAAGTGCTACCATCATATGATTTAAACTTTGTCCAATACGGTCAAACTCAGGTAGCTTAAATGCAGGTAAACTAGTTGTTAAATCTCCATTTTCTACATTTTGAATAGATTTTAAAATGCTATTAATTGGTCTTAGCGAGTGGCGCAATAAAACATATACCAGCACATTCAGCAGCACAAAAAACCCAATACCCACCCACATTAATTGTCTAAATCCTGACCAAGCTTCTCTGATTGATCCTACTGCGCTTGAGGCTACTACTAAGGTGCCGTATCTGATTTTACGTTCTACTGTTTCCGTTTTAGGCTGCACCAATTTTACAAACCAGGCTGGCGGTTTAACTTCACTTTTATAGGTTGACTCTGGTGAACTATAAAGCACAACTCCTTGCAAGTCATAAAGCGTAATATGGCTACTACGCACATATCCGAGTGATTGCAAAAAACTTTGTAGAACAGTATGTGTTGGACCATACTCGGGATTTAATGCTGAACTGACAATGACCGTGTCTAGCAGCTGCACAGTTACACGGCTAGCCGCTTCAACACGCTCGCTAATAGAATCTCGCGTATCACGCACTAATATTGACCCGACCACTAAAATAAAAACGAGCGATAAAAAAGTAATTAATGAATTTAAGCGAAATTTTAAGCTCATCAGTTAATTCGTCGCAATTTAAAGCCTATCATTGTCAATGCTCGTTAATATGTGTAAAGTTTAACTAGTTTAATCAAAACACCCTATTGTGTATATCATGATATAAGAGACTTATGAAAACTGCATTAATTATCAAAGCGGCTCAAGCAATTCACCGCACTATTATTATCAATGAGAGCACGTTAGAAGCATTAGACCGCGATATTGGCGATGGTGATCACTACATTAACATGAAGCGTGGGGCGAATGTAATTGTAGAAATGGCTCCCGAACTTAGCAAACTAGCACCAATAGAGGCTTTAAATAACATTGGGCTTAAGCTATTAAGTACGATAGGTGGCGCCTCTGGGCCACTATTTGCCAGCTTTTTTATGGGGATGAGTAAAATGCTTGCTACGCAAGCGGGTCAAAACCAAACCTTAAGTGAATGTGAACCTCAAAACACGTTAAATATTGCGGCGGCATTTGCTGCGGGGGTTCAGGCCATTGTGTTGCGTGGTAAAGCGGGCATCGGTGAAAAAACCATGTTAGATGTGCTTATTCCAGTTTCCAATCAATTTATCCTACTAGCAACCCAAAACACCGACACCAAATTAATTTGCTCAACATTAATAAATGTTGCTGAGCAAGGGATGTTATCTACAAAAGATTTAATCGCCACTAAAGGCCGCGCTGCTGGTTTAGGAGAACGTGCTATTGGGCATATTGACCCAGGGGCTAAAAGTTGCCAACTAATGATTGAAGCCGTTTGTCGTGTCGTTTTACAAAACAATAGTAATAATCAAACATAAGCCATGAAAAAATTCATCAATAAAGTTGACGATATTTTAATAGAGAGCTTATCTGGCTTTGCTGCTGCGCATTATGATTTAGTGCAGCTTCAGCTTGAACCTAATTTTTTGAGACGAAAAAATAAAGCGGTTAATAAAGTGGCCATAATTTCTGGTGGGGGTTCAGGTCATGAGCCTTTACATGCGGGCTATATCGGCTATGGTATGCTAGACGCCGCTTGCCCAGGGCATGTTTTCACCTCACCCACCCCAGACCAAATATTGGCTGCGGCTGAAGCTGTCCATGCAGATAAGGGAATACTATTTATTGTTAAAAACTATGCTGGCGATGTGATGAATTTTGAAATGGCCGCAGAAATGTTACCTTTTGAACATGCTACCGTACTCATTAGTGATGATTGTGCCGTGATTAATAGCACATATACCAATGGCCGCCGCGGTGTGGCTGGTACTGTTATTGTAGAAAAATGTGTTGGTAGCTTGGCTGAAACTGGTGCCGACTTACTAGCCTGTAAGACGCTAGGCAATAGAGTTAACAACGTCACCGCAAGCATTGGTGTAGCGCTAACCAGTTGCACGGTACCTGCTGCTGGACGCCCTACTTTTGACATCAATGAAACTGAGCTTGAAATGGGTGTGGGTATTCATGGTGAACCAGGTCGCAGGCGCGAAGTAATGCGTGAAGCCGATGCGATTGTGAATGATATGGTGGAAGCGATTTTAGCGGATTTTAAAACGAAAAATTTAAATGTAAAAAATCAAGAAGCTTTGCTGTTAGTCAACGGCTTTGGGGCAACGCCATTGATGGAACTATACCTCATCTTCAATAAGGCCAACCAATTGCTCACGCAACACAGCGTTCAAATCACCCGCTCGCTAGTAGGCAATTACATTACAGCACTTGATATGGCAGGCACATCCTTAACACTCTGTTTGTTAGACGAAGAAATCAAACAGCATTGGGATAGCCCAGTGCATACTGCCGCCTTACGCTGGAATAAGTAAGGAAAGGCTATAAAGGCGTACTCTCAAAGTATAGAATATTTTGAACGCTGATCTGGTTCGGCGACAACTAATCTTGGTGCTACTTTAACTCCTAGAGAACCATAGAGTTTTCCGCGTGGAGCCACTACTTTGACAAAATTTCAATCCTTTTGACAGATCATTATAGTGCTCTGCTAAAAGAGACATCTTCTCCATCAACCTCCAAGCAGAATGTCATCACGGACTTTCTCGTTAGAGAGGTTGTCGTTTTGCTTCCCGCTTATTCTGAACTGTTTGCGGTACGCGGCGGGCGAGATTGAAAAGGCAGCAAAAAAGTGCTGACGCAGACTGACGGCAGATGTGAAGCCTGAATCGCTGACTAACACTTCAATACTGCGGTCGCTTGTTTCCAGCAGGCGCTGCGTCAAAGCAAGCCGCTGCGCAAGTAGCCAGTGGCCGACAGTTATTCCAGTCGCTTTACGGAATTGGCGCGAGAAGTTACGGCGGCTCATGGCCGCACGTTCGGCCATTGCATCTAACCCGACGTGTTGTGTGAGGTTGGCACTGGCCCATGCCATGGCTCGCGACAATCGATCGCAGCCAACTACGCGTGGAACGGGTTGCTCGATGTACTGGGCTTGTCCACCACTGCGGTGCGGCGCCGTCACCATGCGGCGGGCAAGACGGTTCGCCACCTCAGCGCCATGGTCGATGCGCACCAGATGGATGCAGCAGTCGATGGCTGCAGCGGTACCTGCTGAGGTCAAGATATCGCCGCCATCGTCATACAGCACATCGCGGTCGAGCTTAACCTTGGGATATCGGCGGGCGAAGTCATCGGCCCAGACCCAGTGAGTGCAGGCTGTGCGGTTGTCGAGCAATCCAGCCTCGGCCAAAACAAAAGCGCCCACACACAGGCCTACCACGCGAGCACCCCGCTTCGAGCAACGCCTCGGATGGTTGATCAGCAGGATCGGTCCAAGCAGGGACAATCACCGTATCAGCGCTGTCGAACACATCGAGATCGAACGTAACGTCGATTGAAAAACCCGATAGTGTAGAAATTGAACCAACTTTCTCTGCGCACACAATTAAGTCATAGCGCGGCACACCGAGCCGTGAGAGATCGTCACCAAAAACCATGCAGGGCACTGAAAGGTGAAAGGGGCTGATGCCATCATAGGCTAAAACGGCGACACGGTGTTTGTTCATAGATTTCATTTTTGGCCCAATTTCATCGATATCTGTCATACGGGCTACTGTTGCATAAAGCAGCGACACTGTCAAATATGGGTCTTGAAATACATTAACAAAAAGGACCTTAACTATGACAAACCCAACCATCAGAACCCTGACTGGCGCTAGCAAGACTCTAAACATCGACGCCAACAGCACAGCGCTACTGGTGATCGACTTTCAAAACGAGTACTTCAGCGGCAAAATGCCAATTCCTGACGGCCACGCTGCACTCCATAACGCGAAAAGGCTGATCAAGATGGCTGACGCATCAAACATGCCTGTTTTCCACGTGCAACATGTCACGCCATCAGGCGCACCAATCTTCGCCGAAGACCGTAGCACCGTCGCCTTTCATGCCGACATTCAGCCTGCCGCAAATCATGCAGTGGTGCGAAAATCATCGGTCAGCGTGTTCTCCACCACCGACATCAACGCGCAGCTCAAAGCCAAGGGCATCAAGACGTTGATTGTCAGCGGCCTGATGACGCATGCTTGTGTGGTTGGTGCAGCACGTGATGCCGTTCCGCTTGGCTATGACGTCATCGTCGTCAGCGATGCCTGCGCCACCCGCGATCTGGACGGTGCCGACGGCAAGACCGTGCCCCATGCAGTATTGCATCAGGCTTCACTGGCCTCGCTCGCCGACACGTTCGCCGATGTCCAAATCACTGACGCCATCTTGGCGTTGCCGCGCAATTGAACTGTGACTAACACTCTCGCTACTTGAATGCTACACTTTAAAAATTATAAGGATATTCACCATGAACTTCACACTCAAACTGATCTTGCCGCTTATGGCAATGCTTTGCGTTACGTCATCATTCGCTCAACAAGCCACAACGCAAGATAGCGTCGTTTCCTTCCCAGTATCCACACTTAAATGGGTTGAAATCCCTGAAACGGGCGGTATCAAATACGCCAATCTCCGTGGTGATCTGGCTGGTAAGGGAGCCTATGAGGCTTTCGTTATCTTTCCTGCAGGCAAGGACAACCCATTTCACTATCACTCAAAGGCAATCCCCACTGTCGTTCTGAAAGGAACGTTCTATGCGGTGATTAATGGGGTGCGCACAGAGTATCCAGTAGGATCATTCTACGATATTCCCGCAAAATTCAAGCATTTCAGTGGTTGTGTTAATGGCCAAGACTGCCTGTTGTTTCAGTATCAGGATGGTCCGTTTGACCTGATTCCACTTAAGAAACCATAGAAGTTTTATCTTTAGGCTAAACTGAATCTGGGCCTGTTGCTTGGCTAAGTTGTTAAGTGATATTTGGCCAGTGCCACTATGGCTACGATGCATAGGAGCATTACACTTAAGTTAAGAACTGCCGCCTACAGCAACCACTCGATAGGCAGTAGAGACAGTACACGCATGCTCCAGCGGCTCAACCAGCTGCTACCTGGCTCGACAAGATAGACAGTGGGCTGAGTAGCGCCACCCTCTTGGCTGGACTCCCATTGTAGCTTACCGCTGTCTGATATCTGCACGCGATATGATTTTTCTGGAATCAATATATCAAAAGCCTGCTCAATCTGACTCGCCAGTAAGGGGCTATCTATGACCACACCCAATTCCGTATTGAGCAGCGCAGAGCGCGGGTCGAAATTAAACGAGCCGACAAAAGCACGCGAACCATCAACCGCAAAAGTCTTGGCGTGCAAACTGGAGCCCGAGCTACCCAGTAGGTTCAAGCGAGCGTGATTGCCAGTCGGCGCCGTGCGCTGCATTTCGTATAGCTCTACGCCGTGCTGCACCAGCGCCTTGCGGTATTTTATGTAGCCCGCGTGCACCAGTGGCACATCGGTGGCCTCATAAGCGTTGGTCATCACGCGTACCCTTATACCCTTCTGGCGTAAATTCACCAGCGCTTTCAAGCCAGCCGCAGTGGGTACAAAGTATGGCGATACTAATGCTACGGAGTGCTGAGGCGTGCCAATGACGTCATGCACCTGCTTGACTAGTAGCCCATCTTGCTTTGCTTTTCCTAGTCCTTTAAGCGGGTCATCGCTGACCAGTGTGGTGTGCGCCCATTCCATTGGGAGCTGTTGCTGTAACAGCTGCTGAATGAAAGGCGTGCGGCGTACGGCTTGGGTATAGGTCTTAGCGGCATCGGACTGTGCAATGCGCGTGGCCTTGGCATCCAGCGCTTGCAGCTCACTTACCCCAACCGCTGGCAATATACTCTGCGCCAGATACGCTGATGGACTGGCCCAGTAGCCGTCAAAGTCATGCGATATTTCGGACACAACAGGACCAACAGTTAACACGTCTAGGTCGCTAAACAGCACACCGTCTGTCGCACCAAAGTATTCGTCGCCCACGTTGCGTCCACCCACGATGCTGGCCTGATTGTCTGCTGTGAACGACTTGTTATGCATGCGCCGGTTAGCACGACCAAAGTCTGTTAGGTAGCCTAGCGGCTTGAACTTGCGCAGCGCAAAGGGATTAAACAGCCGTACTTCGATATGTGGGTGTAGCGCCAGCGTCGCCAGCATGCCATCCAGCCCAGATGTGCCGCCATCATCCAGCAACAGGCGCACACGCACACCACTGTCCGCCGCGGCCACCAGCGCTTGTAGTAGTAGCGTGCCAGTTTGGTCTGCGTGCCAAATGTAGTACTGCACATCCAAACTGCGCTCAGCGGTGCGCGCTAGTAACATGCGTGCAGCAAAGGCCTCAATTGGATCCGGTAGCGAGTGAATGCCGCTTTGGTTAGGGTGCTGCAGCAACTGTGGCGCAATGGCTAGTCCCAGAGAGGTTTGCGCGGCTTGTGCAGGCTCCAAAGCGTGGGACACGGGGCGTTCAGGCATCAGCGGCAACGTGCACCCAACCAATAACAGAGAACATAGGCATATGTAGAGGGGGCGAATAGTAGTATCTCCAAAATACTTTGGTATCGTCTTTGAAACAGCCGCTGCCGTAAAGGTGTTTCGAGCTTGAGGTATCTCGACGTTAACAACAATTTACTTACCCTCGTTACCTTGCAGGCGGCGCGCTAAAATTGTCGTGTTATTGTTTGTCGTCAGAACTAGTGCACCAGTTTTGTCGATATGCCAGCGCTTCACCGAGTTCAGAAGTTTGAGCAGTTTACTCTCTTGGTTCATCAGTGCGGGCGGGCAAGCCATCATCGTGCTACCCGCATTTGAGATAGTGAGTGTTTTGCCTTCGGTCTTGTAGCTGCCTAAAATTCGGTTACAAGAGCCACTACCAGCCAGCCGACCTTCAGGCAAAAACTGCAACGTGGGCTGACTATTATCAATCAAGCCAGCACCTGCGATGTTTTCGATCACCCATCCGATGCCAAGTAGCGGTGTCTTGTCGGTCGCCATCAGGTGGTTGGCGACCGCTCGGTAGGCGGGTAGCGAGGTCGGGTCACTGGCCGCGTTGGCGGCCACGGGGCCGGATGCGAAGCGCACAATCACCATATCGGCTACTGGATCAATCCAGATTGTTTGACCGTGTACACCGCGCGCCGCATAGGCACCATGGTCATCATTGCTAACCCACCACATGCCACCATAAGTCCAACTTGGTAACAACTTGTAGCCCGCTTTGGCGAAAGTCTCGGGCTTGCCGCCGTGACGGATACTGGCAATGGCCGCTGGCGGCAGGACTTGTTCGCCATTGACCACACCGTTGTCTAGCATCAGTTGGCCCAGTCGCGCTAGGTCGCGCAGCGTGGCGTTGAAGCCACCGCCTGCAAATGGTGTACCAATGGAGTCCACCGTGTAGAAGGCTTCGCGCTCAGTGCCAATGCGGCTCCAGATACGCGTCGAGAGTTGTTGTGCTACCGATTGACCAGTGGTTCGGGCAATCAGCCAGCCAAGCACATCGGCATTGACAGTTTTGTAGCCAAACGCCTCGCCATGTGTGCCTTTCTTTTTAACCGTCTGCAAAAACTCGAAGTAGCTACGTGGGCCTGTGTAGCCCTTAGGCTTGGGCAAAGGGCTGCCAGCTTCGGCGTAGACCCAGACTTCCGCTTTTGGGTCGGCATAGTCCTCGGAGTAATCGAGCGCGGTCGTCATGTCCATGACTTGGCGCACAGTGGCATCACCAAAGGCGCTGTTTTTTAATTCTGGAATAATGCTACCCACCAAGGCAGTTTCATTAAGCTTACCCTCGGCTACTAAAATCTCGCCGAGCAGTCCAGTCAACGATTTGGTCACCGACATGGCACCATGCAAGGTGTCTGGACTCAAGCACCCAGCGTAGCGTTCATACACCACGCGGCCATGGTGCAAAACCATCACGCCATCGGTGTAGTTGGCGTCAAATGCTGCATTCCAAGTCATTTTTTTGTCAGTACCCAGCGGTGTAAAGCTAACTTGATCAAGTGATGGATCGAGTGCCGTGGGTAGCCTGCGTGCTCCATCAGTGCCATTGCCCACACTGACCGTTGGCATCAGTTGGCGAAAGTTGCAGGCCGTCCAGCGCAGTTTAGGAAACGCGAAGTAATCGGGGTCAGTGAACCGAATCGTCTTGTCGGCGGGCGGTGGAAAGCCTTGCATCCAGCCCAAGGTCTTAGGATCTGAAGCCTGAGCCGAAAGTGGTTTTTCTTGTTGCGCCATCGCAGCGCCTCCAAGCAACATTGTGAAGGCTAAGGTTGATGTGAGCATATGCTTCATACGAGATATTTTCCGTCTGAAGTTAGTTGGTTCATACATGTTGGTATTCCTTATCAATCACTGCTATGTTTTACAAAAAGTGGGTAGTTTTAAGACAGAAGCACATCCAATTGCGTCAGATTTCGACAATGCCAATGTAGCCTATATCATTCTTTGGGTCAACCCAACGGCTACGCTTGGATAAGCAGTTTCGTCCAGAAACTGGAGTGGTAATTTGAGCACATCCAAGCGAGCATGGTATTAGTCGATAAGGCATCAGATAAAAACATTCAGTGCCTGAACTCAATGTACTAATGCAACTGTTCACCAAATACTGTATGCCATAATAAGCTAACGGCATCGGCAAGCGCGCTAACTTGGCTTAAGGCGACATTCAAATTGCTAGCACCTTGCAACTTCAATAGGTGCTGTATGTGACGAAACTCACGGTAAGCTAGCACAGCATTTTCAGCCAAAGTGGTATCAATCAGCTTTAAACTACCCATTAACTTTAACAAACCAATGTTGCCGATATTGCCATTAAGTTGCGGGTGCGTTTTGGCATGTATTAGCGCCAAATACTGCACCAAAAACTCAACATCAATAATGCCCCCAATGCTATGCTTGATGTCAAACTTATCCGCCTCAAAGCGCTGAGCGGCGCGCATTTTTTCACGCATGGCGATCACGTCTTCTTTCAGTTGTTTGACATCGCGCGACTTTGCCATCACCTCAATGCGAATAGCCTCAAAAGCTTCGCCTATCAACGCATCGCCAGCCACAAATCTTGCACGTGTGATCGCTTGGTGCTCCCAAATCCAGGCTTTGTTGACTTGATAGTCACGAAAAGCGGCAACAGAACTCACCAATAAACCACTATTACCATCTGGGCGCAATTGCAAATCGGTTTCATATAGCAGCCCTGCGGAAGTAAGACTATTAAACCAATTATTGATACGCTGCGCAAAGCGTCCGTAAACATCTCCTGCCTCTGGGGCATCGTCGTCATACAAGAAAATAATATCTAAATCTGAGGCGTAACCTAATTCTTTGCCACCCAATTTACCATACCCGATAACGGCGAATTTTGGCTTATCAATATGTTTACCACGAACACTAGGCCATATCACCGCTAAACTAACGCTTAGAATGAGATCGGCCAAAGCGCTTAAATAGTCTGAAAGCGTTTCTAGCGTTAGCTCCCCATTAATGTCTTGGGTAGCAAACCTAAACACGTAAGCGTGTTTAAAGTGGCGCATAATGTCCATTTGCCGCTCAACATCGCCATCAAATTCAGCTAAACGGCCCACTAACTCAGTTTGCATTTGTGTAAAATTTGGCGCGGCATATAAGGTACGTGTGTCTAATAACTCATCTAATAGAATCGGTTGCAACGTTAAGTATTGGCTTAGCCATGGGCTACTACTGCATAACTTAACCAATAGATTTAGTGTTTCTTTATGCTCTGCTAATAGGGCTAAATAACTTGCGCGGCGGCAGATGGTTTCAAGTAAATCCATTAGGCGGTTAAGGGTTACTTCCGCATTGGGTTGGCTTGCCGCAAGCGATATTACATGCGGCATTAGCGCATCAAACCGTTGTCGGCTGAGCTCAGGCAACTGCAGATAACGACTACTTTGACTAAGCACCGTAATGCGGCGCAACGTTTCTGTTGGGTCAGCATAGCCTAATGCTTGCAAGGCGGTCAGAGATTCTTGTTCATTCAAAGCCCCACGCCATAAGTTTTTTTCAACTTCCAGCGCATCACTATCTGAGCTTTCTTCGCTAAATGTTGCATCAAAATGTTGCTGTACTAAGTTGCGGTGGGTATTTAACTGCGCTAAAAACATCGCCCAGTCAGAAAAATTCATCGCGTTTGCAATGCGCAGTTTTGCTTCATCTGTTTTAGGTAGCACTTGTGTTTGTGCATCTTCTACATACATCAATCGATGCTCTAAATTTCGCAAAAAAATGTAAGCTTCAGTTAACTCTTGTACTGTTTTTTCAGGCAGTAATCCTTTATTTTTAAGTAGACTTAACACTGCTAGCGTTGGTTTAATTTGCAAACTTGCATCTTGTCCACCACGTATGAGTTGAAATACTTGCGCAATAAACTCAATTTCTCGAATACCGCCCCGCCCTAGCTTGATGTTATCTAACATGCCTTTACTGTTTACATCGCGTTGAATTTGTACTTTTAAATCACGCATGCTAGCAAGCGCGCCATAATCTAAATATTTGCGAAAAACAAATGGCTTGAGCAACTTAGTCACTAGATTGCCACCCGTCACTTCTCTGCCTTTTATCCAAGCGTAGCGCTCCCACTCGCGGCCATTATTTTGGTAATACTCTTCTAACGCGTCTAAGTTGCTAACCAACGCACCCTCGCTACCAAAGGGTCTTAAACGCATATCTACGCGAAAAACAAAGCCGTCTTCTGTTATTTCATCTATGGCGGCAATCAGTTTTTTGGCTAATCGAACAAAAAAATCTTGATTACTAATAGATGGCTCACCTTGCGTGCTGCCTTCAGAGTCGTAGGCAAAAATTAAATCAATATCTGACGACACATTGAGCTCAATGCCTCCTAACTTGCCCATGCCAATCACAATTAAGTTTTGCGGACAATCTTTCTCATCGACGGGTTGCCCGTAAATGTCAACTAACCAAGCATTAAGATAAGCAATCGCCGTATTAATAACACATTCTGCTAATTGAGAAGTTGTCTGCACTACCTCTTGTAAATTAGCCAAGTTATTTAAATCGCGCGCAATCATGCGCGCCATGACGCGCTGGCGAAGCTTTCTTAAAGCTGCTTTAAGCGAAGTTTCATCAATAATGTTTTGTTTTTCTAAAAAATTTTGCATTTCTGTCAAGCTGTATTCAACATGCAGATTCTCTAGCAAATCCGTTTGCAAAGTGGCATTACTGAGCAATAAACGATGAACGAATGGGCTACAACACTCAATTTTTTGCAAACAGCTTACTTGCTCATTTGTTAATGCTGGAATTTTTGGGCTTTCTGAGTGTGTTTGCATAAAATTTTTAGGGTAAGATACCGAATTAATATTGAATTACATTCTAACTAAAACTGTTGCTAACAAGGGAGATTTTTAGCATGTCAATTGAATCAGTGCTTCAAGAAAAGCGCGTTTTTGCACCTAGCGCAGCGTTTGTAAAACAAGCTAATGTCAGCGGCATGGCAGCTTATCAGGCTTTATGCGCCGAGGCGGAGGCGGATTATGAAGGGTTTTGGGCAAAGCTTGCACGTGAGTTATTGGTTTGGCACAAGCCTTTTACAAAAACCTTAAATGAAGACAATGCCCCATTTTATAAATGGTTTGAAGACGGCGAGCTAAATATTTCAGTCAATTGTTTAGATCGCCACTTAAACACTATCCCCAATAAAACCGCCATTATTTTTGAAGCAGATGATGGCACGAGCAAAAATGTTAGTTATAAGGCGCTGTATCACCAGGTTTGTCAATTTGCAAATGGCCTAAAAAAGCTCAACTTAAGCGTGGGTGACCGCGTCATTATTTACTTGCCTATGGGCATTGAGGCGGTTGTGGCCATGCAAGCTTGCGCGCGCATTGGTTTAATTCACTCAGTCGTTTTTGGTGGTTTTTCTGGTAAAAGTTTAAATGAGCGTATTATTGATGCGGGCGCTAAAGCAGTGATTACCTCCGATGGGCAATTTCGGGGTGGCAAAACCTTAGCATTAAAAGCTGCCGTAGATGAAGGTATCGCCATGGGCGGCTGTGAAAGTGTTGAAAAAGTAGTGGTATTGAAAAAAACAGGCATGGACGTTGCTTGGAGTAGCAAAGACCTATGGTGGAATGATTTGATAGCAGGCTGTACTGACACCTGCGAGCCTGTGATGGTGAATGCAGAGCACCCCTTATTTTTACTTTATACTAGTGGCTCTACAGGCAGACCAAAGGGCGTGCAACATAGCTCTGCGGGCTATTTACTCCACGTGATGAACACCATGCGCTGGACATTTGACATTAAAGCCGATGACATTTTTTGGTGCACCGCCGACGTAGGCTGGATTACAGGCCACAGCTACGTGACTTACGGACCGCTAGCAATCGGTGCAACGCAAGTTATATTTGAAGGGATACCCACCTACCCTAATGCTGCACGTTTTTGGCAAACCATAGAAAAACATAAAGTAACTATTTTCTATACCGCACCAACGGCTATTCGTTCGCTCATTAAAGCCTCAGACATTGCCCCAGAAACACACCCTAAAAACTTTAATTTATCAAGTTTGCGAATTTTGGGCTCGGTTGGCGAACCAATTAACCCACAAGCTTGGATGTGGTACTTTGAAAACGTCGGTGACAGCCGTTGCCCAGTGGTAGATACCTTTTGGCAAACTGAAACTGGTGGCCATGCGATTACACCATTACCTGGCGTTACACCATTGGTACCTGGTTCATGCACCTTACCTTTTCCTGGTATTGCCATAGAGGTGGTGGATGAAACAGGCAAAGGCCTACCTTGGGGCACGGGTGGTTTATTAGTGATTAAAAAACCCTGGCCTTCAATGATACGTACTATTTATAACGACCCTGAGCGCTATAAAGCCAGCTACTACCCAAATGATTTAGGTGGCAAAATCTATCTTGCAGGTGATGGCGCAGTGCGCGATGCAACAACAGGCAATTTTACCATTATGGGGCGCATTGACGATGTACTGAATGTCTCTGGCCATCGCCTAGGCACCATGGAAATAGAATCTGCCTTAGTTGCTAACCCCTTGGTAGCAGAAGCCGCTGTGGTGGGCAAGCCGCATGACGTAAAAGGAGAAGCTGTAGTGGCTTACGTGGTGCTAAAAGGCGTGCGTCCAACGGGCGATACAGCGAAAAAAATTGTGGCCGAACTACGTGAATGGGTAGGCAAAGAAATTGGCTCGATTGCCAAGCCAGATGAAATTCGCTTTGGTGATAACCTACCCAAAACCCGCTCAGGCAAAATTATGCGCCGCTTATTACGCTCACTAGCTAAAGGTGAAGAGATTACTGCTGATATTTCTACGTTGGATAACCCTGCGATTTTGGAGCAATTGAAAGAAGTGGTGAGGTAAGTTAGAGTATTTAATATCTGAATATTGCAGCTGTAAGTCAATACTGTTTTTACAGTTTTATTTTAGGATGCACTAAATTGAATTAACGATAAGAAGATACAAATTAAAACCTATTTAAATGATGATAACTAGGACGAAATGTAACTAAAGTAGAGTTGTAAAGTAGTTTAAAGACGTTATCGCCCTAGTTACCATTATTTAATCCAACCGTTTTTTATCGGTAGATTAAATACTTTTTGATGAGTGGTAATGGCAATACCAGTTAATGCACTACCTGATTTTTTCCACACAGGTTGAATTGCAATAGCAACAAATAGCGAAACTAGAACAGCGCCAATCATATCAAATGGAAAATGAACTCCTAGATACACTCTGGACCAAGCAACAAAAATACCAACAACCGAAATTGTAAGACCTATCGCATAATATCTGGCCATTAAATATGTAATGGCGATTGAGCTAAACACAGTCATATGATCACTAGGAAACGATGGTACTGATGCATGCGTTATAAGAGTTCTACCAACTCCCATCATGAACGGCCTAGGATGTGGGTATACAAATACAATAATTTGAGCGATACCCAACGAAATTAAAGTAACACAGACTGACTTTAATACGATTTCTTTTTTGCTATTGTTTCCAAATAGCCAAGTGATCATCAAGTAAATTGGTAATAAAAATATAACATAATCGGCAAGAATTATTGCCAGATTTATCGTTAATTCACTTGCTGAACTCTGGGCATTTATCAGTTTAAATAACTGAATATTTATGTTCTCTAGGGTCATTTTCCATTTTGACTAGGCTCGTATTGACAGCATTGTATCATTTCTGGGTTCGACCAATCTATCCTATTAGCTGAAAAATAAAGCCCAACATTTACGTATTATTGGGATTCGCTAGCTCAGCACCAGCCAATAAGCCAGTCATTCTGAATGCTACGAAAAATGAAGGGAAAGTTAATATTTCGGGTAAAAATGCCAGCTTAGTATTTTTAAGCTTATTTCGCACCATGTCGCTACAAATATAAACCACTCATCGCCGCACGTTTGTCATTATTTCACACCCAGATGAGGTAAAATTATACGTTGCTTATTACGCTCACCAGCTAAAGGTGAAGAAATCACCGCAGATATTTCCACGCTAGATAACCCTGCGATTTTAGAGAAATTGAAAGAAGTGGTGAAGTAACTTACTACGCTGTGGATTATATAAACGAATTCACCAACGAGCTCTATTACTTAAATTAAATGACAAATACTTTAAAATGTTGCTTCAAAATAATCAATTAGTCGCCAGCATTATATTTACGGTGATTAGCTTATTTGCTCACGCGGCAGAGCCTATTTGGCTAACAACTACCGATAGGCATCGGTGATTGTGTTTCTATGGGAATTTTCACTCTAAAAACGGCTTATCAGCAACGTTTTATTGATCAGCCCTATTGTGAAAATGAAAATAAAAGCGATGCTAACAACAAAGCTTTATGTTTAAAAAACACAAAGGCTCAAACAAAGGTACGTTCAATAATCTACTATTGTGATGATAACATTATGTATATTGGTATTAACGGAAAAACATTACCACTCAAACGTATAATCAGTGAGCCTAAGCAACATCCCTCAACCATATTTATGTTGATTTTTAGTCCAACTTATTTCGATGCCCTGAAAGCCGCCTAGAATAAGGCTTTCAGAGGCAAAATTTTCTCTCGGGTGATTTTAGCTGGTGTGGATTGGCCGTGGCAAACCACAGGCGTTAAATTCAGACCTGATTCGCACATCAAAAATGCGCTTGATGCCATCACGTTTCGCTTGTGGGGTTAGCGCTTTACCCCAAAGGCTATTTTAAGCGCAGATATATCCAAATGGGCTTCAGCTAATAACGACTTTAAGTCTGCATTCTCTCGTTCTAATGAATGCAGGCGTTGTACTTCTGTGCCATCCATGCCAGCAAACTTGACACGCCGACTGTAAAAGGGGCTAACTGATTCGTTCAAGCTGAATCTTCATGGCTGGCTAACTCTCGGCTTAACGCATCACGCATGTTTAAGAGCGCCTTCTTCCCAACAACAATGCGTTTTAATCTTTTCTAATGGCACTGCGCAAGTGCAACTTCAGCTTGTGAGCATTGGCGTTCCGTGACTTGCTCAACATGGATTTTAATTGTATCAAGATCAGGTTTTTCTTTTTTATTCGCTGCGGTGTCTTCAGTCCTAATTTCTACATTGCTATTGATTGCATTAGCTACATTTTCTTTTGTTTGGCTATGAGGTGCATTAACGCTATTTTGATTATCATCGTTTAGTACTTTGCTCTTTTGATTCGATTTTTTAAGGATGCGCATGGTTTCTAGTGTTTTTAATACCTCACTCGTAGCCACTTTAGGTGTTTCAGTTTTGACTACTTCAGGCGTAGTGGCCACTGCTTTTGATTGATCAATCGCAATGACTAACGCCTGATGAGTGGTTAAACTAGCAACATCTTCAATGCTTTCATTGGGCAATAAACCAAGTGATTGCGTGTAGTCATTAACAGCATCGTTTGGTTGATTCACTTTCTGCGCTGGCAATACAGTTGATTTCACCACTGCAACGGCTGGGCTTGACATGATAATCTCAGGTGTTTTTGGTGAGTTTTTCATATAAAACAACCCTGCCGCAATCGCCATTGTTAATACGCCAAATGCTATATATTTCCCACTTTTACCATTTAATAAAGGGGGGTTATCATCAGGTTGATAAGACTGTAATGGAGATGGCAAGCTTTCCAACTGCGCTTGTTTGTCAGGAACATCTTCTAATGCTTCATTGGTAGTTAAGCCATCAGTATCACTCGTCAAATTTAACGCATAGGCTGTATATTCATTGGTATTGCTATCTAATTTAAAGCCTGTGTAAGCATACTTTTCGGCGATTTCACCCGATAATGGCAAGGTGATCGCATAATAAGCGGGTGATACGATAATGGTATTTTCTTTACCAAGTTGCATTAAACGTCGCGCTTCTTTCAAACCTTCTCCAAAGACGTTGGGCTGGTCATTGACATCATGCACCACGCGCACAACGCCTAAATGCATGCCAATGAGAACACGCATCGGAAATAAGCCTTGTGCATTGTGCGCTAAAATACCATTACGAATATCTAAAGCAATAGAAAGTAAGTCTTCAGGTAAAGCCATATAAGCAATAACGATTCCATCGCCATGGTCTAACAAAATTCGATCATATTTGGCGTATTCTTTAAGTGAGCTATTTACCAATTGATTCAGGCTATATTTAGCAGTCAATTGTTCACTATCACTTAGTTTCGAAAAATCAACAATTTCTATGGCCACAATACTGCAGATTGAATTTTTGTTTAATCTATCATTCATCATATTTTTCTTAACAACCCTATTAAATCGTTCTTTCAAATCTTTAGAGCTTGCTTATACATGTCTAAATAATATTGAAAATATCCAAGTTATAAAAGCAATAAGCATGCCAAAAATGTAAGCTAAAATTTAAATATTAAATTAAATAGCCAGCTTATCGCTTAACCTTTAAAATTGCACGCTTGCATTTTCTAAATCTCGCAACTTCTTTATGCTTAACTCCCTAAACACTCCTCAACGCGAAGCTGTAAAATATCTCGACGGCCCTTTGCTCGTGCTAGCGGGTGCAGGGAGTGGTAAAACACGTGTTATTACGCAAAAAATTAGCTACTTAATAGATGAAGCTGGTTACAGCCCTAAAGAAATTGCGGCCATTACCTTCACCAATAAAGCTGCGCTAGAAATGCGCGAGCGTGTGAGCAAGCTCATGCAAGGCAAAAATCTTAAGGGGCTCACGATTGCCACTTTTCACTCGCTTGGCCTGCAAATGTTGCGCCAAGAAGCTGATTTACTTGGCTATAAACCACAGTTTTCAATATTAGACTCTAGCGATAGCTTTAAAATTTTATCTGACGTTTTAGCCACCACTGATAAACAATTACTACGCAAAACGCAGTGGCAAATATCACATTGGAAAAATGCTTTTATTAACCCAGACCAAGCGAAAGCGGCGGCTGATGAAGAGCTGACGCACGCCGCTGCTAAAGTTTATCAAATATACCAGCAAACTCTTAAAGCCTACCAAGCCGTTGATTTTGATGATTTAATTAAATTACCAGTAGAGCTATTTGCAACGCATGAAGAAGCACTAAATAAGTGGCAGCGCAAACTACAATATTTGTTAATTGACGAATATCAAGACACCAACGCCTGCCAATATAAATTGGTCAAAATGCTCACTGGGATACGTGGGCAATTCACGGCTGTAGGTGATGATGACCAAGCTATTTACGGCTGGCGTGGCGCGGATATTAAAAATTTACACCAACTCACCGAAGATTTCAGCAAGCTAAAAGTGATTAAACTCGAGCAAAATTACCGCTCTACCGTGCGCATATTACGTGCAGCTAACCAAGTGATTTCAAATAACCCCAAGCTATTTGAGAAAAAATTGTGGAGCGACCTCGGCACGGGTGATTTACTGCAAGTAACTGCCTGCATGAGCGAAGAGCACGAAGCCGAAAGTGTGGTGATGAAGCTACAAGCACACAAATTTGAAAACCGTACTTTTTATAAAGATTACGCTATTTTGTACCGCGGTAACCATCAAGCAAGAATTTTAGAGCAAAAATTACGCAACCAAAAGATTCCCTATACCATCTCTGGCGGACAATCGTTTTTTGATAAAACGGAAATCAAGGATTTGATCAGCTATCTGCGCTTGATTGCTAATGAAGACGATGACCCCGCATTTATTCGCGCCGCCACTACTCCGAAAAGAGGCATCGGCAACACCACGCTAGAGCGCCTAGGTGAATATGCCAGTGCGCACAAATTATCACTTTTTTCTGCGGCTTTTGAAGGGGATTTTCAAAGTGAAATTGGCCATAAGCAATGTGAAGATTTGCTTAATTTTTGCCAATTTATCAATAAACTACAAGATCGTGCTGTGCGTGACCCCGCAGGTGAGGTGCTCAACGATCTACTCACCTCCATTCAATATGAAGCCTATTTATATGACAGTGAAGAGCCGCGAGCTGCAGAAGTCAAATGGACAAATGTACTGGATTTTATTACTTGGTTAACCAAAAAAGGAGAAGCCAGTACTGAATTTGGCAATGAGTCAGAGGGTAAAAATCTGTTAGAACTGACGCAAATGGTATCACTAATGAGCATGTTAGAAGGTCGGGAAGATAGCGAACCTGACGCCGTAAAGCTATCCACACTGCATGCCGCCAAAGGTTTGGAGTTTGGGCATGTGTTTTTGATTGGCGTTGAAGAAGGCATTTTGCCGCACCGCGAAAGTGTTGATTTAGCTACGACTGACCCAACAAAAATTGAAGAAGAACGCCGCTTGATGTATGTAGGTATTACGCGTGCGCAAAAATCACTGAGTATTTCATGGTGTAAAAAACGTAAGCGCGCGGGTGAAATGGAAATGTGTGAACCGAGCCGATTTATTGCTGAAATCCCCAAAGATGATGTGCACCACTTTGGCAACCCATTTAACAAAGATCCAGAAGTTAGCCGTGAATTTGGCAAATCAAAAATGGCCAATATTCGTGAAATGCTTGCGAACAAGCATAATTAATCGTTTAAATTGTATTTGTTTCGTTTTGAAACGATAAATCATCTTTTATAAATCCCGTTCAACTTCAACTTATATATTGCACCTAACCACTTTATCCCATTAATAAAATTGACTTTATTCTAAATAATGGTGATTGTTGTATAGTCTGAAGAAACGGCCTCTTCATATATCTAATCCGATAATTTTCTCAATTTGCGTGCCTTAATTCTTACTTTCAACCCAATTTAGTTGCATTAAATTACCATCCAATTTTAAAAAGTTATTGATAATGAATATCATTTGTGTTATTATTTGATAAAAATTACGTAAGCATGATTAACAATAACATTAATGAGGATAACAATGAGCATCAACAAACTTTTGGCAGCAACACTATTAACAACCCCTATATTAGCCCTACCCCATTTAGCGCAAGCAGATGAGAATCTATTTGGCTACGTCAAAGGGGCTGAAGTTTTGCCTGCGGGCGCGTGGGAATTTGATCAGGAACTTACGTACCGTGGCGATAAAGGTGTTGGCTCTTATCATGCATGGGACAGTAAATCTGAAATTGAATATGGCGTTACCGATAAATTTAGCGCCTCACCCTATTTTAGAATGCAATCTATTAACACAAAAGACATTGTCGTTGATGCCTACATTGCAGGTGATGAGCACTATGGAATGAAGCCATCTGGAGTAGGCACTGAATTTAAATACATGTTTTTAAGCCCTGCTAAAGATGACATTGGTTTGGCAGGATATTTAGATGTTGGCTATAGTTGGCTAGATAAGCATTCTGGTTTAGATAAAAATAGCCTCACTTTAGAGTTACAACTGATAGCACAAAAGTACTTTATGGAAGGTCAAATGGTGCTAGTTGGAAATATAGGCATTGAGTCCACTTACGCACACCGTGCTGATCTTACTGATGCAAGGCGTGCTACCTTGCCTGCTGACTTTGATTGGCCTGCACACAATGAAATGGAAGTTGAGCTTAAAGCTGGCACAGGGTTAAGCTACCGTTTTGCACCTAATTGGTCTGCAGGTGCTGAAGCGTTATATGAAATTGAGTACGAGACTGTAGTGGGCCCAGAGCGCTGGTCAGTATTTGCTGGCCCGAATATTCATTATGGTGGTGAAAAGTTCTGGGCAACGCTGACCTGGTTTCCACAAATTGCAGGTTATGGCCGGCCAAAAGATGCTCAACTGGATGATAACTTACAGTTAATTGAAAAAACCAAACAAGAAATCAGATTTAAATTTGGTATAGATTTTTAATTAACTAAAAAAGTGAAAGTACTTACCCATATGAAAAATACCAACCACTTATGGATGCTACCCGTTGCCGCTATTGTAATGCCAGCATATGCGGCAGATTACCTAAGTGTAGCCCAAGCACAGAAAGCAATTTTTGCTGATGCAGACGTATTTGAGTCACGCCCTGCGATATTGACTAGCGCACAAAAAGATAAAATTAAAAAATTATCTGGGGTGCGCCAGCGTTGGGATACGCAACAAATCTGGCGCGTCATAAAAGCAGATAAAACCGTCGGTTGGTTTGCTGTAGATGAAGTCATTGGCAAGCATGAGTTTATTACATATGGTGTGGGATTTACCCCAGATGGACATGTGACTGGCATAGAAATTATGAGCTATCGTGAAACGCATGGCGGCCAAATTCGCGATGAAGCTTGGCGCAAAAATTTTGTGGGGAAGTCACTCGCAGACCCTTTTAAGCTTGATGTTGACATTCCCAACAATAGCGGCGGCACATTATCTAGTAGAAATGTGTTGGATGGTGTTAAACGCATATTAGTGATTCAACAAATATTAGATTTACGTGCGTAAATATTAATCACATAAATTATGTTTAACAATAAGTGTCAAAAATTAGCACATCAATGCCTACCCTCGCCCGTCAATCTACCATAAGACGTATGCGTCCTTGTTTAGGTACTTTTGTCGAAATTGGCGCGCAATTTAATAGTGACATATTGACGGTTGCTGAGAATGCGATCTCCTGTGCTTTTTCAGAAATTCAGCTGATACATGAATTATTGAGTTTTCATGCCCCTCATAGTGATCTCACAAAACTCAACCAGGCAAAAGGTAAGCCAGTTAAGCTGCATCGGCATAGTTTACGCGTACTGCACTTGGCGCGTAGCATGACTATTTTAAGTGATGGGCTTTTTAATTGTACCGTTGGTGGAAGTTTGGTGGAAAAAGGCATATTGCCAAATCACGACAATGTAACCACTTTGGCTTTTGGTGTGGCTGATGACATTGAAATAAAACACGGTAAAGCGCGCTTAAAACAACCCGTGAAAATCACCCTAGATGGCATTGCAAAAGGTTATGCAGTGGATTGCGCAGTTTCAGCATTGAGGCGACAGGGAGTTCATACTGGGTGGGTCAATGCTGGTGGAGATTTGCGCGCTTTTGGCGAAATTACGCTCCCAATACAACGTAGAGAGGCTGATGGTAGCTTTTCTGCAATGGGCGGTTTAAATAACGCAGCTTTAGCGAGCTCACAGGTGAGTGTTCAGTACGATGAACGCTTTCCAGGCATGATTATTAATCCTAACCAAAATGCAGATAAATCAGCGCCAGCAAATGGCGTTTGGAGTGTGATGGCGCATAGTGCTTGGCGGGCAGACGCATTAACTAAGGTGGCATGTTTAGCCAACCCGCTTGAAAGAGCGGTACTAATTAACAAGCTAAATGGTGCGCTTGTTTATCCGCAAATGCCATCCCGCGTATTTTAAATTCATAAACTAGCATTGAGAATAACTTTTAATGTACAAAACACGCATGCGCGGCTACCCAAAATGGTTTTATCAGTTTTTAATCATGAGTTTTTTGCTACTCTGTATCAGTGGTTTCTTATTAATTCCTAACGCGCTCATGTTTCGCTTAGAATGGGATGTCACTTGGATTTTTCCTGAGGAAAAGCGCTTATGGTTAGTTGCGCTACACGTGCTAGTGGGTTTTATCAGCACTTTGCAATTAGGTGCATTATGGAGCGTGCACATGCGCATAGGTTGGCGTCATCACAAAAATATCAATAGCGGTATCGGGATGTCATTGATTTTGCTAGCACTCATATTAACGGGCATTGGCATTTACTATTTGGGCGAAACATTTTCAGTGAGCGCAAGCGTAGCGCATATATTAATTGGTGTAAGTCTGCCATTTCTATTTGCTTTTCACATTTACGCTGGGCGAACGCATCAAAAAATTCATTAATCATCATTACCAACACGGATAGGTAAAAAATGGGAAAAGTTATTTTTGTGACAGTTTAAGTTTAACAATAATGTGCTTATTCAACCTCAACCAACTTAGCAATATTCAAAAACAGTATTGCCTTTTTAATTGGCAGTGGCTCGTTGGCAAATAATTTGGCATACTCAACTAATTGTTTTTGGTGTTGTTTGGCAGCCATCTGGGCTTCTGCCTCAGAGATTTTTGGGTTTAGCTGCACAGTTTTATAATCAATAACCCAACGCGTATCGTCTTCAACAAAAGTTCTATCTACCACATAACTATTCACTTTGTTTGATGAAACCAAGCTTATCGCCAATTCATTGTTTGCATCCACTCTTGGTTTAAGTACCCACTGGCCTACCTTACTCGCTAGCGTCGTTTGTAAGCAGTCAAACACGGTTTTTGCCGCTTGGGCAGCGATTGCGGATGAATGATTTTGCTGTTGCAGCCAATGTTGCATTGCAGGTCGCAAGGCATTTAAGCGCTCAATTGGCCATAAATCAAGGCCTTGGTTAGCAATAATTTCTAAATATTGATGCGCTAAAGTGCCGATATCCGCTTCTAAACGATGGATAGACGGATCAGCTTTGCTAACCGCAGATTGGCTATTAACTGTCATATTGGTGTGTTGCAAACTGCTTGGTATTTGCAAATGATTTAAGCGAACCAATTGCGGGGTAAAGTTCGCCAGATTTTCAACGGGGGTGTTCATTTTCTCTGGCGGATTTTGTAGTAAATAAACGGACGATACCATCGGCCAGAATCGTTCTAGTGCGCTATTAGCAACGGGCTTAGTTTCATCGCTGGCATTTTGATTGGCAATGCCCACCAAATGTAGTTTACGCTCTGCACGCGTCGCTGCCACATACAGCACGCGTGCGGCCTCATTTTTTTCACGAATTTCTTCTAAATCGGCTAAATAATCATAAGGGCTGAAGGTATTATTAATACGCATGCCTTTGGGTATAAAAGGTGCTGCTAGTAGCTGCACATCGTCACCCACGCTCACCTCTTCCCACAGCAACAGTGGTGTATCGCCTTGGTTACCGCCTGTACTTGCCCCTAAACCTGGCAAAATAACGGTGTCAAACTCTAAGCCTTTAGACTTATGTATCGTCATCATTTGCAATGGCGCGCCTTGTGCATCAGGTGTGGCAAATAACTTGGTAATCGCCACTTCCATCCGCTCGGGTGAAAATTGGTTACTACGGTCTAGCTGATCTAAACAGGCAAAAAAAGCCTGCACATCCACAATATCGTTTTGCTCCCACAAGCAAGCTGCGCCGCCTAGCATCAGCCATACACCGCGCAACCAACGGCTAATATTTAATCGCCCTTGCGTGACAAATGCTTCGGTAAAAATATTACGCACATGTTGCAAGCGTTGCTGCCCATCGGCTGACAATTGATTCACCACGTCATTATTTTGCATGAGCGACCAAACCGTGCTGGTGAAGTCATGCCCTGCTAATTTGTGCAAATCCTGTAAAGTTAAGCCGCACCAAGGGGCGCGCAACACCGCCAACCAATGTACGCGGTCTGCGCGGTGAATCAACGTATAAGTGAGCGAAAGTAAATCTTGCACCACTTGGCGACCTTCTAGCGCTTCAATTTCTACCGCTTGAAACTTAATATCAGGATGATTGCGCCGCAACTGCCGCACCAATGGCGTCAAATGCTTTTTAGAGCGCACCAACACGGCAATGCTAGCGTTGGTATTTTGTGCGCGGGTTTGTTGAATAATGTTAATAACTGTTTCAGCTTCACGCTGGCGAACATCTTCATTGCTTTCATCGGCCAGCTTAATCACAGGGTGAATTTCCACGCCAGCACCAGCGTCATCGGCTTTAGTCGCCATAAATGGACGGTAATGAATGGCTGATTGGGTAATGTCATCAAGTGCTGGAAAAATCTGCGCGAACGTTTCATTAATCCAATTCACCACAGCAGGCATTGAGCGGTTATTGCGGTAAAGCTGCAATCTTTCTAGCTTAATATCACCAATGCCATGCGTGGCAGCCTCAATAAATAGGCCGACATTGGCCTTACGAAAACGATAGATGGATTGCATTGGGTCGCCCACACAAAATAAGGTGCGTGCGTCGCCCGCCTGCCAGCCAAGCGTTAGTTGCTTAAGCAGTTCTATTTGGCTAGGGCTGGTATCTTGAAACTCATCCACCAATAAATGCTTAATTTGGTAATCTAACTTTAAGGCTAAATCAGTAGGCTCGCCCCCCTCGCCCACTAAAGCCTGGGTGGCTTTACTGGCAATTTCTACAAAGTCCACCTCCCCTGCTTGCTGAAACACTAGCCATAATTCTGCCACCGCTAACGTGAGCAATTGGGCTAAGCTCTCAATGATAGGCCAAGACGTTTGGGCGGCGTTAATATGAGGCAATTTTTTAGTTTTAGCCAATGCTTTAGCAAACGCTGGCATACTCTCTAACCCCGTTAAATAGGCTTTAAATTGGTCTTTTTGCGCTTTAAATGACGCATCAGCGGGAAAGCCTATACGCTTATCTACGCTAGCGCGAACCGTATCATCATTAGTAAGTAACAGTTGGCGCACAGCTAACCACATCGGCAACGCCTCTGCATGCGTTAGCAATGGCGAATCCCAATCACGCAGCAAGGCAATTTCATGCTCACACGGCAATTGGCTGGCGGCAAAGCGTGCTAATGGCATTAAATCAAATTGCAAACGCGTGTTAAAAACTTGTGCCATCTGCTGTAAATCTTGCTCAATCAAATAGCGCAATGTGTGTTGCAAGGCTTCAGCATTCACCGCAAATTGCGTGTGGCTTTGCGCGTATCCTAGCCATTGGTCGCGCTTTTCTAACATGCTCACCAGCAAGTTTTTAAGCTGCTCGGCATGGTTGCTCACGTAACGCAGCGCTGTTTTAATTACCTCTGCATGGCTGGCATCTTCAAGCAAGGCTAGCGTGTTTTCTGCCGCTTGCGCATATAAAACACTCGGCTCATCGGCCACTTTAGGCTGCGCGCCAAAACGGCTCATCAGCGGCATTTGGCGGGCTATGTGCGCGCATAAACTATCAATGGTAAAAATGCGCATACAGGCAGGGGCTTCAATCAACTGCCAGCCTTTGGCTTGTGCGTGTTGCAAAGCCGCTACACTTAAATCATACGTGATTTGCTTATGTGCCTCGGTGGGGTTTTCATGTTTAGCCGCCTTGATTAAACTATCTAAAATGCGCAAACGCATTTCAGCCGCAGCTTTATTGGTAAAGGTAATGGCAATAATTTCTTCAGGCGCTTGCACCGTTTGCAGCAACTTTAAATAGCGTTGCGTGAGTAACTCAGTTTTACCTGCGCCTGCTGGCGCCTCGACAATAAACGAGCTTAATTCAAGCGCGCGTAAGCGATTTTTTTCATCGGCTGCAAGGTTAAATGGTGCTTGGTTAAATGACACTGGATTAATCATGATAATTTACTTTAATAAAACCCTGTAAGTAGCTACGAGCGGAATTTTCACCTCTGTAAGCCGCACACAGCGTGGCTTGCAGGCTGATTAAATAATGTGCAGTGATATTTTTTTTATCTTTTGTATAAAGCCTGCTTATTTTGCACACAAATTTTAGCTGTAACTCTAATAATAAAGCTAACTCGATTATCGTTTTTCCGATGTTGTGTTTCAACATTTCACGCACCCATATCAATCAAAACATCTTGCATGCCGCTGCCCCCAATCTTGGTCGTCAATACCCTGCTCAAGCAATGCGTGAAAAGTAGAAAACGGCCAATTTTTAACACATACAACCAAGCCATGCATTACTGGGTTAATATGCACATAATCAACATATGTTCTATAATCAGCCTCATTTTTGATTAAATGCTCCCAATATCGACTTTGCCAAATGCCACGCTCACCACGCGCTTTTCGCACATCATACTGAAACTCAAGCTTAGGCAACACCTTTGAAAAAGTAAATTTAATCAACCTTAACTGCATAGCAAAATCCACATCACCCTCTGGCAACTCAATCACACAATGAAAATGGTCGGGCAGAACCACCCAAGAATGAATGATAAACGGATGCGCCTTTTTAACTTTGGCAATACAAGCTCTCAACATATCAATATACCGCACCAACAAATCATTATCACCCCGCTGCAACAAATTAACCGAAGTAAGTGCCAATATCCGCCAGTTGGTTGCCGTTAGGCAGCACTTGGCTGTTGGCGGTGCTGGCAACGTTAATGCCGATGATGTTTTGGCTAGCAAGCGTAAAAAGCTCAGCCCTTTGTGAAACACCATCTTGGTTTAAATCACGCCATAGGCGTAAGTCTACATAGTGGCTATCACTGGCATTCACAATGCCATCGCCATTACCGCCATTGCTCACACTATCTAAATCCGCTAGGGCATCAAAGCCATTAGTGGCGAGTTGACCATTGCTTTTAAGGGTGGCATCACCAAATAGTTCACGGCCACTATCGATGGTGCCATTGCCATTCATATCGCGTACTAAAAATGCATCATCCGCCGAAACCCAGCCAGTACCTGTTTTAATGCCGTCTGCGTTGTGGTCAAACAGGATGGGGTTGGTGGTAGAGACGCCGATTGTGCTTAGGCTGTCACCGTTGAGGTCGAGGGTGAGGGGGTCGGAGCGGCGTACCCAGTTTTTAGAGTTATTCCATGAATCTCTAACGGCATCTTCAATCTCTGGGAGCAAAGGCACATTTTGACGAAGCCAATGATTTACATCACTGAGTGGGTCTAATAAAGGTTCAAATATTTGTGCTCCTTGCTCTTCAAAGGCATCCCAAAAGGCAGGGTCTAGCATGGCATCAACTAGCTTCTTGCCAGCGTCACCCATATCATCCATTAAATCTATAACTGCATCGTTCATTTCTTTGATTTCGGGTGTTTGCCAATCATTAGAGAAGTCCCCTGAGTCTTCTAATTGCTTCTGCCTAAGCGCTTCAACTGAAAGAGCTATAGAGGCAGCGGTAGCTAGAGCACCTCCTACCAATAAACCGATACCACCTGAGCCAGCCACTGGCGCAAGACCAAGGCCAATGGCTCCAGCTAATCCCGTCACATCCGATGCGGCTGCATGCAAATCCGATTGATGTATAACCCCGTCTGTTAGTGCGGATTCAGCAATTTTTGATAAATTATTAACTAGGGACCCAGCAGCAACAACTGCCGCAGCGGTACCTATACCTAATGACACGCCTTCAGATACTGGCCCCAAAGCAGCTATCGCCAGACTCAATTGGGCAAAGGCTAAACCTTTATCTGTGTTAGTTGCTTTAGGGTCTGTAAATGTATTAGCGACACCTGTAAAATTAGATGCTCCGATCCCTAATGAATTTAAATGTGCCGAAATTATTTGTACTGCCGTTTGGTATTGACTCATGACTTAGTTCCTTTTTGTTTCGATAGGGGGTTCAGCTAACTGCGCCAAGTAAAAGAAAAATAACGAAAGAAAAACAAAAGACAAGCTAGAAATAGTATCCTCTCGCTTCGCTCTAATATAAGCAGTTTTTTTATCTTCATAGGAAATAACTTTTTTCCCGTCCACTTCTAATTGGTATAAAAGATAGTCTTTATCTACCCATGCCTTAGCATGCTTTCCTCTAAGATACTTTCTAGTTTCAAAGTTGAACTGATGCCCGCGAAGCCCATGAAGTTGGGTTTTAATATTTTCAGAAACTAGATATAGAGGTACACTGGACCTATTACCCTTAGACCCCAGTTGGATGATACCGAGATGAATCTCGCCTTCAGTCGTTTTAAGTTGAGAAAAGTCCGTTGGCTCAAAGATAATGGTTTTCCAACTCGATAACCCCGTTAGGATTGATATAACCACAAAAAGAAAAGCTAACTTTTTTATGTAGTTATCAAATAACTTTCTCACGCCACCACCCTCCAATCTTTATTTTCCACTACCCATTTAATCAACAAACCCACAAGACAAGTCCATTTTAACTGCCAGTTTTTCATCACTTTATCCAGCTCCTTTTTTGGTATCTGATGCTTCATATCGTGATTAAAATCATGTTTATTCATGCCTTGACCATGCCCTCATCAATCGAGTTAATGTGATTATTATTGCTATTCATCTCTTTCCCCAACACCACTGCCTCATCCACCTGCAACCCCTTAGGTATCTGATGTGTAATAAACAATATAGTCACCTGTCCTTTAAGCTTATTAATCGTCTGCGCAAACTGCTCTGCGGTGTGTTGGTCTAGGTTACTGGCCGCTTCATCAAAGATGAGGATGTTAGGTTGTCTGAGCAGTGCCCTGGCAATGGCAACCCGTTGTTTCTGCCCACCACTTAAACCCACGCCATGTTCCCCAATTTCCGTTTGATACGCTTGTGGAAACTTCTCAATGGTGTCATGAATGCCTGCCAGTTGGCAGGCTTGTACAATGTGCTCAAAGCTGGCATGGGGGTTAGCATTCATATAGGCAAAAATATGCCGCTATTCAGTATTAATAACGCCTCTGTCTTCACGCTCAAATTGCAATTGCCGCTCGGGCAAGCGTAATAATAGTCTAACTTCGCAATACGCAAGTTCGCTTTCATCATTTAAGCGTACGGGCGCAAAACCTGTTTTAATTTCATCGGCAATCGCTTCTATGCTGGTTTTCCAATGTGTGAGCAACGCGGCCCAATCGCTAAATTGTCGAATAAAAGCAGGCTTGCGCTTATCTCGTTCGCCTTCAAAATCGGCTTCACTCAAGCCTTTAAAAGCATGTTCAGCAGTTTTTACCATGCCAAAATGCACGCCAACCGCAGGTGCTTGTGCCTCATAAAAAACTGCATAAATGGGTAGTTGTGGTTCAGTAATACGGTCTTCACCCCAACTGCTCATTTTGGGCACTTGGCCAGTTTTATAATCTACAAACTCTTGCCCACCATTGGCTAGCGCGTGAATTCGATCGATTTTTAAGGTGATTTCTATACCGCAAATCGTGACCTTTTTTTCGTCCTCGCAGGCAATAATATTAAACGCTACGCCACGCGATTTTTCATAGGCGAGCCAATCACCAATCAGCTGTATTAAGCGCTCATGCTCTAGGCCAATCACATTAGGCGAGATGATATTTTCTGAGGCAAAATCATTCAAGGTATGCGTAACGGCTTGGTTAAGTGCAAGCGCTAGGTTTTCAGCAGGCATGTCGCGCAAATCTGCAAAATGCCGTTTAAGCCAAAATTGCTCTAACACGCCATGCACTAGCGAGCCACGCTGCATGCTATCAAGGCCGTTAACAGGCGATTTGAGGGCTTTTGCGCCCAAGCGATATTGATAAAACGCCCAAGCTGGGCAAATGGCTTGCGCTTTAAATAAGCCCGTGCCGCCGCGTACGTGTTCATCCGCCCGAATGACTGGGGCAATGTGGTCATCCAGCAGCGTTAAATCGGCATTGCCCAGCTTGCTCAATTGCTCGGCTAGCGTAAACACTTGCGGCATTTCTAACGCTACTTTTGGAATATCTATCATCAGCGGCGAAGCACGTAGTTGGCTCTCCCCCGCACTTTGGCTGCTAGAGAAAATAATAGTTTTAGCTGAATGCAATAATCGCTGGTGAATGGTTTGCGCAAAGGCCGCTTGCACTGCAATATCGGCATTAGGCAAACGCGCCGCACGCTGAATAAAGGCGGGTAATAATGGGTTTGGCCGTGCAGGGGGTGGCCAAATATGGTCGTTCATGTGCATACACCACATGGCATCGACTGGTTGGCTTAGCGCTTCCATCATGCCTAAAATTTGAATGGCTGGGGCATGTTCCGTTTCGGCCTGAAAAATCATATTCGTACAAATTTGCTGCATTAAGCTCACTGCTTGCTGTAGGCCGAAGGTTTTACCTAGCATTTCTAATTGAGCGAGTTGCTGCAAGGTTTTTTGCCATGCATTCATGGCTTGATATTCTAAGCTGGTAATATTGCGCTCACCTGGCCAATGCAACGCCCCAAGCAATAGCGTTAAATTTTGCACCCATTGCGTGGGGTTGGCTTTTTTGGTATTAACTTGTGCCTTGGCCGCTTGTAAATGCGTCACCAACTGCACAATGGGCAAGCCGCTTTCAAGTTGCTGTTGGGCAAAAGCAATTAAGCTATTTAAGCTAAATTGCATGGGCATTTTTTCACGCAGGCGCGCATCCAATATGGCGCGTGCATCGGCCTCTTGCTGGCTGGCAGACCAAAATGGTGACAATAACACGCTAGAAACATCCACCTGCAATAACGGGTAACGACTTAATAAGCGCAATAAATTGAGCGCAGCTTGAATAATGGGTTGTTGCGCTAGCGGTGTGCCAAGTGACACATTGTAATTGCGCGGGGCATCAAACATACTTGGGCGCAACGTATGCGGGTAAAACGTATCATCAAGTAAATCGGTCAGCTGGTTTCTAATTTCATTGAGTTGCGGGGCAACAATGGCTAAAGTGGCTTGTGGATTCTCTAGCAAACTGGCTTGCGCCCATGCCACGGCGGCGCGGCACTCGGCCTCTTGGTTTTGCAAGCTCAAATGTTGCGTAAGTGCTGGTTGCAATAGCTTAGTGGCGTATTCTGTTACCTGTACGCCGCGTTGGCTTAAAATTTCACGCAAGCGCAGCTCTTGCGGCGCGGCTTGGTCAAACCCTGCAAAAGCAATTTGCGCTGGCAGCAGCACGGCTGCATGTGTTAATTGCGCTAATTGCCAATCCACATAGCGCACTTGCTCAAGCACATTTAAGCTTTTGCATCGCGCAGTAAACGCACGTTGCCATTGCAAAAATTGGCGGCTCTCTTCAGCCAGTTGCTCATGCGGCAAATGTAACTGCCAAGCCACACAATATTGATTAGCCTCCATGGCCGTGGCCGCCAAACCAGCCACGTCAAACAATGCCCCAAACGCATTATTTTTGAGTGATTGCGTAATCGCCTCTTGCCATAACAATTGCTCATTAAAAGCACTCAAGGCAAAAACAGGTTGGTTAACAGGCAATGCGCCCGTTAACTGCGCCGTTTGAATGACGCTTTGCAGCCATTGCGAGAGTGTTTGCACGTTGGCGGTTTGCCACTGCGCTTGGCCATTGCGTGCATGTTGCTTGGCAATATCTAATTGAATGCTACGCGCAAGGCGTGCGGTGGGGCAAAGAATGATAGAATCTAAACGCATGCATCAATTTTATTGGATAATTGCGCTTACGCAAATACAATTAGGCAAATACAATTAGGCAAATACAATATTGCAATTAGCAGGATAACGCTAAATTAGTGTCAAAAAAAAAGGGAAAACGCATGTCTAAACAAATTTTAAAATATTCATTATGGTTACTCATTCTGCCACTTACACTACTTGCGCTCTACACTTGGGCAATGCTGACTTGGACATATTCATCAGGTGAGCGTGCTGGCTACGTGCAAAAACTGAGTGAAAAAGGCTGGGTATGTAAAACTTTTGAGGGCGAATTAATTTTAGTTTCAATGCCTGGCACACAAGCTGAGAAGTTTTACTTTACCGTGCGTGATCGTGACGTAGTCAAAAAAATAAATGAATCCATCGGTAAACGTGTACGGCTGACCTATGCAGAACACGTAGGGCTGCCGACTACTTGCTTCGGTGAAACGGGTTACTTTGTGCATGATGTGCAATTGCTAGATAATTCTTTGCCTGGGCAACAGTTATTGGATACCCCTGCCACCAACCCACAGCCTAAATAACCATCATGGCCAAAGCCAAATCAGCTGCAAACGATGAAAAAAATTACATTACGCCAGAAGGCCATGCCGCGATTGAAGCTGAATACGTTGAGCTACTTAAAGTAGAGCGCCCTGCTTTGGTCAAAGTGGTTTCATGGGCTGCAGGTAATGGGGATAGAAGTGAAAATGGTGACTATATTTATGGCAAGCGCCGCTTGCGCCAAATTGATAGCCGATTACGCTTTTTAATGCAACGTATGGACTTAGCCGTGATTGTTGACCCCAAAGAGCAAACTGGCTTAGAAAAAGTCTTTTTTGGTGCGTGGGTGACGCTGTTTAATTTAAACGATGACACCGAGCACAGCTATCGCATTGTTGGCAAAGATGAGCTAGACCCCAGTAAAGGCTATATCAGTTGGGTATCACCACTGGCAAAAGCTATTTTGGGTAAAACAGTGGGAGATTCCGTGCGCGTGAATACGCCTAAAGGTGAAGAAGAGTTTGAAGTGATTGATGTTAGCTACCAAAAAAACTAAAAACCGTATAAATCAATAGGAAATAATATGTTTTGCTCTAAATGTGGCGCTGAAAACGCAGACTCTGCTACAAGTTGTAGCCAGTGTAATTATTTATTAAATCAAATGAGCAGCCCTGCGAAAGCTGAGCTAACTCAAGAAGAACAATATCAAGCCATTATTGGCGATAAAAACCAAGCATACTATTTAAAGCATTTTGCACAATTTGATGCCAATGGCAAAACCAATGCTACATGGCATTGGCCTGCACTTTTTGTACCTTTTTATTGGTTTTTATACAGAAAAATGTGGCCTTACGCTATTTTATATTTCATCATTCCATACATTGGCATGCTTGTGATTGGCATTCTCGCCACAATAGTGGGCGAATCTGCAAATTTATTGATTTCTATATTTTACTTTGCTTTTTTTATAGCGCTGCTTGTATTGCCCGCTTTGTTTGCCAATGCGCTTTACTATAAGCACTGCAAAAAAGAAATTGCTAGCGTTATTGCAAAAAAACTTAACACAGAAAGAACCGTTGGCGAATTAGTTGGTAATGGTGGCACCAGCGGCGCAGCATTAATTGCCGTGCTTGTGATTGTTTTTGTCGCAGTCATTGGCATTCTTGCGGCCATTGCAATACCCGCATATCAAGACTACGTTAATCGCGCCAAAACGACGCAAGCTTTATATTTAGGAAAACAAGTCTCACTTGCTGTGACAGATTATTATGCTCAGCATAATGTTGCTCCAGCAAACTTAGCCGAAGCTGGCTTTAATGGGACGGCTGCTGCAGATCCTGCTTTAATCACACTTAATCCAAAAAGCGGTGTCATTTCTATGACGATGTCAAACGCTGTTTTGAAAGGTAAAAGTTTACAATTAGTACCAGCACTAAATGATGCCAACGAAATCAGCTGGACATGTATGAGTGAAGACATTAAAGATAGCCTCTTACCAATAGAATGTAGGCAGCCACCAAAAAAATAAACGCTTTTAATACAATACGCACTACGATATTTTTTGTAAAGTTGAAGATAATTTTGGTGATATTAGCGTTTGTTGGCGGCTGCTTTTTTTGGTTTAGCCTAATGTTTCAGCCCTACCTACGTAGGTGGTTATTAACTTATCAAGGATTCAATCGTGCGGCATTTTCTAATTGTATTCCTGTCACTATTCACCTCTGTTATAGCAGCTACGGAGTCTCTGACTTCATCACAATTATTCGCATCAAGAGTTTCTGCGCTTGAAGAAAAATATGGTGGACGGATTGGCGTCGCCGTGATTTTGACTGATGGTGCTCCACTCCTTTCATATAAAGCGAATGAACGATTTGCACTCTGTAGTACGTTCAAAGTCTTATTAGGTGCAGCTCTGCTTTCACGAGTCGACTCAAATCGCGAGTCGTTGGATAGATCAATCTCTTACGACTCAACTGACATGCTCGAATGGGCTCCAATGACGAAGAATCATCTCGCTGTGGGACACATGACAGTGTCTGAACTCAACGCGGCAGCCATTCAACACAGCGACAATACCGCCGCAAATCTTCTTCTCAATATTATTGGCGGACCTCAGGGGCTTACGCAGTATCTTCGATCAATAGGAGACACAACAACTCGACTTGATAGAAACGAGCCATCATTAAACACAAACTTAATAGGCGACACTCGGGATACCAGCACCCCAAATGCTATGGCAACGACGCTTCAAAAAATCTTAATCGGCAACGCTCTATCGCCAGCGTCACGAGAGCAGCTGAAAATTTGGATGTTCGGAAATACGACAGGGGATAGCAAGCTCAGAGCAGGTTTCGACAAAACTTGGGTTATTGGAGATAAAACTGGAAGCGGAGAAAATGGGGCGAGTAATGACTTAGCCATTGTATTTCCGAGAGGAATGCCCCCTTTTATAATCTCTGTATTTTATTCAGAATCTAAATCATCAAACGAAACAAAGAGCGCAGTGATTGCCGAGGTCGCGCGAATTACAAGCGATCTCCTCATTCAATAGCCGTTTTATTTAGCACCTACCTGCACGACAAATCAATTTAAACACAAAATGCACTACGATATTTTATGCAAAATTATTGATAACTTTGGCGACATTGGGGTGTGCTGGCGACTGGCAAGGCAGTTAGTGAACGAGCACCATATTCAAGTTCGGCTATTTATTGATGATTTTGCTGTCGCTAGCAAAATTATTCCACATCTTGATGTTGCTAAAAGTGCGCAATTGATAGAAAACGTTGAAATATGCACTTGGCCAACCGCAACAACTCAGCCTGCAGAGGTGGTGATTGAAACTTTTGCTTGCGGCTTGCCTGACGCTTATTTGCAGCAAATGGTCACAAACAAATCACGCTGGATTAACCTTGATTATTTATCGGCTGAAGATTGGGTGAGCGACTTTCACGCCAAGCCATCGCCCCACCCCGTGCACCCCATCACAAAATACTATTTTTTCCCAGGGTTTAGTGAAAAAACGGGTGGCTTGGTTCGTGAAAAAAACTTAATGGCACAGCGCGATGCTTTTCAATCTTCTGCTTCTCAGCAAGCTGATTTTTGGCAAAAATTAGGCATTCAACCCATCGCTAATGCAACTAAAATATCGCTATTTTGCTATGCACAGGCGGATTTAGCTGGCTTATTTTCAGCACTTAATTTGCACAATAAACCCGTTCAACTATTGGTGCCAAATAACTCATTAATTGCAGATTTTATTCGCAATATCGGTAACTTGGCGAGCCACATTCAACTTTGCCCGCTACCATTTTTGTCACAAACGGATTATGACAAGCTGTTATGGGCGTGCGACCTTAACTTTGTGCGTGGTGAAGATAGCTGGATACGTGCGATTTGGGCGGCAAAACCGTTTATTTGGCAGCCGTATATTCAAACCGAAAACACGCACTTGGTGAAGCTTGAAGCGTTTATCAATTTGTATTATCAAGACTACGAGCAAAAAGAAATGGTCTGGGAGGCGCATAGATACTGGCTTGCAGGGCATGGCTTTGAAAGAGTGCTTAAAAACTACTTAAACGCGCTGCCAAACACCACACTTTTTACTAGACAAAAATCTGCGCAACTCGCCGCGCAAACGGACTTAGCCAGCAGCTTAGTAGCTTTTGCAAACAGTAAGACTTAAGGTATAATGCGCGGTTTACAATTTCAAGCTAATATTTAAGGCAATCTCATGAAAACAGCACAAGAGCTACGCGCAGGCAACGTGATTATGGTGGGTGACCAGCCATTAGTAGTGGTTAAAGCCGAATACAACAAATCTGGCCGTAGCACGGCTGTGGTTAAAATGAAGTTTAAAAATTTATTAACCGAAGCACCAAGCGAAACCATTTACGGCGCGGGCGATAAGTTTGACGTGATTGTGCTTGAGAAAAAAGAAGCCACATTCTCATATTTTGCTGACCCAACTTATGTGTTTATGGATACGGAATACAACCAGTATGATGTTGATGCAGAATTTATGGGAGATGCGCTTCCATACCTAGAAGATGGCATGACAGCAGATATACGCTTTTATAACGAAAAAGCGATTTCAGTAGAATTGCCAACCACGGTAATTCGTGAAATCACTTACACTGAGCCAGCCGTTAAAGGCGATACCTCAGGTAAAGTGATGAAACCAGCTAAATTAGCCACAGGTTTTGAGCTGCCCGTGCCATTATTTTGCGCACAAGGCGATAAAATTGAAATTGACACACGCACGGGCGAATACCGTAACCGTATTTTGAAATAATGCATTTTTTACATTAAAAATTAGGGGGCTTTAGCCCCTTTTTTTATGACGCATTTTTATGTCATTGCAATTCTATCAGTGTGATTGACACTTGGTTGAGGGTTAAGCTATGCTAAATACTTTCTACCAACACTTTCTATCTACACTTTCTCATACACATTAACTCAAAGATTAGTCGAACGAAGTCAACATGCAAAATTTACCCGAAAATAATAACGTCACCACCAGTAGTATTCGCACCGCAGGGGTTGATATGTCTGGCTTAATGATGGTGTTAGGCCAACATTTATACTCCACGCCCATGGTTGCGCTGCGCGAGCTAGTGCAAAATGCGCACGATTCCACCATACGCCGCCGAATCGAAAATCCGGAAGCCAACCACGGAAACCATCGCATTCGCGTTGAGGGTGATTTAAATCATCATATCGTGCGGGTCACTGATTGTGGCGCAGGGATGACCGAGCAAGAAGTGCACACTTATTTAGCCACAGTGGGCACAGGCTACACGCGAAAATTACGCACTGAATCACAAAGTGATGAACTCATCGGCATGTTTGGTTTAGGCTTTTTATCGGCTTTTGTTCTGGCAAAACGTGTCACGGTGACCTCCACATCATGGCAAACACCTAATGAAACTTGGCGCTATCAATCTAATAATGGCGAAAAATATACCCTGACCCCTGCCCCGCTTGCCCCAATTGGCACCGTTGTAGAGTTAGAACTGCATCCTAAACATAGCCATTTGGCGGCGCAAGGCATGCTAAAGCGTGTGCTTGAGCGTTATTGCTCGCTACTCACAGTGCCCGTGATTGTGGGTGATGATGAAGCTGCTTTGAATAACACACCGCCACCTTGGCGTAGCAACCAAGACAATGTGGTGCCACATGCCATTCAAGCAAGAAAAAATGCCTTAGCTTTTGCTGCACGCTTTGAAAATCGCTTTGAGCCGATTTGTACGATGACAGTGAATGCTAATGACGGCACAGATTTGATGGGTTTACTTTGGGTACAAGATGGTGCGTCGTATGGTACATCTGATAACCGTAATTTATCCGTATTTGTGCGCGGCATGTTGTTAGATGATGATGCGCGTGATTTGTTACCGCCTTGGGCGGGATTTATTGGCGGGGTCATCGAGTCTAAACAACTCACCCCCACCGCTAGCCGAGAAGATTTACAACGTGATGATGCCTATGAAGCGGCGCAAACGGCGATATGTAACGCGCTCATTACTGGCTTGGCCGAAGTGGCAAAGCAACAACCACAAGCTTGGCGACGAGTGATTGCTCGGCACAATGAAGCGCTATTAGGGGCATCATTATGCGACCCACGCTTGTTTGAATTATTAGCAGATGCAGTCACCTTACCTACCTCGCAGGGAGATATGTCAGCGAGTGCCTTGCGCCATAAAGGGGTGATGCATGTTAACCTAAACGCAGCAGGCGGCTTTGAAGATATGCTGTTTCGCGCCCTTAAAGTGCCCGTTGCGCGGGGGGATCGCTATGCAGTGCACCCATTTTTACGGCAATGGGTAGAAACACATGGCGGCACTTTAATTGAGCTAGGCACAGAACAGGGTAACCAAAAAATCTTTACCCAAGCCAGCTTACCTGCCGATGAAATCGCGTGGCTGACTGAGCATTTAAGTGATAAAGAACAAGTTACTCCCGCTTATTTCGAGCCTGCTGAACTGCCGTTAGTGGTGGTGTTTGACCGTGAAGCTGAGCTCAAGCGCCGTATAGAATCTGATGAAAGTGATAAACGTATTTCGATAGCCGCACTTAGCCTTGCGCGTCAATATACCGCGAACATAGACAACAGTGCGCCATCACGGCTATACATCAACATGAACAACAGTGCCATTCAAGATTTGTTAAACGCCTACCGAAACAAGCATCCACAAGCGGCAGAAGCAGCGAGTATTTTACGCGCCGTTAAAGCATTGCTCGCTTCTAACGTAACACAAGGTGAAGCGCCCGATTTAAACGGCGCCTTAAAAAAGTTTGGCGAAATCATTCAGTCAATCGTCACAGTTAAAAAATAACAAGCATTAATTTACGAGTTTTAATTTTAAGGAACAATCATGGATATTTGGAAATGGGTATTTGATACTGAGCGTGATTTACGCGAGTCTGGCAACCATCGTTTGGCAGATTTAGTGGATACAATTCCTGATAATACGCGCGCTGACCGCCCAGAACTGGTGGTAGCCGCGATGCCTGAAGCGCTGGCTGGCGCGCGTGCCTTAAAAAACCCTTGGTTAGAGGTTTACTTTAGGCACTGGGGCATTAATAATCGGATGAGCGACTTGATAGAAGGCGAAAAAGCCTTGCCAGAAATCGTCTCGTTGCTCGAGTTTTCGCATCGCGAAGAAACCATCACTTGTCCACAGTCCGTTTGTGCCACTCAAGATATTGCCATGTGCTATGGCAATATGGATGGTCCAGGGTATGTAACAGAGCGTTTAGCCGTAGCAACCGAGGCACTTGCCCGCATTAACCCAGAATGGCCTTGCTTTAGCTGCATCAGCGAAGAGTATGTGCTGGCACTGCTAGACGCAGAACGTAGCACCGAGGCCTTACAATTTTTACACCAGCAAGAGCAAGCCATGCTTAATGTGGGTGAAGAATCACCTGATCGCTTTGTCAAACTCTTCATCCGCGCCTTGTGCCAAGAAGGTAAATATAGCGAAGCAATGACTAAGCTTGATACATTTGAAGCCAGAGACGATAGGGATTTAACGATTGGTGAAAAAATATCCTTGCATATTTCACGCGCAATATTGCTCGCGCAAAAGCAGGAGTACGAACAAGCTTGGGAAACACTGCCTAGCTGGAATAACATTAAACCAACCGCCTACCCAGAGTGGGCACAAGCGATGCTGACCATCGCGACTGGTCATCAACCCTATAATACTTGGCACATTGGCCGTGTGTTGCAAAAATCGATTGATTATTTAAGCAGTGTTGGTGCGCATTTTCACACGGTGAATACCGCCATTGCCCATATTGAGCTGGCGTTAACGCGCGGTGTGCATTGGTCAGCCCAACGTGCCATGGTGGTTGCGCAAAAGCACTTATTAAAATTACGCAAACCAGAACTATTAGCAGCAAAACTGGATGCTTTAAATTTGCGCATTCAGGCTACGCCAGCTGAAACAAGTTTGCCAGTGCCAGCCGATGCACTAGTGGAATATATTCGTAACCAAGAAAACAGTGACCCAGAACACGATGTACAGCATTTATTGCAAGCTTGTACGCTACGCCCCGATGATGGCGATTTGGTAGGCTTAACCGCCAGCGCATTGGCGGCATGTGGTGCATCAGATGAAGCGAATGATATTTTATTAAAATTTATACGCGCTAACCCAACGGTGGATGGCCCCAACTATCAGTTAGTAGGACGCCTGTTAGATGCACAAAACTATACTGACATAGAAGCCATAGCCAAAGAGATTGAAAAAGCCAATCCATCGGCAGCAATATGGTTTAGAGCGCAACAATGTTTTGCACAACAGCAATACCAAGCTGCTTGTGACCATGCAGCAGCTTATGTTGCCCTAAACCAAGAAGCCAAAGGCGCACGCGATCTTTGGGCTTCTGCCGCGTTGATGCAAGGCGATGTCGCTAGTGCGCTTAAACTTAGGCAAACGTTGGTTGAACTTAGCGAGCCTGATAGCGAAGAGTTAACCAATCATCAATGGGCATTACTCACGGTTGCCAGCGCGGCACAAGATTGGCCTGAAGTCAGAAAAACGGCTGCTGCACTTGGTTTTACCATAGAAGATGAAGAAGACGAAACAGACGCAGTGGAAAATAAAAGCGGCATAATTGAGCAAGATTGGGGAGCCGTGTATATTGAATTTAAAGACCAACTTAACACAGAAACTCACTTTGCCTACCGCACAGGCCCAGCAACAGCGCGTATTTTAACGCACAAAAATGCACCCGATATGCAACATTTAGGTGATTGGGTGGCATTTGATACCGCTTTAGTGGAGCCGATGCCTGAAGATGAAGCCGAACGCGAGGATTTTATTCGCACCTATCGCGCGGCGCATGTCATTCAATTGGGTGGCTTTAGCCATAGCGTGTTTTGTGATGGTGCCTACCCAGGTGAGGAGGCTTTTGAACAATTTAATCAAACATTGCTCGAAAAAGGCTGGCGATTAACAATTACCAGCGATGAAGGCTATACTGTAGCTAATCCACATTCATGCGATGATGAAGATACACTTGCTGGCTGCTATTTTCAAGTGGCCGCACCAGTAGCATTAAAGCCAAAAGAAATTAATGAAGCGCTTTTAAAGTTAACCGCTGATTGGCCATACCCTATTTGTTGGGCACGTTTTGCACAGCGCGAAGGCTTTGACTTCGCAAGGCACCAGAAAGTGATTGATGATTACGACTTATAAACTAAATATAACTAGTGTTGAGAAGGAGTAAACGCACATGAACGATAAACAACTAGTTGCCTTACAAGCCGCAAACCATGTTAAAAATGACATGTTAGTGGGGCTAGGCACAGGCTCTACGGCCAATTACTTTATTGATGAACTTGCCCGCCGCCAGCGTGAGGAAGGTTTAAAAATTACCACAGTGGCTAGCTCAACCATTAGCGCATTGCGCGCCCAAAGCCAACAACTGCCTATTGTGGCTTTAGAGCATATTAGCCAGATAGATTTGTATGTCGATGGCGCAGACGAAATTACCCCTGAAATAACGCTGCTTAAAGGCCGTGGCAGTGATTTAGTCAAAGAAAAACTATTAGCTAAAGCAGCTAAACAATTTATTGTGGTGGCCGATGAAAGTAAGCTGGTAAAACGTATTGGCCAAAATTTTGCCATTCCCATAGAGGTCATTCCATTTGCATGGCAACTCGCCAAAAAGAATATTGAAGACTTAGGCGGTGTGGGGGATTTACGTCCCAATGCAGCAAAAGATGGCTTTTGGATTACCTCGCACGGCAGCTACGTGTTAGATGTGAAGTTTGACCAAGATTTTACAGCGGGTATGCTAAACGAACTTATTAACAATACCTCTGGCGTGGTAGAACACGGCATATTTTACGGCTTAACCGATGCTGTTTTTATTGCCACCAATGGCACAGTCACTGAGCGTTGGGCTTAACTTAAATCAAGAGAAAATCTCTCGAGAGATTTTCGTGCCTCTGTTAGCCAGCCTGTATGCGGCTCGCAGAGGTGCTCGAATAAAGAGCACCTTAAAAGAAGCTTTAACACACCTAAATGACATTCAGATTTATTAACCTATTGACATGAAACTTTGTAATGAAGGCCAATTAAGTTAGTCTATAATGCGCGCATGAAAAAATATACTTTACCCTCTGCTTTACGTTCGGCTTTAGTTTCAGTAGTGGTGTCTGTTTGCGCTGCTGAGCCTGCCTATGCATTATGTGACAATTCCGACAGCATTTTAGATAAAGCCTGTAGCCGTGTTTCCGATACTTGGACGCAAGGCAGCAACGATCTATATCTACCATTTCACTCGCACCACTTAAGGTTTGCGTATAGCCAAGAAAAAATTGACTCTTTTCGTGAAAACACTTGGGGGCTAGGCTACGGCAGAAGTCGTTTTGACGATAATAACAATTGGGATGGGCTGTATGGCATGGTATTTTACGATTCTCATAGCAAACCTGAATACATATTAGGTTATTCCCATCAGTGGATTTTAGGCGCACCAGAACGCTTACATGCGGGTTTAGGCTACACCGCATTTCTTACTGCGCGTTCTGATTTGCATGACTATATCCCGCTTCCAGGCATTTTGCCTGTTGCCTCATTAAGTTATAACAAAGCTTCTGTCACCACCGCTTATGTGCCAGGCGGTAGCGGAAATGGCAACGTGCTATTTTTCTGGTCAACCCTTAGTTTCTAAGCGCTAATTTACGCCCGAGATATTTTCATGCCTCTGTAAGCCAGTCTGTATGCGGCTTCCAGAGGTGGTAAAATAAATAGCACTTAAAAAAACTTATTTTGGCCCGATTTTTTCGAGATTATTCATATAAGACCGCAGCACTTTTGGCACTGTGACGCTGCCATCGGCATTTTGATAATTCTCCAGCACTGCCACTAGGGTTCGCCCGACGGCTAAGCCAGAACCATTGAGCGTATGCACCAATTCTGGCTTACCTTGCTCATTTCTAAAGCGCGCTTGCAGACGGCGTGCTTGAAAAGCCTCGCAGTTTGAAACCGATGAAATTTCACGGTAAGTGTTTTGCGCAGGCAGCCAAACTTCTAAGTCATAAGTTTTAGCCGCACCAAAACCCATATCACCCGTGCATAATAAAACCACGCGATAAGGTAACTCAAGCGCTTTTAAAATATTTTCCGCATGCCCGACCATTTCTTCCAGTGCTTCATAGCTTTTGCTTGGGTGCACAATTTGCACCATTTCCACTTTATCAAACTGGTGTTGGCGTATCATGCCCTTGGTATCGCGCCCGTAACTACCCGCCTCACTTCTAAAGCATGGCGTGTGGGCGGTGAGCTTAATTGGCAAGCTTTCTAACGGCACAATTTCATCACGCACGGTGTTGGTGAGGGTGACTTCGGAGGTGGGGATTAAATAAAGTTTGCTGTCGTTATGCGCAACACTAAACAAGTCTTCTTCAAATTTAGGTAGCTGACCTGTACCCATTAGTGTTTCCGCATTAACTAAATAAGGCGTGTAGCATTCGGTATAGCCGTGTTGCTCGGTTTGCGTATCGAGCATAAATTGCGCTAGTGCTCGGTGCATTTTGGCAATTTGGCCACGCATTAAGGTAAAGCGCGCGCCTGAAAGCTTAGCGCCAGTATCAAAATCTAAACCCAGTGGCGTGCCAACATCGGTATGGTCTTTAATAGCAAAATCAAAGATACGCGGTGTGCCCACTTTGCGTACTTCTACGTTATCGGCTTCAGATTTTCCGCTAGGTACGCTTGCATGAGGTAAGTTTGGTACATTTAATAACAAGCCTTGTAATTCGGTCTGTACCTCAGTCAGTTTGACTCCGCCTTTTTTTCTATCTACCTCAGTCTGTATGCTCCTAGCCATTTCTTCTAAAGTTTCTTCATCATCTGAGCCATGACCAGCAGCCCTCAAAGAGCCAATGATTTTTGCACTCTGATTTTTAGCAGCTTGCAGGGCTTCAGTATTTGTTTGAATTAACTTACGCTCAGTCTCTAATTTTCTGAAGTTAGTAGCATCAAATACAAAGCCACGTGCCGCTAATTGGCGCACTACGCTGTCTAAATCATTTCTTAATTGCTGAATATCTATCATATTATTTTTTTGCTTTACTGTTTAAATGTTGTTGGTCAAGTGCTTTTAAATGCTGCAATTTTTCTGTAATTTTACCCTCAAGCCCGCGCGGTGTGGGCATATAAAATTGCGGTGCAGCATTTTTATCGTTGTTTTGATCGTACATCTCATCGGGAAAATAATGCACGCCTGCCGCATAGGCTTCTGGTTCGTTATGTGCGTAACGGTACTCTTTGCCATAATCTAGCGCTTTCATGAGCTTAGTCGGTGCGTTGCGTAAATGTAGTGGCACGGGGCGCGATTTATCTTGCGCCACAAAGGCTTTAGCTTGGTTGTAAGCCATATAAGCGGCATTACTTTTAGGCGCAACCGCTAAGTAAATCACGGCATTACTCAGTGCTAACTCACCTTCTGGCGAGCCTAAGCGTTCATATATTTGGCAAGCTTCTAAGCACATGCCTTGCGCGCGTGGGTCGGCTAATCCTATGTCTTCAATCGCCATGCGCACAATACGCCGCCCTAAGTAAAGCGGGTCTGCGCCGCCATCTATCATGCGTAAAAACCAATACAAAGCTGCATCTGGGTTTGAGCCGCGTACGGATTTATGTAGCGCCGAGATTTGATCATAAAACGCCTCGCCACCTTTATCAAAGCGACGCAATTTCTCTGCCATGGTCGTTTGTAAAAAGGCTTCGTCAATGTCGGTGACCCTTGCCCCTTCAGCCGCATTAAATAAGCCCTCAACAAAATTGAGTAAGCGCCTCGCATCGCCATCAGCATAGGCTAATACTTGTTCACGTACCGCATCATCAATGTTGACAGTTGGCGCAACTAAGCTATTTGCGCGCACTAAAAGCTGATCTAGTTCAGGCTCGCTTAAAGCTTGCAACACAAACACTTGCGCACGGCTTAATAAAGCGCTATTCACTTCAAACGATGGGTTTTCAGTGGTCGCGCCAATAAAAGTAATCAGGCCACTTTCTACAAAGGGCAAAAACGCATCTTGCTGGCCTTTATTAAAGCGGTGTACTTCATCGACAAATAAAATGGTTTTTCGCCCATGTTGCTGCAAAGTGTGCTCAGCCCGCTCGACCGCTTCACGAATATCTTTAATGCCAGACAACACAGCTGAAATGGGGATAAAATCTGCATCGGCCGTATTAGCAATCAGCCTAGCTAAAGTGGTTTTGCCGACCCCTGGTGGACCCCACAAAATCATTGAGGGTAATTTGCCTGATTGAAAAGCTAAACGCAACGGTTTGCTAGGTCCGAGCAAATGCGTTTGGCCGACCACCTCATCTAGCGTTTTAGGCCGCAGCTGCTCCGCCAGTGGCGCAACTGGCATATGGGTTTGAAATAGACTATTCACCAACTACATCGACGCCTTTTGGCGGCGTAAATTGAAATAGTGCGCTTTGTAGCGCTGGGTTACGCTCCACCGCATTAAAACTAATGTAAGTGATGTGGTTAAAGCTATCGTGCAACTCCATTTTTTGTAATTGATTGGCTTTAAACCCTAAAAACACGCGATCAAAGCCGCTATCTTTATTTTTTGGCAACACTTGCACCCACGCTAAGTCATCTTTGCGGGTTTCATTACTTAGTGTGAAATTGGCATCTAGCTCTGCACCGCCTGCCAGCAATGCCGCTGGGCTGGCACTCAAGGTTTTGTTTAAATCGCGCACAGTGACTTGTTGTAAATCCATGTCATACAAATACACTTTTTTGCCATCACTCACTATTTGCTGCTCATACGGTTTTTTGTAATCCCAGCGAAATTTATTTGGGCGTAATAATTGCATGGTGCCTTGCACTTCCTGCAGCTTGCGCCCTTGCGCATCGTTCACCACTTGGCTAAATTGTGCACGCATGGCATTGGTGCCGCTGTAAAAATCACGCAAGCTTGAAACCCCATCGGCAAATGCTGTATGGCTAAATAATACCAACGCAGCTAATAATATTTTTTTCATATTGTCCTAATCGTTAAGCTATTCTTCTGAAGCGCTGCCTTTTACCAGCACTTCACGATTACCATTGCTTTGCATGGCTGAAACTAAGCCAGCGCGCTCCATGTCCTCTATCAAACGCGCGGCGCGGTTATAACCTATGCGCAGCTGACGTTGCACCCCAGAAATACTCGCGCGACGCGTTTTCAGCACTATAGCCACGGCCTCATCATAAAGGGGGTCAGCTTCTGCACCGCTAGCTTGTCCACTTGCAGAAAACTCTGCCCCACCTTCTTCAGCCTCGTTACTTAAGATACCTTCGATATAGTTTGGTTCACCTTGTGATTTTAAGTAACTCACCACTTTATGTACTTCGCTATCAGAAACAAACGCACCATGAATCCGCACTGGGTAGCCAGTACCAGGTGGCATATACAGCATGTCGCCCTGCCCCAGCAACGCTTCAGCGCCCATTTGGTCTAAAATTGTGCGTGAATCAATTTTGCTAGATACTTGAAATGAAATACGTGTTGGCACGTTAGCTTTAATCAAGCCTGTAATCACATCTACCGATGGGCGTTGCGTTGCTAGCACCAAGTGAATACCGCAAGCACGAGCTTTTTGAGCCAAACGTGCAATGAGCTCTTCTACTTTCTTACCGACCACCATCATTAAATCGGCCAACTCATCAATCACTACCACAATGAGTGGCAACTCTTCTAGTGGCTCTGGTTCATCAGGCGTTAAGCTAAATGGGTGCGGTATTTTCTCACCCGCTTTGGCGGCATCTTTAATTTTTTGGTTATAGCCTGCTAAGTTTCGCACGCCTAGCATTGACATTAATTTATAGCGGCGTTCCATCTCCGCTACACACCAAGTAAGCGCATTGGAAGCATGGCGCATATCGGTGACAACAGGGGCTAATAAATGCGGAATACCTTCATACACCGAAAGCTCGAGCATTTTTGGGTCAATTAAAATCATGCGTACTTGTTTTGCATCAGCCTTATAAAGCCAACTTAAAATTAAGGCATTGATAGCCACTGATTTACCCGAGCCAGTCGTACCCGCTACTAACACATGGGGCATTTTGGCTAAATCCGCCACTGCTGGTTTACCTGCTATATCCTTACCTAAGCAAATAGCCAATGGGGAACTCACATCGGCATAGGCTTGGCTACTCATGATTTCAGACAAATGGACAATTTGACGTTTTGGGTTAGGAATTTCTAAGCCCATGCAAGTTTTACCAGGAATAGTTTCTACCACACGCACACTAATGACTGATAATGCGCGGGCTAAGTCTTTAACCAAATTAGTAATTTGACTGCCTTTAACTCCGGCGGCAGGCTCCAGCTCAAAGCGTGTAATCACTGGGCCAGGCTGCGCAGTGAGCACTTTGGCTTCAATGCCAAAGTCCATTAATTTACGCTCGATTAAGCGAGAGGTAAAATCGAGTGTTTCTGCAGAGGGTAACTCAACGGCGCTTGTTGCTGGATCTAACAAATGCAAAGCTGGCAAAGTTGAGTCAGGCATTGTTTCAAACAGCGGTGCTTGCTTTTCTTTTTGCACACGCTCACTTTTTTCAATTTCAACAAGCGGGGCTTTGATTTCTACAGGTGGGTGGTCTTCAACACGCTTACGCTCATGTTCAACAAAGGATTCACGCTCCTGAAGAACGACTTTACCCGCTTTTTTATCTTGCCAATCTTGCCATTTATATTTCAAAAACGCATAACTATTAATTAAAAAGTGGCCGAGTTTCTCAATCATCATGACCCAAGACCAGCCCGTGAACAAACTAAAGCCCACCATAAACAAGGCAATTAATAACATAGTGGAGCCTACATAACCCAGCATACTGCGCAGGCCCATATCAACCGCAACACCTAGCATACCGCCTGCTTTATCTGGCAATTGTGCAGGAATATCTGCTAAATGGCCCGCTTCTATGGCGCTAGAGGCCACTAATAACAGCGCAAAACCAAAAAAGTTAAAGAGTATAAAGGGCCGCTCATGTGGGTTTTCGATGTCTAATTTCAAATAGAC
>JBATAW010000043.1:0-15204 GCA_049662045.1 Methylophilaceae bacterium | reverse complement strand
GAATCTGAAGAAGAACAATACCGCAGTTTTTTATGCCAATCGCATGTGGATAGCGTGATGGTGGAATTTAGCGAAAACGAAACGCTCAAAATGGTCAGTATTATTGATATTTTAGACGATGGTATTTCAGCGGTTTATACCTTTTTTGACGCGGCAGACACGCATGCAAGCTACGGCACTTACAATGTGTTATGGCAAATTGAATGGGCAAAAAGCTTTAACTTACCCTATTTATATCTGGGCTACTGGATTAAAAATAGCCAAAAAATGGTCTATAAACAAAATTTTCAACCGCAAGAGCAACTAATTAATGGCGCCTGGCAAAACAATCAAATCAACTCATCTAACCTGCAACTTAAAGCTGTTATTTAAAGAAAATTTACACGAGAGAAATTTTCGCCTCTGCAAGCCAGTCTCTATGCGGCTTCCAGAGGGTCCAAATAATTAGATGTTAATTTTGATGGTTTTTTAAGTACTTTTGTATCATTTTTTTCAGCCATTAATCCCGTATCTGCTGGCGTACGCCCTAGCAAAATGGGCAACCAATTCACCTCAGGTACATTTTTTCCTTGCATTAACTCAAAGTGGCCAAAAGATAATGGTGTCCAAGCCAGCATATCAAACAAGTGGCTAGCTAATTGCACCAACATTTTTGGTACAGCAATTTGTAATGCTGCCTTGCGTTGACCTGTTGCCCTTAACCAATTTAAATATTGCGCGATACTGAGCGTTTCATTGCCACCTAATTCCAGTACTTTTGGTAAATTGCCGTCACGCTTTAAGCACAAATTGGCCACTGCCTCGCCTAAATCTGCTACTTGCAATGGAGCGATTAAGCCATCTGAACGCATCACCAATTGCAAAGGCCAGGTGGCTACTCGCCTAAACCATTTTGCACCATAACCGCCTTCGCCATCTAACAGCGATGAACGCACGATGGTAGCACTTGCCCCACTATTTAAAATTGCTTGTTCTCCTAAGTATTTTGAGCGAATAAAACCGCTTTTTGCATTCAACGACAAGCCAATGGCAGAAATATGTATGAAGCGAACACCTAATTTTGCACACGCTTTTGCTAATGCTGCTGGCGCTAATGTGTGGATTTTTTCATAGCTTTCACCCTTTTTGCGCTCACGTAAAATACCTACCGAATTAACAACCACATCCACCTCTCGCAAGATGGGCAGCCAATCCTCTTTGTGCAGCATGGCCTGAAAATTCACTTCAAGCTGGTTTGCATTGGTGGATTTTTTTCTGCTGCCAACTAATACATCAGCCTCTTGCGCTTGTAATTTTTCTACAATACTTCGGCCAATAAAGCCTAGACCACCCAGCACTAACACTCTCATTTTTACCACCCTCTTTTATTATTATTGCAGTTCATCACCTAGTCATTCGTATTTACTAGACCACACTAAAAATATAAATTTCTTTTATTTCTGTATTGACAGAAATATATGATACAAGTGATAATGTGTCAACTAGTATTTATTTGAAAGGACAAATATATGAATACAGATTCACCAATAGACATCAACGAGAAAATACAACTTAGCGAGCTAGCCAATCAGTTTATTTTGCACTGGGGCGAAATGGGCACTCGCTGGGGCATCAACCGTACCGTGTCGCAAATTCATGCCTTTTTATACTTTATTGGCAAACCTGCTAATGCCGAGCAAATTGCCGATACGCTGCAAGTAGCGCGCTCAAACGTTAGCAATAGTCTAAAAGAACTACAAAATTGGAACCTCATCCGCATCACCCACATGATGGGTGATAGACGCGATTACTTTGAAACTTCATTAGATGTTTGGCAACTTTTTCGTACCGTGATTACCGAACGCAAAGCCCGCGAATTTGACCCAACAGTGCAGTTTTTAGAAGATTATTTAGCCAATAACACGTTTAATCAAAATGAATTAGAAGCAAAAGAGCGCGTCAAAGCGATGCTAGACTTAATGCAAACTGTCTCTATTTGGGGCGATGAAATGTTGAAACTTAAACCCACTACCCTTACAAAAATCATGAAATATGGTGCAAAAATTAAAAGTATGCTGGGCATCTATGATGGGAAGTGAAACTAGAAAGATGGAGATTAAAATAAAATGAAACAAGCAAGCTACCCACTCACCATTTATTACGATGCCAGTTGCCCACTATGTGCGGCAGAAATGCATACCATAAAAGAAACAGATTTTGACAACAAGTTAATTTTAGTTGACTGCTCTGACGACCAATTTAAAGCGCCAGCATTCTGCCCCACATCAAAAGCTGAAATGTTGTCACGCATCCATGCGCAAGATGCTGCTGGGCAATGGTTTAAAGGGGTAGATGTATTCGCAATAGCTTATCAAGTGAGTGGTTTTACAAAGCTAAGTAAATTCTGGGGCAGCAAAATTTTAAGGCCTATTTTAGTTCGCCTATATCCATTAGTGGCTGATAACAGACATTGGCTTAGCAAAACCCCATTACCCACTTTGCTAAACAAATTGTTACGGATGTGCGCGCCAAGCTAGCTATTTGTGGCAACGTTGCATTGCAACAATGCTACAATGGCGTTTTTGATTTTTTAGTATTTTTAGCTTGAAAAAATTAGTCATTTTTGGTGTAGGACTTATCGGCGGCTCTTTTGCTTTAGCTTTAAAAAAAGCTGGGTACAATACGCATATTGTTGGCGTAGGTCGCAATCTTAATAGTTTGCAACAAGCAAAAAAACTAGGCGTGATAGATTCGTTTGAAACCAACATCCAAGCAGCCTGCTTAGAGGCAGAGCTGATTTTTATCGCGGCCCCCGTCGCGCAAGCCACGCCCATTTTACAAAGCATACAACCGTACTTAAATATGCAAACCGTTATTACCGATGCTGGCAGCACAAAAAGCGATGTGCTCACCTCAGCTAAAACCATATTGGGTGAGCAATTTAGCCAATTCGTCGGTGGACACCCCATTGCAGGTGCTGAAAAAAGCGGTGTTTCTGCCGCAAAAGCAGATTTATATGCCGATAAAAATATAGTGTTGACCCCCACAAGTGAAACCAATCCTGATGCAATATTCTCTGTCAAAAAACTATGGCAAGCCTGTGGCGCAAATGTAAGTGAAATGCCCGCCGAAACGCACGATAATATTTTTGCAGCTGTTAGCCACTTGCCGCATTTACTAGCGTTCGCCTTGGTTGATGACATTGCCGCACGCCCCAATGCCGCACAACTTTTTAGTTTTGCGGCAAGCGGCTTTAGAGACTTTACTCGAATAGCTGGCAGCCATCCTGAAATGTGGCGTGACATTGCGCTAGCCAATAAAACAGCGCTTTTAAACGAAATAACCGCTTTTCAATCAGAGTTATCTAAACTCAAAACAATGCTTGAAAATGAAGATAGCCTCAGTCTGCAGGCATTATTTGAGCGCGCCAGCACGGCACGTAACAACTGGGTAAATGGCAACAAATAATTAACCATTTAATATAGAATCTATGGAACAACTCACCCTCCCCGCAGCACACCAGGCCTCTGGCACTATCACCTTACCTGGGTCAAAAAGCATTTCAAACCGCACCTTATTGCTGGCCGCGCTAGCGAATAGCACCACAGAAATATTTGATCTATTAAAGTCTGATGACACAGATCGCATGCTAGAAGCACTACGTGAATTAGGAATTGATTTAGAAGAGAATCCTACGCAAGCTAATAATTGGCGGGTGACTGGTTGTAACGGCCACTTTCCAAACAAAGGCTCTGCAGAAAGTCCCGTAGATATATTTTTAGGAAATGCAGGCACAGCATTTCGCCCGCTCACTGCCGCACTCGCCTTATCTGGCGGACATTACACACTTTCTGGTGTGCCGCGCATGCACGAACGTCCGATTGGTGATTTAGTCGATGCGTTACGCCAAGCAGGTGCCAATATTGAATATCTTGAAAATGAAGGCTTTCCACCAATTAAAATTTCGCCCGCTAAAATTGATGTGAGCAAACCCATCAAAATTCGTGGTGACGTTTCTAGTCAGTTTTTAACTGCGCTACTGATGGCTTTGCCTCTCACCAAGCAAGAAGCCACCATTGAAGTTGTGGGTGAGCTTATTTCAAAGCCATACATTGAAATTACCCTCAACTTAATGGCTAAATTTGGCATTATTGTTCAACGCGATAAATGGACAAAATTTACCATCTCAGAAAACTGCGCATACAACACAATAAACGTGAGTCATGTAGGAGGCAGTCCTTTTTATCATGTAGAGGGCGATGCTTCTAGTGCATCTTACTTCCTAGCCGCTGGCGCAATTGCAGGTATTGGCAATGGAGTTACGGTTACTGGAGTTGGGAGAAATAGCATCCAAGGTGATGTTAAGTTTGCTGAGGAGTTAGCAAAACTTGGCATCTATATTAGATACAACCCACCAGCATTAAACTCAACATTAGCAAGTAATCTTAACTTTATTAACGCAACAAAATCAGAAAATAAAATTAAAGGTTTTGATCTAGACTGCAACCACATCCCCGACGCGGCAATGACTCTGGCAATTTTAGCTCTATTTGCCGATGGCACTACCACCCTGCGCAACATCGCCAGCTGGCGTGTAAAAGAAACTGACCGTATTACTGCCATGGCCACTGAGTTGCGCAAAATCGGCGCTATTGTAGAAGAAGGTGCGGATTTCATTAAAATCACGCCACCCACTAAGTTAATACCGAACGCGGTGATTGATACCTATGACGACCACCGCATGGCGATGTGTTTTTCTTTAGTTTCACTTGGTGGCGTGCCGATTACCATTAATGACCAAAAATGCGTGGCTAAAACTTTCCCCAATTACTTTGAAGAGTTTGCAAAAATTGTCAGCTAGCCATCCTTCAAAACATTTACCTGTGATTGCTATAGACGGCCCTTCAGCCAGCGGCAAAGGCACGGTGGCGCAATTAGTAGCCGCCACACTTGGCTTTCACTACTTAGATTCTGGCGCGCTTTATCGCATTGTTGCATTTGCCAGTCAGCAAAAAAATATTGCTTGGGATGATGCACTCGCCATCGCTGATTGTGCAAAAACCCTCAACATTGAATTTGTAGGCGAACAAGTATTTTTGAATAGGGTCGACATTAGCGAAGATATCCGTACAGAAACCATCGGCAAAGTCGCTTCACAAGTTGCTGTGCATGCGGCTTTACGTGAAGTTTTAGTCAATAGCCAACATGCCTTTTGCAAAGCCCCTGGCCTAGTGGCCGATGGGCGGGACATGGGCACCGTTATCTTTCCTAACGCTCCACTTAAAATATTTCTTACCGCTTCCACCCAAACGCGCGCTCAACGACGGTATCAACAATTAATCAGCAAAAAGCAAGCGGCGGATTATCAAAATATACTGAAAGATTTGCAAACGCGTGATGCTAGAGATAGTCAACGTGCTAGCGCGCCATTATTGATGGCAAAAGATGCGCTATTACTTGAAACTGACCATTTAAGTATTGCTGAGGCAGTTGCATTTATCCTTGATAAATATCAAAAATAAAAAATATATGTATAAAAACAAGCAAATAGCCTTTTATTTTTCAATGTTTTAGTTATAATTCTATCTTTATATTTTTCGTGTCCGCGCATCTCACCGATTCGCGGTTTTATTAACTGCCCCATCGCTAGGTGGGATTAACTTTTAGGTACTTTTAATTAATGGCTTCTACTAACCCTATGGAATCTTTTGCTGCGCTTTTTGAAGAAAGCTTAGCCCATCAAGAAATGCGCTCTGGAGAGGTAATCACTGCTGAAGTGATTTCTGTCGACACTGATCACGTGATTGTGAACGCAGGTCTTAAATCTGAAAGCGTGATTGACGCTAATGAGTTCAAAAATGCACAAGGCGAACTTGAAGTTAAAGTTGGCGACTTTGTTAAAGTTTTAATCGAAAAGCTTGAAGATGGCTTTGGCTCAACCTTGCTTTCACGTGAAAAAGCTAAACGCATGGAAACATGGTTAGATTTAGAAGATGCGATGAACGAAGGTCGCATTATCAAAGGTTTTGTCAGTGGTAAAGTTAAAGGTGGTTTACGCGTTTCTGTCAATGGCATTATGGCATTCTTGCCAGGTTCATTAGTTGATGTACGCCCAATTAAAGATACAACACCTTTTGAAAACAAAGAGTGTGACCTTAAAGTAATTAAAATTGACCGCAAGCGTAACAACATTGTGGTTTCACGCCGCGCTGTTATGGAAGTAAGTGCTGGTGCTGATCGTGAAGCGCTAATGGGTACATTGGCTGAAGGCGCAGTGGTTAAAGGTATTGTTAAAAACATTACTGATTACGGCGCGTTCGTTGATTTAGGTGGTATTGATGGCTTGTTACACATCACAGACTTAGCATGGCGTCGTGTAAAACATCCATCTGAAGTATTAACCGTGGGTGAAGAAGTTGAAGCAAAAATCTTGAAATTTGATCAAGAGAAAAATCGTGTCTCACTTGGCATTAAACAAATGGGTGATGACCCATGGGTGGCTTTATCACGTCGTTACCCAGTCAGCACGCGTTTATTTGGTAAAGTGTCAAACTTAACCGATTACGGTGCTTTTGTAGAAATTGAACCAGGCATTGAAGGTTTAGTGCATGTTTCAGAAATGGATTGGACCAATAAAAACATTCACCCAGGCAAACTAGCGCAATTAGGGGATGAAGTTGAAGTGATGATTCTTGAAATTGATGAATCACGTCGTCGTTTATCGTTAGGGATGAAACAATGCCAAGCTAATCCTTGGGATGATTTCTCTGCAACGCACGCTAAAGGCGATAATGTTGCAGGTCAAATCAAATCAATTACTGATTTTGGTGTATTTATCGGTTTACCAGGCGGTATTGATGGCTTAGTGCACTTATCAGACTTGTCATGGACACAAACTGGTGAAGAAGCAATCCGTAACTTCAAAAAAGGCGATGAGCTAAAAGCGGTGATTTTAGCAATTGACGTTGAAAAAGAGCGTATTTCTTTAGGCGTAAAACAATTATCAGAAGACCCATCAGGTGCGACATCTGAAGATAAATCTGATGCTAAACCTAAAGCTAAAGTAGCCAAAGTAAAAGAAGCCGCTAAACCTATGGAAGACAGTGCAAGTGCTGGCACAACTAACCTTGGCGCTTTATTAAAAGCCAAATTAGATAGCAAAAAATAAGCACGACCGCTAAAAGTCTAGTAAAAAAATTAAGGCGAAATATGACCAAATCTGAACTTATTACCCTGCTTGCAGAACGTTTTCCGCAACTCGTGATAAAAGATGCTGAATTGTCTGTTAAGGCAATTCTAGACGCGATGACCGATAACCTTGCCACTGGCGAACGTATCGAAATTCGCGGATTTGGCAGTTTTAGCCTTAATTACCGTCCGCCACGTTTAGGGCGCAACCCAAAAACGGGCAGTAAAGTGCAAGTACCCGCCAAACACGTACCGCATTTTAAAGCGGGTAAAGAGCTACGTGAACGTGTAGATTTAGGCTAATTGAGCTTTAGTAATATTTGAACGGCAACTTTTAAGTTGCCGTTTTTTTATTGCTCATGATGATGAGCAAAGTGACTATTCAGGTAAAATGCCTGCTACTTGATATTCAATTAAGCGAATAAACATGGAATTTGAATTTTGGTGGCTATTAGCCCTACCGCTATTTTTTAGCTTAGGTTGGCTTGCCGCACGTGTGGATTTAAAACAATTGCTAGCAGAAGCCGCGGCAATGCCTGCCGCCTATTTCAAAGGTTTAAACTTTCTGATTACCAATCAACAAGATAAAGCCATTGAAGCCTTTTCAGAAGCTGTGCAAGCTAATACAGACTCACTTGAGCTACATTTTGCTTTAGGAAGCTTATATAGAAAACGTGGTGAAGTTGACCGAGCCATTCATTTGCATCTACATTTATTAGAAAAAAAAGCACTCGCACCGCAGCAAAAGCTGGCAGTGACCGCCGAGTTAGCCCAAGACTATCTCAAGGCGGGCTTGTTAGACCGTGCAGAAGAGTTATTTGAGTCATTAGATGATGCCCGATATCGTCAGCCTGCCCTGCGCGCTTTGCTTGAAATTTACGTGCAAGAACGCGAATGGGAGCGTGCAATCAAAACCGCCACCGAGTTAGAGCGCATTTCGGGTGTGCCTTTTCGGGTAGAAATCTCTAATTATTATTGCGAATTAGCACTGAATGCCAAAATTGCACAAAATAATGCGCAGGCCAAAAATTATTTAGATCAAGCGCTAAGTGCCAACAAAAATTGTGTGCGTGCTAATGTGCTTTTGGGCGATATTGAAGCAGAATCCAGCACTCATCAAGCGGCAATTTCTTATTGGAAACGTATCGAATTTCAACAGCCTGAATATCTAAGCCTGATAGCACCGAAGCTATTAAAGAGCTACCGTGCCATTAATCAAACTGAAGATGGGCTGACCTTGCTTCAAGGCTATTTGCAAAACTACAAATTATCATCCCTTATTAATATTCTTTATGAAGCTACCTTAGCTGAGGATGGCCCAGATAATGCTGCAAAATTTGCGCGTGCTGAACTCATCAAAATGCCCAGCCTAAACGTGTTAGACCAGCTATTACAAGCGCGTACTGCTGTAGAAGTTAAATACGATAACACGGCGGACAATAGAGCCTTGCATGATTTACAGCTCATGCAACAAACCGTGCGCCACGCCATCGGTAATAAAAATACTTACCATTGTGTGCAATGTGGCTTTAAAGCAAAATATCATCATTGGCAATGTCCTGCGTGTAACGCTTGGGAAACGCTGCCCGCTGAACCTTCAACGATTTAAACCAACATGACTAATACAAACCTGTTAGACCCAAAAATTATTGTTGCGCTTGATTATGCTGATTCTCACAGTGCGCTGCAATTAGTGCAGCAGCTTGACCCAAGACTTTGTCGCTTAAAAGTAGGCAAAGAGCTTTTTACTGCAGCTGGCCCTCAGTTGGTTGAGCAGTTAGTTAGTGCAAATTTTGGGGTTTTTCTAGACCTAAAATTTCACGATATCCCCAATACTGCGGCTAAAGCTTGTGCTGCCGCCAGCAATTTAGGGGTTTGGATGCTCAATGTACATGCTAGCGGCGGGCTAGAAATGATGCAAGCCGCGCAACAAGCAGTAGATAACACCCAAAATAAACCACTGTTAATTGCTGTGACGGTACTCACTAGTATGAACCAAGCCAGCTTAAGCCAAATAGGCATTAATTCCGACTTAAGTACGCACGTACTCAATCTTGCAACTCTGACTAAACAAGCGGGCTTAAGTGGCGTGGTTTGCTCTGCATTAGAAGCAAAAATGCTTCGCGCAAAATTAGGCGCTGACTTTTGCCTTGTTACCCCTGGAATACGCCCCGCAAATGTCAACCAAGATGACCAATCACGCGTTGTCACGCCAGCAGATGCGCTTAATCATGGGGCAAATTACTTAGTGATAGGCAGACCCATCACTAAGGCAAATAATCCGCTTAAAGCTTTAGAAGCCATTCATGCTGAGTGTATAAATGTAAAGTTGTAAGCTTGGTGTCAGTCTTATGGCGTAACATTTAAGTGTGCAGTGTTTAATTCTACCTAATCAGGCGGGTTAAATGGCAAAAAACAGTTATTTAGTTCAATGTGTAAAATGTGTTATATTTAAGTTTCGGTTTTGTTTAATTACCGTTTATCAGTAATATCTTATTTTTAAAACCTTGGAGAATCAAATGAAGAAATTATTATTAGCTTTCATTATGTTGTTAAGCTTTAGCATTAATGCACTGGCTGCCGTTAACCTTAACACTGCCACAGAAGCCGAGTTAGAAAGCTTGAAAAACATTGGTCCAGTAAAAGCAAAAGCAATTATTGATTACCGCACCAAAAATGGTGGCTTTAAAAATGTTGAAGAGCTCAACAATGTACCAGGCATTGGTGATAAAACCATGGAAACACTTAAAGGTGATATTTCAGTGAGTGGTGCAACATCGGTTGCCGCACCTGCTGCAAAACCAACGAAAGAACTCAAACCTAATAAAACTGAAAAAGCGGCTAAATCAACTGAAGTAGCAACTCCAGCTACTAAACCAGCTGCTGCCCCTGTTGCTGCTGACACAGCTAAAACAGATAAAGCCGCCGCTAAAGAAGCTGCAAAAGCCGCTAAAGACAAAGAAAAAGCGGATAAAAAAGCAGCTAAAGAGCAAGAAAAAGCCGATAAAGCTGCTGCTAAAGAAGCCGCAAAAGCTGAAAAAGCTAAAGCTAAAGCAGATAAAGCTGCTGCAGACAAAGCTGCTAAGTAATAAACATTGCTTTACTGTAGAATGCTTAACGTCCTAAAGGCGTTAAGCATTTTTGCTTTTTATACTTTAACATTGGGGACAACATGAAAATTCTAAAAACTACCATATTAACTTCGTTACTAGCACTTAACGCCTGTGGTAAAAATGCAGAAGAACCTACTAGCTCAACCGCACAAACGACACCCACAACCACGGTTGCAGCAAATGCTAGTCCCGTTGAAGCAACTTCAAACAATACTGTAACCACGCCTAGCTTAAACGCAGCAACTACAGCGACACAGGCCAATACTGCCAATACACCTCCTCCCTTATTTGCTGAGTTTGATTGGTCAACCGTGCCAGAATCAACGGCAGAGATTGGCGGCTTCCCCTACATCACCGCGCCACAAGGTTTGATCATTACAGCTAAAGGGCATAGTGGTCTTTCAAAAACAGGTTATACCGAATTTTCTGACTTTAGTCAGCTGCTGATGTACAACGGTCTATCATTTAGCCATGCTGAAGGCAAAGTGGCAAAATTGTTTTTTCAAAATCAAGAGCAAGGGGGTGATTTTGCACAATTTAAGTTAGACAAAAGCGTAGAAAAATACCTTGAAAGCATTGGCGCAAAACTAATATTCAAAGGGCAAATTCCGTATGAAAAACTAATGGAACTTAGAAAAGAAGATGACATGGCTGTGTATAACTACATCGTTGGCGACCCATACAATAGTGAGCCTGTGAGAAACTATGCGTTAAATCATAAAAGCGGCAAAATAATGTTTCAGGTTTTTTCTAACTCTGCCGAAGCTGATATTGCTGTTGTAGAACTAGAAGGCTTTAAACAAACCATTGTTGCGCCTACGGCCACACAAATGAAAAAAGATATTGATGCCAATGGTAAAGCCATTTTAAATATTAATTTTGATACAGATAAATCGACCCTAAAAGCAGATGGGCAAAAAACGGTAGATGAAATCATTAAATTAATGAAAGAAAATCCTACGCTAAAAATATCTATTGAAGGGCACACTGATAATACTGGCACTGCTGATAGAAACAAAACACTTTCTGCCGAAAGAGCCAGTACAGTGTTAAGTGCTTTAACCGCAAGTGGCATTGAAAAATCTAATTTAAAATCCATCGGCTATGGTGCTGAAAAACCTTTAGTCGCTAACGATACAGAAGATAACAAAGCTAAAAATCGCCGTGTTGAGCTGGTGAAATTTTAATAACCTAATAGAGCGACAAAATTGAACATAAATAAACGTAATATCTTTAAGCTTACTGTTGCTATGCAAACTATGTTAATTGCAACATGCGCGCTGGCACAAACAGCGGTGATTAAGAGCGGCGTGGATGCAAACATCCAAGCGCCGACAAGCCCAGTAACCTCCACAAAGTCAACAACTCCAGCGGTCAACAGCCCTGGTGGTTTGTTTGTTGGGGCGTATATCGAAGATGCGGTAGCTAACCCTGAAGACCCGACGGCAGGCTTGCTTTATCTGAACTTGCCTGATGGACAAGCAACATTTGCTGGCTTGATGAACTTCACTTTCGTTGGTTGCCAAACTAAAAGCTATGGCGTGGTTAAAGGTGATAAAAAGCGCAATGAATTACGCGGCACTTGGGATGGTAAGCTGGACAACACCACTCAAAGTGGTGGGTATGAGGGTGCCTACAACGCTGAAGAAAAGTACTACGCTGGCACCTACAACGTTAAAAATGGTAAGCAATTTGTACATGTACCAAATTGTATACAATATTACGTTTCACCACGTGGCACTTGGTTGCTGTTAGCCCCCAACCAAACCTTTTCTACCGCAAAAAAATACCAAGCCCTTGATTTAGTGGGGTTAACCGTAACGTGGCAAGTGCCGCCTAATTCGCTATACGGTTCTATTAGCATCATTGATAAAGAAATTGCCACGGCCAAGCTGAACCCAGCCCAAATGACAGGCAACACCCAAAATGCGATTGTTTTTACGCAAATGCTTGCAGCAAACCAAACAAGTTATAGCTTACCGAATCTGCGTTTGAAATCAGGAAAAACTTACGTATTATCTGTCATTTATGCAAACAATCGCGCAGTCACCTATGCTTCAAATAAAGAATTTCGTGCCCATTGACGAGTCTCATCTTATGCCGAATGAAATACATATAGAAAAATTTTGGTGCTGTACTGGCGGTAGATTTCTCAATATAATACCCTTTAAATATTTTAATGAAATCTCAACTTATGTCAAAAACCACACCTGTAGCCTTTTATAACGAAATTACCGCATTAGTCATTGAAAGTTTAAACCTTGAAGTCAAGGTTGACGATATTGGGTTGGATGATCCGCTCTATGGAGATGTGCTTGGTTTAGATTCTATTGATATCCTTGAAATAGCGCTTGTAGTGTCTAAGCGCTATGGCTTGCAGTTGCGCGCTGATAGCGCTGATAACGCGCATATTTTCGCTTCACTGCGTAATTTTGCTGATTATATCGCCGCAAAACGGACAAGTTAATGGCACAAACCGCTGGCATGCGAAGCTGGCCAATTGTTGTAGCAGTCATTATCCTCTATGCCATCTTAGCAAACTATACTATTCAGTCTTCACAGCACCATACGTTAGGTATTTTTGTCGCCATTTCTCCCATTGTACTAGTCAGTGCATTACTAGCATGGAAATCACTCAATCTACTGCTCATGCTTGGTTTGGCCACCGTTTTTGGCATTTCATTGTGGCTGTTGTGGCCGCTCTTAATACACCACTATGAATGGATTTATTGGCTACAGCACGAAAGCCTACAATTTGTTTTGTTCTTAACCTTTGCGCAAACATTATTGGCCAACCGCCAGCCGCTTTGCACACAGCTTGCTATGATGGTGCACGGGTCACTTACACCAGCACATGCTCGCTACACTGGTAAAGTCACCGTTGCTTGGACCTTGTTTTTTGCCCTCATGATCATGATCTCAACTTGGTTATTTTTTACGTACCCCATTAGTGTGTGGTCAGTTTTTGCCAATTTTATTTTTTTACCCTTAGTTGTGCTCATGTTTATCGTCGAATTTATCATTCGTAAATGGGCATTACCTGAAGCTGCAGGAGCACACATCATGGATGCAGTGCAAATCTATTTAAAAAATTCTAAGCGCTAGCTAACCCACGAAGCGCTGTTAGCTTAAACCGCAGCTTTGTCAGCTAAGTAGGTTGTAAAGATACCAATATCTGTGGCGCGACGCACATTGGTGAACCCAACACTTCTCAGCGTATTTAATACATCCTCTGGGCTTGCACAAGCTTCAATAGTATCCCAATAATACTGCCATAACAGCGGCGTTTCTTTTTCCTTCGCTACTAATTTTGCAAGATTGGGTACGATGTCGCGCAAATAAGTTTTGAGCAGCGCAGTAGCAATGCGCCCTTTCGGCATTGTAATTTCTAAAATGCATACTCGTCCGCTTGGTCTTAATACACGAAAATATTCAGAAAAAGCGAGCGAGATGTCTGACACATGGCGTAGCGCATAACCCATGCTAAGAAAATCATAGTTTGCATCTGCTAGCGGGAGTTGCTCGGCACGGCCTTCAACCAGCTTAATGCCAACAGGCAGTTTGGCACTCTGCATCATGCCAACACTAGGGTCAACACCAGTAATTTTACTGGCATCGCCTAATATCGACATGGCTTGGCGTGCAACTAAACCTGTGCCCATGCCAACGTCCAACATGTCCATACCAGGTTTCAACCCAGCTTGTTTAAGCATACGCCGACGATAAGATGAGCCAGTGCCTAGTCCAAGGATGCTCTCCATGCGGTCGTAATCCGATGCGGTCTTATTGAAAATTGTGTTAACCCAGCCACGACGATCGCCCTCACTGTCATAGTATTCAGTGAGAGGCAAATGTGGTACAGAAACGATTTGGTTATCTAATTCGTTTTTTGGTTTCATAGTATCTCTTTTTTAATGGTGTATGTTTTAAGTCAAGATAGAAAAGAATTGTTTCACTTGTGGCACATCAACTACTTTTGGAACAGCTCAGATGTCAACACTAAGGCTGTGGCATTAAAATGTCTTAGGCTCTAAAACATTAACTCACTCACCAAACAAAAGGCACAAGCATCTTGCTGCGCCTCATGTATGCTCGATAATCTTCACCAAAAAACCGAATACTCTCAGCTTCTTCTACCCGCGCAGTCGCTACCAGAAAGCCACTTGCAACCACCGCAATCACCCCGCCAACTACTGATGGGTTTTTGAAGAAAAACCCCCAACAAAGCAAAAATAAAGAGCCGTAAATCGGATGACGAATGTGCCGATAGATACCTGTAGTCACGAGCACTGTGGTTTTTTCAAAATGGAGCATCGGCACATCGTTGCGGTTACTATCTGGTTTCCCCGTTAGGCGCAGCTGAACAACACCCCAAATCACCAATAGCAGAGAGACTAAAAAGAAAAATCCTGCAATGACCTGATGCGGCGCATTAATATCAACGTGCCAAACAGAAAAATTCAACACAAACAGCAAAAGCATAGACTCCCACGCAAAGAAACGGTAGAACCCATGCGAGCCAGGTTTGCGCAAGGATAGTCGAGATACAAAGGCAAGCCCTAACGTTCCTACAACAAAAATGAAGACTTCTAGCACTGTAGTAAAACTCCAATGATTTCGTTGACTTAATTTAATGAGCAAAGGCCGTTTAGCATTTAAACGCATGTGGTGCTTGGCTCATACAATATTGGCGTAAATTGCCTATCAATTTAGGATTGATATTTAAACAGAAAGGATAATGCGTGTCTAGGCAATAACTTAACCAAAGAAGCACTAAACTACCTTAGATAAGCGCTGGAGCCTGTAAAAAAATCTGTGTAAATGATATTTTACCAATGACCTTCAAAGGAAATTATCATGGCCACAAATTACAAATCAGCAAATGAAACACTCCCACTGCCAGCAGGGCTCGTTGAACAGCTCG
>JBATAW010000042.1:0-21840 GCA_049662045.1 Methylophilaceae bacterium | reverse complement strand
TGGAGGTGCATTTTTATGGTTACTTATTACCCTTGGTTTATCAAAACAAAGCACTAGTATTATTAAAACCATAAAAAAGATTTCTCGGAAATAAGTAAATATGCTATTTAAACATCTTGGCAATGCTACAAATATAGACAGTCTTTTGGTGTGTTTTGATGAAGTTAATTTATTTGCTTTGAATTTAATAGTTATGAGACTTAGCCCTCAGTGAAAGAAGCGACTAAAGCTTATGTGAGCGTTATTATTCCTTGTTATCGTTGCGCTACAACTATTGCGAGAGCCGTTTCTTCCGTTGCAGAACAAATTTTTCGTCCAGCAGAAGTGATCTTAGTTGATGACGCAAGTGGTGATGCTACCTTAGAAATAATTAACTCACTTAAAAATCAATATGGAAGCTGGGTTAAAGTTGTTGAATTGAAAAAAAATGTTGGCGCTGCCTCAGCACGAAATGCTGGTTGGAATTTAGCAACTCAACCTTATATTGCTTTTCTCGATTCCGATGATGCTTGGCATCCAAGAAAAGTAGAAATCCAATATGGGTATATGTCTAATAACTCTAGTGTTGTAATGAGTGGCCATTTATTTCGTGAATTGCCAGAAGATGTTGTCGATAAATTAAACTGGCCAGTTGAACTTTTGTCGATACAAAAGGTTACTTGGAAGCAACTTCAATTCAAAAATCCTTTCGTAACACCTTCTGTAATGCTTAAAAAAGACATCCCATTCCGCTTTTCTGAAGGGAAGCGTTATATGGAAGATTATTTGTTATGGATGGAAATTGTTGGGGCTAATTTAGTAGTAGTAAAATTAAATATAGAGTTAGCAGCTATTTTTAAGCCAATGTACGGTGTCTCTGGCTTAAGTTCTAATCTGTGGTTAATGGAGAAGGCCGAGCTTTCTAATTACAAATATCTTTACAGTCAAAATAAACTTAATTTTTTACAGTATACTTTCTTTAAAACCTTTTCATTTATAAAATTTATCAGACGATTATTGATTGTTCATGTTATTAGACGATTTCGGATAAAATGAATTGTCTAGCACCTATCCAACTATAGCAGTTTGCCTAGCCGCTTATAACGGTACCCGTTATTTAGATGAGCAATTGAACTCCATTTTTGCCCAGACATGCGTAAATGTTACGGTTTTTGTGAGTGTGGATGTTTCAATAGATGGCACAGAGGCATTTATAGATGCTTTAGCACTTAAAGATAGCCGAATAGTGGTATTGCCACATGGCGAATATTTTGGTGGTGCATCGCGTAACTTTTTTCGATTAATCCGTGATGTTGATTTTTCTAGTTTTGACTACGTTAGTCTAGCGGATCAAGATGATATTTGGCTACCAAACAAATTATTAAGTGCACATGAAGTTTTGGTTAACAATAATGCCGCTGCTTGCTCAAGTGACGTGTTAGCATTTTGGCCTGATGGACGGCGTGAGTTAATTAAAAAATCTCAACCTCAAGTTAAATGGGATTTTTTATATGAGGCTGCAGGGCCAGGTTGTACTTATGTTTTAAGTAATGATTTAGCCAGTCATTTAAAGCAGCTGATAACTAAAAACTGGGAAGAGGTACAAAAGGTTGAATTGCATGATTGGTTTATTTATGCTTTTGCTAGGGTGGGAGATTATGGTTGGGTTATTGACGATGTGCCAAATATGCTTTATAGGCAACACGACAAAAATCAAGTAGGCGTTAATCATGGCTACAAAGCAGGCATTGCTAGGTTTAAAAAAATCATGAATGGTTGGTTATTTGATCAATCAACTTTGATTGCTAAATTGGTTGGATTTGAAGATGATTCGTTTAAATTTAATTGGCTAAAGCCGCATAATAAAGGCATATTTTGGCTTGCGCTACAGGCGGGGCAATGTCGAAGACGATTGAAAGACAAAATAGCCTTTGCTTTATCTTGCTTAATTTTGTTTGTATTAAAGCTTGGCAGCTAATTTATTCAATTGAAGATGTTGGCTACATGTGCTCTACAGTTCAAAATATAAAGTAAATCTAGTAAAACTATAGGCTTGGTGTTAAAATTGGTGCGCTAAAATATTTAGTGATTATTTTAAAATCTACACACAGCCCGTTCAAGGGTGCTTTTTAATTTGAAAGAATGAAAAGTGTTGGTGGTGTTGTGTGAATTTGTAACCCTTTTGAAAAGAGAAAATTATGTCAGTCACAATGCGTGATATGTTAGAAGCTGGTGTGCATTTTGGGCACCAAACCCGTTATTGGAACCCAAAAATGGCAGAGTACATTTTTGGCGATCGCAACAAAATCCATATTGTTAACCTTGAAAAAACCTTACCTTTGTTTGAAGACGCGCTTAAACATGTGCGTACATTGGCGGCTAATAAAGGTCGTATTTTATTTGTGGGAACTAAACGTCAAGCGCGCGATATTGTAAAAGAAGAGGCATCACGTGCAGGCTGTGCCTATGTTAACCATCGTTGGTTGGGTGGTATGCTCACTAACTTTAAAACAGTTAAGCAATCCATTAAACGTCTTAAAGACTTTGAAGTGATGATGGAAGACGGTAGCTTAGAAAAATTTGGTAAAAAAGAAGCGCTTGGTTACAAGCGTGAAGTTGAAAAGTTGCAACGTTCTATTGGCGGTATTAAAGAAATGGGCGGATTGCCTGACGCTATTTTTATTATTGACGTAGGCCATGAAAGTGGTGCAATTACTGAAGCTGCCAAATTGGGCATTCCCGTGATTGGTATTGTTGATACCAACAACTCACCTGATGGCGTTGCGTTTGTGATTCCTGGTAATGACGACTCAAGCCGCGCAATTCGTTTATATGCACGTGGCATTGCTGACGCAGTATTAGAAGGCCGCAGCTCAGTGATTACAGAGATTGTAAAATCTGCATCTGAAGAAGTGACAAGCACATCAGAAGTAGCCGCTTAATTAACATAAGCGCAAAAGGGGCTTTATGCCCCTTTTTTAATTTTAATAAAATGATGTAAATCAAATAATTAAATAGCTAAATTAAAGTTATTTATAAGATTTTATATAAAACATTAGGAGCTAACAAATGGCTGAAATTACCGCAAGCATGGTAAAAGAATTACGTGAGCGCACTGATGCGCCAATGATGGACTGTAAAAAAGCATTGACCGAAGCTGAAGGCGATATGTCGCGTGCAGAAGAAATTTTACGCGTACGTTTTGGCAATAAAGCGAGCAAAGCAGCAGGGCGTGTTGCAGCTGAGGGTACCGTTGGCGTGAGCATTAGTGCGGATGGCAAAACGGGCGCAATGGTAGAAGTGAACTCTGAAACTGACTTTTGTGCTAAAAATGAAGACTTTTTAAAGTTTGTGAACGAATTAGCGGGCGTTATTGCTACTAGTACTGCGGCAAACATTGAGGCTGTTGCTGCTTTACCAATGCGCGGCACAACAGTTGAAGATACGCGTGCGCAACTCGTTGGTAAAATTGGTGAAAACATTACGCCACGCCGCTTTGTGCGCCCAGTAGCGCAGGGTAAATTGGTGAGTTATGTTCACGGTAGCAAAATTGGTGTGTTGGTAGATGTAGTTGGCGGCGATGATGTGTTAGCTAAAGACATTGCCATGCATATTGCGGCAGCAAAACCTAAATCATTAGATGCATCTGGTATTGCGCCAGAGTTGATTGAAGCTGAACGTCGCGTGGCGATTGAAAAAGCTAAAGAAGCGGGCAAACCAGAAGGAATGTTAGAAAAAATTGCGGATGGTACGGTGCAAAAGTTCTTAAGAGAAGTGACTTTGCTTAGCCAAGTGTTTGTAAAAGATGATAAATTTACAATTGAAACTTTATTAAAGTCTAAAGGCGCTTCAGTGGCATCTTTCACCATGTTTACCGTGGGTGAGGGCATTGAAAAAGCTGTTGTTGATTATGCGGCAGAGGTAGCAGCGGCGGCAAAAGTTTAAAGTAATTTGACTTAATTGTGGCTTATCATTGGGTAGGCCATTCCAAAATCGCTCTGGCAGCTATATTGTTTGGCTTCCAGAGTTTTTTCTTTTTTGCCTGTCGTGTTTTCGTCAATTTTTAATCAAAAAAACTTAAATTTTTTGGGCAACATTCAGCTGGCTTTTCCATGTTAAATAAACGCGACAATCAAATTCAAATTGGTAGTAATCAGGCTCCATATATTGGCAAAGTTGATAAAAAGCTTTGTCATGATTGCGCTCTTTTAAATGCGCCAATTCATGTACCACAATCATGCGCAAAAATTCAGGCGGCGTTTCTTTGAAAAACGAAGAAATCCGGATTTCTTTTTTAGCTTTTAACTTACCGCCTTGCACGCGCGAAATGGCTGTATTGAGGCCAAGCGCATGATGCTCGATACTCAAACGGTTATCATAGTGAACTTTATCTAACAGCGGCGCGGTGCGCAAAAATGCTTGCTTAATGGTATTGCAATACTCATACAAGGCTTTATCGGTTTGTATGGTGTGCGCTTGCGGATAACGCTCAGCAATATAATCACCCAATTTGTTTTGAGATTGCATCTGCCGTACATGGCTTTGAAGTGCGGCAGGGTAGTGTTGTAGATATTTGAGCGTTGTGGTCATTAGTCAGCTTACAATTGCTTTATTTATTTTGTATGATGGTTAAGAAAATCGCGTGTTACATTAAAGTGCTCGGTTTGTTCATATGCCATTTCATGTAAACCTTGGTTATCAAACAGCATAATTTTGGCATGCGAATAGGCTAGCAGTATAGGTGAGTGTGTGGCAATAATAAACTGTGATTCAGCTTGTACAAGCTGATGTATGGCCGTTAATGCAGCTAATAGCCGACTTGGCGAAAGTGCAGCTTCTGGTTCATCCAGTAAATATAAACCTTGACCATGAAATTTTTCAGTCAGTAATTTTATAAATCCCTCACCATGAGATTTTTGGTGGTAAGCCGCATCTCGGCAACCTATATTTTCCATATTTGTTGCAAGTAAGGTTTAGCCTTTAATGCCACTTATTTGGCTCCTAACTTGCTAATTTTAGTTAATATTATTCTCACCCCGCGCCAAACTTTAGGTAAAAACCAAAACATCAATAGAATAAATCCGCATAACACGCCAATAAAAACAGCTGGGTGGGCAAAAACTAGCCAACCGCCTGTAATCAGCGCGCTTTCTTCACCAAGTGAAGCTGTCATGTTGGTGACGGGTTCTGGGGAAGCGTTTATGAGTGCGCGACTACCTGCTTTAGTGGCGTGTGTAGCCCCAGTCAGCGTGGCGCCGAGCAGTGCCGCAATGGTGGCGATTGCAGGATCGCTGGTGTTGATGGCACCCATGGCCAACAGCGCGCCAGCAGGAATGCGAATAAAGGTTTGAATACTATCCCACATAGTGTCCACATAAGGGATTTTATCGGCTAAAAACTCAACCACTGATAACAAACCAGCGACTGCAAGCACTATCGGGTTGCTTAAAATATCTAGGGTAGCGGGTAGGTGTATATAGCCAAACTTATTTAACATGCCAACGGCAAAGACGGTGATATATAGGCGCAAACCGCTGGCCCAACTTAGGCCACCAGCAAGTGCAAGGTTAGAGATTAAGTCCATATAGTTTTAGTCAAATCTGTAAAAGGTGATATTACAACATTATGCAGGTAGATAACAAAAAAGGAGGCTAGCCTCCTTTTTTGTTAGTGATGTAAAGAAATATTATTCTATTAGTAAATCACGCTTGTCAGGTGCGCCATTCATGGCATCTGCATCTTCAAGCGGTTCTTTACGTGACGAAATTACTGGCCAAACTTTAGCCAAGCGTGCATTGAGGGCAATGTATTCTTGTTGGTTGGCAGGTACATCGTCTTCAGCAAAAATAGCCTCGGCAGGGCACTCTGCAACACATAAGGTACAGTCAATGCACTCATCAGGATCAATCGCCAAGAAGTTTGGACCTTCAACAAAGCAGTCAACAGGGCAAACATCTACACAATCGGTGTATTTACATAGAATACAGTTTTCAGTGACTACATAGGTCATTTTTAATTCCTTAACAGCTTAATTAGCTAAAATGTTATTTTATTTGAAATTTACTTAACTTGCATGATTAATTATTGTGTCATATCAAACGATGGTTAAATAATCATACCCGCACCCACAGTATTATTAGTTGTTTCATCAATCACAATAAATGCGCCCGTCGCACGGTTTTTGCTGTAACTATCCACCATTAATGGCTGGGCTAATTTAAAATTAATGCGGGCAATATCATTCATTTTTAAGTCGCTTGAGGCTTGTTGCTCTAGCGTATTGACATCAACTTTATAAGCAATAGAGCCAACCTTGGCTTTAGATTCGCGCGTTGTATGGCGAATGATGTAAGTGCGTGCTGGTGACATGGGTGTTTCTGACAGCCAGCACACAAATGCTTCAATTTGCTTAACAGGTGTAATATAACTTCCAGTTTTTATGATCATGTCACCGCGTGATGTGTCAATTTCATCTTCAAGTAATAGCGTAACACTTTGTTCAGTTTGCGCGCTTTGCAATTGTGCTTCGCCAATTTGAATCGCCTTAACCCTAGATTGATAGCCGTTGGGCAATACAGTAACAGCATCACCCACAGCAACTTCTCCACTTTCAACGCGGCCCATAAAGCCTCTAAAGTCGTGCAATTCAGCATCTGCGCTGGCATGCGGACGGCAAACAAACTGCACAGGAAAGCGAAACTCTTCAGATTGCTCGGTATGGGCAGCAGGTGCTTTTTCCAGCATTTCAAGCAGTGTTTCACCTTTATACCAAGGCATGCTTTCTAATCGGTCAACCAACATATCGCCATTTAGGGCTGACAAGGGAATAAAGCGAATATCGCGCGCTTGCGCCAAGCCAATTTCTTTGGCAAAGGCTAAATAATCAGCACAAATTTTGTCATAAATCGCTTGGTCATAATTGACTAAATCCATTTTATTAACGGCCACTACAATATGCTGAATACCGACTAAATGCGCTAGATAACTGTGGCGACGCGTTTGTGTGAGCACGCCTCTGCGTGCATCTATTAAGATAATGGCAAGATTAGCCGTTGATGCCGCGGTGACCATATTACGCGTGTATTGTTCATGACCTGGCGCATCGGCAATGATGTATTTGCGCGTACCAGTACTAAAGTAGCGGTAAGCAACATCAATGGTAATGCCTTGCTCACGTTCGGCTTGTAGCCCGTCTGTTAACAAAGAAAGATCAACGGCTTCCATACCGCGTTTTTTAGAGGTGTTAGAAATTTGCGTGAGCGTATCGGTCAAAATAGTTTTGGTGTCAAACAGCAGGCGCCCGATAAGAGTGCTCTTTCCATCATCGACAGAGCCGCACGTCATAAATCGGAGTAATGAGTCATTGTGTTGTGTTGTCATAGTCATAAACTTACTTTTTGCCACAGAGCTCACAGAAAACACCGAGAAAATCTCTGTGAATTCTGTATCCTCGGTGGCTTAAATTAAAAATAGCCTTCTTTTTTACGTTGCTCCATTGAAGCATCGCTGGTTTGGTCATCTAGGCGGGTAGCGCCGCGTTCGGTAATGGTAGTAGTGGCGGTTTCAAGGACGATTTTACTTGTATTATCAGCATCTGAAATGACTGGGGCGGTACAGGTAATGTCACCCACAGTGCGAAAGCGTACTTGCATATTGATGACTTCTTCACCAGCTTTAGGTACATTGATGATTTCGCCACTGGTCAATTGAACATTGGCTGGCATCATTGCACCACCACGCATAATGATGTCGCGTTGATGTGCAAAATAAATACTCGGCAAAGCTAAATTTTCACGTTCTATATACTGCCAAACGTCCATCTCAGTCCAGTTTGAAATCGGAAATGCGCGAATATTTTCACCCTTGTGCGAGCGGGCATTGTAGAGATTCCAAAGTTCTGGGCGCTGATTTTTTGGGTCCCATTGACCAAACTCATCGCGAAAGCTCATGATACGTTCTTTAGCGCGGGCTTTTTCTTCATCACGGCGTGCGCCACCAATGCAACAGTCAAAACCAAACTCTTCAATCGCTTCTAACAAGGTAACGGATTGGTGTTTGTTACGTGGCTCATCAGGCGACTTAAGTACCACGGTACCACGTTTCATAGAATCTTCAACGGAGCGAACAATCAGGCGCTCACCGAGCTCGGCGGCACGTTGATCGCGGAAATTAATCACCTCTTGGTAATTGTGCCCAGTGTCAATATGCATTAAAGGGAAGGGGAAACGACCTGGGCGGAAAGCTTTTTCAGCTAAACGTAAAATGCAAAGAGAATCTTTACCGCCAGAAAAAAGCAATACTGGGTTGCTACACTGGCCAGCCACTTCGCGCAGAATATGGATCGCTTCAGCTTCAAGCCAATCAAGATGTGATAATGGTTGTTTTGTTGTCATAAGTATTTATTGTTAAGTATCTGACCATGCCGCAAATTCATTGCCGCTAGGTTCTGTAAATTGAAAGCGTCTACCGCCTGGAAAGTCAAAAATATCTTTTATAATTCTGCCGCCAGCTGCCTTTATTTTGGCTTGTGTTGCTTCTAGATTGTTGCTGTAAAAAACCAATAAAGCACCACCATTTTGAGTGTTTGAGCAAGCATTGGCCCGATAAAAACCGCCATCCAAGCCTTCGTTTGAAAATGCGGCATAATCGTTACCGTAATCTACAAATGTCCAGTCGAATGCAGATTCAAAGAAACGTTTGGTTTCACTGATATTGTTAGCAGGAAATTCAACGTAGTTTAGTTTTTCATGGTGGTTCATCTGCTTATTTCTTTACGTGAAGTCCACATTCTTTGTTTTTTGGATCTTCCCACCACCATCGACCTGAGCGAACATCTTCACCCATTGCAACAGCACGTGTGCAAGGTGCACAGCCGATGCTTGGGTAAAACTGATCGTGCAGCTTATTATAAGGCACATTAAACATGCGGATATAAGCCCAAACTTCTTGCTCGGACCAACTGCTTAGCGGGTTAAATTTTTCTAATTGATTGCCTTCATCAAACTCACGCACGGGCAAACTGGCCCTAGTGGTGGCTTGTGCCGCTCGCATGCCAGTAATCCACGCTTTTTTACCTTTTAATGCGCGTTGCAATGGCTCTACTTTGCGCATAAAACAGCATGATTTACGTAAATCTATACTTTCGTAAAAAGCATTGATACCGTTGATTTTAACATAGTGCTCAACGGTTTCTAGTTTAGGAAAGTACACTCTCAGCTTAGTTGCGTAATGTTTTTCAGTCTCAGCCATTAAATCATAGGTTTCTGCTGGTAGTCTACCTGTGTCAAGCGAAAACATTTCAATGGCCAATGCATTTTTTTGAATGATATCCGTTAGCACCATATCCTCCGCACCAAAGCTGTTGGCAAAGGTGATGTTATGGTCAGTTCCAAAGATTTCAACCATGTTGTTCAGCACCTCAAGCACTGCCTCACGTTTAGACTTAACGGTATTTTGCAGGTCCATTGTGAGCTCAGGTGACGTAGCTGGGTTGCTAGCCGTTGTTTTAACCGCACTCAGTTCAGCACTCATTATCTATTTACCCTTCGCCATAAAGGTAGCTTTTCATCTACTGCACCTTGGTACGGCTCACTAAAGTCTTTTAAACTTTCAATCGCTTCTATTGCGCTACGGTCAGCGCGAATTAGATAACTGCTATAGCCAGACCTTTTTAAGAAAAATAGTTGGTCGCGTAATACGTCACCTACTGCTCGTAATTCATTTTTATAGTGATAACGTGTACGTAATAAGTTGCCTAGTGTGAAGTTGCGCCCATCGGCGCACTTTCCTACAAAAACTGCAATAAGTGGCAAACTGTTAATGTCATCAAAGGCTTCAATTAACTGATTTATCGGCTCATGCGTTGCTAATGCAATGCCTATCTCTTTAGCCACCATGCGTGCTGTTAACGCGTGTTTATTCGCCTGCCACACGGTGAGTGGTAATATTATTTTACCAGCAGCGGGAATCACTGTTCCATCAATTTGTTTTTGGGTGAATGTTTCTTCTCCATGCAGTTTAAATTGCACTACTTTTCCAGCTTGTTTTTTTACAAGCTCGTCACCAAAAACAGGTGGAATGACAAGCGTCCATTCGTCCTTAGTAATCGCATTATTCTTAATTAATTGGCTCATGCTGCTACTTTCTCTGCATATACATGCTCTTTAAATGGATCCAACCCTATTCGACGAACTGTATCGATAAAGCGCTCTTCAGGTGTGCGCTCTTTCACATATACTTCAATCAATTTTTGAATGACGCCTGGCATTTCATTGGCAGCAAAAGAACGACCTATGACCTTGCCTAAACTAGCATCGTTACCTTGCTTTCCACCAATAGAGACTTGATACCACTCTTCATCGTCTTTATCGATCCCTAAAATACCGATGTGACCAACATGGTGATGGCCGCAAGCGTTCATACAGCCTGAAATATTGAGCTCAATATCACCAATATCATGCAGGTAATCTAAATCATCGAATTGCATTTGAATCGCTTCCGCAATGGGGATGCTTTTAGCATTGGCTAAGCTACAGAAGTCACCGCCAGGACAACAGATAATATCTGTCAGTAGGCCAATATTGGGTGTAGCCAACGCGTGCTCACGCGCTTTTTTCCATACGGAAAATAAGTCACTCAGTTTTACATCTGCCAAAACGACATTTTGTTCATGGGTCACGCGCAATTCACCAAAGCTATAGGCATCTGCAAGATCTGCAACCACGTTCATTTGTTCACTTGTTATATCGCCAGGTGGCTTACCATGTGGCTTAAGCGATAGTGTTAAAGCGCGGTAACCACTTTGTTTGTGCGGGTGCGTGCAACGTTTCACCCACGCTGCGAAAGCAGAGTTGCTAGCAACTGAAGCATCAAAGCTGGCATCGTGTATAGGTAATGCTTCGTATGGCATGGGCTCAAAGTACTGTGAAACGCGTTTGAATTCTTCTTCAGTAATCGTGTTAGGCCCATCTTTTATATGTACCCACTCAGCTTCTACTAACGCCTTGAAAGCATCTATCCCTAAGGCCTTTACAAGAATTTTGACACGCGCTTTAAAAGAATTATCACGACGGCCGTAGACGTTATATACACGAACAATTGCTTCACAATAGGTGAGCGCATGCTGCCACTCTAAATGCTCGCGAATAACACAGCCTAAAACAGGGGTACGCCCTAAGCCACCGCCGACCCAAACTTTAATTGCAAGCTTGTCATGATCATCTTTATAGAATTCCATACCAATATCGTGCATTTGTACAACGGCACGGTCTTCTTTAGTACCAGAAACGGCAAGTTTGAATTTTCGTGGTAGTAATGCAAATTCTGGATGAAAAGTGCTCCATTGACGTAAGATTTCGGCCATAGTACGAGGATCTACGACTTCATCGGGCGCTACACCCACAAATTGATCGGTCGTGATGTTGCGAATGCAGTTGCCAGAGGTTTGATTGGCATGCATTTCAACTGTGGCCAACTCTTCTAATATATCGGGAATTTCTTCCAGCTTAGGCCAGTTTAATTGCATGTTAGTACGTGTGCTAAAGTGTCCGTAGCCTTTGTCGTATTTAATGGCAATTTCGCTAAGTTTGCGCAATTTTTTTGAAGAAAGCATGCCATAAGGCACTGCAATACGGAACATAGGCGCATGGCGTTGAATATACAATCCATTTTGTAAACGCAGTGGACGGAACTCATCTTCAGATAGCTCGCCAGCTAGGTAGCGGCGAGTTTGATCGCGATATTGCGCAACGCGCTCACGCACTAATTGATGGTCAAATTGATCATACTTATACATATTTAAACTTCTCTAATGATTAACTTTTCTAAAATTAATATTTCATACTAATTTTACCAGCTTTAGCCCGACAAAAATTAATATACAAGCCAAAGCGATGCGTAGCCAATGCTCTGCAATTCTAGAACTCATGTGGCTGCCTAAATAAATGCCAGGTATTGAGCCTATCAGTAGCGTGCCAAGCAAGGGGTAATTGATAGTACCTAATGTGGCATGACCTAAGCCAGCTACTAACGTTAAAGGAACAGCATGTGCAATATCTGTACCAATAATGGTGGTAATTTTTTCATGTGGGTACAAAATGATAAGCGCGGTAACGCCTAAAGCGCCAGCACCCACTGAGGTAAGTGTCACTAATACCCCTAGTATAACACCCAGCACAACTGTACTTGGTTTTACATATTGCTCTGAAATCCAGCTGTCATTTTTAACTAATCTCATCAGCTTGCCACGAAATAAAACCGCACCTGAGGTAATAATTAAGGCAACGCCTAGCCAAAATTTAATCGTTTCAATTGCGTGAGTAGACTCAAGATTGATAGATGTTAAAAATAAAATAGTGAGCGCTGAAGCAGGAACACTACCTAATGCGAGTAACTTAACGATGGACCAATCAATATTGCCTAATTTACCATGTGCCATGACACCAGCTGTTTTAGTGATTGAGGCGTAAAGTAAATCAGTGCCCACTGCAACCGCAGGCTTTATATGAAAAATTAATAGCAAAATGGGTGTCATTAAGGAGCCGCCGCCCACACCAGTTAAGCCGACTAGAAAGCCTACGATAAATCCCGCAATAATGTAACTATATTCCATGAAGTTCGATCAGTTCAAAGTAGGGCGCACTATAGCATTTTTTAATCATTGCTTTTATAACAATTTGTTCTATGATATAGCTTTTAGTTATATTAAAAAGCTTGTTTAATGAAAATCCATCAATTGCGTTATGTGCATGAAGTCGCTAAAAATAAGTTAAATATTTCAGCCGCTGCTGAAGTACTACATACTTCTCAGCCTGGTGTGAGTAAACAAATTCAGCTGCTTGAAGATGAGCTGGGCTTACAAATTTTTCAACGTAACGGTAAGCGCTTAGTCGGCGTAACCGAGCCAGGTGAAATAGTGATTAACCTAGCCCAACGTATTTTGCGTGAAATGGAAAGCATTATGCGTGTGGGCGAAGAATTTGCCAATGTGCAAACGGGATCGCTCACCATTGCCACTACGCACACACAAGCGCGCTATAAATTGCCCGCTGCGGTGAAGGCTTTTATAGAAATGCATCCAAATATTAAGCTCAACATTCATCAAGGTAACCCGACACAAGTGGCCGAGCAAATTGTAAGTGGCGAGGCTGATGTGGGCATAGCAACTGAGAGTATTAGTCATTTTGATGAAATACTGTGTTTACCGTGCTATCAATGGAATCGCTGTGTGGTGGTGCCGCACGGGCATCCATTGATAGCAGAAACAGGGTTAACGCTGGCCAATATCGCCCATTACCCCATAGTCACTTACGATTATGCTTTTACTGGCGCCACTTTAGTCAGCCGTGTTTTTCATGAGGCAGGTATTGAGCCAAATGTGGTGCTGACCGCAATTGATGCAGACGTGATTAAAACCTATGTCAGTTTGGGCATGGGCATCGGCTTGATCGCGCAAATGGCGTATGACCCCGCGCGCGATGGCAATTTAGTGATGTTAGATGTTAGCCATTTATTCCCCGCCAGTACAACTTTTATTGGCGTGCGCAAAGATGCTTTTTTACGTAGCTATATGGTTGATTTTATGCAATTGCTCGCGCCTAGCCATAGTCGCAAAGATATTCAACGCGCATTAATGCTTTAGTCAGAAAACTTTAGTCAGAAAATTTGCGCTTTTAGGAGTTCATGATGCATCGCCTACAAACACTCGTCAGCCTAGCCACTTTTAGTTTACTGTTTGCCTGCACCACAGCAATTAGTGCTGGTAACACATTGCCGCCGATTGACCCAAACAGCGCGATTTATGAACTGCCCGTAAAAGATGGTTTGAGTTATCAAGATGTGCTGGATAGTTTAAAAAGTGTGTCGCAAGGCATGAATTATGTGAACGCCGCCACTTTTAACCTTGCCGAGCAAATGAAAAAGCGCGACATAGACCCGCAAGGGGTGAAAGAAGTGCATGCCATTTGTAACTTGGGTTTAGGCACCGAAATCATGCTCGACCACCCAGAATTTATCGTGTTTTCCCCTTGCCGCGTAGCACTCTATGAAAAACCAGACGCGAGCAAAAAAATGCATTTATTCTTGGCGATTGATCGGCCCACTTATGATTTAAAAAGCATTAAAAACCCGACTGAACGCGCTAAAAAATCTGCCCAAGCGTTAGAAGATGACTTAATTAAATTGATCAAAAAAGCCAGTCGCGGCGATATTTAATAGGCAAATAATACTTAATAATTTACATTAAAAATAGCGCGTAAACTACTACGAGAAATTTTTATGCCTCTGCAAGCCGCCCGTTAGGCGGCTTACAGAGCATCGAAATAAGATGATCTTAAAAAGTATAATTTTTTTGACGAGTTTAAGTGTGCTTTTTAACCTGACCCGTTACATAAAACCAGCGATTATTTTCAACCATAAACTGACTAACTTCATGTAAGCGTTCCGCCTTACCCGCTACTTTATAACGTGCTACAAACTCAACAAGGGCAGTTGTTGCGCTGGTGTTTTCAAAACGTTTTACTAGTAAGCCTAACCACTGCATGGGTGGATTATATGCTAAGTTAAGGGTAGCGGGACGCGTGTTGGCATGCCAAGTGGCGAGCAAGTAATCTTCAAGCTTTAACACATAGGCGGTATAGCGTGAGCGCATGAGTTTTTCTGCGTTTGGCGCGGCAATGCCTTGGTGATAAGGCTCGCAACAGGCTTTGTAGGCTTTGCCACTTTCGCATGGGCAAAGTAACGTAGTTTTAGACAAGCTCGCGCGTTTCAGCAAACTCAATATCTGGGTAGCGCTCTTGCGCCATTTGCAAGTTTACGCGGTTTGGGGCTAAGTAAACGTAATTATCCGCCACATCTAAAGCTACGTTAAAGCCATATTTATCAGCAATGGCTTTGACATCAGCATCTTTACCACGCAACCAGCGCGCGGTGTAGCAATCAAAAGGTTCAAATATCATTTCAACGCTGTACTCATGCTCTAAGCGGTGCGCCACGACTTCAAATTGCAGCATACCCACCGCGCCTAAAATCAAATCGTTGCTTAACAATGGGCGAAATAACTGCGCTGCCCCTTCTTCAGAAAGTTGTTTAAGACCAATTTGTAACTGCTTTATTTTCATTGGATTTTTAATTCTAGCACGGCGGAAAAACTCAGGTGCGAAAGAAGGAATGCCCGTAAATTTAAAATTTTCACTTTCAGTAAACGTATCGCCCACTTTAATGGTGCCGTGGTTGGGAATGCCAATAATATCGCCCGAATACGCTTCGTCCATGGTGGTGCGGTCTTGCGCCATAAAGGTAATGGCGTTATTCACTGCCATTTGTTTACCAGTAGCCACTTGCTTAATTTTCATGCCACGCTCAAAACGGCCAGAGCAAACGCGCAAAAAGGCAATGCGGTCGCGGTGTTTTGGGTCCATATTGGCTTGAATTTTAAACACAAAGCCTGAAAACTTCGCTTCATTTGGCGCCACTAAACGGGTTGAAGCGTTACGTGCCAACGGAGCAGGGGATAGATCCACCACCGCATCCAACAGCGATTGCACGCCAAAGTTGTTAATTGCAGAGCCAAAATACACAGGGGTTTGCTTGCCACTTAAATAACGTGTTTGGTCAAAACTATGCGATGCGCCACGCACTAACTCAATATCCACACGTAATTCGCTCGCCATAGGGCCAAGCAATTCATCTAAACGTGAGCTATCTAAGCCTTTTATCACCTCTGACGTGCCTTTTTCTGCACGTGGGTCAAAAAATGAAACGGTATCGGTATAAAGGTTATACACACCGCGAAATGATTTACCCATGCCGATTGGCCAAGTCATCGGCGCGCACTCCATGCCCAGTGTAGTTTCAATTTCATCGAGCAGCTCAATAGGCGCGCGGCTTTCGCGGTCTAGTTTGTTAATAAACGTGATAATGGGTGTATCACGCATGCGGCATACGTTGAGCAGCTTAATGGTTTGCGCTTCCACACCGTTCACTGAGTCTATCACCATCACAGCCGAATCTACCGCGGTAAGTGTGCGGTATGTATCTTCCGAGAAATCGTCATGGCCTGGCGTATCGAGCAAATTCACCATGTGCTCGCGGTAAGGAAACTGCATGACAGAAGATGTCACTGAAATACCGCGTTGTTTTTCCAGCTCCATCCAGTCAGAAGTCGCATGGCGCGAAGCTTTGCGACCTCGTACTTCACCCGCCACTTGAATAGCACCACCAAACCACAATAGTTTTTCGGTCAGGGTGGTTTTACCCGCATCGGGATGCGAAATAATGGCAAATGTACGACGACGGATGATTTCTTCTTGTAGATGACTGGTGGGAAGTGACATGAGTTGAGTTATGCTTAAAAAACACTTAAAAATACAAAGGTGGCATTTTACCCGAAAATGCCACAAAGCCTTAAAGTTTGCATCAGCACTATGACATAATTAAGGCAAATTTAAGTGGGTAAAATAGCGCTAACTAGCCGATTAAATTGGAACTATCCTGTATTAGTCCCAACTTATAAATTGGTTACACTTTATTTAAGGCCTTCCAGTTTACTGATGATAGTTGAGTCTTTAATGGCAGCCTTCAAAGCATCCATATCCAAGCCTTTTGATGAAGCGATCAACACAAATCGATTTGCCACGGCTAACGTTATCTCATTTGAAATATTATCAGCATTCGTTTTATCTTGTTTTTCAGAGCCTTTATTATCACCGATTGAGAAAGGCTTGGTATATCCCGTTTGAGATTCACTTTCTGTGCCCATCATAGCAGCCAAAGATGCCATGCCGAACATGGCAGAACCCATTTCACCTGCACCATCATAAACTTGTACTTCATAGTGATTAGCGTCTTTTTCAAATTTAGCGCTTGCCGTTTGTAACCCCATACCATTATTAGTGACTTCAAAGCTCGTTCTTGCAATGCCACCTAAGCTATCTGGCAGTGCAGATTTGAGTTGCTCATTAGTGATGGGGCTCATCTTTTTCAATTCTTCCATATGTTTTGTCATCGCTTCAGACGCATTAGCTACATCATTGAGCTTGCCAACACCGCTAACGACATCACCAATACCACTAACGACCCCACCAGTGGATGTGGACTCTTTCGTTGCGCCTTCCTCTTTGTTGTTGCCGCAACCAGTAAGTGCTAAAACGACAGCTAATCCTAATACGATATTTTTAGACATATATTCTTTCTTTTTAATGAGTGATTTTCTAATAAATAATTTTTTAAGATAATAACACTAAAATCTAGGTTTCACCGCACTCTCATGCGCAGCTTATGCGCTGCTTCAGAACATGCAAAGTTATGACCCACTGCGCTCATCAATAATGGCGAGCGCTACACCACAGGCATGCTTAACGTCATGCGCTAGATGTAGACTACACCGCAAGTTGCTGATTAAGGCTCAGTGAGAGAGCCATTCCAAGGTAGAAAGAGATAGCCGTGTGTGAGATCTTGTAATTCGCTCTGAATTGTCATCAGCGTGTTGATTTCGTCGAGTGCAGCGTCCAAATCTTCAAAATGTATTTCAAACCTTGAGTGGCAATGCGCCATCGCTTCGGCGTAAGGTGTTCCTCGTCCGATTTCTGCAGCCTCAATCGCCACGTGCGCTTCTGAGTTGATTAAGACTGTGAACAACGGAGCATCGGGGTAGCTCACCAGCAGGCTGTTTTGGATATCTTGTACATTCAAGCCAGCCGCACGTAATACTTGCTCTGCTTCATTCAAAGCGTAATGGCTAGGGTAAAAAATCATGCAGGTGGTCATTGGTGTTCCTCGGGTAATATGCTGTTTGAATTAAGGGCGTATTTTTTAACTCTCGCGATTAGCGCCTAATATGCTTTTCTACCAGCTTCCAATGCCAAAGATTGGGTGCCATGAACTCTGGGACATTAACAAGCCATGTATTTGCACGTTTTTCAGAACTGACCCCAAAATAACATTCTAAAGTGTTATCTAATTGACGCTTTAGATGAAAACGAATGACACCCCAGCCACCCACTGCATACCTATAAGTATGGCCATCACATTTCTCTGGTATTAAGGTGATTTTCCTTACCTCGCGAAATCCTTGCGTATCAGGGTAATACACTGAAAAAAGGAGCATCGTATTTTTTTCATGCAATTCATGGCTGATATATTCATTCAGTGCTTCAGCACTATGAAAGCTAACAATATCTGAATCGAACGATGAATATGCTCCAGACACAATAGGGTCGCTCATTGCGAAAATGGCCGCAGTAACTTTCGTCAAATCTTACGATAAAATATTTGCTGTTCCTTGCATTGGATATACCTAACATTGAGAAAAAATGCTGTGTTTTAGTTCACCAGCAAAACCGCCGCAGTGGGTCACAGTGTAACGTAGGCGGCGTTTTGCGTTGCAGCGCAATGCTAGTGACTATTACTGCAATACAGGGCGAGCATTAGCGGGCTGAATAGGTCTGTTATTGGCATGGTGTATCGCCTGTGTAAATGTTTCTATTTGCTGCTTAGATGCTGTAATTGGTTTTTTCATCACCAGCCAGCGCACACCTTCTGAGCAAGGCGGAGTTGTTAATGAACCATTAAATCGATAGTAATCACGGTTAGTAGGCAATAAACCGCTTGCTGTAACAGCAGACGATAACGTCTGCTTTTCTCCCGCTTCACGTGGTATTTGCGGCCAAATTTTAGCGAGTGCTTTATTTTCTTTACCTTCAGCCAACATCACGCCAACAACAGCAAGATTACCATCTTTGTCAGCATGCACTAAATGCGCTTCCATAGGGTAAGATTTGCCATTAATAAGATTTTCGCTTGGTGCATGTAAGTGAAATTGCTTGAGTTCATATTGAATGCCATCTAACGTAATGCTACTGCCTGTTGCATAGTTGACCTGAACGGTATGACCGTTATTGACAATCTCACTACCCACCGAGGTATATGAAAATTTGATGGGCTTTAAATTGGCCTCGATAAAGCCAGTTAAATTAATGGGCGATTGATTTTTACCAGAGCAAGCTCCGAACTCAGGCGTTAATGTTGCCCAGTTTTGGGGTCCTGTTTCACCTGAATACTCCCAATGTTTTTGAGTCTCAGCACTTACGGCAACGGATGCTAACAAAATGGATAGAAATAGAACGTTTTTTTTCATGGGTAAAAATTCTCTTAAGTGGGGGTAATTGTTTGGTTTAGCGTTTGAATTAAGCGTTGCTGAATTTAGCACTAAACTTAGCTAGTCTAGCTTGAATAATGAGCAAGGGCAAACCTATTTTGAAGTAAAGAAATATCGCAAAACCTAGCAACATATCCGAGCCGTAAATCTGACCAAACCACCGCCGAGCAAAAATCACCACCCTGCAAGTCCCGTAGAATAAGGCTTGCAGAACGGGACGAATTAAGACACCTTAATGTTTGAGGTTAGGTGCGGCCAAAAAGCAAGATTATCGGAGTGTAATAAAGGTCAATATGCTCCAAAACTTAGATGGTACGACGAGCAGCTGCTCTCAAATGTCCGAGGGCTTAGACATCGTCAAGCAAGGCGTGGAGCGCCTCAACAGTTTCATAAGGAAGCCCCTCATCAAATCCTTCTGGATCCTCATCAATTTCGACATATTCCGTACCCACAGCCGCCAGCATAACGCTAGGTATTGCTTGCAACACGGGAATATCTGGATAATCGTCAGGCCGACCGCCAACAGCGTGTTGAGGATCAAACCAAATGACGCTTTGCTGGTAGTAAGCTGCGCTGTATCGGGTTTCGATCAACTTTAACAAACGGTACTTCTGCGCACTAAGCGCCTCATCTTCAGCGGCATATTGCACGTACCAAGCGGCACCGAGGTTCCAATAAATGAGCAGGGCGGTAGCTCGGTCAAGCGCCGGGTTATCAATTAGCCATTGGAGCGGTTTCATGTTCGAGTCGTAGTTAGACCTTGCTGCAAAGAGGTGCCATTTTTCTGGTGTAGCAGAGGATAGGTACATTTTAATTAATTGCCACGACTTTGCCTCATATTGATCTTGTTCAGCCTGATCTTGCTCAATAATCGGGCAACCATTTGCGATCCATTCAGAGAGGCTATTGGCCATAAGATGGAATCCATCTGGTTTCATGTGACCATGACCAACAAGGAAGACGCTTGACGGCTCACCAGAAAGTGAAATGACCACGGCTTGTCCGCCGCTATCGTCGCCAATGGTGATGTAGCCAGGGCAATAGACCTTGGTTTCATAGGTCTCATTGCGCTCAATGACATCTTCAGCGGCGTAGATGAGAATGGAATCTCCAAAAAACATTTCGTCGTGTGATAACAAAAACTGGCGGTACTCGCTTGGTAGTGTTGTTTGTGCCCAAGTTTCAATGGCCGCGATTAATGCTTTTTTTGTGGTGTCCATGCTGGTGACAGTCTGCTAGAGTGAAGGGTTAGGTATCATTGGTGGCTACGAATGAAAGCTCGATGCTCAGACTTACTCATCGGCCAAGGAAGCGGCTCACCGTGCTTTTGAGCAAGCGCAGAGGCGCACAACAGCCCAGGTGTATTTGCGGCATATTCAATCCCATCCGTCGAAGGATAAACCGACTCTATTGCGTCTGACGGCGTGTGAGTGCGCTCTCCTGAAGGGCTCTCAAAGTAGGCCTCGGCCACTCTGATAGAAGCAAAGTCTGGCTTACATTTCGCCGCCATTTTGAGATGCTGAACTGATCCAGCAGCAAGCTGAGTTCCTTCTGGAACCTCAAACTCGGTGATGTAGAAACTTCGGACCCAAGCGACCCATTCGCCCTCGACAAGCACAATGGAGGCCAGATCAACCTCTTGAGATTTTTCTTGGTCTGGCATGACTTTCATCCACCTTGGTTCGGCCGTGGCCGACAGCGGAACGAGGGCTACTAAGAGCGCAATGTAAAAATGCTTCATGTATGAAGGGGCTAGCGTTATATTGGGATGCCTAATGTTTAGCATAAGGACGTGCTTTCACTCAGAATAATGTGCTTCGCCTATTGGCACCTAATTATAGTAGCGCCTACTTTTGGTAGCACATATAGGATGTGAGGGAAGCCAAATGCTGGCTTAGCGCGCTTAACTTAATGGATAGGCTAGGAAAAAACTTACTTTGAAGTAAAAACTTGCCACATTCACTCCACCAAAACTATACCTAAAACTACCAAGCTTGACAACACATCCAAGCCAAAAATCTGACCAACTACCCCCGAGCAAAAAATACTGCCCTGGATGCCGCATAAAATAAGGCTTGCAGGGCAACACTAATAAAGGTAAGCACTAATCGACTGAATTAATCTGGTCCGTGAGGCGTGTTGGCTTGAAAGAATTGCAAAATTAGAAAATTTTATTGAAGTCTTTCCACTTATTGAATTTGAGCCCTGAAAATACTTTAGTGGAGAATTTCTCTGGGAGGCTTTTGAATACATCTGTGATTTCGTCAAAGGTAAAAAATCGTCCATGAGACCCTTGTTGGGCTTCATCAATCACTTCTAGCCAGTACTGATCTGTGTCTAATTGATACATGACTTGCATCGTGTTTTCATCTGAATCAATAAGACCGATGTAGTCACTTGTTAAAGCAAGCTTTCCAAGAAGTTCTGAGTAAATGTCGGCTACATTCATCACTAATTGGTCTTCTGCTTCGATAGATTCATCGCTTCCTTGAAAGTGATAATAGACTTTGTATTTATTTAAGTGCACGCTAATCTCCCTTTAACTCATTATAGACTCGGCACGAATTATCCATGAGCTTTAGGGGTTGGAACATGTCTCAATGGGCATGGAAAAAGAAGATGCCCGCAAGCAGTCGCGAGAAGTACTGCATGAAAGACGAAAACAAGTCATCCGCCTGCACCGCAAAGGGATGCCAGTAATGCAGATT
>JBATAW010000041.1:0-47963 GCA_049662045.1 Methylophilaceae bacterium | reverse complement strand
CCCACAGGGTATGCTTGGCTATTTTCTGCATCGTTATAAAATCCGATCATTTCTAACACCAATACGAGTTTAGGCTTAATGTCAGCTTGTACTAAGCTTAGAGCGTGATGGCGGCTGCCCATATTATCTGTTCTAAAATTCGGCGGCTCTTCTAAAGTGTAAGCGACAATTTGAACAGGCACATTAGGCGGCTGTTTGGAAAAAATACGTGCTAGCTCTAACAGGCCTGCCACACCACTGGCATTGTCATCTGCACCCATTGTGTTTTCATGCGCGTCATAATGTGCGCCGATGATAATGGGTTTGCCTGCCGTTGGGCCGAAATGCGCAATAACATTATTAAATTTTTCATTATCAACTTGGTAGCTTTGTATTTCTACACGATTAGTCACTTTTTTAAGCTCGCTTTCAACATACTGTTCGGCCAAGTTTAAGGTTGGTACGTTTTCAACATTGCGCTTGGCATAGTCAATTGAAAATTTTTCGACGTCTAATTTCATTCTTGCTGAATCAGCGGCTGATAACCCCGTCAGTTTTATATCATCTATGTCATTCATACCAACTTGCTTAACCCACGCAAGTAATGAAATAGGAAAAACGAGCAACACCATAACGATAGACGTGGTAATGAATTTTTTCATGCCGCCTCAGCCATTTGCTTGAGAGTTACATAATCTGTTTTGCCTGTTCCAAGTATGGGTAACGAATCAATGCGAATAATTTTACGAGCAATGGCAATTTCTGGGCTGCCTGTGTTTTTTGCCACCGTTTGCAAGTCTTCTCTCTTTAAATCAGGAGCCGTTGTAAAGAGAATAATGCTTTCACCACGTTGTAAATCTGCTTGCGTGCTGGCCGCATGTTGATGATCTGGTGCTGCGGTATTAGCAATTTGTTCAACCACCTCAAGTGACACCATTTCTCCTGCTACTTTAGCAAAACGCTTAACGCGCCCTTTAATGTGGACAAACCCTTGTGCGTCAACCTCCACAATATCGCCAGTGTTATACCAACCATCCTCTGGCGGTTTTAGCACGCCTGGGGCATCATAAAGGTAGTATCCCATCATGACATTTTCACCACGTACATGTAGCAAACCGCCTGTTGTGATGCCAGATATTGATTCCAACTTATGGTCCATTCCTGGCAAAAATTGCCCTACACTGCCGTTTAGATTGGCCATAGGCGTATTAATCGCCAACCCAGGCGCGCATTCAGTCGCGCCATAAGCCTCTAATATTCTGATGCCAAATTTTTCTTGATAAGTTTTACGGACTTCTTCATTAAGTTTCTCAGCACCAGAAAGGACTATTTTGAGTTTATAAAAGTCATAAGGGTGGGCAAACTTTGCATAATTGGCTAAAAATGTACTGGTCGCCACAAATACGGTGCAGCCACGATCGTAAATCACCTCTGGAATAACTTTGTATTGTAGTGGTGAAGGAAACACCACCATTTTTGCGCCATTAAAAGTAAAGAGCATGGACGCTAAAAAGCCAAACGCATGAAATAATGGTAACACCAGCATCAGCTTATCTGTGGGGTTGATATCCAGCACCGCCATGACTTGTGAGATGTTTGATAGCACACTTTTGTGAGAGTGCACGACACCTTTAGGCTTGCCCTCACTGCCCGATGTAAATAAAACAATAGCGGGTTCATTCGGTTTGTTCACGCTCATAGCAGCACGTGGAAAGTGCAAGGCATAACCCATTAACCAAACGCGATCAAGCACGCTAAATTGTGCACGTAAGTCTTCTAAGTATAAAATATTTAAATCATTAAGCCCGGCAATGGTGCTTTCTAACTTAGCCGTTTCAATAAACTTATGTGAAGTAATCACCGTTTTTATATTAGCCGCAATACATGCATTTTGCATCCCTGATGTACCAGAAGTGTAGTTGATTAGCGCAGGGATACGATTAAAGGCATTCATGCCTAATATGAGCGCTACCGTATTGGTCACATTAGGCATTAGCACGCCTACCGTCTCATTCGCTACGCTCACCTTTGTGACAATACGTCCAAGCGCTAAGCTTTTTTTAAGTAAATCTTGATACGTTTCTTCAGCTTCATTGACATCCTCAATCAGTTTATAGCCATCGCCAAATTTGTCTTTTGCCTCTAAAAACGCTTCAAACAATGTGCGGCTTTTTTGTGCTTGAAATAACATTTTCTGCATCACGCTACGCATGCCTTCACCTGCCATACGACGACGTTGCTTGCCAGTAGGAAAGCTATGGTGTGTCGATTTAGGCATCACCACACTGGTGGTGGGCATAATCGTAAGCGATACTTTTGGTAATAAACGTCTAGGGTGGTGGCTAGATAAACGACCAAAGTAAGACTCAGCAGCACCATCAATACGAACAGGTAAGATTTTCACCCCTGTTTTCGCGGCAACAAACCCAGGACCATCGTAAACTTTCATCAAACTACCCGTTAGGGTAATGCGCCCCTCAGGAAATATCACCACGTTTTTACCTGCTTCTAGTAGCTTAATCACTTTTTTCATGGCTAGCGGGCTTGAGGGGTCAACAGGCAAATGCGGCGTTAAACGCAATGCTTGCCGAAACGACCACCTATTAAGCACTGATGTGTGCACAATAAAAGTAGCCGCTTTGGGCAAAAATAAGCCTAACAATAAACCATCTAAAAATGACTCATGATTGGCAACAATTAAAATGCCGTCTTCTTTTGGTACATTTTCAATACCGCTCACATCTACTCTAAATAGCACCTTACATATTGCACGTAATACACCTGCTATCATAGCTAACCCCTTAAACCCTATTTTTATATTTCTGCTTCGATGTATTTCAATACACCTTTGATAGCATTGGTCATTAAACTTTTATTCACCCAAAAAAATACCTCTTTACCAACCTTTTCACTTTGCAAGGCGCCACTTTGATGCAGTATTTTTAAGTGGTGCGTGACTGCTGTGCGGCTTAATGTAGAAGCAGCGGCAATTTGCAAAATGTTAAGTCGCTCATCTTTATCAAACGCCAATAAAATACGTTGCCGATGCGCGTCACCCAAGGCGATAAACAGCTGCGCGATATTTTGCCACTCATCAGGTATTGTGTTAATTTTTTTCATAACTACATAATTAGTTATTTAGATTTATTTGTCAAGCACTTTTTAAAGTCCCATCGTATTTTTAATCAAAAAAACCTAATTTTTATACATCATTATTTTATACCTCTGCAAGCGGCCTAGAATGCGGCTTCCAGAGGTATAAAAATCTCTCGGCAAAAAAATAGGCGCAAATCATGCCTAGCTAAAGAAGAGAGAAGCTAATGAGCTAACAAAATTTTCATTAATACAAGCAAACTATGTGCCAATATTAAGATGAGAATCCATGTCGTACTAAATCTACCACATTTATTTGTGGCATAAAAAAGCGGACATTTTCATGTCCGCTTTTTTGCTTATCCATTCATCATTGGTCGTTAGAAGTGGTAAGCACGCTCACCGTGAACAGTGGTATCTAAACCTTCACGTTCTGTTTCTTCAGACACACGCAAGCCTACGATAACATCTGCTATTTTGAAAGCCATGAAAGCGGCAACTGCTGACCAAGCGATAGTAATTAATACGCCTTCAGCTTGAATCACCAATTGTTTAGCGATACTAAACTCGGCTGCACCAGTGCCTCCTAAGCTAGGTGCAGTAAATACACCCGTCAACAAGGCACCCGCAATACCACCAACACCATGCACGCCAAACACGTCTAACGTGTCATCAGCACCCAGTATTTTCTTTAACCCAGTGACACCCCATAGACAGACAAAACCACCGATAAACCCAATGGCGATAGCACCCATAGGGCCGACTGAACCACATGCTGGCGTAATGGCAACCAAGCCTGCAACTGCACCAGAAGTCGCCCCTAACATTGAAGCCTTACCTTTAGTCATTGCTTCGCCTAATGACCATGCTAACACGGCAGCGGTTGTCGCAAACAACGTATTCACAAAGGCTAAACCTGCACTGCCAGTCGCCTCAAGGTTTGAGCCAGCATTAAAACCGAACCAGCCCACCCATAATAACGAAGCACCCAACATTGTCATCGTTAAGTTGTGTGGCGTTAAAGCCTCTTTACCATAGCCGATACGTTTGCCCACCATGTAAGCGCCCACTAAACCTGCCACAGCAGCGTTAATATGCACCACTGTACCGCCTGCAAAGTCTAATGCGCCTTGGCCTAATAAATAACCACCAGCACCCCAAACCATATGAGCGATAGGGATATAGCTTAATGTGAACCAAATCACAGAAAACAACAATACAGCACTAAACTTCATACGTTCTGCAAAAGAACCGACGATTAATGCTGTCGTTAAACCAGCAAAAGTACATTGAAAAGCAATAAAAATCATTTCAGGAATTTTCACACCTTTAGTAAAGGTATCTGAAAGTGAAGTTGGTGTCACACCTTGCAAAAACACCTTACCAAGATTGCCAATAATTGGCCCTTCACCACTACCAAAAGCCAAACTATAACCATACACTGCCCACAATACAGAAATGAGCGAAAACACGACCAACACTTGCATCAACACAGACAGCATGTTTTTGCTGCGCACTAATCCGCCGTAAAATAACGCCAAGCCTGGCACCATTAAAACCACCAGTGCGGTAGAAATCATCATCCAAGCAGTGTCGCCCTTATCGACTGTTGAAGGGACAGCTGTAGGCACAACTTCACTAGCTGGTGCTACAGAGGTGGTTGGCACAGATACTGCATCGTCTGTGACAACTTGCGCTATTTCTGCAGTTGATTTTGCGTCATCAGCAAGTACATTGTTTGTAAAAATTAACCCTAATGATGTTATTAAAGCCAATACTGAAAATAGTTTTTTCATCACCTTCCCCTTATAGTGCTTCTGAGCCAGTTTCGCCCGTACGAATACGGGTAACTTGCTCTAAATTAAACACAAATATCTTGCCATCACCAATTTTTCCTGTTGCGGCAGATTTTTCGATAGCTTCTACCACACGGTCTAACATCGTGTCATCAATGGCCACTTCTAATTTTATTTTTGGCAAAAAATCAACCACGTACTCAGCACCGCGATACAGTTCTGTATGTCCTTTTTGACGACCAAATCCTTTTACCTCTGTAACCGTAATTCCTTGAACGCCGATGGCTGATAAGGCCTCTCTTACTTCGTCAAGCTTAAAGGGCTTGATAATTGCAGATACAAATTTCATAAATACCTCCCATTATGGGCGAACACTTTTTGCCCAATTTTAATAAAAAAGTTTTTTGTACGAACACTACAAATGCACTATCACCAATATTATGATTAGTTGTAGCCACTAAATAACCAGCATCTTTGGCAGTCGTATCACTGTAGTAAGCACCGAGATTGATGACTTTACGCTATGAGCATCATAAGCAAAGTGTGTGCCAAAAATAATTTACTTAATAATCATATAGATATAAACTTTTATTGGTAATTATTCTTTTTTATTTTCTTAAGAAAACTGTTAAACTAACTACCTTGCAATAAAATAATGCCAGGGTTTAACATGCTCAACACTGAAAAATTAAATGAAATATCTAACAAATTCAAAGAGATGGTTGAAAAATCTCCTGTTGGAGATATGGATAAAAATATTCATGCACTCATTCAGAGCATGTTCACCAAAATGGAGCTTGTTTCTCGTGAAGAGTTTGATATCCAAACAGAAGTATTACGTAATACTCGAGAAAAATTATCGTTGCTAGAAATCAAGCTTGCCGAATTAGAATCAACACAACAGGCTAAACTTTAACCTCAGCCATGAGTCTCGCTGTCATTTATAGCCGCGCACTTAATGGCATGGATGCGCCAGAAGTGGTCGTTGAGGTGCACTTAGCTAACGGGTTACCTCAATTTGCGATTGTTGGCTTGCCCGAAGCCGAGGTCAAGGAAAGTAAAGATCGCGTCCGCGCGGCCATACAAACCGCACAATTTGAATTTCCTGCTAGGCGTATCACCGTTAATCTTGCGCCTGCCGATTTGCCAAAAGAAAGTGGCCGCTATGATTTACCCATCGCATTAGGCATTTTGGCAGCGAGCGGGCAAATTCCTACCGAACCCTTATCGCGCTATGAAATTGCTGGCGAATTAGCCCTCACGGGCGAGTTGCGTCCTATTCGCGGTGCATTAGCCATGACCTATCACATGCAACATAAAACTAATGGCGCAAAACGCGCTTTTATACTACCCAAGTCCAGCGCAATAGAAGCCGCATTGGTCAAAGATGCCATTATTTACCCTGCAAGTTCGTTACTCGAAGTATGTGCTCACTTAAGCGGGCACACTGCGTTAGCGCAATATGAACCAAAACCGCAAGTGCAAGCCACTTTTTACCCCGACTTTAATGAGGTAAAAGGTCAGTCATCTGCTAAACGCGCTTTAGAGATAGCCGCGGCAGGAAGCCACAGCGTGCTAATGAGCGGGCCACCGGGCACTGGCAAAAGTATGTTGGCCAGCCGTTTTGCTGGCATTTTACCCAGCATGACAGAGTCTGAAGCGTTAGAGTCAGCCGCCATACAATCTCTTAACGGTACTTATAAACTTGAAAACTGGAAGCGCCGGCCTTTCCGCTCGCCGCACCACACCGCCTCTGGCGTTGCGTTAGTCGGTGGCGGTGGCATTCCACGCCCTGGTGAAATCTCGCTGGCTCATCATGGCGTTTTGTTTTTAGATGAGCTGCCAGAGTTTGATCGTAAAGTTTTAGAAGTCTTGCGTGAACCGCTTGAAAGTGGCCACATCACCATTAGCCGTGCCGCCCGCCAAGCAGATTTTCCTGCGCAATTTCAGCTACTCGCTGCCATGAATCCTTGCCCGTGTGGCTACTTTGGGCATTACAACAACAAATGCCGCTGTACGCCAGATAACATCGCACGTTACAAAGCTAAAATTTCAGGACCACTGCTCGATAGAATTGACATGCATATTGAAGTGCCAGCGCTTAAAGAAGATGAACTCACCAGTAAAACAACTGCGGAAGATAGCAGTTCCATTCGCGCCAGAGTCGAAAATGCACGTGTGCTACAAATTCAACGTCAAGGAAAAGCGAATAGCATGCTGGGCAGTTTAGAGATAGATGCGCACTGCCAACTAGATGACGCTGGATTAACGTTGATAAAAACAGCTATTTCGCGCCTCAATTTGTCGGCACGTGCTTATCACCGTATTTTAAAAGTCGCGCGCACTATTGCAGATTTAGCGAATGAGGCTAACATTAAACCCACCCACATAGCCGAAGCGGTGCAATATAGGCGTGGGGATGTGAGCAAATAGTGATTGAGGAACTGGTAAGCACCGTTGCAAATCTATTTTATCCCTATCGCGCATCTTTCTCATTGAGTAATAGGTTAGATTATCAAAACGCGTTTCTATCAGGTCATTAATTAAAAGTAGCTTGCGTGATAAAATAACCACTCTATAACCTTAATTAAAAGCCCAATTGCAATGACTTCACTCGCAACTTCTCCACTAGAAAAGCAACTACGCGGATTACTCGCTAAGCGCATCCTTATTTTAGATGGCGCGATGGGTACCATGATTCAACAATATAAGCTCACAGAAGCAGATTATCGGGGTGAGCGATTTGCTGATTTTAAAGCACCTGCTGGTGAGCGTGAATTGTTTGTTAAGGGCAACAATGAGTTGTTAAGCCTCACACAGCCTCAAGTAATTCAAGAGATTCATGAGCAATACTTAGCTGCTGGCGCTGATATTATTGAAACCAACACCTTTGGTGCAACCAGCGTGGCACAAGATGACTACCACATGGCGCACTTGGTGTATGAAATGAACGTGCAATCTGCCAAGCTAGCCAAAGCCGCATGTTTAAAATACAGCACGCCTGATAAACCACGTTTTGTGGCAGGCACACTTGGTCCAACGCCAAAAACCGCCAGCATTTCACCAGATGTAAATGACCCTGCCGCACGTAATGTTTCGTTCGATTCTCTAGTGAGCGCTTACCTAGAGCAGGCGCGTGCTTTGGTAGAAGGTGGTGCAGATATTTTAATGGTAGAAACCATTTTTGATACGCTTAATTGTAAAGCCGCATTATTTGCCATTGAAACTTTCTTTGATGAAGTTGGTTACCGCATGTCTCTGATGATTTCTGGCACGGTGACAGATGCATCAGGCCGCATATTATCTGGTCAAACGGTACCAGCCTTTTGGAATTCTGTACGCCATGCCAAGCCACTTACCATTGGCTTAAATTGCGCTTTAGGGGCAACATTGATGCGCCCATACGCTGAAGAGCTTTCAAAAATTGCTGATACGTTTGTGTGCATTTACCCCAATGCTGGCTTACCCAACCCCATGAGTGATACGGGTTTTGATGAAAAACCCGCCGATACTTCTAGCTTGGTCAAAGAGTTTGCACAAAGCGGCTTTATTAATATTGCGGGGGGTTGCTGTGGCACCACGCCGCCACATATTCAAGCAATTTATGAGGCCATTAAAGATTTACCACCACGTCAAGTACCAATGGTGGCACCAGATATGCGCTTATCAGGCTTAGAGCCATTTGTGATTGACGAAAACTCGCTTTTTGTAAACGTGGGTGAGCGTACTAATGTAACTGGCAGCAAAGCTTTTGCACGACTCATCATTAATGAGCAATTTGAAGAGGCGCTGAGTGTTGCTCGCCAGCAGGTTGAAAACGGCGCGCAAATCATCGACATTAACATGGATGAAGGCATGCTAGATGCCGTTAAAGCCATGACGCACTTTTTAAATTTAATTGCCAGCGAGCCCGATATTGCGCGCGTACCAATTATGATTGACTCATCTAAGTGGAGCGTGATTGAGGCAAGTTTAAAATGTGTGCAAGGTAAATCTATTGTTAACTCAATTTCAATGAAAGAAGGTGAGGCCGAGTTTTTACGTCAAGCCAAACTGTGCCGCCAATATGGTGCCGCAGTTATTGTGATGGCATTTGATGAGAAAGGTCAGGCCGATACCTATGAGCGTAAGACAGAAATCTGTAAACGCGCCTATGACTTACTAGTGACAGAAGTTGATTTTCCGCCTGAAGATATTATTTTCGATCCCAATATTTTCGCCATTGCCACAGGTATTGAAGAGCATAACAATTATGCGGTAGATTTTATTAACGCCACACGCTGGATTAAAGAAAACCTGCCACACGCAAAAATTTCAGGCGGCGTTTCAAATGTCAGTTTTAGCTTTCGTGGCAATGACCCCGCGCGCGAGGCGATTCATACCGTATTTCTTTACCACGCCATTAAGGCAGGCATGACCATGGGTATTGTCAACGCAGGCATGATGGGCGTTTATGACGACTTGCCTGCTGAGTTAAAAGAGCGCGTAGAAGATGTAGTGCTAAATCGCCGTGAAGATGCAACGGAGCGCATGATTGAAATTGCCAGCACCTTAAAAGTGGGTGGCAAAAAAGAAGAAGCCACGCTGGAGTGGCGCGGCACACCAGAGGCACCCACGTCAATTAATAAGCGCCTTGCACACGCGATGGTGCATGGTATTACCGAGTTTATTGTAGAAGACACTGAAGAAGCACGTGCCGAAGTGGCTAACAACGGTGGTAGGCCCATTCACGTGATAGAAGGCCCGTTGATGGACGGCATGAACATAGTTGGCGATTTGTTTGGACAAGGCAAGATGTTTTTACCGCAAGTGGTGAAATCTGCCCGTGTGATGAAAGCCGCAGTAGCGCATTTAATCCCATTTATTGAGGCTGAAAAAGCCGCTGAACAGGCGCGCACAGGCATTGTCGCCAAACCAAAAGGTAAAATGGTGATTGCGACGGTTAAAGGTGATGTGCATGATATTGGTAAAAATATTGTTTCTGTCGTTTTGCAATGTAATAACTTTGAAGTCGTGAATATGGGTGTGATGGTACCCGCAGCAGAAATTTTAGCAATGGCAAAAGCCGAGGGTGCAGATATTATTGGTCTCTCGGGGCTCATTACGCCGTCACTAGAAGAAATGGCGCACTTCGCACGTGAAATGCAGCGCGACCCCTATTTTAGTGGACTAAAAATGCCACTGTTAATTGGCGGGGCAACCACTTCACGTGCGCATACGGCGGTAAAAATTGCTCCTCATTACGATGGGCCTGTGGTCTATGTGCCTGATGCTTCTCGCTCGGTGAGTATTATGCAAAACCTGCTCGCGCCAGAAACACGCGGGGCTTATTTAGCGGAAATACAAGCAGATTATGAAAAAGCACGGCAGCAACACGCCAATAAAAAGGGTGTGCCCATGCTAACGCTGGCGCAAGCACGCGCTAACAAAGCTAAACTGGATTTTACGGGTGAAAATACTCCTATTAGACCAAAGTTTATCGGCCGCCGCGTATTTAAAAATATTGATTTAAGCCTAATAGCACAATACATTGATTGGGGCCCTTTCTTCCAAACATGGGATTTGGCAGGCTTTTATCCCGCTATTTTGACTGATAAAGTGGTAGGTGAGGCTGCGACAAAAGTATTTGCAGAGGCACAAGACATGCTTAAAAAAATCATCGATGGGCGATGGCTAAGTGCTAGTGGCGTGATTGCGCTGATGCCCGCCAACAGCGTAAATGAAGATGATATTGAAGTTTACACCGATGAAACTAGACAAAAAATAGCGTTTACTTATTACGGCATGCGTCAACAAAGCGAAAAACCCGTGATAGATGGGGTGGCGCGCCCTAACCAATGCTTAGCAGACTTTATTGCGCCAAAAGGTGTTGCAGAAGATTACATCGGCTTATTTGCAGTCACTGCTGGCTTAGGCACAGAAAAAATCGAAAAGCGTTTTGCGAATGCCAATGATGACTACAGCGGTATTACATTTAAATCGCTGGCAGATAGGTTAGCCGAAGCTTTTGCGGAATACATGCATGAGCGCGTGCGCATTGACTTATGGGGTTATGCAACCAATGAAAAACTCGATGTTAATGCTTTGATAAAAGAAGCCTACCAAGGCATACGCCCTGCGCCTGGCTACCCCGCTTGCCCAGACCACACCGTAAAATCTGATATGTTTCACTTAATGCAGTGCGATGAAATCGGCATGAAGTTGACTGAGTCATTTGCCATGATGCCAGCGGCTGCAGTTTCAGGTTTTTACTTTGCACATCATCATTCTAAATATTTCAGCGTAGACAAAATCGGCAATGACCAGCTGGAAGATATGGCAAAACGCCGCCAATTGCCCAAAGAATATTTAGAGCGATGGTTAGCGCCCAATTTAGGGTAAAGATGACTGCGGCAGAAATTAGGGCAGATATTCTCAATCGACTTAATCAAGTTGAATTAACCCACGATGTTCGTATTTTATTGGCCGTAGAGTCAGGTAGCCGAGCTTGGGGTTTCGCATCGCCTAATAGTGATTACGACGTACGCTTTATTTACGTTAAAAATGATAAAAACTGGTACTTATCTGTTGATTTGGAAGATAAAAGAGATGTGATTGAATACCCAATTGTTGATGATATTGACCTAAATGGTTGGGATGTTCGTAAAGCTTTAAAGCTTTTTTGGAAATCAAACCCAACTTTAACTGAGTGGATACAACCCTCCATTATTTATAAAACCTCAGGATCGTTTCTTGAGAAAATCAATATGCTCTTACCTCAAATTTATTCCTGCGAGCATGGTATTCATCATTACAAAAGTATGGCAAAAACGAATTACAGGGGTTATTTACAAGCAGAGTTGGTTCCACTAAAAAAATATTTTTATGTGCTGCGTCCGCTTCTAGCCGTAAGATGGCTAGAAGCTTATAAAACAACTGCGCCCATAGAATTTAAAAAACTATTACATTTGCTTGAGGATCAACCATTTTTGCTTGATGAAATTAATGCCTTATTAGAAAAAAAGAAAGCGGTGCAAGAGCTAGCTAAAGATAAGCCCATTCAAGCACTGAACGCGTTTATAGAGGTAGAGTTATCGCGTTTAGAAAATAACCTGCCCGAGAAATCTGTTATAAAAGGCAATATGTCTGATGTGAATCAACTGTTTCTGGAAATACTAAGCGAATAAATTATAAGGGTTAAAAATCATCTTAAAATTCAACATATTTTTATCAATAGTTTTGTCGCCCACTGCCATTTCTAGCAAGGATGGCTTATCATATAGCCTGTTAATTAATAGTAATCACGTATCATTGAATTAGGGTAACCGAGGTTTTTTCTTTAGTATTTTCAGCTTTTTTGCCAGTCAATCATTAAAATTTAGCTTAAACGATTGGGCTAATCAACATCATTCATTGCGCGCTTAAGTCAACCAAATACGACCGATAGTTATCAATGATATTTTTACAACCAACTGATTTATATAGATAAATAAAGATGCATATTCATATTTTAGGAATTTGTGGTACGTTCATGGGTGGTATTGCAGTGCTCGCAAAAGCGGCAGGCCATCGCGTCACGGGGAGTGATACCAATGTCTACCCGCCTATGAGCACGCAACTCGAAGCGCAAGGCATTGAGTTGATTGAGGGTTTTGATCCAGCACAAACAAAATTAAACCCCGATATTTACGTGATAGGTAATGTAGTAACGCGTGGCAATGCGCTGATGGAAGAAATTTTAAACCAAGGCTTACCCTACATTTCTGGCCCACAATGGCTGGCAGAGAATGTGCTTCAGGGTAAGTGGGTGCTCGCCGTGGCTGGTACGCATGGTAAAACAACCACCAGCTCTATGTTGGCGTGGATACTGGAACATGCAGGCTTAGCGCCTGGGTTTTTAATTGGTGGTGTACCTGAAAATTTTTCTGTCTCTGCCAGGCTACCGCAAGCACCAAAACAAGATACCAAAAGCATTTCACCTTTTTTTGTGATTGAAGCTGATGAGTACGATACAGCATTTTTTGATAAGCGCTCTAAGTTTGTCCATTACCGCCCACGTACGGCAGTGCTAAATAATTTAGAGTTTGACCACGCCGATATTTTTGAAGATTTAACCGCCATTGAAAAACAATTTCATCACTTAGTGCGTACAGTGCCGCAACAAGGCCTCATAGTCGCCAACGGTAAAGAAGCCAGTTTACAACGTGTGATTGATCAAGGTTGTTGGACGCCTGTAGAGAAATTTGGCGCGAATGCCAACTGGCAGGCGGCTAATGCACTGGGTGATGGCAGTTTTGATGTGCTGTTTGCGGGTAAGCCTCAAGGCCGCGTTAATTGGAGCTTATTGGGTGAACATAATCGCATGAATGCGTTGGCCAGCATTGCGGCTGCACGCCATGCAGGAGTGGCGGTTGTCACAAGCATTGCTGCACTAACCGAATTTAAAAACGTAAAGCGCCGCATGGAAACCAAAGGTGTGGTCAACAACATTACCGTGTATGACGACTTTGCGCATCACCCTACCGCCATCGAGACCACATTAGCCGGGCTGCGAGCCAAGCTGGATGCGGCTTCTGGCGGTGCTAGAATCATTACCGTGCTAGAACCGCGTAGCAACACCATGAAATTGGGCGTAATGAAAGATGCATTACCCGCAAGCTTAAAAGACGCGGATTTAGTTTTTTGTTATGGCGCTAATTTAGGCTGGAATGCTGAAGAAGCGCTCAAGCCTATTGCGAATAAAGCCCAAACATTTGATGATTTAAACTTGCTAGTACAAGCGATAAAAGCCGCAGCCAAGCCGCATGACCATGTTTTGGTGATGAGCAACGGCGCTTTTGGTGGCATCCATCAAAAAATTCTTGATGCCTTAAAATAATATTTGGGCTAATGCTTGGCTAATCAACTAAAAACTACCGAAGTAAAAGCAATCTCTGTGTTAACCGCTAAATTACAAAAAATGAGCTTTATTGCTATTGCGCTGTGGATTTCCTTAACAGTTCACCTCATTATTTTAAGTGTTCACTTTACACCTGAAATAAGTAAAATGATGAACACTAAGCCCACGCTTGATGTGGTATTAGTGAATGCAAAAACTAAAACCAAGCCCACCAAAGCCGATGTGTTGGCGCAAGCTAATTTAGACCGTGGCGGTAACACCGAAGAAGACAGGCAGCTCAAAACCTCAACCCCTAGCATTCAGCAGCAAAAAACTGAATTTACTGTTAACCCGACTTCAAAAGATAAAAAAGGTGGTAAAGCGGCTAAAAAAGCGGCTTTAGACACCAAAGTTGAAAAACGTGTTTCTGAACTAGAACATCAGGCAGATGAGTTAATGACACAAATGAAGTCCACCAAAAAGGTGGCTCATTCACCCTCACAAGCTTCAACGGCTAAAGACTCTCAAGAGGGTGAAGAAGAAGCGCCCAGTAAAATTGATTTGAATGATGCCATGGAACGCGCACTTGAAATTGATAAACTTGAAGCGCAAATTGCTAAGCAACACGAAATCTATCAAAAACGTCCTAAACGTAAAGAGCTAGGCGCACGCGCCCAAGAGTATAAATTTGCCATGTATGAAGAAGTCTGCCGTCAAAAAATTGAAAAATTTGGTAATCTCAATTACCCTGAGGCGATGAGGAATAAAAACACTAAAGGTAGCGTACTGTTTTCTTTAGATATTAAATCTGATGGCTCGATTGAAAAAATTACCATCAAGCGTAGTTCAGGCAACAAAATATTTGACGAAGCCGCCATCAATATTTTGCGCCTTGCTGCACCTTACCCTGAGTTTCCTCCCGATATACGCAAAGATGCTGACATTCTTGGCATTAACCGCACCATGATTTTTACGCGTGAAGAAGGCGTAGAATCAGCATCAGAAAAAAACTAAATATGAGCTACTATCAACACCATGTATTTTTTTGCCTCAATCAACGTGAAAATAATGAGGCCTGTTGCGCTAATTTAGGCGCAGAAGCCGCCTTTAACCACATGAAAGCGCGCGTTAAAAAACTAGCACTGGCTGGTCAAGGTTTAGCGCGCATTAACCGTGCTGGCTGTCTAGATCGCTGTGGTGAAGGTCCATTATTAGTTATTTACCCGCAAGCGATTTGGTACACCTTTGTGGATAATGCCGATATTGATGAGATTATTGAGTGCCATTTAGTCAACGGCAAAGTGGTGGATAGACTCGTTGTTTAATCTCCTGATTTTAGTCAATTTTGCCACATTATTATTTGACCACCTCTGTAAGCCAGTCTGTATGCGGCTACCAGAGGTATAAAATTCTCTCGGTACTTTTTAACAGATGAACCCTGAAGATTTACAACGCTTAATATCGCTTGAAATGCCTTATGGCAAATATAAAGGACGCGTATTGGTAGATTTGCCAGGCCATTATCTTAATTGGTTTGCACGTGAGGGTTTTCCTAAAGGGGATTTAGGGCGGCTATTGCAATTGATGCAAGAAATAGATCATAACGGGCTCAAGTCTTTGCTTGAGCCGCTTAGAAAATAAGCCTTATTCTTTACCACGTAAAAAGTCTGGTTTGCCTAGCTCTACGCCGTTATGACGGAAAATGTTATACGCGGTGGTCATATGAAAATAAACATTCGGCATCACCCATTTTAGTACGTAATCTAGCCCAGTAAATTTCACCTCAACCTTACGCACGGTAATGGTCACTTCGCGCGCTTCACTACCAAGCAGTTGTTCAGGTTTTACGGTTTCAATAAAGGCAATCGTTTTAGCAATACGTGCTTGAAGTTCAGAAAATGTGCTTTCGTTATCCTCATACTTAGGGATTTCTAGCCCTGCCAAGCGTGCTGCTGCGCCTTTACTCATATCCGTTGCAATTTGCACCTGCCGTGTGAGTGGATACATATCTGGAAATAATCGCGCATTGAGTAGCACGCTATGTTCTATTTTTTTGGCATCGGCATACGCTTCACCCTTTTTTAAGATGTGCGCCAAGTTATTTAATGTACGTAAAAGCGGTGAAATTGTTAACTCAAACATTGTTAGCATGATGGTGCTCCTAAAGTAAGTTGTTGTAAAAAATTATAGTATTTGATCACTTTCAAAGTGAACAATAAACCTTAAGCCCTGTCATAAGACTATTGAGTCTACTTAAAAATTAATTGTTGAAGCGTGCATTTAATCAATTAATGAAGAAAGGATTAATATGCTATTTCCTGGGTGGCAAGGTATTGCAACTGTGGTAGCGTTGGTTGTATTTATAGTGTTGCTGATAGTATTTTTTGCAAAAATAACTAAATAAATTGATATAAGTTAACCACGGTTAAATTAGCCTCTGTGCTAATAAAAAAGCGGCTAAAAGCCGCTTTTTTATTAATGTAACCTAGCACTTAATATTTTATCTGCCAACATTTGAAAGCGCGGTGAAACGAACTTTCGAGCCTGTTGGCCAGTATCTGCGATAGATAACAGCTCTTCAATCGCAGACCTAAACCCTAGCTCAAATAACCAATAATCGCCTTCACTGATTGCCGATTTTTTATCCGTATTCACATCCTCGCACAAGCGATCAAATGCTTCTTTGCAAACATTATATTCAGCCATATCACTTCCTTATTTTAATCAATGCCTCATCAATGCTTCATCATATCAAAAAATTAAGATGCGGTGGTTAACCCAATTGAGTGAATTAAATCACGCCCCAGCTTTCTTCCCACATGCAATGTTTGATTTTATGACGATTAGCAATCAACTCATCTATGCTTGGCTCATTATTTAATGCACGCTTAATGGCAAGTTTTGTTGCATTGTAGTTATTTTGGTACATATCCGCTTTATCTAAATTTGGGTCTTTAGCTGCATTTGGATCAATCCAAACTAAGCTAATAATGCATAAATCATTCACTTGATCTTTAGGAATAATGCCTTCAATGACGCAATCTAAAATCGCATCTGCAGTGGCTGCTTGTACCACACCACCAAACAACGCAATGTTACCACTATCTTTAAGCGTTACTTTTGGCACCATAATACATGCTGGGCGCACTAATTGATTTAAGTCACGCACTGCAAACATAGCGGTGTGGCCTTTGCTTTGCGCCATCATGTTAGCAAATGCTGCGCCGACTGGGCCATCTACAGCGCCAATTAAAATCTCTGGCATGGCTGCACCTGTGTCTTTACCTTCGGTATAAATGGTGGCTTCACCTGCTTTAAATACAATTTTAGACATAGATTTCTCTCTTGGTTATGAATAGTAAAGTGCTATTTTACCAAAAGTCAGGCGAATGTTTCAATTTAATTACAGGGTTAATTGCATATCGACATGCGGGATACCCACATCATCATAAACATCACTGATTTGCAAAAATCCCGCTTTTTTATAAAAACCAATAGCATGCATTTGTGCGGATAATGTCACTTCTTGGCTGCCAAATTGCCTGCAGAGTTTAATGGCCTCAAGCAATATAGCCATACCAACGCCCTTGCCTCGCCACGCTTTAAGCACCGCCATACGGCCAATTTTATGTTGATCCATTATCCGCAAACAAGCTATCGGCTGATCATTAACGTTTATTAATAAATGCACGGCATTGGTATCTATTTCATCCCATTCAAATTCTGGCACAATCTGTTGCTCCCCTATAAATACCGCTGTCCGAATTTTACTTAACGGTTGTTCGGCTTGCTGCCAAGTGACTTGTTGAATTTGAAGTTCGCTGGTTTTTTTCATCGGTGGCTTGCGAAAATGGTGCGTTCAGTGCATGATGCTGGCTTTAATTGTGTAATTTTTGAGAGAAAATCATGCCAAACATGCTTACACTTCTAGCCCGTATTTTACTCGCTCAAGTTTTTTTAGTACAAGTGATTATGCTAACAAAAGGTTTTAATGTCCCTGACGGCTATCATCAATATGAATTAAGTTTAGGGGCATTGGGCTTGCCAGGTATTTTCGCGCCGTTGATTATTCTGGTACAGTTTGTAGGGGGCTTGGCTCTTTTGCTAGGTTATAAAACCAAATTTTTTGCATTACTTTTAGCAATCTATGCCCTTGTGGTTTCATTTTTATTGCCCGTTTCTGTGCTTAATTATCTAGCGATTGCAGGCGGTCTCCTACTCTTATGGGTGCACCCAAACACTGCATTTAGCCTTGATAATTTAAGAAAAAAATAGCTTAAATTTCTCCGAGACTTTTTCATACCTCTGTGAGCCGCATTATAGCTTGCTGACAGAGGCGCTAAAACAAAGACCACAAAAAATGGTGCGATGAAGCACCATTTTTGTTTGCCGTTATTCCCACTCCAAAGCGGGGTAAATTATATTCACATTGCGTCTGTTAGACACATCAAACAACACCCACTTATCTTTTTCACTGGCGGCTGCTGTATTCATGGTGGATTCCATACTTTCACCTTTTTTAATGCTCGCGCGTACATCTGTCAACAATACATTCAAATAACCTAGTTGATTATTAATGGCCTCTAGCCAATTTTTGGTCGATGGCCCGTGGCCTGGTACCACTTGTTTGACAGGGCTAGTTTTTAACTTCTCCAGTTCGGCGATTAAGCCTTTAATGTCCCCTTCAAATACTGGGGTGCGCTCAATAAAAAGTAAATCACCTGCAAATAATGTGCTGGTTTTTGTATCTATCACAGATAAATCCGTATTAGTATGCGCCACAGGGTGCGCCGCGAGCACGAGTTTTCTATCACCCAAATCTATTTCTAAGGTAGTTTTTACCGCCATTGTAGGTTTCACAATTACACTGCCTTCGGCATCTTTACCTAATAACTTTTCATTTAGCTTGGTATATGCTTCCCGTCGTAATTCCATGGCGTTGGCGAGCTTTTCATGCCCAATAAATTGTGGATGATCTGCTAAAAATGCCGCATTGCCGTAAATATGGTCTGGATGAACATGGGTATTAATGACATAGAGAACGGGTAATGGCGTGACTTTGCGAATAGCCTCACGTAACGCTTGCCCTACTTTTAGGCTACCACCTGTATCAATCACCGCAACACCCTTGCTACCAACAATAAAACTTATGTTACATATATCGCCTTGATAACCCACGTCTATGTCTAAATGCACTCCGTGATGCACGTAAATGCCATCGCCTAAACTTTCGATGGCAAAGCTTTGTGCTGGCTTAGGCATCGCTTGCGCGCACCCGCTGCCGACTAGAGACCACATTGCCAAGCTCATGATTATCATTAGATTGCGCATAATGATTTCCTTTAATGAAGTTTATTGTTTAGAATGATATGCGTTTTAGCATTATTTGCTGTGACCGCTGTCACATAATATACAAAAGACTATACAGGAAATTAATGATGACTCAAATGAATACTCGCTATACTAAAACTGCTGTCATACTGCATTGGCTCATTGCGTTATTTATTGTCGTGATGTTTGTTTTAGGCTGGTATATGGCAGACATCCCTAAAGAGGCGCCTAAACAATCCGCTTTTGACTTGATGGATCTTGGTGTTTATACATGGCAACTTAGAGAAGCCATCTCGCCAAGAAATTTTTACTTTAATTTACATAAATCTCTGGGCTTAACCATTTTTATGCTGATTTTAATCCGCATTTTCTGGCGCATTACGCACAAACCCCCTGCCATGCTGACTTCATACAAACCTTTTGAACGCAAACTTGCCACCGCAGTGCATCATCTACTTTACTTATTGATGTTCGCCATCCCTGTAGCGGGTCTAATGATGCCCCTTAATAGCAAATATGGCCTTCATTGGTTTGGTATCAAAGTTTTTTCTGGGTTCGATAATAAAAGTATGCGTGACATTTTTGAAAGTGTGCATGAAGTTTTGGGTATCCTATTATTAGTGACATTAGCTTTGCATGTTTTAGGCGCATTAAAACATAAGTTTATTGATAAAGACGCCACCCTAAAACGGATGTCTTTATAGTCCTTTAGCCTAATAAAAAAGCCCTTCAAAATTGAAGGGCTTTTTTATTTAATCAGCAATTTTTTGCATTACATTATTTCGATGCTCTGGAAGCCGCATACAGACTGGCTTACAGAGCATTTATTTTTTCTCGAGGCCTTAATTGCTTTAAGAAAGTGATTATTGGTGATATTGCTGACTGTGTTTTCTCACCGCTTCTAACATAGCGGCGGCATTTTCAGGTGGGGTCCATTGCGTAATGCCGTGGCCTAAATTAAACACATGGCCTGCGCCACTACCGTAACACGCAAGTACCTTTTCTACTTCTTTTTCAATCGCTTCAGGCGTTGAAAGTAAGATGGCAGGGTCTAAATTACCTTGCAATGCCACTTTATCGCCCACGCGTTGGCGTGCGCTGCCTATATCCACTGTCCAATCTAAACCTAACGCATCAGCGCCAATATCTGCTTGTGCCTCTAGCCACAGCGCACCACCTTTGGTAAATACGATACTTGGTACTTTTTTGCCTTCAGCATTTTTAGTGAGGCCTGTCACAATTTTTTGCATGTAATTGAGTGAAAACTCTGTATAAGCATTGTGCGAAAGCGCCCCGCCCCACGAGTCAAATATCATCACGGCTTGCGCACCCGCAGCAATTTGTGCGTTGAGATACTGTGTAACGGTTTGTGCGTTGACCTCTAAAATATGATGCAATAAATCGGGACGTGCATAGCCCATTTTCTTCGTATTTAAAAAATCTGTGCCACCTTTACCTTCTACCATGTAAGTTGCCAATGTCCATGGACTTCCAGCAAAACCTATCAGCGGCACGCGGCCATTGAGCGCTTTACGAATGCTGCTAACGGCATCAAACACATATTGTAGTGACGCCATGTCTGGCACTCTAAGCTTTTTAATATCTGCTTCTAATTGTAGCGTGCGCTCAAATTTAGGCCCTTCGCCCTCTTCAAAATACAAGCCTAAGCCCATCGCATCTGGTACGGTTAAAATATCGGAAAATAAAATAGCAGCGTCTAATAATGGGTAGCGATCTAAGGGTTGTAGCGTTACATCGGTTGCAAATTGCGCGCTCTTACAAAGCTGTAAAAAACTACCCGCATTTTTACGTGATTCACGATATTCAGGCAAATAACGCCCAGCTTGGCGCATCATCCACACTGGCGTGTAATCGGTAGGCTGGCGCATTAATGCGCGAAGAAATGTATCGTTTTTAGGTGGTGTCATTTATATTCCATAAAAAAAGGATGCAGGTTAATTCACACTGCATCCCTTGTTTTAAATTAAGCGTTTCAACTCAAGCGCTGTAAATCATACTGCTAAAATTTAAAGTGGCAGTGTAGATCTGCCCATTAAAAATTCATCAACGGCACGTGCAGCCTGGCGACCTTCACGAATAGCCCATACCACTAATGACTGACCACGGCGCACATCACCCGCAGCAAATACTTTAGCTTTGCTAGTTTTATAGCTTTCAGTGCCTTCGGTTACTGCTTTCGCATTGCCACGTTGGTCTTTATCAACCCCAAATGCATCTAATAATTTTTGTACTGGCGAAACAAAACCCATCGCCAATAGCACTAAATCCGCAGGGATAATAAATTCTGAACCTGCAATTTCAGTCATTTTTTCTTTGCCATTTGTCCATTCAAGGCGCACCGCTTTAATGCCCGTCACTTGGCCATTTTCGCCTACTAGCGCTTTCGTCATCACAGACCAGTCTCGGTCACAGCCTTCAATTTGTGAGCTTGAAGTACGTAGTTTCATTGGCCAATTTGGCCAAATTAACGATTTATCTTCTTTTTCAGGCGGCTTGGTATTCACTTCTAACTGCGCAATACTCAACGCACCGTGGCGATTTGAAGTGCCAACACAGTCAGAACCTGTATCACCACCGCCAATCACCACCACTTTTTTACCAGTGGCTCTAATTTGATTTGCTATAACATCACCCGCATTCACTTGGTTTTGCGGTGTTAAAAAGTCCATAGCAAAATGTACGCCTGCAAGCTCACGCCCAGGGACAGGTAAGTCGCGTGGTTGCTCAGCGCCGCCAGCTAATAATACGGCATCAAATTCTGCCACTAAATCATCAGCCAAAACAGCCTCGCCCACATGCTGATTGACCCTAAACTCTACGCCTTCAGCCTGCATTTGCACCATGCGGCGGTCAATCAGTGATTTCTCCATTTTAAAATCTGGAATTCCATAGCGGAGCAAACCACCAATACGACTATTTTTTTCTAGCACAACTACGCTATGACCAACGCGCGCCAGCTGTTGGGCAGCGGCTAAGCCAGCCGGTCCAGAGCCCACTATTGCAATCTTTTTGCCTGTTTTGTTGGGGTTAATTTGTGGCGTTACCCAATCATTTTCCCAAGCTTTATCAATAATTGCATGCTCAATGGACTTAATACCCACTGGATCATTATTAATATTAAGCGTACACGCTGCCTCGCAAGGTGCAGGGCAAATGCGACCCGTAAACTCAGGGAAATTATTGGTTGAGTGCAAAACATCAATGGCAGCGCGCCAATCTTGGCGGTAAACCAAGTCATTCCAGTCAGGAATAATATTGTTAATGGGGCATCCTGTCATACAAAATGGCGTACCGCAGTCCATACAACGTGCGCCTTGTTGCTTGGCTTCATCGTCGCTCAAATGCAATACAAACTCTTTATAGTTTTTTACGCGGTCTTTTACAGGTAAATTACCTTCATAAAGACGTTCAAACTCCATAAATCCTGTGATTTTTCCCATTATGCTGCTTCCTTACTTGCTGCTGCCGCCAATTCTGTTAGAGCACGTTTGTATTCATTAGGCATCACTTTTACAAATTTAACACGTGATGCCGGCCATTCAGCCAATAATGCTTTAGCGCGTACGCTACTTGTATATCTTGCATGCTGCTCAATTAAAGTTTTAAGTGTCACTTCGTCAGGTTGATTGAGGTGATGCACGCCTCCAATATCCGCTTCTGAAGGTAGTACCTGTTCTAACGCCACCATGTTCATATTGCAGCGTTTTGCAAACAAGCCATCTTCATCATACACATAAGCCACGCCGCCGCTCATACCCGCAGCAAAATTTTGGCCAGTCACCCCTAAAACCACTACGGTGCCGCCTGTCATGTATTCGCAACCATGGTTACCAACACCTTCGACAATCGCAGAAGCGCCTGAGTTTCGAACACAGAAGCGCTCCCCTGCTACACCGTTAAAGTATGCTTCACCTGTAGTAGCGCCATACATAACGGTGTTACCAACAATAATATTTTCATGTGCCACCCCTCTAAAGGCGGCAGGCGGATGAATAACAATGCGACCACCACATAAGCCTTTGCCGACATAGTCATTTCCTTCTCCCGCTAGGTTAAACGTAATGCCTTTAGCTAAAAATGCTGCATAACTTTGCCCTGACGTACCAGTAAAGTTCACGGTAATTGTATCAATTGGTAAGCCCACACTGCCGTAGCGTGTGGCGACTTGGTTTGATAACATGGTACCCACCGTGCGATTGGTGTTAGTAATTGGCATATCTATCACCACTTTGCTTCCCTTATCCAATGCCACTTTTGCTAAAGCTATTAATTGATTATCTAACGCTTTATCCAAACCATGGTTTTGCACATCATTATTTTTACGTGACACGCTGGCTGGCATATCTGGTTGATGAAACACCTTACTGAAATTCAAGCCTTGAATTTTCCAGTGATCGATGCCCGCTTGCATATCTAGCAAATCAGCGCGGCCAATTAAGTCATCAAATTTCGCAATGCCTATAGCTGCCATTAACTCGCGCACTTCTTCAGCCACAAAAAAGAAGTAATTGACGACATGCTCAGGCTGACCTGTAAATTTTTTACGTAATTTAGGGTCTTGTGTTGCCACGCCCACTGGGCAAGTATTCAGATGGCATTTACGCATCATAATACAGCCCTCAACCACTAGCGGGGCGGTAGCAAAACCAAATTCATCGGCACCTAATAATGCACCAATAATAACATCACGACCCGTTTTAATTTGCCCATCAACCTGCACCACTACGCGCCCGCGCAATTGGTTAAGTACCAACGTTTGTTGTGTTTCAGCCAAGCCTAATTCCCATGGCGTCCCTGCATGTTTCACCGATGACAGTGGTGATGCTCCTGTTCCACCATCGTGGCCAGCCACAACAATATGATCTGACTTCGCTTTTGCGACACCTGCGGCGACTGTGCCAATACCTGTTTCAGAGACTAATTTTACTGAAATAGATGCCTTAGGGTTGGCATTTTTGAGGTCATGAATTAATTGCGCTAAATCTTCGATCGAATAAATATCATGGTGTGGCGGCGGAGAAATTAAGCCAACGCCTGGTACTGAAAAACGTAATTTAGCAATGTAGGATGATACTTTATGCCCTGGTAGCTGTCCGCCCTCACCAGGTTTTGCACCCTGTGCCATTTTAATTTGAATTTGGTCCGCAGAAGCCAAGTAATCTGCCGTTACGCCAAAGCGGCCAGAAGCCACCTGCTTAATACGTGAACGCATTGAGTCACCCGCTTTTAAGGGGATATTACTCTCGATTAAATCGTGACCTATCACATCTGCCATTGTGCTATCTTGTGCAATGGGGATAAAGCGTTTTGCGTCTTCTCCACCTTCACCCGTATTTGATTTACCACCAATACGGTTCATAGCAATGGCTAACGTAGCATGGGCCTCAGTTGAAATTGAGCCTAAAGACATTGCACCTGTCGCAAAGCGCTTAACGATTTCTTTTGCTGACTCCACTTGTTCAAGTGGAATGGCTTTAGCAGCAGATTTAATTTTAAACAGGCCGCGCAAGGTCATATGGCGACGTGTTTGGTCATTAATCAATTTCGCATATTCTTTATAGGTATCGTACTGCCCTGTACGCGTCGCATTTTGCAATGTAGAAATCGCCTCTGGTGTCCACATATGTGCTTCACCACGAACACGAAACGCATATTCACCACCCGCATCAAGTGCATTTGCTAATACTGGGTCATTTCCAAAGGCTATATTGTGAGTACGTAAGGCTTCTTCTGCAACTTCATCAAGACCAATACCTTCGATTTGGCTAACCGTGCCTGTAAAATATTCAGCAATAAAGGCTTTATTTAAACCAATGGCTTCAAAAATTTGCGCGCCACAGTAAGACTGATAAGTAGAAATGCCCATTTTAGACATGACTTTATATAAGCCTTTACCGATGGCTTTAATATAGTTTTTGTTGGCCTTATCAGCATCAGATGCTATATTTTCAATCGTTTTAAAGGTTAGCCACGGGCAAACGGCTTCTGCGCCATAACCCGCTAATAAGGCAAAATGATGCACTTCGCGCGCTGAGCCTGTATCAACCACCAAGCCTGTACTTGTTCGCAAGCCCGCTTTAACCAAATGCTCATGCAATGATGAGCAGGCTAACAATGCTGGAATAGCTATACGATTTTGGGCAATGGCTCTATCAGACAAAATCAATACATTAGTACCGCTATGCACAGCTTTTTCAGCGGTTTGATTAATAAGAGCAATGGCGCTCTGCATACCGAACTTGCCCAATGCGGCATCATAAGTAATATCTAACACTAGCGATTTATATTGCCCTTTTGTGGCTGCGCTAATATTTTTAAGTTGCTCTAATTCGTGAAGCATTAACACGGGCTGGCTGGCTTCTAGGCGAACTGGCGGGTTTGTTTCATCAACAGCCAATAAGTTGGGCTTAGGACCAATAAAAGTCACCAACGACATGACCAATTCCTCACGAATTGGATCAATCGGCGGATTGGTCACTTGTGCAAATAGTTGCTTAAAATAGTTGTAAAGTGGCTTAGCTTTATTTGATAACACGGTTAACGCCGCATCATTGCCCATTGAGCCAGCACCCTCTTCGCCATTCGCAATCATGGGTTGCAATACAAATTTCAAGTCTTCTTGCGTATAACCAAAAGCTTGTTGCGTATCTAGCAAGGTCTCATTTAAATCTAACTTAGCCTCTACTTTTGGCAAATCGCTTAAATAGTAACGAGATTGTGCAATCCACTGTTTATAGGGTTTTGCCGTCGCAATTTGCGTTTTAACTTCACCATCATCAATAATGCGGCCTTGCACAGTATCAATCAGCAACATTTTGCCTGGTTGTAAACGCCATTTTTTAATAATTTTTTCCTGCGGAAAGGTCAGTACGCCCATCTCGGACGCCATCATCACGATGTCATCATCCGTTATTAAATAACGCGCAGGGCGCAAACCATTTCTATCTAAGGTTGCGCCTATCATGTTGCCATCAGTAAACGCCACAGCGGCTGGGCCATCCCATGGCTCCATCAGTGCGGCATGGTACTCATAAAATGCACGGCGGCCTTCATCCATCAAGGCATTGTTAAGGTGGTCTTTTGCACCCCATGCCTCAGGGATCAACATCATCATTGCATGTGGCAGGCTATAACCACCCGCAACCAGCAGCTCCAAGCAGTTATCAAAACAGGCAGAGTCAGATTGGCCTTCAGAAATTAATGGCCAGAGCTTTTCAAGGTCTTCACCAAGCACAGCTGACTTCATCGTTTCGTGACGAGCGGCCATCCAATTAATATTGCCTTGAACCGTATTAATTTCACCGTTATGTGCAATCATTCGAAATGGGTGCGCTAAATCCCAAGCTGGAAAGGTATTGGTAGAAAAACGCTGGTGTACAAGCACTAAAGCAGAAACTAGGCTTTCATCGTTTAAGTCTTTAAAGTAAACGCCTACTTCATTGGCGAGCAACATGCCTTTATAAACGATGGTTCGGCTAGAAAATGATGGAATATAAAACTGTGCATTGTCTTGCAAATTTAACGCGCGAACAGCGTGTTCAATCCGCTTACGAATCACAAAGCATTTTCGCTCAAAGGTGTTTTGGTCTGCGACTGTACTTGCAATAAATAATTGTCGCATGCAAGGCTCAACAGCACGAGCCGCTTCAGCAATATTAGTGTTATCAACAGCGACATCACGCCAGCCTAGCAACATCTGTTGCTCTTCAGCAACAATCTTGGTGACTAAAGCCTCTACCTTAGATTGATTAGCTTGAGTTTGCGGCATAAAAAACTGCCCAACAGCATATTGACCCACCTCTGGCAACACGATATTGAGCTTAGCCGCTTCTTGTCGCATAAACGCATCAGGCAATTGCATTAATAAACCCGCGCCATCACCCAGCTTAGGGTCATAACCTGTAGCGCCGCGGTGGGTTAAGTTAGTCAGCAGTGTCAGCCCTTTTTGGACGATATCGTGACTTTTTTTACCCTTGATGTGCACCACAAACCCCAAACCACAGCTATCTTTTTCGTGGCGCTTATCATACAAACCTTGCGATTTTGGCACCAAGTTATTGGGTACTAGGTTTGTTAATTTTTCGGCATTATCAACCAATTTATTCATGGCTATTTTATTCACTGTCTAAATATTTAGCGGAACTTACCATATTACTGCTAAAACCCCATGTGTTCAATCAGTTATGGAGAATATTTTGAGAGTAATCATTGTTTTTATACTCAAGTTGCTGTTTCAGCACACGTTGATTTTCTAGCGCTTTTTGTTGCTGTGAATACTGATAAGTAGCATAAAGACCCCCAAGCAACACCCACACTCCAATCATTATGGCCAACCCTGATGCTTTAGATCTGACTTTTTTTTTAAGTTTAAGCCTATGCCATAAACCCGATAAACATTTCTCAGCTATCAAAAATGGCAAGCATATGTATAACACCAACCTAATGAATATTTGCCAAGATTTATGTTGCGATTTAGCGATGTCTTCAGCCTGCTCAATGGCATCTACTACGACCCTTAAAGCCCCCATGATAGGCCGCTCCATTCTAAAAGCAAACCTATAAAAAATTCGAATAGGTATACTGATATAAATCATCGCATTAATTACAATTACAATTGAACCGAAAATAGAGTTTGGATATGTATTAACAATAATGGTTGTGCCAATTGTCAAACATACCAGTATAGCCAACCAAACAGCAATATTAAACTGCTTAATTTTTCTATAAATAGTCGAAAAAAAACCTTTTGTTTTTTCTGTTAAGTAAAGATCCATTGCACGCACGCCCACACATAAAAGTACGCTTAGCAGCCCTGTAGCCGCTACCGCCGCTGATACTAAAATTTTACCATACGTCTCATACCCAGAGCTGATGGTGAATATGGCCCAGCTTACGGCGGCGATTATCACTGCAAAAATAAGGTCTACTGCATACACCTGAAAACGCTTTTCTTTATGCTCTTCAAAATAGTGCTGAAGACTTTCTAAATCCGCATGGTTACATTGTTCTACCCAACGCGCGTGTTGATTATTTAAACTCAAAAAATCATTGCGTGTTTTTCCGCGTAACCTACTCAAAACCGTGGGCGGTTGTGGCCCATAATAATGCTGAGTTGCCTGAAGTATTTCTTCATACGCCTCAGCCAATTCTTGCAATCTTAAAAGCCGTCCACTTGCCCCGTAATGCTGGTGTATATTGTTAAGATGATCAGCGTTCCAGCCAAAATGTTGACTCGCGGCTATAAATAGCTGTAAAGGCGGTTGCTCACTAAATACTAGCCACTGCGCTAGTGCATCTTCATAATCCATGCGCGCATCTAAGTACATTTGCCCAAGCTGTTTTAATTGCAGATTAAAACAATTCAGCGCACCCAGTTCTTGTTGAGGTAATTCAAACTGCCCTAGCTCAAACATCATCTGATTAATTGCTTGTGGCAGTGTTTGCGTCAATTGATGATTCGCAGGCTCTGGCTCTGACTCCTCAAAATGGATGTCATCAACCGACTGCGATTCTTGATTCAGCTCTTTTGCGTCGATTAGCTTAAATAACTCAGCTTCAGTCAGTTTTGCCGAATATTGACGTTGGTAAGGGGGTATTTCTAGCGTTTCAGATATATACTCATCGGCTAGTAAAGTTGCGTTTTGTTCTATTTTTTGCTCATTTTCAGCAACGCGCCTATAGGCTGGAATAGCTTTTGAATCATCTTCAAGTCCAGAATCAACAATCGAATCTACTTGGCTTAGCGCGTCCAATGAGTCATGGTCATGGTCTAGCGCATCATCCTCTTCATAATCTGCCCAATAGGCACGATTACGTATATATTCAAGTGCATTTTCATAAGCTTCGCGAACACGAGCGAACTCTACGGGATGAGAATCTGGACGAAACTCTTTAATACACTTTGCGTAAGCACGCTTTACAGTACGTTCATCAGCATCAGTATTTAAACCTAATATTTCAAAAGCAGCGTGCATTAATTGAGCAGTTCACCAAATAAAGCTACCAAACATCGCCACGCTCTACCGAGTTTAATGCGTTAGCAAACGCTTTTCTCGCTTCGGCAATCACTTTTAATTCCTGCGTTTCAAGCGCTTTATTAAACTGATCTATCAAACGTCCAACTTGCTCTCTTTCACCACCTAAAAACTGCTCGTAAAGCCGGTTACCTCTCTCCATCACCACACGATTCTCTTCTTGATCACGCGGGTGCACTTTAAGTGCTGCTAGCTCTATGCGTCTGCGGGAAATTTCTTCATCACTAATATCACCTGCTAGTTTTTTGATGACTAAATTTTTACTTAGCCCTGTCTTTTCAACTTCAACATCCACATCTAAAATACCGTTCACATCATAGGTGTAACGCACGCTGACCGAAACTTCACCCGCTAATTGTGGCGGAACAGGCACTTCAATTTTACCCAGCAACACATTATTACTACACCGTCGCGACTCACCTTGATAAATATCTACCGCTAATTTTTTTTGATTATCTGACACCGTGTATAAGCTTCTGACTCGGCTTGCAGGCACAACTGTATTGCGCTCAATAATGGGCAAGAAAACATCGGTAAACCAGCCACCACTACCATCTTCTTCAGAAACAGCAACGCCCAAACTATGCGGACAAACATCGGTTAACACTATTTCATCAAAATTTGCATCTCGAGCGATTAAGCCAGCGCATACCGCAGCCCCAAGGCCGATTGTTTGGTCTGGGTCTATGTAACGCGCAGGTAAGCGGCCAAATAGCTGCGCAACTAATTTGCGCACTAAGGGCATGCGCGTTGCGCCACCCACCATCACAATCTCATCTAAATCTGCACTGCGCAAACGGGCATCTCGTAAGGCACGCTCTATGGGTGCGCGTAATCGCTCTAACAATGGCTTACAAGCTAACTCAAACTCATCTTGCGTAATGGTGGCTGTTTTAATTTCATCGGCTAATTTAAGCTCTAAAAGCGTACTTTCTTGCTCACTTAAAGTACGTTTTGCATTATCAGCAACAAAACGCACTGTGGCCATTAACGCCGAGTCTTCTAGCTGTTTATCGGTCAATTTAATTTTTTGCGCAAACAAATCTACCAATACTTTAGTGAAATCATCACCGCCTAAAAAGCTATCTCCGCCTGTGGCGCGTACTTCCATCACACCATCAAATTTTTCTAAAATAGAAACGTCAAAAGTACCGCCGCCTAAATCAAAAATTAAAAATTTGGCTTCAATATCACGGTCTTGAATGCCATGAAACAAAGCCGCTGCTGTAGGTTCATTAATTAAACGCTTCACTGAAAGCCCCGCCAGCTCACCTGCAACTTTAGTGGCTTTACGTTGTGCGTCATTAAAATAAGCGGGAACTGAAATAATCACTTCATTGACGGCTTCACCCAATAAAGCCTCTGCATCTGCTTTTAACGCACGCAACACTAAGGCTGATAACTCTTCTGGCTTAAATGATTTTTTACCAAGCTTGGTTACTTGCGTCGTCCCGATTAACCTTTTGAAAGAGGCGACGGTTGTGCTGGAATACTTATACAATCTCTCTCGTGCAATTGCTCCAACCAACACAGTATCGGTTTCATCTATGCTAACAACTGAAGGGGTTAATAAATCCCCATTTGCATTAGGAATGGCAGTTGGTACACCATCTTTGAGGTAGCAAATCAGACTATTTGTGGTACCTAAATCTATTCCAAAAATCATCAATAATTACCCTATTTAATTTGTGAGAAGGCTATTTTGGCCGCTGCCATGGTAAGTGCAATATCATCATCCGTGTGGGCGGCAGAAACAAAGCCCGCCTCAAAAGCTGAAGGGCCTAAATAAATCCCTGCATCTAACATGCTATGAAAAAACTGATTAAAATGCACTTTGTTATTATTATGCATAATTTCTGCGTAGCTAGCGGGGCATTGCTGACTAAAATACAACCCAAACATTCCACCCACGCTCTGTGCGCTAAACTGCACGCCCGCCAGCTTAGCCGCCTGCATCAAGCCATCCGTCAGTTTTTTTGTTTGTGCAGTTAATTTTTGGTAAAAGCCTTCTGCTTGAACCAATTTTAGCGTTGTTAAGCCCGCACTTACTGCTACTGGGTTACCCGATAAAGTACCCGCTTGATACACTTTACCCACTGGCGCTAAACACTGCATAATCTCTTTGCGACCACCAAAAGCGCCCACAGGCAAGCCGCCACCTATGACTTTGCCGAGCGTTGTCATATCAGGCTGGATGTTGTACAGCGCTTGCGCACCACCTAACGCAACACGAAACCCAGTCATCACTTCATCAAAAATCAACACTGTGCCGTGCTTGGTACAAAGCGCGCGCAATGTTTGCAAAAACTCCATGGTTGGCACAATCAAATTCATATTGCCCACCACAGGCTCAATAATGACGCAAGCAACTTCATCGCCCATTTGCTTAAAAGTATCGTGTAATTGTTGTGTGTTGTTGTACTCTAACGTTAACGTATGTTGCGCCACACTAGCAGGCACTCCAGCAGAATCTGGCTCGTCAAAGGTTAATAAACCTGAGCCTGCTTTTACTAGTAAACCGTCAGAGTGGCCGTGATAGCAGCCTTCAAATTTAATAATCTTATCGCGCCCAGTAAAACCACGTGCGGTGCGAATCGCACTCATGGTGGCCTCTGTGCCACTGCTATTTAAACGTACTTGCTCCATGCTTGGCACTAGCTTATTAATCAGCTCCGCCATTTCAAGCTCTAAGCCTGTCGGCGCACCAAAACTTAAACTATTGGCTGCCGCTGCCTGCACAGAAGCCACTACTTCTGGGTGCGCATGGCCTAATATCATCGGCCCCCATGAGTTAATGTAGTCGATATACTCTTTACCATCCACATCCCACAGCCTAGAGCCTAGCCCCTTTTTAAAAAATACAGGCGTGCCGCCAACGCTTTTAAACGCACGAACTGGCGAATTAACACCACCTGGAATAAGCTGTTGAGATTTTTCAAAAAGTGTTTGATTGGTAGGGGTCATGATGATATGGCTTATGGTGAATGTAAAATGTGATTTTAACAGAGCAAACAAATTCTTCGAGAAAATTTTATGCCTCTGGAAGCCCCATTCTAGGCGGCTTGCAGAGCATCTAAATAAGATGAGGGTAAAAATGATGCTTTTTAAGCATAAAAATTCCATCACAATCTAGGCATTATATGCCTGAAGTCAATGACGCAATTGACGAGTAAAAAGTGATGAGTAATTATTTTGCATCAGCTAAAACAGGGCTGAAAATTGCTGTGCTTTGCGCTTTATATCATCTGCCGAAAAAAGCGCATTAATCACCGCAATCGCATTGGCACCCGCTTGTATCACTTGATTGCCATTTTCTGTCGTAATACCACCGATTGCAACACTGGGAATATTAAGTTGCGCGCGTGCTTGGTTAAACAAGGCTAAATCTGCAACAAACGCTTTGGGTTTAGTGCTTGAGGCAAAACATGCACCAAAAGCCACATAATCTGCACCCGCTTGTTGCGCACTTAACGCTAAATCAAAGCGGTTGTAACACGATGCGCCTAATATTTTATGCTGTCCTATTTTTGCTCTAACTTCTGCCAAATTACCATCATCTGCGCCTAAATGTACACCATCTGCATTTAAAGTGAGGCACAGCTCGACAGAATCGTTAATAATCAGCGGCACATTAAAATGCTGACACAAAGGCAAAATGGCACGAGCTTGCTGCATTTGAAGTTTGTAGTTGGCCGCTTTGTTGCGATATTGCAAAACGCTTACGCCGCCTTGTAACGCAGCCTCCACTTTAGTCAGAAGCAGGGCGGTGTCAGCGGTATCGGGGGTAATGGCGTATAAGCCTTGTATTTTATTCATTTGTCGTTTTGACTGACACATCACACCTTGCAAAGATGATGGCGAATGCATCTTAATTTTAAGCTTTAAAAGTCAGGGAAATGCCCGAGGAATATTTTTGCCTCTGGAAGCCGCATTCTAGGCGGCTTCCAGAGGCATCGAAATAATGTAAAGTGAAAGTAGCCACAATTTTAATGCGTCTTAATGCTCACATCACCGCTCGCTACTGCGGCATCTTCTTCATCACGCGCCCAAAACATGCGATCTGGAATCAGCTGCCCCATGCCTGGCCTAAAGCCATTTTTAAGCGTTTGCCAAGTAAACTCTTGGGCTTCCAATACCGCCTCTTCCATCGTTAAGCCATGCGCCATACACGCAGCAATTGCACTGGTTAGCGTACAGCCTGATCCATGATAACTACCTACCAACCGCTCCCACTTATAGGCTTTAATGAGTTTATTTTCGCCGTATAAGGTATTGGTCACCTCCTGCGTAAGCTCATGTGTGCCAGTAATAAGTACATACTCACTACCCATGGCTAACAAGCGTGCAGCGCTTTCATCTAATGAAGTTAGTATAATTTCCTGATCATTATCTGCGAATGCAAGTCGACGCGCCTCTAGGCTATTAGGTGTAATTAGTGTGGCTTGTGGAAACAAAAGCTCAATCATCGCCTCCATCATTTCTTCTGTACTTAAATCGTCACCTCGACCAGAAGTTAAAATGGGGTCAATTAACAAAGGTACATCGGGATAATCGGCCATAATTTCAGCGATAACGGTTATATTTTCAACAGAACCTAGAAGCCCGAGCTTAAATGCTGAAACCTGCACATCTTCTAAAATGGCGCGCGCTTGATCATTCACCCACTCTGCATCCATTGCTAGTACGCCATCCACACCCACAGTATCTTGCGATGTGATGGCAGTAACCACAGACAGCGGATGACAACCAATGCTGGCAAAAGTCAGAATATCTGCTTGCAAGCCAGCGCCACTACTTGGGTCAGTGCCAGCAAAAGTTAAAACACATGGGGGTGATTGGTTCGCCATATTTTCAATTTTCAATGTGTGGAGCGGGTGACGGGAATCGAACCCGCGTATCGAGCTTGGGAAGCTAGCGTTCTACCATTGAACTACACCCGCAAATTACTAAAGCAATTAAAGTACTTACAATTAAATTACTTAGCATTTACCACCTGCGAAAACGCAGCATAGAGTTTAGGCGCGATAGTGGCTAAGTTATGTTCAGACTCTATTCTACTACGTCCCTCTTTACCCATTGCAGATAATTTTTCAGGGGAAGTATTCAATGCTGATCTAATTGCAGAAGCAATGCCTTCAATTGAACCAGCGGGGATCATCCACCCGCATTTTTCATCCACCAGCTCTGGAATACCTGCAATATATGTTGAAATAACGGGTCGCCCCAAGGCAAGGGACTCCATAATCACCACAGGCAAGCCTTCGGCAAAACTGGGCAGTAATAAACCACGACTGTTCGCTAGCATGGCTCGCACTTCGCTATTGGCTTTCCAGCCATGTAACACCACCATATTGCTGACATCATGCTGCTTAATGGCGGCCTCTAGCGCGGTTCTATATTCACCGTCGCCAATAAAATGTACTTTCATATTGGGAAACTCATTTTTTAATTGGGCTAACGCAGGCGGAAAGAGCAATTGCGCCTTTTGCGGGCAAATTCTACCTACGCAGATTAGCGATTGATTATCTGCAGTAAACTCGTAATTTGGCGTGAAATCTGCTAGATTTAAACCACAATGTACAATAATGATTTTGTCCCAATAATCGTAGCTACTAAAGCGCACCAGTAACACCTTACAATAATTGGTAATTGCTGCAACGAATGCCGCGTGTTGCACCTTGAGCGACATACTGCTCGCCGCTGGGTCGACAAACTCATCTGGGCCATGCGCTGTAAAGCTGTAGCTCACTCCACCCATTTGCTTGGCTAACATGGCCACTGTTGTTGAATTAGTTGAAAAATGCACATGCACATGTTGCAGTTGATCTTGCTTGCTACGTTGATAAAAATAGGCCGCTTGCAATAAATAGGCAAAGTATTTGGCCGATAAACTGCCTGCGTTTCTGCACACCTTAAACCACAAAGCAACGCCACGAAAAAAACCCAATGGATTCGTCAATAACACTGAAAAAAAACTCACCATTAGCGCTAAAACATTATTGGTGAGCAAATAATGTGTACGTGCTTGGTCTGCAATATCAAGTGGGTCAACCAGTTTTTCATCCCATTGCCGCACTGCGTAGCGATTTACTTCTACCCCTAGCGCCTCTAAGCTTGCAATTTCCCGACGAATAAAAGTAGCGCTCGTCACGGGGTATGTATTCATCAAATAACCTATTTTCAATTCTACATCCTTTTAATTTTTCTATTGTTGATAGCACAACCACAAAATATTGACCAATGATGAGTATTTTTGCCGTAAATCTCTAAGCACCGCAATGCGTTGTTATAGTGAGCATTTTACGGGTGTTAACTAAGCATTCAAAGTAATTCATGATAGCTCTAATGGGTCAACATCTAATGCCCAGCGTAATTTTTTAGATAATGGATGTATTTCTAGCTGTTTTATCCAAGCGCTTAATAGAGATTGCAAATCTGTTCTATTGTTAGCTTGCAATAGCAAATAACCGCGCTCCATACCCTTTAAGCGTTCCATTTGAGGGCGAATTGGTCCATACACAATGACTTTCTGTGTGAGACCAACTGCTAGCTTATTCGCAAGCGTTAAAAATTGTTGCACTGGCGCATAATCATTCGCTTCTGCTTTTAATAAAGCCATATAGCTGGCTGGCGGAAATTGCATCGCTTTTCGCTCTTGTAGTAAAGCATTTGCATGGCTTGCATAATCTTGCCTACGTAATGCCTTAAATAAAGCATGGTCAGGAAACTGCGTTTGAATAATCACTTGCCCCGCTTTATCTGCACGCCCCGCACGGCCCGCCACTTGCATAAGTTGCGCAAATAAGCGCTCACTCGCGCGAAAATCTGGGCTGTGTAAAGCACTGTCAGTATCTATCACTCCAACTAGCGTTAAATTGGGAAAGTCATGGCCTTTAGCCAGCATTTGTGTGCCCACCAAAATATCAACCTCTTGATTGTGTACTTGGTCTAATATTTCCACCAACGCATTTTTGCGGCTGATGCTATCCCTATCTACACGCGCAATACGTGCAGTAGGCAACAACTGCGCTAAAGTTTGCTCCAAACGTTGCGTACCATGCCCAGTTGGGTGCAAATCTGCATTGCCGCAACTTGGGCATTGTTTTGGCATCGGCTGCTCATGCCCACAATGGTGGCAGCGCAATTTGCCTTGCGCTAAATGCACCACTAACCTAGCAGAGCAGCGCATACAAGGTGCTATCCAATGGCAAGCAGAACATAATAAAACAGGGGAGTAGCCTCGGCGATTAATAAACAATAAAGACTGCTCTTTTCGTGCTAGTCTTTGTTTTAAGGCTTGTATTAATTGGGGTGTAAATCCATGCAGCAAATTTACTTTAGTCGTGTCAATACAGTCAATCACTGGTAATTGTGCTGCCGAAATTGCGCGCTGATTTAAGCTCAACAAATGATATTTATTGGTTTTAGTTTGCTCATGACTAGTGGCATTATGCCAACTCTCTAGCGCGGGTGTAGCTGAGCCTAATACAACTGGAATATTCAAGCGCTTTGCACGTACAAGCGCTAAATCACGCGCATGGTAGCGCATACTGTCTTGCTGTTTATATGAACCATCATGCTCTTCGTCAACAATAATCAGCTTTAAATTGGGCAAAGGTGTAAAAATTGAAAGCCGCGTACCAATAACAATTTTTGCCGCACCAGATAGCGCCATCTGCCAGCTATGTAAGCGCTCGCTTTCACTTAAATTACTATGCAAGCTCACTAACGTAGTTGCGCTAAAACGGCTTCTAAAGCGCGCTTCTAGTTGAGGGGTAAGGTTAATTTCTGGTACAAGCACCAACACTTGCGCGTCATTAGTGGCTAAAGCATGCTGCATCAAACGAATATAAACTTCCGTTTTGCCACTACCCGTAATGCCGTGCAATAGCCATGCTTGAAACTGTTGAGATTTTTTAACGATAGCCTCAACCGCTTGCTGCTGTTCTTCGTTTAGCGCTGGCTCAGAAACGGGTAATTGCGCTGGCATACGCTGAATGACTTGCACTTGCGTCGCGATTACCCAGCCATCAGCAACCAGCTGCTTGGCTGCTTTACGAGCACCACTTGAAATGGCATCTAACTCTACTTCGGTAAGTGTTTCTCTCTCTAATAGCGCCGAAAATACGCGATGCATTACTAACTGGCGCTTAGGAATGCTATCAGCAGTTTGGCTGCTCCCCAATGCTGTCAAACTATATGAAAATTGTTTGCGTGATACCACTGGCGCTATTTGGCGTAAACGAGCTGGTAGGGCGGATAATAAAGCTTGTCCTAATGGATACTGATAATAGCCTGCACTAAACTTAATAAGATTGAGTGTTTCACTATCCAATGACAGCTCGTTGCTAAATACCTGTGTAATAGGCTTTAGTTTTTCTATAGAATGTTCGCTAGTATCTGCAAGGTCAATCACGATGCCAATTTGATTGCGCCGCCCAAACGGCACCAATACACGCTGCCCAATCTGCACGTGCACACCCCCACTTAAGTAATCAAATAAGCGATTAAGTGGCACATCCAGCGCGATTCTTAAAATGGATTTAGGCAAAAGATGCAGACCTTAAGTAAAAATGACAAAGTGAGTTAAAATAGCCACTTTAGTATTTTACGCAATTATTGTGAAAACACACCTTACTGAATTACTATCCTTAGCTGCTCAACAGATTGTTGAAAAAAATAACGTGCCTGCATTAAACTTCAACATTATTTTAGACCGTCCAAAATCCGCGGATCATGGAGACTTTTCAACTAATCTCGCCATGCAATTAGCTAAGCCGCTCAAACAAAATCCACGCGCTATTGCAGAAAGTATTATCCAACTTTTACCAGCAAGTCCCTATATAGAAAAAACTGAAATTGCTGGTGCTGGTTTTATTAACTTCTTTTTAAATGCAAAATCTCAGCAAAATATCATCAAAACAATATTGACTGAAGGCAGTAATTTTGGGCGCAACCAAAAAGGGCATCAGCAAAAAGTTCAGGTTGAATTTGTATCTGCTAACCCAACGGGACCACTGCACGTAGGGCACGGTAGGGGAGCCGCGGTCGGTGACTGTTTATGCCGCTTACTTGATGCTAACGGATGGGATGTCACTCGTGAGTTTTATTATAATGATGCTGGCGCTCAGATTGATAACCTGACCATTTCCGTGCTTGCACGCTGTAAAGGCGTGACGACAGATTCAACAGACTTTCCTGAAAATGGCTATCGTGGTGATTATATTGTTGACATTGCGAATGCTTTTTTAAATAAAGAAACGGTTACGGCCGATGACTTGCAAGTCACCGCTAGTGGTGACATTGCTGATGAAAATGCCGTCCGTACTTTCGCAGTGGCTTATTTACGCCATGAGCAAGATTTAGACTTAAAAAAATTTCAAATCAAGTTTGATGTATTTTCACTTGAAAGTGCATTGTATGCATCAGGTAAGGTCGCGCAAACTGTTCAAACATTAATTAATAGCGGCCACACTTACCAACGAGATGATGCGTTATGGCTAAAAACGACTGATTTTGGTGACGATAAAGACCGCGTCATGCGCAAAAGCGAGGGCGGTTACACTTACTTTGTGCCAGATGTGGCTTATCATTATGAAAAATGGAATCGTGGCTTTGTGCGTGTCATTAACGAGCAGGGGGCTGACCACCACAGTACAATTACTCGCGTTCGAGCAGGGTTACAAGCCTTGAATGTTGGCATTCCTAAAAACTGGCCAGATTACGTATTGCACCAAATGGTCACAGTAATGCGGGGTGGTGAAGAGGTTAAACTCAGTAAGCGCGCTGGTAGCTATGTCACTTTGCGCGATTTAATTGAAGAAGTCGGCTGTGACGCTACACGCTATTTTTTAGCCGCACGCCGTGCCGATTCGCAATTAATTTTTGATATTGATTTAGCACGCGCTCAAACCAATGATAACCCTGTGTACTATATTCAATATGCGCATGCACGGATTTCTAGCGTATTAAATCAATGGGGTGACGATAAAACCAGCTTAGCGCAAGCAGACTTAAGCCCACTCAATAACGCCCATGAAACGGCCTTGATGCAACGCTTAAGTGCTTATCCAGAAATCGTTGAAAATGCTGCATCAGAACTTGCGCCACATAGTATTGCAAATTATCTAAAAGACTTGGCAAGCGATTTGCATAGCTATTACAATGAATATAAGTTTTTAATTGATGACAAAACCGTTAAACTAGCACGTTTAAGCCTGATACTTGCCACACAGCAAGTTTTAAAAAATGGCTTAAATTTATTGGGTGTTAGTGCACCTGAAAAAATGTAAGGATGATATAAATATATGAGTAAAGATTACAAACAAGCCTCTGACAGACCCGCAAAGAAAAAAGGTAGTTCCTTTTTAACTGGCTTGCTGTTTGGTATTTTATTTGGCGTCGGCGCATCACTTGCCGTTGTGATGTACTTAAAGGGCGACAATAGCCCATTTAAAATGCAATCCAGCAAAGAAACTAATCAATCACTGGCTGACAAAATTGCCAGCGATGCTAAAACGCAAACGGCACCCGCTGAAGTGGTGACGCCTGTGACCCCACCATCAACAAATAATCCACCTGCTGATACCGCAGAAAGCAAAGATGATAATCGCTTTGATTATTATGATATTTTGCCTAAAAATGGTGAAGACGCTAAAGATAGCATTAAAGTTAAGCCAGATGCACCTGCCGCTGTGACAAAAACATATTACCTGCAAGTTGGCTCATTTCAAACGCAAGAAGAAGCCGATAATTTAAAAGCAAAACTCGCATTACAAGGTTTTGAAGCGATTATACAAACGGCAGATATTGCTGATAAAGGCACTTGGCATCGCGTTCGTGTTGGGCCATTTAACGATTTAGATCAAATTAGCAAAACTAAAGAAAGTTTAATGAGCAATGGTTTCAGTGCAGATTTAATTAAAGTAAACAATGCATAATTAAACATAAATGACAAAAACTTGTCAGCCAAAATGCTGGTCACACGTTTTCTAGTGGTGATTAATCACTAACAAAAAGAATCAATATTTAATAAAATACTTAAGGAATATTTATGTTTAAAAAACTGTTTGCTACTTTACTATTAATAACATCATTTAATGTATTTGCAGATCCACAAATTGGTCAAGATTTTGATAAAACAGCTCAACCTACAGCAACAGAAAACCCAACTAAAATTGAGGTGAATGAAATTTTTTGGTATGGTTGTATTCACTGCTACCACATGGACCCTGTACTAGAAGCTTGGGCTAAAAAACTGCCCGCTGATGTGGTATTTAAACGCACCCCTGGCTTGCCTAACCCTTCTTGGGCGCCCATGGCAAAAGCTTACTACACCCTCGAAGAATTAAAACTATTAGGTAAATTGCATACCCCATTATTTGATGCAGTGAATAAAGATAAAATCCTTAACCCAACGGATGAAAAAGCAATAATTGATTGGATTACACAGCAAAGCGGCTTAGATAAAAGCAAAATCGAAAGTAATTTCAACTCTTTTAGTATGAATAACAAGCTTAATCGTGCTGCACAAACATTTAAAGCATCAGGCGCAACTGGTGTGCCAACGTTGGTGATTGATGGACAATACCTTACCTCAAGCTCGATGGCAGGTGGCAATGAACAAGCCCTTAAAGTAGTTGACTATATTATTGCCAAGGTTCGTGCAGGCAAAGCAAAGGCGGTCGTTCCTGCAAAAAAGAAATAAAAGAAACGAGCTGGTTAAAAAGCTTTTTTAGCAAAATTTTTAACTGATGCCTTTTAATAAAAGCCCGTCTTACCCTCGGTATCACGGGCTTTTTTAATGGCGTAAAATTAATTAAGATGAAGTTATTTATTACAGGAGCATCAAGCGGCATTGGCGAAGCCTTAGCGCATGCGTACGCAAAACAATGCCCTGGAAGCCGCACTGTGATTGCCTTAGCAGCTAGGCGAGTTGATATGTTACAAAATCTCGCCCAAAATTTGCATGAAAAATACCAAATTCAAACGCAAATTTACCCGCTGGATGTGCGTGATAAAACAGTGCTTAGTATTGCTGCGCAAGATTTTATGCGGCAATTTGGCGTACCAGATATTGTCATCGCCAATGCTGGCGTTAGCCAAGGTACATTAACTGAAATTGCTGAAGATATTGATGCCTTTCAAACCATCATGGATATTAATGTGATGGGCATGGTGCATACCTTTCAGCCCTTTATTAAGGCAATGAAACAAGTTAGCAAAGGCCAATTAGTGGGTGTTGCCAGTATCGCAGGCATACGTGGCTTGGCAGGAGCGGGCGCTTATAGTGCAAGCAAAGCGGCGGTGATGGCCTATTTGGAAGGCCTACGCATAGAGTTGGCGGCACACCACATTACCGTTAGCACCATAGCGCCAGGTTATATTCGCTCACCTATGACGAATGCCAATCAATTTAGCATGCCTTTCTTGATGGATGCCGAATTATTTGCCCAAAAATTTATTAACGTGGTCGCTGCAAAAAGACGCTTTTGTGTCATTCCTTGGCAAATGGGCGTTGTAGTAAGGTTGATGCGCTTTATCCCACCTTTTATGTGGGACTTATTAAGCAAAAACGCACCGCGCAAACCCCGTATTGATAGTGAATAAACTTAAAATTAACGCGCAATAGGCTTATACCGAATTCGTTTAGGTTTAGCACCTTCTTCACCCAAACGTTTGCGTTTATCCGCTTCATACTCTTGGTAATTGCCGTTAAAGAACGTCCATTGTGAATCCCCTTCAGCTGCAAGTATATGTGTGGCGATTCTATCTAAAAACCAACGATCATGAGAAATCACCAACACACTACCCGCAAACTCTAGCAAGGCATCTTCTAGCGCACGTAAGGTTTCTACGTCTAAATCGTTAGATGGTTCATCAAGTAACAATACATTGCCACCTGAAATAAGCGTTTTAGCTAAATGCAAACGTCCACGCTCACCGCCTGAAAGTTGACCCACATTTTTTTGCTGATCGCCGCCTTTAAAGTTAAACCGACCAATATAAGCACGACTCGGCGTTTCATAACGTCCCACCGTTAATATATCTGAGCCACCAGAAATTTCATCAAACACCGTTTTGTCATTGGTTAAGTCATCTCGACTTTGGTCAACATAAGCCAACTTGACCGTTTGACCAACTTTAACTTCGCCACTATCTGGCTGCTCTTGACCTGTAATCATTCTGAACAAGGTGGATTTACCTGCGCCATTGGGGCCAATAATGCCCACTATCGCACCTGCAGGAATGGTAAAGCTTAAATTATCCATCAATAAACGGTCTTTAAAGGCTTTAGTCACCCCATTAAACTCAATCACTTGATCGCCCAAACGCTCACCTGCAGGGATAAAAATCTCCTGCGTTTCGTTCCGTTTTTGATATTCAGCACTAGCCAGCTCTTCATAGCGTGCAATACGTGACTTGCTCTTGGCTTGACGTGCTTTGGGGTTTTGACGCACCCACTCTAATTCGGTGTTTAAAGCTTTACGGCGTGATGTCTCTTGAGATTCTTCGATGGCTAATCGCGCTTGTTTTTGGTCTAGCCAGCTTGAATAATTGCCTTTCCATGGAATACCCTGTCCACGGTCTAGCTCTAAAATCCATTCGGCGGCGTTATCTAAAAAATAGCGATCATGCGTCACAGCCACTACCGTGCCAGTAAAGCGCACTAAAAACTGTTCTAACCATTCAACTGATTCAGCATCTAAATGGTTAGTTGGCTCATCTAGCAACAGCATATCTGGCTTAGAAAGTAATAATTTACACAAAGCAACGCGGCGTTTTTCACCGCCTGAAAGCGGGCCAATTTTGGCGTCCCAAGCGGGCAAGCGTAGGGCATCTGCCGCAATTTCTAATTGTGTTGTCACATCTGCGCCACTGGTGGCAATAATATTTTCCCACTTGGCTTGCTCTTCGGCAAGTTTATCAAAGTCTGCCTCTGGCTCTGCATAGGCCGCATATACGGCTTCTAAGTTGGTTTTGGCTTGCATCACCTCACCCATGCCACTTTCCACTTCTTCACGCACCGTTTTATTGAGGTCTAACTGTGGCTCTTGTGGCAAATACCCAATACTCATATTGGGCTGCCACTGCACTTCACCTTCAAACTCTTTATCTAGGCCCGCCATTATGCGCAACACCGTGGATTTTCCTGAGCCATTTAAGCCCAGCAAGCCGATTTTTGCACCTGGGAAAAAAGATAGCGAAATATCCTTAATAATTTGTTTTTTGGGTGGAACAGTTTTGCTCACGCGGAGCATTGACATTACATATTGAGCCATGATGATTTTATGTTAAGTGTTAAAAACGAAAGCTTAACAGAATCCAAGCTTAACTAGTGAAGTCGGTATAATGAAGTCTCATCAATTAAGTGCTACATAATCATGGCTATTAAATCAACCATCTACAAAATTGACCTATCCATTGCAGATATGGATAGGCAATATTACGCTCAGCATAGCCTAACCCTTGCCAAACATCCCTCTGAAACAGATGAACGCTTAATGGTGCGCTTGATGGCCTTTGTGTTATATGCCAACGAAGCGCTCAGCTTTGGCAAAGGCTTAAGTGATGATGAAGAGCCAGACTTATGGCAAAAAGATTTAACAGGTGCGATTAAATTGTGGATAGATGTTGGCTTACCGACTGAAAAAGAAATACGCAAAGCAGTAGGGCGGGCAGACCAAGTGGCCATAGTGCTATACGGCGGACGTTTAGCCGATATGTGGTGGGAGCAAAATAGCAAAGGTTTATTAAAACTGAACAACTTGACCGTAATTAATCTGCCAGAAACGCAAACGCTTAGCGATATTGCAAGCCGTGGGCTTAATATTAGCTGCACCATTCAAGATGGACAAATTTTAGTGGGGCATGACGAGGGGAGTTTTGAATTATCACCTATCTTACTAAAGCCTAGGGCTCCCTAGTCTAGCAATTACTTTTGGGATGGCGCACTGAACCCACATATAAGGGCTCAGAGCAGGGCGTTCCATCGCTAGGGGGTGACTTTCATTTCTTAGCGTCGTACTTATCACTACTACTGTTAACTTCTGGCTATGCCGCTTTCTATTGGTTGCGTAATAATTTTTGGTGACTATATATTTTGTTAAGTGTGAAGAAAATCCTAAGCTTATTACTGAAACTACGCTTATATTCACTATTTTTTAGCGATACTCTAGAACGGTTTTTTACGATATAGCTCATGGTCTCAAAACCATCTTAGAATGACAATTGATTAGGATAATATTAAATCTATAACGCCATATAAAACCTATAAATTAAGTATAAATGACATAAATTTACTTAATTAGGATATTATATATCTACTTAACTTATTGATTTTTTGTTAAAAAATAAATTAATTACAATTAAAAATATAATTAGGATAATATCTTATTTTCGTTAAATGATTTAATTGTATGGAATGTGATAGAGTCATCTGGAGTCCTGATCTTAATCTTTATGCACCTTGGCTACATACAAAAATTGCCAAAGGTTGTGGCATAGGTGTTGGTAAAGATTATGTTCCATGAATTAAAACCCGCGACTTTTCCTCAAAAGGCACTTCTGGTCAAACCCATAGCATGCTCACGGATCGTGTAATACACACATTATCCGAATACGAAACAATATATTTTTACATACTGGAACGAGATCATTCTGTAATTGATATCAGAGAACAGTTTCCAGTTTTAAATCTTCCAGAAACTATTGAGATCGCATTCAATCTAGGATACAAGCATCCGACGAAATACGGTAAACCGGTGCCGATCACAATTGATTTCCTAATTACAATTGAAACTCCAAACGGTGTTAAATTTGTCGCCAGAAGTATAAAAACACCTGGAGATATAAACGATCCTAAAGTCAGACTTCGTCTAAAAATCGAAGAGATTTGGTGCGAAAAATATCAAATAGATTGGGCGAATGTAGATACATCTAGTTTCAGTAAGGAAATGCTAGCAACACTTCGCTCAATTCGAAGTTGGTATCGCAATGGTTTGATTATTAATCATGAGTTTGCAGATTTGTTTGCAAACTCATTTTTAAAGGTATACGAAAGAAATGTCCCCCTCGCTTGCATGCTTAAGCACTTGAAGCGCAAATTTGCAATTAATGATGAAAGTGAGTATGACTGGTTCAATTATTGCGCTTGGTCAAAAAGAATTCCTTTGTCTTTACATCATATTTCGACAATCAATGACGTTGTAATTTTGGATTAGTATGGAAAAACTTGATATTGGATTTAAGGCATTCTCTACTGCTCCCAATCTAAAAGCAGGATTGGTATTTAGATTAGTTAGTAAAGAAGAAGACAGCGAAAAATATCTCTATTTTAGAATTACCCATGTTTTCAAGGACACCGGTCGGCTTTACTACATAGAAATCAGTACTCCAGAACAAGTAAGATTCGCAAAACGTCCGAGACCAATTCTAATCAGCACTCTAAATGAATTATTCGAAGTTGATAAAAAAAATTCTTTGGGTAGTGTGCCTTTACCTCAAGAATTTATTAGAACTAAAAATAACGATGATTCGAAGATATCGGATCAAGAGATTGCTGACTATAACTACGCATTATTAGAGCCCTTGCTAGAAAAGCTCGAGGATGAAACATGTCTTCAATCTAGAAATTTTGAGCCTGAAATTAAGAAACATGCATTGGCAATAAATATGAGCCAGGTTAGTTTAAGAAAGATGCTTCTTAGATACTGGTATTTTGGTCAAAGTACATCTGTGCTTGGGCCTCGCACAAGAGGCCCTAAATCTAAATTAGACAATTCCACTGAAATTGCCATATCAGTCTATGATAATAAAATATCAAGCAGGCGAGGCCCCAAAGCAAGAATAACCCAAGTGCTAGGTGATAATGAGTTTGTAGTAAGCCTCGATGATATTAAAGACATGCGCAAATGTCTCGAAAAGAAACTGCGCAAAAGTTATACAGATAAAGTCCGTGCTCATCGTGATTATTTGGCTTATTACTTCTCCAAAAGGCATCCTGAGGTATATCAGAAATATCTAGAGAAAAAAATTCCTGAGCCTGTAACAGTACGTCAATATCGCTCTTATACCAATGGTACTGAATGGTTGGATCCTGAGGTTTTGGAAAAATTAATTAAGACCAAGACATATCAAACAACTACTGGAGCACTTTTGGCGAATGGTCCTAACGAGATTTATGAGCTAGACGCAACAGTAAATAGGATCTTTTTGGTTTCCAAGAAAACTCATGCTGTAATAGGCCAGCCAACTTTATATGTAGTCATAGATCGATGGAGTAGATTTATTGTAGGGGTATACATTTCTTTGAAATCTCCTTCATGGGAAGAGCTGAGTTATGCGATTCTAGTTAGTTTTACATCTAGAAATAAACGCTTTAAATATTTGGGTGTAGATATCAACGATGAACGTTGGCCAGTAGGTAAACCACCTGCTGTATTCATGTTTGATAGAGGGTCAGAGTTCAGAGGCCATTCTGCAGAAAAATCAATTGCGGATAATTTAAAGATTGAAATCGGTTTACTTCCTAGAAGAACACCTGACGGCAAGGCCGTTGTTGAACGCGTTATACGTGAGCTCAAGTCACGTAATGGTAGTGCATCTATTGAAGGTGCTTATCAACGTCGCCCCACTGACTATGAAACCAGAAAAGTTGTGAAAGCCGCAAAAGGTGCAGCTGCTTACAATTTGCAAGAGATTTTCCTGCTGTTAATTAAAGAGGTCGAATCTTACAACAGCAGTCCACACGATACTCTGAAGAAAAATGTTTTGTTAGTACGTGAAGGGGTTGCTCCGACTCCAAAAGAGGCATATTTATGGGGCCAAAAACATATTAGCGGGCTAAATCGACCGCCCTACAGCGATGAAGATTATCAAAAGATGTTACTGGGGACAGATAAGGCTAGCATAGCCGGTGGTACCCTTAACTATAAACGACTTACTTATCGACCTGATAATGCAACTGCAAAAGCCATGTTGCTACGAAGTGGTAAAAGAGCCAAGCCAGTCAAAATCCGAATCGATAAATCACATCCAGAGCAAGTATATGTTGAAACTTCGCATCAAGAATGGGCCTGCTGGAAATTGACTTCGGGTGCACTTAATTCATTTAGAGGAATGACTCTAGATGAGATTGACCAACTACGCGAGCAAGGTGCGATGCTATACGATGTTGCAAAAAATGATCCGCAGGTTATAGATTTGCAAAATACAATTAAACGTACGAAATCACAGAAAAATACAGGGGAAATAACTCTTGCAGAATCACGTCAGGCTCGCAAAGATGAGACGCTTGAGATCAAAAAAGCCCTGTTAGGCCATAAACAAATATTGCCCAAAGAAACTATTATTCAATCAAAGCCAAATATCGAACCTTGGGAAGAGCTGGCACAGGCAGAACGCAACAGAAAATTACATATTCTTAGTAAATCGAGGAAATAATAAATATGATTAATGAGCCTCTTTTGATTAGAGCAAACTACAGTGATCCTGGCGTATCTCATTATCAGGGCAATCCATTTATAGAAGCTTTGCCACCGTTAAAGGCAACGAAAGAAGCATTTATCAAACACATCAAAAACTATCCTGCCAAGCCCAAAGCTGCAGACCGAAAAAAAGGAGAAATCCTCAGAGTTCTCGAGCTAGCTAACTTGAACCAGATAGTGCATCCACTCCCAGAATATAGTGATTTGGAGATTGCTATTTCTGGACTAATTCGTGAGTGGACCTAGTCAAAAAAGTGTACAAGCACCCCCTCTAAAGATTTAATCTAACTTTAGAGGAAGTGTCATGACAAAACGTTACAGCGAGCAATTCAAGCAAGAATCAATTCAATATGTAGAAAGCCAT
>JBATAW010000040.1:0-22204 GCA_049662045.1 Methylophilaceae bacterium | reverse complement strand
AAAAATAAAAAAGCGACATAGCGTCGCTTTTTTATTTTTATAAAGCCTATATCATGCGTCAGCCACTAACATGCTCAGCTAGTGCAACCGATTCCGTAGGGTTACTGTTATATTCTACCCATTTGCGAATACGATTTGCGTCGCCAATGCGCGATGATTTACCTGCAGAGTCCAACAACACAATAATCAATGGTTGACCAGCAATCTCCGCTTGCATCACTAGACAGCGCCCTGCTTCACTAATATAGCCAGTTTTAGATAGTCCTATATCCCACTCACCCCCTCTTACAAGTGCATTAGTATTAACAAAATTGACTGGATATTCATGGTCAAGCAAGGTCATTTCTTGAGAGGTCGAAGTCGTCGCATGGCGAATATCTTCATATTTATAAGCCGCTTTTACCATCTTTGCCAAATCTTCTGCAGTTGAAACATTGTTACTATCTAGCCCTGTTGCATCGTAAAACTCAGTGGATCTCATGCCAATAGATGTGGCTTTTCTATTCATCGCTCGAATAAAAGCATCATAACCACCTGGATAATTATGGGCTAAAGCCGATGCAGCGCGGTTTTCAGATGACATTAATGCAAGCTTTAACATATCTGCTCTTGCTAGCGATGTGCCAACACTCAAACGAGAGCGTGTGCCTTTAAGATAATCGATATCTTCTTCAGAAATATACAACACTTCATCCATCGGCAAAGAGGCGTCGAGCATAACCATTGCGGTCATAAGTTTAGTCACAGAGGCAATGGGTGTTGTCTGTTTAGTATTTTTAGCATAAATTACTTCACCCGTTTTTTGGTTAATAATTAGTGCCTTAGTTGAAGAAAGCGCTAGTGGACCACTACCATCATCTTGCTCTATAAAGGTTGGCTCAGGCGGCACATAAACGGCTTGCTCCTGTTTACGGAGCTTAATGCGCACAGTTGGAGAGTAAGCGACTTTAGTCGTATGTGATCGCTTTTCTACTTTAGCTGTTTTAACATTTGGTTTAAATTTAGCTACTTTATACTTAGCACCTAAATCTTTATTGAGCGAGTATTTTGCATTGGTTGTCTTATGTTGTGATTTTGCACTCGCAATTGCTGGTGCAAAACCGACCATCAAAGCAATAAAAAGGAGTGTTAATTTACGCATAAAATTCCAATAATCTATTACGGTACATGAGGTTATAAATCAATGTTACATATAAACTTTAACTTTGTCATTATAATTTTAAATTATCCTGTAAAAATTAATTTTAAGCGATTACGTAATCTATGTATATGTATTAATATTAACGCATTACTTGCGTTTTCATATTACAATTAATGATCATTTTCAATATTAATTTAGGTGTTAGTTTATGCGCACGCCAAACAATTTACTTTATAGCACTGAGCACTTATGGGCCAAAGCCGATATTGATGGTAACTGGCAAGCTGGTATTACAGATTTTGCACAAGATTCATTGGGAGACATTGTGTTTGTAGAAGCACCCGCTGTGGGTAGCATCCTAGAAGCTGGCAGACCTTGCGGGCTACTTGAGTCTGTCAAAGCTGGTTCTGACTTACATGCGCTAGTTGATGGTGTGGTGACAGAAATCAACCCAAAAATCTTAGCTTCACCTGAGTTAATTAACGATAAACCTTATGAATCTTGGATTTTTAAGTTCAAGCCAAACTCACTCAATGTTGAAACTCAACTACTCACTGCGGAAGCGTACTTAGCCCTTACTAGTGAGTAGTGAGCGTTTGAAGTTTATTTCTTTTTGAGGCTGCTTTGTTAGCACACCTCTGCAAGAGGCCTAGAGTACAGCTCACAGAGGCATAAATTTTGCACGTGGGGTTTAAACAATTTACCGAGGAAAAACTAAGCGTACGGATTCGACCATTTTTTGAACTTCAGAAGTTAAGGTATCTCGTAAAGCTCGCTCAATGCGCGGCACTTCTGCGTCAAGAATTTCATGAACTTTATTATTAAGCGCCTCTTCAACAGTGGGCAATTCTGTACTTAGACCACGTTTGAATTCATTTTTAGCCTCTTTCGCCATGTCCATGTAATCGCTTTTTAACGACTCACTTAACTCATTAGATAAACCTTCATATAGCGCTGGATATGTTTCAGATAATCTTGATTCAAGCTGTTGCTGCGATTGCATTTGCAGGGCATCTAAAAACACAGTAAGCTCAGACTGTGTTTGCTGAGTAAGCTCACGGTAAATTTGTGCCAGCTCCACAGGCAGATTGGCTTTTCTTTCTGCAACCATATCTTCGTTAAACAAGGCTACTTTAGATTGAATCTCATGATTTGCATTTTCTACAGCGATTTTTTGCAACTCTTGTAGCTTAGTACGCAAACTATCTGCCAGATGTTGTTCTATCGACGGCATGGTTTGTGCAATATGCAATTGCAAGTGATCTACCCCTTGAGCCTGCATTTTTGTTAGGATTTGCGATAGGTCTGTCTTAATAATATTGGCACTACCATGTAGCAAGCTAGGTAATTCCGTCGTTAAATCCGCTTTCGTTTTATCCACAAAATTAACCATGTTCTGCATGATATTTTGTTCCGTTGTCTCAGCGACTTGGGTCATACTTTGGTTTAAAGTTTGCTTGATATGCGAAGCTAACGTTTGCTGCGTTTGCTCTAGTTCAGAGTTAATTGTTTCAGATAAAAAATCATGACTAACGCGCTGAGCTTTAGTGATTTCATTATTCACAAAATCTTTAAGTTCATCTTCTTTACTATTTTGCAAATCTTCAAATTTTAGTTCAAAACGTTGCTCTTGCTGCTCATAAAGCTGGCTCAAAGCACTGGCTAAATAAGCCTGATTAGCCTTTTGTACGTTAGCAGATTCAATATGCAATCCATTTAAAATTTCTTCGCGTATTTTGCTTTTAAGTTTTTGGGTAACATTTTTTTCAATGTCCAACTCTAGTTGCGGACGAATTCTTTCAACGATTTCAGCAAGCAAGTTAGGTGATAATGGTATTCCTTTAGACGCAGATTTATCTGTACTTAAAATCTCTGTCAGTACGGGAATGTCTTCTTCTTTCATGACTAATCCTTTGCAACATCTGTGGATTTTATTTGATAACCACGATCTTTATAAAATTTAAAACGTACTCTTGCCGCCATTTTATCAGCTTCATCTGTGGTGACAATCTCTATCAAATGCCGAAAACGACTAAAAAAGGGCGGATGCTGGGTTTGTAGGTTAATTAACACATCGTCTTGTAACAAATTATCCCCCGTAGAATCTAAAATAATGGCAGAAAAAACACTGCTTGGATCATGCGGCTCGGCATTGGTTAGAAAACTAGTCGCAGAGACCTGCCAAAGCGCTTTCTGCAAATGCGCATTCATGCTGTCATCTTGCGTAAAAATTGTCAATAGATGGCCTTTTTGTATCGCTTTATCACATAGCTCAACAGACTTAGTAAGTTTGTTCGATACATTAAAATAAAAGTCTACCCGCGTCATAAAGTTACTAAGCTGCTCGCCCCACTAAAAATGCGGTTAATAAAGGTACTGGGCGGCCTGTACCGCCCTTCTCTTTACCCGATTTCCATCCGGTGCCCGCAATGTCTAAATGTGCCCATTCGTACTTTTCAGTAAAGCGTGACAAGAAACAAGCGGCCGTAATACTACCGCCTGCACGTCCGCCAATATTTGCCATGTCAGCAAAATTACTATCTAACTGTGGCTGGTAGTCATCCCACATTGGCATGTGCCAGGCGCGGTCTAGTGAAACCTCACCCGCAGCGAGCAACTCTTTGGCAAGCTCATCATTATTGCTAAATAATCCAGTTGCATGATGACCAAGCGCAATAACACATGCGCCTGTAAGGGTCGCAATATCAACCACTGCACTTGGTTCAAAGCGCTCCGCATAAGTCAGTGCATCGCACAAAATCAATCGCCCTTCGGCATCGGTATTCAAAACTTCTATTGTTAATCCAGACATGCTTGTTAGCACATCGCCTGGTCTTGTTGCGCGTCCATCTGGCATATTTTCGCAAGTTGGGATGAGACCAATCACATTCAGCTTCAAATCCATTTCTGCAATGGCTTTAAACGTACCAAGTACGCTCGCAGCGCCACACATATCATACTTCATTTCATCCATCTCAGCGCCTGGTTTGAGTGAAATTCCGCCAGTATCAAACGTAATCCCTTTTCCAACCAATACCACGGGTTTTTGTGATTTTTTACCTTTTAGGTGCTGCATAATAATAAATTTAGGTGGTGTTTCACTCCCCTCAGAAACGCCTAAAAATGAACCCATGCCAAGCTTTTGCAATGCTTTACGCTCTAAAACCTCAACATCAAAATCATAATGCTTACCCATACTTAACGCCTGGTCTGCCAAATACGTTGGGTTGCATACATTAGGGGGTAAATTACCTAAATCTTTTGCTAGACTTACCCCTGCTGCAATGGCTTTACCATCGGCAAGGCCAACTTGCGCGACTTTAGTATCACTAGCGTCCACATAAATTGCCAGCTTCGCTAAGCCTTTTTTAGTACCTTTTTGCGCTTTTTTCTTCTTAATTGCATCAAATTGGTAACTTGCATCTAGTGCCGATTCAGCCAACATTTTAACTTTATGCTGTGTGTTTAAATTTTTGATAGGTAGTTCCGCTAAAAAGCTATTTGCATTTTTAGCGCCACCTTTTGCCAATGCCTTAATAGAAGCGCGCACCGCTTTGCAATACGCTTTTTCAGAAAATTCAGCATACTTACCCAGCCCAACCAAAAGTATGCGCTCACTTGCCACATTGGCGATGTGGTGTAGTAATAATGTCGTCTCAGATTTGCCATCAAAGTCACCATTTTTAATAACTTGCGTAATATAACCAGCCGATGCCTCATCTACTGACTGAGCAGCTGCAGATAAGCTTGACTCGTAAACACCCACAATCACGCAGTCGCTATGCTCTTTTGCAGCATTACCATGTTTAATGCTAAATTCCATGATGTATAATCCTTAATTATTGTTCAAGTTAAATTATCGCGTTTTTTGCACGCAATTCATAGTTGTAATTAAAATATCTCCTCACAAAATATATGCTTTTTCGACGATCATTAATACAAGAGTTAAGCGTTACTGCCGCTGGCGTATTTCTTTTTTTAGCTGGCATTGTCATTGCACAACGTGCAGGCTACTTAATTCAGCTCTCATCAAAAGGAAGTTTACCGAATGATGCTATTACAACCATTCTAGGCTTTAATATGATTCGGTTTTTACCAATCATATTGGCCTTAAGTTTGTTTTTAGCGATATTACTAACACTCTCTCGCTGGTATAGAGACTCTGAGATGGTCGTTTGGTTTAGTGCTGGCCTAAGCGTAAATAGCTTTATTCGCCCAGTATTGGTGTTTGCAATACCTGTTATCGTGTTAATTGCATTCCTCAGTTTATTTGTTACTCCATGGGCGATTAATAAAGTCGAAGACTATCGAGTACAACTTGAAAGTCGTGATGACTTATCAACCCTAAACCCTGGTGTTTTTAAAGAGTCTGCTCTTGCTGATCGGGTATTTTTTGTAGAAAGTTTTGATGAACTTGGCAATATAGTCAAAAATATTTTCGTTCAATCTGTGCAGCATGAAAAACTTAGCATTATCACTGCGTCTAAAGGAAGCCGTGAAACAAAACCCAACGGAGATAATTTTCTTGTCATGAAGCAAGGACACCGTTATCAAGGCACCCCTGGCACTGCTGAATATTCAACCACAGCGTTCGAAAAATACGAAATTAGAGTTGAGGCCATTGAAGCGAAACGCGAGGCGCCCACCACACAATCCGTATCAAGTTCTGCACTCTTAAAAAATCTAAGTAGCACTAATGTTGCAGAACTACAATGGCGGCTATCTATGCCAATTTCTGCATTAATACTAGCGATGTTGGCGATTGCTTTGAGCGCACTCGACCCACGCGCTGGACGCTCAGCAAATTTCATATTTGCTCTGGTGATATACATCTTGTATATCAATTTATTAAGTATTATTCAGGCTTGGATTGCACAAGGCAAAATAAACCCTTTAATTGGCTTATGGCCTGTACATCTATTATTTGCCGCGCTGGCCAGCTATATGCTTTATCAACGCACACGGCAGCGTTCTATTTTACCTAACCTCTTATCTAATTTATGGCAAAAAAAATCAAATCTAACTTAAAGTCAGCATGAAAATTTTAAACAAATATCTGCTAAAAGAAATCACCCTCAATGTATTGTTGGTGATGGTCGCACTCATTGCCATGTTCTCATTTTTTGATTTAATTCAAGAACTGGACGCACTAGGAAAAGGTAACTATGGTCTCGGAAAGGTGCTTCTATATGTTCTTCTGAGCGCACCTGGACACGTTTATGATGTGATGCCAGTTGCTGTACTGGTTGGAACGATGTATAGCCTAGGCCAATTTGCGCGATACTCTGAATTAATCGTTTTTAGAGTGAGTGGCTTTTCCGTCGCCAGCATTGCTGTTTTATTACTAAAAATTGGTTTAATTTTTACGCTGATGACTTTCTTAATTGGTGAACTGATTACGCCCTTAAGTGAAAAAATGGCGCAAAAAATGCGAGTTCAAGCCACCGACTCAGTCGTCGCTCAAGAGTTTAGATCAGGCCTATGGGTTAAAGACGGCAACAATTTCATTAATGCTGTAGAGGTGCTCCCTGACACCAGCTTACTTAACGTTAACATTTATGAGTTTGACAAAAATGCAAAGCTATTAAAAACGCGCACCGCTAAAAGTGGCGTATATCTTAAAGGAGAATGGCTCTTAAAAGGGGTAACAGAAACCACTTTTAATATTGAATCTGTAAAAGTGACTAAATTACCTGAAATGAATTGGCAATCTTTGATTCGCCCTGAGCTTTTGAGTGTATTGCTTGTCATGCCAGAAAAAATGTCGGCGATCAACCTTTATTCTTATATCAACCATTTATCTGTCAATAAGCAAAAAACCACGCGCTACGAAGTGGCACTTTGGGCCAAATTTATTTACCCAGTGGCTTGTATGGTGATGGTTATTTTGGCGCTACCGTTTGCTTTTGGGCATCAGCGCGCTGGAAATGCGAGTTCAAAAATATTTATTGGCATCATGCTGGGGGTAGCTTACCAAATTTTAAACCGTATTTTTTCACATCTAGGTCAGTTGAATGATTGGCCACCATTATTAAGCGCCATGACACCTACTGTATTGTTTTTTACAGCAGCATTGGCTATGCTTTATTTCGTGGAACGTAGATAACGCAGGTTTTTAGCAGCCTATCATGTAAGAATAAACGCTTTGGATCAAAGATTATCCATAAAAAACCAAAGCCTACCAAGACAAGACTAAAAGTAGCTAAGATATATCTCAATATTGATTGTTTTACTGTCAGCAACTTTGCATCCTGGCCAACTACTTTTAATTGCCAAGCTTGCATAGCCAGCGTCTGCCCTTTTTGATGCCAGCACCATACAAAATAACAACCAATACACACCCATAGTAATAGCTGTAAGTAATTTCGTTTAATACCATGTGATGCGTCTCCAAACAGCACTAAATATGGCAAAGTACACACGAAAGCAAGCGCAATCACAATGAGTATTTCGTAAACAAAACAAGCCCCAAGCTTAAACAGGCTTGGGGTTTGGGTTACTTGTACAGTCTCGTTATTCAATTTTTAGCGCTTGTCAATTTTTAGTATTAGCTAATTTAAGTCGGCATCTTTATAAACATCGGGTGATTCCATCCTCAATTGCTCGCGTTTTGATTCAGGTAATTTTTGATACTCCATCCATTGCTTACGCAACGCACTTTTCTTCTCAGCGGATAATAATTGAAATTGTTGATAGCGCTTTCTAGCATTTTCGCGCTCATAAGGCGTCATGCGACTCCAATCATCAAGCCGTTTTTGCACCAAAGCCTGTTTTACACTATCCATTTTTGGATAATCACGGGCAATATCTAACATTTTTTCACGTTGCCAAGGACGCAAAGTGTCCCACTCTGAAGCCAATGGATTAAGCACTTGTTTTTGTGTACCACTTAACTGCGCCCAAGTAACAGTCGCTTCATCTGCTACCGCAACATTGTTGTAAAGTAATACCAGTAAAAGTGTAAGAATTAATTTCGCCTTGTAACGACCCATGTACTAAACCCTTTGTCGGCAAAAGCTTCAGGTGGTAAATCAGATGCGAGCAAAAATGCATCGCTACTTTCTTGATAACTAACCACTGAGTTTTGCGCTTTATTAAATTTCTGTGTTGCTAAAAATATGAGCAATACTGCACCCACTAAAATGCTAGCTGCCATTAATTTATGTTGACCAAAATACGAATCATGCCCAAACCATTGTAGAACGTGACCATTTTGGTTAATACCCCCTGATTGTTGAGCAAGCAATCGATTCACCGCTTGATTTCTGGCTGTGGCCAATTTTTTTAAAGTCACTGCATTTAAGTGTTGTGCATTTTCGTTAAGCAAACTAGCCGCAGTTTTTGCAAGCGCTTCTTCACCTTCTATATCAGGCGCAATTAATATTGTTTTATGTTCATCTGATTTCATTTTTTAATCGCTTAGCCTTTTGAGCTTCAATATTATCGATTCATTAACATTAAATTGGATAAGCCCAGGTTATCTAAGCCCTGCTTTTTTAACGCTACTGCCAATGCACGAACCGCACGCGAACAATGTGTTTTAACACTGCCATCCGAGCAACCCATCATTGCTGCCGTTTCGGCAACATCCATCTCTTCCCAATAACGTAGTACAAAAGCTTCTCGTTGACGCGCTGGGAGTTTTTCTAGCGCATTTTCAATAATTTTTATCGTTTGATTTCGCTCCAGCTGCACTGAAGGTTCATCACTATCATCCTCAACATCAATCGTTTCTAGCGGATCACGTTCTTCATTATCTTCATGATTGCTGCCAAATGATGATAGTAGGGTTGTCCATAAATTGCGTACTTTTTGTCTACGCCAAAAATCTCGCATGGTATTTTGCAAAATACGCTGAAACAACATAGGCAACTCTTCAACGGGCTTTTCGCCATATTTCTCAGCCAACTTTAACATCGCATCCTGTACAATATCCAAAGCTGCGTGGTCGTCACGCACCGCATAAGCGGTCTGCTTAAAGGCGCGACGCTCAACTGTTTCAAGAAAATTTGATAACTCTTTAGGGGTGGCCATGTCGGTTAATAAAGTTAACTTGTTGTTTAATTCGCGATTTAGTTTTAGTCAAACGAGAGTATATCAGGTTTATATTTGCACTTCGCCACGCTTTAGTTACAATCACATTCATTCAATGTTAGCGTAGAGTACCCATGTGGCGACTAATTTTTTTCGGGTTGATAATTTTGCTCGTAATGGCTGTTTTTAAACGCAGCACTAACAAACACAATACCTCTCAAGGTAATGTGAAAAACTCTGAGCATACGAATGCTGAAGATCCACAAGATGAAAACATGGTACAGTGTGCCCATTGCGCGATACATTTACCAAGATCGGAAGCATTTTTAATCGACGGAAAAGTATATTGTAGTAAAAATCACATCCCAAACCAATCAACGCTGTAAATATTAACGTTATAAAACAGCCATTTTAAAATGAAATTCAAGCTACTCACGCGGCTACTAGCCTTGCCATTGCAAGCACGTGCCATCAATGTGATGAACGTTTTCCGCTTATTGTTAAGCTTAATTTTTATTGGCTTATATTTATTCATGCGGCATGACTCATGGTTTAGTAAAAATACTAGTCAAATGTTCTTCGATTTATCGGCTGCTTATTTCGTTTTCAGCCTGTTGGCGATTGTCATCAGCACCTTAAAGTTATCTACGCACCGTTTTATTTTACCGCTACAGGTTGTTATCGATATTGGTTTTATTACCTTGCTCATGTTTGCTGCTGGCGGCATCCAAAGTGGTATTGGGCTTTTATTAATTATTACTATTGTCAGTGCAAGCTTGGTAAGCAATGGTCGCTTAGCTTTATTTTATGCCGCTATTGCTAGCATTTGCTTGCTACTCGAACAAAGTTACCGTTTCATCATCGAAGATTTAAGCACTGGCAGCTATACCCCAGCTGCTATGCTAAGTTTAAGCTGTTTTGCGACGGCATTGCTAGCACATAACCTTGCCACGCGTATGCTAGATAGTGAAGCTCTGGCATCGTCACGTGGCATTGATCTTGAAAATTTAGCCCAAGTTAACGCGCTTATTACACAAGAAATGCAAGATGGGGTGCTGGTTATTAATGAGCAACTTAAAATTCGACATTACAATGTGCAGGCGGAATTGCTTTTATCGCTTTCAAAAAATCGAGAAGCATTATTATCGTTAAAAGAAGATACGCCTGAAATTGCGGCGGCTTTTAATCAGTGGACAAAAACCATTGCTAACAATAATATTGTGGTCAACCTAAGTAACCGCGAGCTTCATTTACGCTTTATGCCCATTAACTCGCAACGTAATAAAGGTGCCGTTGTTTTTATTCAAGACTTAAGCCAATTGCAAGCCAAAAGTCAGCAAACCAAACTGGCCGCATTAGGGCGATTAACCGCTAATATTGCGCATGAAATTCGTAACCCATTGAGTGCGATTAGCCACGCGAATCAGCTCTTGCAAGAAGACGAAAACACGCCTGCCACAACACGCATTTTGCAAATTGTAGAAGACAATATTGGTCGTATTGACCAAATTATAAAAGATGTACTTGAGCTAAATCGGCGTGACCGAACACAGCAAGTACAAATTGAATTAAGCGCCTTTTTAAAAGAGTTTTATGCACAATTCTGTGCTGTAGAAAACATCACATCAATGCAATTTTTGCTTGAACCCTTACTTTACAAACAAATCATTACCTTTGATCAACGCCATTTAACACAAATTTTATGGAATTTATGTAAAAATGGCTGGCAACACAGCCAAAAACATGTCGGCAGCTTGTCATTGGGTTGTGTCATTATTGGCAAGTCTGGCGTGAATATTCATGTCACTGATGATGGTGCGGGCGTAGAAAAAGAAGCTAGGCAACGGCTGTTTGAGCCATTTTTTACCACGAAATCAACGGGTAATGGCTTAGGCTTATATATCTCAAGAGAGTTAGCTGAAGCCAACGGCGCGCGTTTAAAATATCAAGCAAGGCCGCAAGGCAGTGTGTTTATGATTGAATTAAAAATATAAATATAAAAGGTAATCAGGGCATGACACAAAAGCAAGCCTGCTTAATCGTTGATGACGAAGCAGATATTCGTGAGCTTCTAGTGATGACGCTAGAGCGTATGGATATTGACACCTACACCGCAAGCGGCGTAGAAGAAGCCAAAAACTTACTCAAAGCGCGGTCTTATGCGTTATGCCTCACAGACATGCAAATGCCAGATGGGACAGGCTTAGACTTAGTTAACTATATCGGTGAGTTTCATGCTGGTTTACCTGTGGCCGTGATTACTGCACATGCCAGTGCTGAAAATGCTGTATCTGCCCTGAAAGCTGGGGCGTTTGATTACTTAAGTAAGCCACTTTCACTTAAGCAGTTACGCCCTGTCGTTGAGTTTGCACTCAAGCTCAAACCACAAAGCCAAATTGCGCAAACGGACACATTAGAAATGATTGGTCATTCTGAGCAAATACAATATGTGCGTGCGATGATAGCCAAGCTAGCACGCAGCCAAGCGCCTGTTTATATTAGCGGTGAATCTGGTAGCGGTAAGGAGCTCGCCGCTAAGCTTATTCACAAAAATAGCGCACGTGCTGAGGGAGCATTTATAGCGGTAAATTGTGGTGCTATCCCTGAAAATTTAATGGAAAGTGAGTTTTTTGGCTACAAAAAAGGCGCTTTTACGGGGGCAGCGCAAGATAAAGCAGGTATGTTTCAGGCCGCTAGCGGCGGCACGTTGTTTTTAGATGAAGTCGCCGATTTACCTTTACCTATGCAAGTTAAATTACTACGTGCTATTCAAGAGAAGAAAGTCCGCATGGTAGGCGGCACAGCTGAAGAAGCCGTCGATGTGCGCATTATTAGTGCAACACACAAAAATTTAGTTCAAATGATGGATAAAGGTCAATTTAGACAAGATTTATATTACCGACTGAATGTCATTCAACTCAAAATGCCCGCCTTGCGCGAGCGGCCTGAAGACACGCCTTTGCTCACTAACTTATTACTGACTAAACTTTGCATTCATCTTGGCATACCCGTTCCAACGATTGAAGATAGCGCGCTAGCCATCATTCGTAGTTTACCATTTTTAGGTAATGTCCGTGAACTTGAAAATATGCTTGAACGTGCGCTGGCTTTATGTGATGGTAACATCATCACTGTGGATGACTTAGGTTTAGATCACAGTATAATAAATAGTAGTGTAATAAATACTGGTGTGGTAAATACTAAAGTTAACTTAAACCCAGCTAATGCAGATCATGCCAAAACAGACGTTCAACAATCAAATACTGCCGATGTTAATCTATCAGAATATCTTGAAGACGTTGAGCGACGCGCTATTTTAAAAGCGTTAGAAAAAACCAACCAAAATAAAACACAAGCGGCTAAATTATTAGGGGTGAGCTTTAGAACTTTGCGTTATCGCTTAGAAAAACTAGGCTTATCTAAAGACGCTGGAGGAGAAGTAGAGGGTGAAATGGATGGCGAAACTGAGGGTGAAAATTAGCGCAATTTTTAGTTACTTTTAATACACGCAAGAAGCCTTAAAAATGCACGAGCAAAAAATAATGCCCTGCAAGCCGCATAGAATAAGGCTTGCAGGGTAGCACCAACAATGACAGATAAAATAGTTACATATTGGCTAAGTTTTATAGCATTACTTTATAGCAAAACTCTATAACAATACGATAGCCAAATAAGTCACATATAAAATACCATTTAAACCAATATGCCAAACGCGCAGGCCACCTTCACGTGCCGCCATTATTCGTAACCAAATCGCTGCAATTAAGGTAATAATCACTCCATACAAAACCTCTGTTCGTGGTGTCCATGGTGTAAGCATGATGCCAATAGCAGGTAATAATGTGCCTTGAAACACCATTGCGCCAGTAATGTTACCGAATGCCAAGGTATCTTTACCTTTGCGTATCCATAAAATACTATTCACTTTTTCTGGTAATTCAGTCGCAATTGGAATAATGAGCAATGACAGTAACAAAGCAGAAATACCCAAAATTTTGGCGGCCTCTTCTACGCCCCCAATAAACCCTTTAGCGCCAACCACTAACAGCCCTAGCCCAAGTGCTAACTGAATTAAAATCACCGACATATTATTGGGTAAGCCTAATTTGCATAAAAACATATCACTATCGGCTTCAGTTGCGTGACCATCTTCCACTAAGTCTTTAGAAGCGCGTAATGTCAACATGACATAGACGAAGTAAATCATCACCATGCCAAAACTTAATGCATATCGAATAACGGCTTGGCTGTGTGGCACAAACATCGCCAATATGGCAAAACCAAAAGCGGCAATAAAAAAGTTTAAATCCCGTAATAAGCCCGTTTTTTCTGGCCGCAAATGGCCATTTGAAGTACGGCGCTTCCAAACTGAAGCCGCCATTAAGAAGATAGAAAGTGTTGCCAGCATCAGCGGTGCGCCTAATATAGCACCCACACCAATTTCTTCATTTGTGTGTGCGTTTGCTGTCCCCGCTAGTAACGCCAGCAATGGCACCATGGTCTCAGGAAGCGCGGTACCCACTGCCGCAAATAATGAGCCTGTAACTCCCTCAGAAATGCCTAACCTTTCACCCAAATGCTCTAAAGCATTGGTAAATACTTCTGCAGCAATTAAAATAACAATCAACATTAAAAACAAAGTAGCAAAAACCATAAACCATCCTTTTAATATAAGCGGCGTATTTTATAGGATAATGTAATAAACATATAAAAACTTACCTATGACATTATCGCCCATTTTTATTACCCCTGCAGGTTTTGCCAATGCAGGCGTGTTTGTGCCAAGCCCAAACTTTGATGATAGGCCACAGTCTGAAGTGGCCCTCATTGTGATTCATAATATTAGCCTACCGCCACAGCAATACGGTGGCAACGGCATTGTTGAGCTTTTTACCAACCAGCTTAACCCTGCCGAACACCCTTATTATGCTGAAATACAGCACTTGCGTGTTTCATCGCATTTTCTGATTCGCCGTAATGGGCACTTAATACAATTTGCCTCCTGCTTGCAACGTGCTTGGCATGCAGGGCAGTCTCAGTGGCGTGGGCGTGAACGATGTAACGATTTCTCGGTCGGAGTAGAGCTAGAGGGGAGTGACGTTGCGCCATTTGAGCCTACACAATATGCGACGTTAAAACGGCTCATTGCTGGCTTACAGTTAGCGTACCCCATTGCAGACATTGTGGGTCACTCAGATATCGCGCCTAATCGCAAAACCGACCCTGGGCCATACTTTAATTGGGCGGAAATAGAAGAATTTAAATCATGAAAATAATAAAATTACTGCTGATAAGCACTCTCGCATTGGCCGTCAGCGCATGCGATAAAGCTAAAAAAGTTGATGAGAAAAAAGCGTCTGCGCCCATCGTTAGTATTACTAAAGTACAATCGCAATCGATTGAAATTACCGAAAATGCGATTGGCAGCATAGAAGGCTTAATAGACCCCAATGTGTCTTCTGAAGTCGCCGCAAAAGTAGAGCAAGTTTATGTAAGTGTTGGCGACCATGTAAAAAAGGGACAGCTCATTGCAACGCTCGATAATGCTGATTTTGCCTTGCAGCGTAATGAAGCACAAACCGAAGTTGCCCGTATTCAGGCGCAGCTTGATAACCAAGCTAAAACCGTCGCGCGCAACCAAGCCTTGGTGAATAAAAAATTTATTTCACAAAATGCGGTAGATAACGATATTGCTCAACAAAATGTGCTTAAAGAGCAGCTTGCAGGGGCTAGAGCGCATATCAACACTATTGACCACGGCAGTAGCAAAACCAAGCTTTTTGCACCCGCAGATGGCCGTATTGAAAAAAGAATTGTTGGCCCAGGTGAGTATGTTCGTGCTGGTGACCCTATTGTGCAAATTATTAGCAACCAAAAATTACGCGTGCATATTCCTTTTCCTGAGCATATTGCAAGCAAAATAAAAGCGGGGCAAACAATAAAGCTCACAACGCCCACTTCCAATACTGAGGTCATCACTACCATTAAGGAAATTAAACCGCTGGTGATGGCAGATAGCCGCGCTGTTGATGTAATCGCCGATGTAATCAATCAAACAGACTGGCAAGCAGGGGCAAGCGTAAACGCACAAGTGACATTAAGCCAAAAAGACCATGTATTAGTTGTTCCAGAACAAAGCGTGGTGCTTAGGCCAGCAGGTGAAGTCGTGTATGTTATTAAAAATAACCGTGCTTATCAGCACATTGTCAGCACGGGCGAACGCGCTAATGGCTTAGTTGAAGTGTTAAGTGGTTTAGACGCTGGGCTCGATATTGCAGTAGATGGTGCGAGCTATTTAACAAACGATACCGAAGTAAAAATTGCCCCTATTATTAACCCGCTTCAATAATGACACTTCCTGAACTCTCGATTAAACGCCATGTTTTGGCATGGATGTTTTCAGCCATGTTAGTACTGCTTGGCTTCATTGCCTATCAACGCATTGGCATTGACCGCATGCCAAATGTGGAGCTGCCCGTCATTTCGGTCACCACCACTTTATCTGGCGCAAACCCTGAAATTATGGATACGAGCGTAACAACGGTGATTGAATCTGCCGTTAACACCACTTCTGGCATTGATAATATTCAATCCACTTCATCTCCTGGCGCTTCAAATGTCATTATTACTTTTAACCTTGAAAAAAATATCGACGTCGCCTTTAACGAGGTGCAGTCTAAGGTTAACCAAGCGACGCGCCGCTTGCCAGATGCAGCCGATGCGCCAATCGTTCAAAAACTGGAAACCAATGCGCAACCAATTATGTGGCTAGCTTTACACGGTGACCGCACCATACAGCAACTTAATTTATATGCACAAAATATTATTAAAAAGAAACTAGAAACGATTAATGGCGTAGGTGAAATTCGTATTGGTGGGCGACGCGACCGCACCATACGCGTCACTCTAATACCAGAGCGCATGGCGGCTTATCAAATCACCCCGAGTGACTTAAGCAATGCATTTCAAAAAGAACATATTCAGTTACCAGGTGGTTTTTTAGTTGGCAATCATGCTGAAAAATTACTCAAGCTCGATTTAGAGTTTCACGACTTAGTGAGCCTAGGAAATTTAGTCGTTAGCTATAAAAATGGTGCCCCTATTACCTTAAATGAAGTGGCGAAAATTGAAGATGGTCTAGCTGATAACCGTCAACTTGCGCGCTTTAATGGGCAGCCGACCGTGGGGTTGGGCATTGTTAAAGTCGCTAATTCTAATACGGCTACCATTATCGACAATGTGAAATTAAAGCTTGAAAATGAGATTAACCCGAGCTTGCCCGCAGGTTTAAAGCTTGACATTTCTACTGATGACTCAGACTTTATTCACAACATGGTTAAAACCCTGCAAGAACACTTAGTAGAAGGAACCTTGTTTGCAGCATTGGTTGTGCTTATTTTTATGCGCTCATTTAGCTCTACTTTAATGATTTGTTTAGAAATTCCCGTTTCACTATTTGGCGCAATTGCGGTGATGTATTTTGCAGGCTACACCTTTAACAGCATGACCTTACTGGCACTATTGCTGCTGATAGGTGTGGTGGTGGATGATGCCATTGTGGTTCGTGAAAGCATTTTGCGCCACATGAACAGCGATATTGGTAGCCTGCAAATAAACCAGCTAAAAACCAAAAAAGAAATTTCTGCTTATCGTACATTAGCGACCATTAATGGCAGCCGCGAAGTGGTTTTTGCCGTGCTGGCTTCAACTGCCTCGCTAGTTTGTATTTTTATGCCCGTTATTTTTATGGACGGCATGATTGGCAAATTTTTCAAAGCCTTTGCTGTTGTCGTCACTTTTGGTGTTTTAGTTTCATTGTTGGTCTCCCTCACACTTACGCCTATGCTGTGTGCGCGTTACTTAAAAATTCAGCCAAAGCAAAATAAAATTTACCGCATGTTAGGCCAGTTTTTTGATAACATTGACGCTGCCTATCATCGACTACTCGCTGTTGTTTTACGCCACCGTTGGAAGATTTTATTCGCAACCGCCATGATTGTATTATCTAGTTTTTATTTTATTAAGCAGATCAATAAAGAGCTGATGCCAGATGTGGATGAAGGCCGTTTTAGAGTCACTTTTAAAGTGCCCTTAGGCTCTAGTTTAAGTTATACCGATTCACGTCTAAAGCTTATTGAACAAAAACTTGAAACACACCGTAGCCAGATTTCTGCCTTTTTTTCCGCCATTGGCTTGGGTAGCGCTGGGCAGGTCAACTCAGGCATGGTCTTTGTTACCCTTAAACCGCGTACAGAGCGAAACCTTAGCCAGCAAGATTTAATTCAGCAACTCAAAAAAGAGCTGGATATGATTCCTGGCGTGCGTGCTTTTCCGAGTGCGACCTCTATTGTAGGCGGCCAACGCTCTGAAAAAATGCAATTTAATTTGACTGGGCCTAATCTTAAGCAAGTGGCCGAGCTGGCTAAAACGTTACAAAGTAAGCTGAGCGAAAACCCTGATATGGGTAAAATTGATTTAGATATGCAACTCGATTTACCACAATATGTTATTCACATAGACCGCGTTCGCGCTAACAGTTTAGGTTTATCTGCGACTGAAGTTGCCAATGCAATTAGCATGTTTACGGGCGGTGTTAACGTCGCGGAATACAACGATGCGGTAAGTGATGGACAACGCTATAAAATCCGTCTTAAGGCGAATGAGCAAGATTTTAGCCAAATTACCGATGTCAATAAAATTTATCTACGCAGTAATACTGGTGGGCTTGTTCGGCTAGATTCTGTCGTACAATTTAAGCAAGAGCTGGGCGCCGCTGTCATCGGGCGGTACAATTTACAATATGCGGCTAACTTTTACACCAACCCTGTTATGCCGCTTGGCGATGCAACCAATCAACTAGAAACCATCAGCCAAAGTATTTTGCCAGCAGGTTACCATGTTGATCTCACTGGGCAAGCGCTTGAAATGAAAAAAACCGTTAAAAACACGCTGTTTATTTTTGCGCTCGCACTCGTACTGCTTTATATGGTGCTTGCTAGCCAATTTAACTCCTTTATTCAACCGATGATTGTGATGCTAGCTCAGCCCTTAGCCATTATTGGCGGGTTATTTGCGCTGTGGCTAAGTGGCGATTCACTCAATATATACTCGATGATCGGTCTGGTGTTGCTAATAGGTTTAGTCGCCAAAAACTCTATCTTGCTAGTTGACCTCACAAACCAAATGCGCGAAAAAGGCATGGGTATTAATCAAGCGCTACTCCATGCCTGCCCTGTGCGGCTACGCCCAGTGGTGATGACTTCACTCACTATTATTTTAGCGCTGTTACCCGCCGCGCTAGGTTTAGGTGCAGGTGCTGAAACAAATGGTCCATTAGCCATTGCGGTAATTGGCGGCATGATTTCTTCAACCTTGCTCACATTAGTGGTCGTGCCAGCGGCTTACTCTTTGGTAATGAGTGGCGTTGCCCGCTACGAGGCAGAATAATGTTATTAATTACTTTTTTGAGGCATTAAATCTCTCCGAGAGATTTTAACACCTCTGCAAGCCACATTCTAGCTGGCTTGCAGAGGTGCATGTTTGATGATTACTATATTTGCTGTTATTAGCGTCCAAAAACTTCTAGTGCCACTTTCGCATCTTTCACTCCCATCACACTGGTTTTTCGCGTGCTTGGGTCAACACAAGTGTACGCTAATAGCGTTGGGTTAATGCCAGCTAAGCCCCGATATTTTTGCGTGATGATATGACTATTTTCTACACTATTATACTGAGCGCACAAAGCAATAAACTGCGCTTGCGTATAAGCATATTGCAACTCGCCTGTTGCGGTGTCTAACACTTCGCCCGCTGGCGCGCGGACAAGCTCTACCATGCCGCTTTCAAGCAGCGGTTTCATCCAGCGATAAAAAAACATCAACATCAGCGCACCACAGTGAATACCGTCAGCATCAGGATCCATCAATAGTACAATCCGCCCAAAACGACAATTTTCCAGTTTTAATTGGTCGCCAAACCCCATGCCAAGCGCGTCAATCAGGGCTTTAAATAAAGCATTTTCTGCTAATTTTGCAGGCGTCGCTTTAATGGTATTGAGCGGTTTACCTTGCATCGGCAATACCGCTTGAAACTGCGCGTTGCGCAAACTGGCCACCGCTAGTGAGGCAGAATCCCCTTCCACTAAAAATAGTTCCGCATCTGCGCCCTGCTGGCGGCAATGTTGTAATTTAATCGGCTGGTTAGTGAATATCATCTTGTTAACTTTAATACATCAAATTCTAATGTTTGCTTAAACTAACGATTAACACACCCACTAGCACCAGTCCTGTGCCAATGATTTGCAATAAGGTGATGTTCTCACCCAAATAAACATAAGCGAGCAGTATTGTAGAAACTGGCCCCACAGAACTGATTAATGCGGCTTTACTACTGCCAATACGCTGTATGCCTAAATTTAACAAAATAGCAGGCAATACTGTCGCGAAGATAGCCATTAATAAGCCAATGATATAGACCGATTTAGGCAAATTAAAAATAGTCACTTGATGTGACGTGCTTGCATAATGCACCAAGCTTGTGACGGCCGCTACCAACATAGTATAAGCGGTAAATGCAGCCGCACCAACACGAGGTATTAAACGACCACTCGCCACTAGATAGGCTGCATAGGCAAACGCACTGATAGTAACCAACATAACGCCTAGCAAGGTGCCTGATGCATCAGATTTTAAAGAAAAAACATCGTGTCCAACCGCTATAATCACGCCAATATAAGTAATACCCAAGGCATAATAAGCAGCTTTACTAATCTTTTGTTTAAAAAGCACAGCCCCCATGACCACCACAATGGTGGGGTATATATACAAAATAATACGCTCTAAACCTGCTGTCACATAAGCTAACCCAGCAAAATCAAACCACATCGGCCCATAACCACCCAACACCCCCATTACGGCGATTAAATAAGCATCTTTGCGTGTTAGCTTTGGTGTTGATGCTGAAGCGCGCGCCCACACCGCCAAGCCAATAAAAAATGGGACAGAAAAAGCCATGCGTAGCGCAATCAGAGTAGAAGCATCCACTGGATAAGCGTAGGCGAGCTTCACCATAATCGCTTTAGAAGACACCGTGACTGCGGCGATAAAAACTAAGGCTGCACCTATTAAGGCATAGCGTGTATGATGGTTTTGCGGTTTTTGCATATCACCCTTTAAAATGTGGGCTCAATGCGTTGAAGAAGTGAGTGAACAACCGCAGAGAACCCCACGGTTGCTAATGTTTATGAAAAGCAGCAACCGCAATATAAGGTGACCAGTAGCCAACCTATATTGCGTTTGTAAACCGCAATTGCGGCAAATGATTGCTTATTTTTCATCAGGGTTCGCACTTTACGCTTAACGTTCTAGCTGGTCAAGTAGGTCATTACGTGTGCGCAGGCTTTTGAAGTATGGCTAATTTTAAATGCGCGACCTTTGGCTGCCAAACACTAGGATTAATAGGAAAATCGACCAAAGCGTCAGTTCGCAGGTAGCCACGCCGCTCATAAAAGGCAATCAACTCATGTCGTATTGAAATAACCTGCATTTGCAAAGTGGTGAGTACCCACTTTTGTTGGGCTAATTTTTCCGCCGCCGCTAATAATGCTTTACCAATGCCACCATTTTGCAAGCTTGGGCTCACCACAAACATGCCGATATTGGCTATCAGCAATTTACGTTCTACGCATATAGTCCCCACCAAGGCATCTTTATCAATAGCTAACAATATGAGGCTATTTTCTGCGCAAATCAGTTGTTTAATTTCATCTGCCGTAGTGCGCAAGCCCTCTAAAATATCCGCCTCGGTCGTCCATCCTGCCCGACTAGGCTCTCCTCGATAAGCCGAATTTACCAGTTGCGCAATGAAGCTGGCCTGCTTTATTTTAGCCAGTTGAAATTTCATATTGAACCAGTGATTAAAAAATATTGATAGATATAGCCCATTATGGCTAATAGATTGATTTTGGATAAATGAAACACTGGTGTTATTATCCCACGTATTATTTAGTTAAACATAAGGTTACACGCATGTCTGCAACACAAACCCCTGTGGTATTTAGAGGCCGTGCCAGCGAGTATTTAGGCATTTGGATTGTAAACCTTTTACTTTCAATGATGACGTTTGGTATTTATTCAGCTTGGGCCAAAGTGCGCCGTAAAAAATATTTTTACAATAACACCTTAATTGATGGCGTAGGCTTTGATTATCACGCCAACCCCGTTGCCATATTAAAAGGCCGTATTATTGCCTTTGTTTTGTATTTAATATTTGCTTTCGCGCCTCAGGCACTGCCACCAGATGTTGGTGTTATTGTGAGTGGTATTTTGTCTATTGCTTTATTTATTGCAATTCCATGGATTGTCGTTCGCGGTTTAAAGTTTAATGCGCGCAACTCTAGTCATCGTGGCTTACGCTTTGATTTTGATGGCCAATATAAAGAGGCTGCACTACTTTATATGGGTTTGCCCATCGCTTTTGGTGCTATTGTTGGGCTGGTGATTGGGGGTTTATATAGCCTAACCTCTGCCACCGTCACAAGCTTGGTTGCCCCCCTATTGGTGATGGCGGGTTTGGCTATTTATGTGCCATTCATTATGCAACGTCAGCATCAATTTGTGGTGAGCAAGCATAAGTTTGGTACCAGCAGTTTTGACATGAAAGCAACCATTAAAGATTTCTTTTTTATTTTTCTTAAGCTGTTTTTAGTATTAGCTGGCATTGGCATTGTGGCCAGCCTAATTACTGGCTACTTTTTAAAGGATGCATTACCGGGTCTGATACCAAAAACTTCCGCACTTAACCCACCTGCTTATGTTCAAACTTTGGTTACATCAAATCAAGAAGGTGAGTTTTTGAAAGTGGCAAACACCGAGCCTGTTTCTAAGCCTAAAGAAAGTGAAGCGCTAACCTTGAGTGATCAATTATCTGAAGCAGAAAAGGCGGATTTAGCAGCAACTGAAGATGGGGGTTTGACGGGGGCCGATGAAAATATAACAGATGAAGACATGCTGACCAATTTAAGCCCAGAAG
>JBATAW010000039.1:0-2885 GCA_049662045.1 Methylophilaceae bacterium | reverse complement strand
AAATGAGCCCGTTACAACACCCCAGATTTTAAATTCCATCCCCGCTTTGATTTCGATGGGTGAATAATCTGGGTTTGCAGGCAGTAATCGCGGCATGCCATTTTTGGCTTTACCAAGCGTTTTGATTGTAAACTCACCATCTACCATTGCCATGACGATATTGCCTACAACCGCCAACTTAGAACGATCAACCACGGCTTTATCGCCACTGAGTAAGCCTGCATTAATCATAGACTCACCTTGAACCGTTACAAAGAAAGTTGACTCTTGCTTGTCTATCAAATACTCATTGGTATCTAGTCGGTTTTCTAAATGATCATCTGCGGGCGCTGGAAGCCCAGCAGGCACCTTTGATGAATAAAGATTAAGTAAAACACGCGGCGCATTGATGGCGGGTAAAATAAATTCAGCCGCCTCATGGCGCACTTGTTGCGCTAGCTTGCGTTTATAAGCAACTAAAAAATTGCTGATGACCGCTTTCTGACTGATCGGCACCCGAATTGTAGCGGTCTCTTCTTGGTATGGGCTCCAAGGCTTACGCCCAGAACCCAATCGTTTACCCCCATGCTTAATTTGCTCATCATCACTCATCTTGATTATTGTTACACCAATCAAGAAATGAAGCAATACATTTGTAGCATTAATGACGCCGAAAAAAGCTGAATTTTAGGACAGCTTTCAGAACTTGAAACTCCCCCTTGTTACTGTGCCATATCAATGCTGTCATTCTCGCATAGACGGGAATCCATTTTAGCGTTGTTGAAAAAATCAACTTATATTCCTATTTTGCGAGAATTCGCTACGCCAACTTACTGCTTAAAACATCCCTATTTACCGTACCTATTGATAAAATAGCTTCATCTATCTCACATCAATAATATGATTTTTCGGCAAGCAACTTAATAAGAGCGGGGATAACATGAACTGTTGCAAGTAGGTTAATGATTACGCGTTTTTGGCAAAAGGTGAATAATTTTTTTAGCCTGCTTTCAAAAACTAATACTCAACCATTACTTCATTTCGGCGTAAAAATGGCAATGTCCAAGGCGGATTGTAGCGTGCTAACTCTGGTGTGCCAATTGGCTTAATGTTTTTGCTGGCAAGCCAATTGATTAACTCAGTGGTTTTTTTGGTGGTTTTTTCTTCACCCGCCAATCCAGAAAAACTGATCACCGCATAATGACTGGCTGGCACTTCATGCAAAGTAACAGCGGGGTTATTCGGGGTAGGTAAAGTTTGCACAGTATATTGGCTAGGCATTGTAAAATACATACGCCATTTACCTTCTTTTTGCTGCATGCCTACAGGAGCAGTCATGCTGATTTTTTCTGAGGCTGATTTTTCAGCGTTGGGCGCCATGCTTACTGGCGCTGTCATACTGATTTTTTCACTGGCACCAGCGCGCGAAGTGTTATTGCCAAAAATATAATCCGCAATCAGCTTAAAACCAGCGCTAGAAGCATCATTTAGCGAGCCATCCACTAACGTTTCAGCCACCACGCGCGGCGCATAAGCACGCAACTCAAATGCGCCAGATTTTTCTACTACTGTAAATTTTGGTTCTTCAGTCGCCATGACAGTGCTCGCAAATAATAAAATGATGAACCCACATAGTATGCCCAATTTCATAAAAATACCTTAAGTAAACGCTAGTGATATTTTGGAGTATGAAAAAGTGAATAGATTCATTACTCAACGAGTTAAGTAAAGCTTTGCAGGCCATCAAAAACGAAGCGGATTACGCAAAATTACGTGAATTAATGCCTTATCGTTGAATTTGTCGCTTTAGAACTTGTCATGATTAGCGTTTATGGAGGAATTACAATGCAAAATGATACAGATACAACACTGCAATTACAGGCAATCGAAAAACATTTAAAAACTATTAACCAAAACTTAGTAAAAGTATTTTGGATTGTCGGTTTTTTTGCATGTTTATATTTTGGCTTAATGATTTATTTTATGTTTTTGAAATAAGGTCATTCAGATCTAGAGTAGCATCTTCATGCGGCGGAATACGCAAGCTAATCCGCTCTATGATTGCTCAATTTATTTAAAACTATCTGACCAACCGATGCGCTAACTCCACTTAATAAAGTACCCCAAGTAATATCAATGATAGATAAACTAAGTGGCCAGTCTTTTAACAAGGCTAAATTGGTTAAGTCGTAGCTTGCGTATACAAAAAACCCAAATACCGCAGCAGCGACAAAAGTGTTTTTGATGCCTTTTGCAGCAACATTGGGTATTACTGCAAACCGCATAAGCCCTAATGCGTAAACAAGGTAAAACAAACTTGCAAACATTAAATTAGGCTTAGTAGCCATCAAATGTCCAACACCAGCATGATAAAGAGGCTCCGCCAACATGCTCAGCCAAATGAGATCCAAAACAAACATCACCACGATAATCGTGATATATGCTGGTAATAATTTAATCAATTTATTTCTACCTTTAACTACTAAAATTACGTTGAAAACCGCAAATTAAATGTGAATATTTTCTATTAATACTGATGATTTGTTTGGTTGCTTTGTTTTGAGCAAGCAAAATAAAGTAACTCGTCGAGGGGGTGAAAATGGACTGTTTGATATTGAAAGTATACTACGCGTGGGTAATATACACCCACCCTACTTAGTTAACAAACTAAATAAACTGGCTAAAAATATCTACGAGAAAATTTTATGCCTCTGTGAACCGCACACAGACTGGCTGTTAGGCTGATTAAATAATGTGCAACTAAAAATAACCTAAAAATAGTGAATTTTCATGTGGTTTTCAGGGTCTAAAGAGCCTGTAAATAATTCTGTGTAAATGCGGTTTTGAGTGCATTAATTTAAGGGTGGCACTCTGTCACCCAATTCAATACTAAAGCGATTCAGCGC
>JBATAW010000038.1:0-65296 GCA_049662045.1 Methylophilaceae bacterium | reverse complement strand
CAACTAGGCTTAAACCCTAACGTTAACTGCGCCTGGATAACACTACGTTCTTCAATACTTAATTGTTTATAATTTCCCATGCAACATTTTCCTTCGAAAAATGTTGCACTTCAAATTTGAGCGCGCCCTGTGTAAGTTTCACTCGCATATCAAATTCACGCATATCATCACTCAATCGACAATACCGCACAAACTTATCATGGTCTAGTAATGCTTTATGTTGTCAGGTGCGATGGATAGTAAACACTTATCAAAAAGCTCAGTTGCTACACCTAATAACCTTCCATAGTAAATGCTTAGTCTTACTATGCCTTATCAATTCAATCACATTAAACAAAATAGCAATATTTGCTTGGTTAATAATATGTGTTAAATAACGCTGAATCGCCACCATGCAACCATCTCAGGAAACGGAAAATATAGTACCCTAAATACATAGCTCGGATATCAGGTCTTTTCTTTGCTCCAGATAATCATAGCAAATCTCAGTTGCGTTTTTTATTTTCGCATGATAAGGTAGTAATCAATTACTATCTTATCATGAGGCTCTGATGGAGAATCACTCTAAACAACTTTCTGCTAGTGAGCGCCGGGCTGTAACTATCAAATCTGTAGTAGAGCTTGCCAGTTTGCAAAATCCCAGCGAGATCACGACGGCGGCCATTGCCAAGCACATGTACGTCACCCAAGGTGCATTGTTTCGACACTTTGTGAACAAAGAGGCTATTTGGCAGGCGGTTATGGAGTGGGTGGCTGATTGCCTCTTAGCTCGAATCGACCAGTCCACGCAGGGAATTAAATCGCCCTTGGCCGCCATGGAGGCGATGTACATGAGCCATATCGAATTTGTGGCCGAACACCCTGGCGTACCCAGAATGATGTTTGGTGAGCTTCAGCGCGCCGAATCGACACCTGCGAAAATCATGGTTCAGACGCTGATTCAGCGTTATAGGGAGCGTTTGTATCGAATGATCGAGAAGGGTAAAGCCAGTGGTGAGTTGTTCTCTTCGTTGGACAACGAGGCAGCAATCACGCTGTTTATTGGCACGATACAGGGGCTGGTCATGCAGTCACTTCTAGCTGGAGACGTGGAACGCATACGCCGCGATGCGCCACGAGTATTTGCTATTTATCGGCGTGGTATCGGGAGAATTTAGTGAAAAAATTACCCTTGCATGGCCGCACTTTGGCGCTACTAGCGGTCATTGTTCCGTTGCTTGCACTTTTCATCTACGTTGGGCTACGATCTGGTCCGCTGGCACCAGTTGCCGTGACGGTTGTGACAGTAGAATCGCGAGCGGTTACGCCTGCATTATTCGGTATCGGCACGGTGGAGTCTCGCTACACCTACAAGATCGGGCCAACGTTTGCTGGGCGCGTCAAACGCTTGGATGTGCATGTGGGCGACCAAGTTAAAGCTGGACAGGTGCTCGGTGAGATGGAACCAGTCGACCTTGATGATCGCGTTCGCTCACAAGAGGCGGTATTTAAGCGTTCACAAGCAGCATTGCGCGAGGCAGAGGTACGCCAAACGTACGCACAGACTCAAGCACGTCGCTATGAGCAACTCCTCGCAGTTCGCGCGGTTAGCGAGGAAATCGCTACTACAAAGCAACAGGAACTACAGGTCGCCGATGCCGCCTTATCTGCGGCTCAGGAAGAGGTGGCCCAGACACGCTCCGACCGCAAAGGACTCGTCGCGCAGCGGAGCAATCTGCGCCTGATCGCGCCAGTCGACGGTGTGGTGGCCGTGCGCGATGCTGATCCTGGCACAACCATCATCGCAGGCCAGGCCGTAGTGGAAGTAATCGACCCTAAGAATTTTTGGATTAATGTGCGCTTCGACCAGATCAGCGCATCGGGTTTGGCTGGAGGGTTGCCAGCTAACATCGTCTTGCGTTCACGTAGCGGCCAACTCTTGAAAGGTCAAGTACTGCGTGTGGAGCCCAAGGCTGATTTGGTGACTGAAGAAACGCTCGCTAAGGTAGTCTTTAACGCTATTCCACAGCCCTTGCCACCAGTGGGTGAACTGGCTGAGGTCACGGTTGATCTGCCGCAGCTTTCACCCAGCCCATCCATCCCCAACGCCGCCGTTCAGCATGATAGCGGCACGGTAGGTGTCTGGTAACTAGTGGAGGGTGATCTGCGCTTCATCCCGATCAAACTCGGCGTTTCTGACCTTAATGGCTATGTGCAGGTGCGCGAAGGGCTCAAGAATGGAGACCAAGTGGTAAACTATAGCGAAAAAATGCTGACAGCGCACAGCCGCATCCATGAGGTCGAGCGTATCCTAGGCGTATCACGATGATCAGTCTAGCTGGTCGCGATATACTCCATGCTTGGGGAAAATTCGTCTTCACTGGCTTTGGTCTGGGTTTACTAATCGGGGCTACCCTAATCATGGCTGGGGTATATCGCGGCATGGTGGACGATGGCAAGGCGCTACTTGACAACAGCGGTGCCGATCTTTGGGTAGTACAAAAAGACACACTGGGACCTTATGCGGAGTCATCCAGCCTTAGTGATGATATATATCGCGCAATCCTCGTCATGCCAGGAGTCGCTCAGGCGGCGAACGTAACCTACCTGACTATGCAAGTGCACAAGGGAGAGCGTGATGTACGCACGATGGTGGTTGGCATCGCACCTGGTGAACTGGGTGCTACGCCTGGCTGGCCGCCTTACTTGGTTACAGGCCGTCAGATCACGCGCAGTCACTACGAAGCAGTGGCCGACATCGCAACTGGTTTCAAACTGGAGGATCGTCTCACCATCCGCCGCAATCATTACACTATCGTAGGGCTGACCAGGCGCATGGTGTCAACCAGCGGCGACCCAATGATATTCATCCCTCTCAAAGATGCCCAAGAGGCGCAGTTCCTCAAGGACAACGACGCTATTTGGCAAAGTCGGCGTCGTACTGAGGCCAATCCGATCTTCAATCGGCCTGGTGTTCCAGGTTTGCTGGATGCTGTGATTGCCTCGCAAAGCACCAACTCATTCGTCAATGCTGTACTGGTCACGCTGAAACCTGGACATCCAGTGGACGAGGTGGCTGAATCTATCCGACGCTGGAAGCGTTTGACCGTCTACACTAGAACGCAAATGGAGGACATTCTGGTCGGCAAGCTGATTGCCACCTCGGCTAAGCAAATCGCCATGTTTCTAGTAATTTTGGCCATCGTTAGCGCGGCCATCGTGGCCTTCATTATTTATTCACTGACAATGGACAAGATTCGTGAGATCGCAGTGCTCAAGCTAATCGGCACGCGCAATAGAACCATTGCCGCGATGATTATGCAGCAAGCGCTCGCCTTGGGGGTTATCGGCTTCGTGGTCGGCAAGATTACCGCCACTTTCTTAGCACCGATTTTTCCGAAATATGTGCTGCTCACGCCAATGGATTCTGTGGCTGGTTTTTTCGCCGTACTTGTTATCTGCGTTCTAGCCAGCCTTGTCGCCATTCGCATGGCACTTAAGGTCGATCCAGGCGAAGCTATAGGATGATGAAATGAGCAGGAAAGGCATTCGTATTGAAAATCTGAGCAAACGCTATGGCGAAGGTAGCACGGCTGTATTCGCCTTGAAAGACGTAAATATGCTAGTGGCACCAGGCGAGGTGGTGGGCCTGATTGGTCCTTCTGGGTCAGGCAAGAGTACTCTGCTCAAATGCCTAGGCGCTGTAATCGACCCCACTGCTGGTCGCATGACGCTGGGCGACGACGTCATCTATGACAACGGTTGGAAAGTGCGTGATTTGCGTGCGCTGCGGCGCGACAAGATTGGTTTTGTGTTTCAGGCTCCGTACCTGATACCGTTTCTGGATGCTAACGACAACGTAGCACTGCTGCCCATGCTGGCTGGCGTACCCAACGACGAAGCGCGTGCTAGAGCGTTTGAACTGCTCACCGCGTTAGATGTACAACACCGCGCCCAAGCCATGCCCTCGCAACTGTCAGGCGGTGAACAGCAACGCGTGTCCATCGCTCGCGGCTTGGTCAATCGCCCGCCCGTGATTTTGGCCGATGAGCCCACTGCGCCGCTAGATTCGGTGCGTGCCATGGCAGTTGTCCGCATTCTGAATGACATGGCGCGCAAACTTGAAACCGCTATCATCGTCGTTACACATGACGAAAAAATCATTCCCACCTTTAAGCGCATCTATCACATCCGTGATGGTGTAACCCATGAAGAAGTGGGCGAAGGGCGGGAGTTTGAATGAAAGTAGTAGATCAGCCAGAGGTAACCCGCATTTGGTGGGCACTTTATTAATAGGGATTTAAAAATACAGAAAATTTAAATTACTGTTTAAAGTAATCAAATTTTTAAATGTTTGCTTATAGAGCAAAACAATTAATTTAAACCATATTTTTATCAAAAAACATCGCCTGATTTTTACCATTTTTCTTTGCCCAGTACATTGCCATGTCCGCATTGGCAACCAGTGACTTTTCACTAGAACCATGTTGAGGGTACATCGCTACACCAATGCTAGCTGAGACAAGTAGGTTTCTTAGTTTTGGGTCTATTGCCAGTGGATTTTCGCTAGATTTGACAATTTCTATGGGTTTAATTGTGGCTTCTAAAATTTTAGTGGCAACAGTTTGAATGTGCACTTGGTTTTCTGTATTAGGTAGCAAAATTACAAACTCATCACCACCTAATCTGGCTACTGTATCAGTTTCACGTACACACGAAATTAAACGTTGCGATATTTTTTTGAGTACCATGTCGCCGACGCTATGCCCATGTTGATCATTAATTTCTTTGAATAAGTCTAAATCAATAAACATGACTGCTAGCATTTTATTTTCGCGTTTAGCGTAGGCGAGGGCTAATTTAAGCCTATCGTTAAATAATTTACGGTTTGGCAAATTGGTGAGCACATCATAGTGCGCTAAGTTTTTTTGCTGACTTTCTAGATGTTTCCTATCGGTAATGTCTGTGTGTGTACCTACCATACGCAAAGGGCCACCATTTCTATCGCGCTTGATGACCATGCCGCGTGAGAGTACCCATTTAACACTTTTGTCTTTGCAAATCACGCGATGCTCGTGTTTGTACTTAACTGTTTTACCTGTTAGGTAGTTGTTTAAAGCCTCTTTGACAGAAGTTAAATCATCTTTATGAATGCGGTCATCCCAAATTTGCAGACTAGAGCTAATTTCATCATCATTTAAACCAAACAGCTCTTTATAGCGTTCAGAAAAGTGCGCAATATTATTTTTAATGTCCCAATCCCAAACGCCATCGCCAGCACCTTCGAGCGCAAATTTCCATAGTTCTTCACTGCGTTTTAATTTAAGCGCATAAAAAATACCTAATGCGCCAAATAATAGAACAAAAACGGTTAATGCAATAATAATGGCTAAATTTTGGTCAATGTTCATTTATGTATAGCTTATTGGGTTAAAAAATGATGCTTTTATGGACTGGCTTATACACTGGCTTGCAGTTTTTTGATGTCATCAATAATTTCTTGTGAGTGTTTTGAAGTATCAACTTTAGTGTAAATTTTAGCTATTTTACCTTGAGGGTCAATGAGAAAGGTGTAACGCTTAGCAATTTTAATCACCAAAAAATTACTCAGTGCCCCGTAATTATTTGCTACTTTGCCATCAGTATCGGCAAGTAAAGGGAAGGACAAGTGATATTTTTGTGCGAATTTAGCATGCGAATCACTATCATCCACGCTGATACCAACCACTTTTGCACCTAATTTTTCAATTTGTGCTAAATCATCTCTAAACTGACAGGCTTCTTTAGTGCAACCTGGCGTATCATCTTTTGGGTAAAAATAGAGAACAACATATTGCCCCGCGTAGTTGCTTAGTTCATGTGGCTGACCTTTAGCATCATTTAATCTAAACGCTGGAGCATTGCTACCTATTTGCAGTAAATCGCCTGCCATTGCATAGTTACGATAACCGATGAAAGCAATTAACAATATGGCTGAATAGAACATTATGTTTAGTTTCATTTTTACGCTCTGTTAAGTTAATCAAAAGCAACTTGAATCATTACGCTATTATTTTAGCATTATTTAATTACTGTTAATATTCAAGCGTACAGTCTGACTGTAAATATGCGAAAATATCGTCTTTGTTACTATGCCCTCGTAGCTCAGTGGATAGAGCATCCCCCTCCTAAGGGGAGGGTCACACTTTCGATTCGTGTCGGGGGCACCAAATTAAATTATATATATCATATAGTTATTATTTTTTAAGTTAAATTTTAGTTGGTGTTTTTCTGTTTGTGCAACTATAGTGCAACTTTAAAGTTGGAGTATTATTGGAATGTTATTTTAAAAAAGCTGTATGGGTAATTATTGACCTCATAATCCGTTGGTGCTGTGTTCGACTCACGGATGGTCAATTAAATCAATGGGTTACGTGAAAGCGTAACCCCTTTTTATTTAATTAGTTGCCGTATGGTAGGCAATAGTTAGCTAGTGCCATTTCGACTTAACGTCTGAAATAATTTTAAAGCAGCCTCTTCGGTGTATTGAAGAGCCACCAGTTAATCCAAGCTCAAATACAGCCAGCCCTTCACATTAAACTTTCTACTTTAGTAGATTAGTTTAATGGGGATGCCCCTTGCGGGTACATCGGTTGCGATATATGTGATGTCACCTGCCCAAACTAGATTGTGGGCAATAGGGTTGAAGTTGCGTTGCAGTAAGTTCGGCGCAATCGGCAATGTCGGTTGTAACAACAAATTTGCGTTTGCCACGCGCTTTTATACCGTAATGTTGCATGAGATTACGCACACGCTCTTTGCTTGCAACAAAGCCTTTTGCCGCTAATGCTCGCCAAATGCGCGGCCAGTCATATTCGCCTTTTACCTCGGCGTGCACAATACGAATGTGCGTGATTAGTGCTTGGTCATTAATGCACCTTTGAGCACAGATATTCGTATTGTGGTGATAGTAGCCGCTCTCACTGACATTAAGGAAATGGCACATCGCAGCAATCGGCCAAATATCGGTTTGTGTTTTTACCCACGCATATTTCACAGATGTGTAATGCGCTTTGCGTTGTAGTGCTTTCGTTGCTTGCATTGTTTGCACCTTTTAGCTCATGTTATCATAAGTTATGGAGTCCTTTATTTAGGGGCAAGGTCAGACAAGGCGTGGCTTACATTTAGTCGTTTACATTAATTTATAAAAAGTGGCTGGTACATTAACTATAGCTAACCTTAAAAAAGTCGCACCTAATTTTATCCCGCAGCAACATGAAGCCGCATACAACGAAGCGCATTAAATTTAGGAAGTCCAGCTAGCTTTAATTAACATTTGCGGACTGAAACGAAAAGCCCCACATCGCTGTGAGGCTTTATTTATCTGGCTCCTCGACCTGGGCTCGAACCAGGGACACACGGATTAACAGTCCGTTGCTCTACCGACTGAGCTATCGAGGAATCGGTGTTGATTACTTCACAATTTGCGCTACTTCGCAGTCAATTTGTGAAGCCGTGATAATAATGACTTTGGGGGGTTTGGTCAATGCTAAAAAGCACTTTTTTAAACTTTGAGTGCCTTTTCAATTCTATCAAGTGCATTTTGCAGGTTTTCCATTGATGTGGCGAATGAAATTCTGAAATAGCCTTCTGCCCCAAACGCAGAGCCAGGCACCACCGCAACATCATAGCTTTCTAATAAGTACTCTGCTAGAGCCATGTCGTTAGCTAACGCGATTTTACCTGCTTGATGTAATTGCTTAATGGCAACACGCGCATCTGCAAACGCATAAAATGCGCCACCAGCCATTAGGCAGCTTAAGCCAGGTATAGCGTTAAAGCGGTCAACAACGTATTGATGGCGCGCTTTAAACGCCACCACCATTGGCTTAATGCAGTCTTGCGGGCCTTCTAATGCGGCTTGCGCAGCAACTTGTGATATGGATGTGGCATTGCTTGTTGATTGGCTTTGTAGAATTTCCATTGCTTTAATAATATAAGCAGGCCCAGCCGCATAACCAATGCGCCAGCCTGTCATCGAATAAGCTTTAGAAACGCCGTTTAGCACAATACAGCGGTCTTTTAGGGCAGGGGTGGCGTTAAGAATATTGTAAAACTGATCACCTGTTAAATTAACATGCTCGTAGATGTCATCTGTAGCAACTAATACATGCGGATATTTCAGTAATACTTCGCCTAAAGCTTTTAGTTCATTAAGAGAATAAACCACACCAGTCGGGTTTGATGGTGAGTTAATCATGAAAATTTTTGTTTTTTCAGTAATGGCGGCTTCAAGCTGAGCAGGCTGTAATTTAAACGCTTGTTCAATACCACATTCAATAATGACTGGTTTAGCTTCAGCAACTAAAGCAATGTCAGCATAGCTCACCCAATAAGGCGCGGGGATGACCATCTCATCGCCTTTATTAAGCACAGCTAAACATAAATTAAAAATAGTTTGCTTACCACCAACACCCACAATTACTTCATTAATGGCGTAATCAAAGCCATTTTCATTTTTAAGTTTATTAACAATGGCTTTTTTCAATCCTGGAATACCAGAAACAGGCGTGTACTTGGTAAAGCCTGCATCTATGGCAACTTTAGCCGCCTCTTTAATGTGTAGCGGCGTGTCGAAGTCAGGCTCGCCTGCGGCTAAGCCAATAATCGGGCGGCCTTCAGCCTTATATTTACCAGCTTTAGCGGTGATAGCGAGGGTTGGGGATTCTTTGATGGATAAAACGCGTTGCGATAGTGCCAAGTTTGCCAAAATCTTTTCCTAAAAGCTTAAATAATTGCGAGTAAATGTAAGGCTGCCATTTTACGCGGAAATAAATTAGATTAAAAACAATTTGTAAATTAAAAGGTTAATGAAGTGTTAATGTAAGCCATCTGTGTCTTTTATCTGACATGGGTTGGCGTCACATACCTTTAATCATATGGCAATATCAACCCTAATATATCAATAATCATTGCAGTAGATCAACCGTAAACCTTACAGCATCTGCAAAGCAACATAAAACACCTCCTTGCATAAGGGCTTGTCCCTACGCGCTTGCACGCATTTTCTAAATAACATAAAAATGATACAAATAGCGCAAGTTGGAAGTGGGTCAAAGCCTTCTGTTGCTTAATTTCACTCACTACTTGCGCTTCGCGCTATTTTTTTTGGAGATTAAGTATGACAACGACTGATTTAGTAAAGGCATTAAAAACAGAATTGGTGAGTTTTGGTGCTTTGCCAGTTTTCGGGGTTAGACCAACCAAAGAAGAATGGAAGTTAGAGCGCGCTAATCGAATAGCGGTGTCGGCTTATTATAAAGCAATGTCACGTGGCTTTGAGCCTGGCCATGCGTTAGATGATTGGCTGGCGGCAGAGGTAGAACAAACGCAGTAAAGTGACAAATGACTTTATGCTTGGCATTTTTAAACAACGACTATAAAGCAAATACAACGGAAGGAATCTACAGTGAAAAGATTAGGCGTATTTATATTATTGGCCTCATTTTTAACCGTGTCAGCCTGTGATAAAAAAAATGAAGGTTTATTGCCAAAAACCGACATTGATGAAGCTAAGAGTGAAGTTAAAAGCGTTGTTAATAATGTGTCCAACAAGGCTAGCCAAGAACGTGATGAGTTTGTGGGCAAGATGGAACATAAAATGGCTGAGCTTAATGAACATATACAAGAACTTAAGAAAAAATTGGAAACAAAAACGGGTGAAGCAAATGATAAGCTGAGTAATAAATTGCAAAAATTAGATAAAGAGCGAGAAGAAGTGCAGCTTAAAATTAGCGATTTAAAATCTGAAACAACAGAAAAATGGCAAGAGTTAAAGGATGGTATTTCTGCCGCAGTTGACCATTTGAAAGAATCTATTCAAAAAGTTAAGGATGCGTCAGAATAAAACTAAAATGCTTAAAGTTTTTAATTGACGACGTTAATTAATGTCTAAAAACTGGCTAAGCGTATATTTCTTTTGAGGATATGCTACTTAACTTGTTTATGCGTTAAATAAATCTTTAATAGCTGGGGTAGGGCGCTGACAATCGGCGCGGTCTTCTAAAAAGTCAAAAGTCATTGGGCAGCGAGTTGGTTTTTTAATAATCTTACGTATTTTTGCTGTGGTGGCAGCTAAATCGATATAAGGTGTTTGGCTGATGCGCGTGTAACCTGAACTGGCCAGTTTTTGAGCAGTGGTTTCAAATAAGCTCAGTGGGTTATCAATATTTTGCAATGTGACGACTTCTTGAGTAGCAGCTTTAGTTTTGATGACCTTTAGCACGGTGTACATTACAAATTTGGCGGTCATTTGTTTGCCGTAAATTTCACCAGTATGAATAACCATGATTTTCCTTTAAATGCCAAATGCGTTTATCTTAACTTTACTGGCTTGAGTTATCAATAATTTAGTTTAACTTACATGAATAAGACACTGTTTTATTAAGGCTTTCGACGTAAGTTAACGTGCAGCTTAATTAAATCTGTCGCTTGAAATCGAAACTTAGTTCCATCGGTATCTTTAACCCACATATGCAATAGCCCGCTAAAAAACAAATGCGTATCAAGTGCAAGGACGCGTGGTGCTTGTGTGTAAGACAATATGTTTTGCGCTTGGGCACGTTCATAAGCTTGTTCAAATTTGCTCGTAATGCTAGTGCAATTATCTAAAATTTGTTCAAGCACGGTAGCAAAATCTTCTACATACTCACATTTCATCATCATAATTTCATAGGTTTGACGCATTTCAGTATTCGCATTGAGGTCGCTAATAGTGTCAGACATACTTTTTTCAATTTGCATCAATGCGTCTGCATGCGTTTCAAGCGTCAGTGTATCATCCATACGGTCGATGAGGGGTAAAACAACTTGGTCGCGTATCGCGTGAAAAATTTCTGCTTTATTTTTAAAATGCCAATATACCGCACCACGTGTTACAGCCGCCTCAGTAGCAATGTGCTCAAGCGTAGTGCGGCTCACACCGCGTGCTAAAAATACGATGCGGGCTGCATTGATAATGCGTAATCGCGTTAACTCAGCATTTTCTTTGGTTTTCCTGACCATTGTGCTATCTCAATATTAGGTATTTAAATCATTGCTCGGTCAATTTCTCAATCTATTATAGTGAAATTTACTAAAAAATTATATACATACATTCTTGTTTGTATATAATATACATTCATCTGTGAATGTATGCAAATTTACATGAAGTAGCGCCCGTAGTAATATTCAACATCGCTAGCTGCAATTCAATAAAAGCTCAATACAATAAGTAGGGGAAAGCCATGTCATTAAATACCGATAGATTGTCACCATCAAATAATCAAGTGCGCTATTTATCATTCAGCCCAGCTTCAAAGTTATCTGTCATCGCGCTTATATTTAGCCTTGCTTTAGCTGGGTGTAATAAAAATGATGCGCAATCTATGACAAAGCAATCTGAAGCGGCTGCACCAGCAATGCCAGTAGGAGTAGTAACAGTACAACCAACCTCTGTGCCAATTAGCGCCGAGGAGGTAGCGCAAACTGAAGGCGCTAAAGAGGTGGAGATTCGCCCACGTGTAGGCGGTATTTTGCTTAAAAAATTATATGAAGAAGGTGCGCCAATTAAGGCAGGGCAAGTGATGTTTTTAATTGATCCAGTGCCTTTTAAAATAGCACTTGCTAATGCTAAAGCGCAGTTGGCCGAACAACGCGCGCGCGTTGAACAAGCGCAACGTGAAGCTGGGCGTTTAGATGGATTATTGGCTAGCCAATCTATTAGTAAGCGTGAAGCAGATAATGCTGCATCCGATAGTAGCGTAGCGCGCGCAGGGTTAGCTGCTTTTGAGGCCACTGTGCGTGAAGCGCAGCTTAATTTATCTTATACCACTGTCACTTCGCCTTTATCAGGCATTGCAGGTCGTTTTGAATTTTCTGAAGGCGCATTGGTTAATGCGAATACCAGTTTGTTAACAACAGTGAGTCAAATTACACCAATTTGGGTACGTTTTAGTTTGTCAGATAGCGAACTTGCCACGCTTGGTGGGCATCTATCACCAGCTAATGTAAAAGAAGTGTCACTTATTTTACCAGATGGTTCGGAATATGAACAAAAGGGGCGTTTAAATTTTGCCGCGAGTGGCATTGACCCGCAATTAGGCACGCAACAGTTTCGTGCTACGTTTGAAAATGCAGAAAAACGTTTATTGCCAGGGCAGTTCGTGCGCGTGCGCGTGACAACGGGGACAAAGGATGGTGTGTTTTTATTGCCGCAAACAGCCGTATTAACGGGCGACCAAGGTAAATTTGTTTATGTGGCTGAGCGTGATAAAGCGGGTGTAACAGCGGCCAAAGTTCGCCCAATTGTAGCGGGCGGGTGGCAAGGTAAAGACTGGGTGATATTAAGCGGACTCAATGCTGGCGATCAGGTGATTGCTGATAACTTAATTAAAATTCGCCCAGGTGCGGCGGTTACACCGCACCCACTCGGTGAAGCGCCTGCGGCAATGCCTGCTGTTTCTAATCCTGCTAAAAAAGGATAAAATAAAATGACCAAATTTTTTATTACGAGGCCAATTTTTGCCTCGGTGCTTTCCATTATCATTGTATTAGCAGGTTTGGCGGCAGCATTTAAATTACCGATTGCCCAATACCCACAAATTGCCCCGCCTACAGTGACTATTACGGCTAATTACCCAGGCGCAAGTGCAGAAACACTTTCTAAAACAGTTGCTGGCCCCATTGAAGAGCAATTGAGCGGCATTGATAACTTGTTGTATTTTAACTCTAGTGCCGACTCAAGCGGCGTTTTAGTGATTACTGCAACCTTTGAAGTGGGCACGGATGTTGACCAAGCGACGTTTAACGTGAGTAATCGCGTGAATATTGCTACGCCACGATTACCTGATGACGTGCGCCGCAATGGCTTAGTGGTGCAAAAGAAAAACAATGACATTTTGTTAGTTGTCATGTTAACTTCAAAAGACATCAAGCATGACCGCTTATTTTTGAGTAATTACGCTACGCTAAATATACTTGATGAAATGAAACGTGTTAAAGGAGTTGGTGACGCATTGATTTTTGGCGGGCAAGACTATGCAATGCGTGTTTGGCTGCGACCCGATCGCATGGCGCAATTAGGCGTGAGTACAAGTGATATTGCAGCGGCTATCAGCGCACAAAATAACCAGTATGCCACAGGGAAGATCGGCCAAGAACCCGCACCAGCAGACCAGCAATTGGTTTATACCGTGACTGCAAAAGGGCGTTTAATTGATCCTGAACAGTTTGGCAATATTATCATTAAGGCCAATAGCACGCGAGGTGTGCTTTACCTTAAAGATGTTGCGCGGATTGAGCTAGGTGCGCAAAGTTATAATGTCACTTCTGCGGTAAATGGTCAACTAGGGGTGGCTATTCCTATTTTTTTACAAACTGGTGCAAATGCGCTTGATACAGCTAAAGGGATAAAAGCGAAAATTGAAGAGTTAAAAGTACATTTTCCAGCGGGGATGGAGTACTCCATTCCTTATGACACTAGCGATTTCGTTAAGGCAACCATTAAAGAGGTGTTTAAAACATTTGGTGAGGCTTTGGTGCTGGTGGTGCTGGTGGTGTTTTTATTCTTACAAAGCTGGCGCGCTACTTTGATTCCACTCATTGCAGTGCCTATTTCATTGATTGGTACGCTTGCAGGTTTGTATATATTTGGCTTCACTATCAATTTACTCACTTTGTTTGCCATGATTTTAGCCATCGGCATTGTGGTTGATGATGCGATTGTGGTACTAGAAAATACCGAGCGGTTAATGCGTGAAGAAAATTTATCACCATTAAATGCCGCCATTAAATCTATACATCAAGTTTCAGCTGCTGTTATCGCGATTGTGCTGGTGCTTTGTGCAGTTTTTGTACCCGTGGCTTTTCAGGGTGGTATTGCAGGGCAGTTATATCGTCAATTTGCAATAACAGTCGCTATAGCTGTGATAATTTCAGGGGTAGTTGCGTTAACTTTAACGCCCGCATTGTGTGCGATTATTTTAAGAAAAACGCATGGCACGAATTGGTTTTTTGATCAGTTCAATAAAATATTCAATAAATTTACACATTTATATACGAGCATTGTAAGTATTACGCTGAAACATAAAGTGATTGGTGGTCTTGCATTTTTGGGTGTGATTTTTGTTTTAATTGCATTATTTAGAATAGTGCCGGGTAGTTTTGTTCCTGCAGAAGACCAAGGCTACGTCATTACTGCTGTGGCGCTGCCAGATGGTGCAACGCTTAGCCGTACGACTAAAACCACTGAAAATATTCGCGCTACTATTGCAAAAGACCCAGCATCTGAATTTGAATTTGTGGTCAATGGCTTGGAGATATTAACAGGAGCGAATAAAACTAACGCGGCTACAATGTTTGTGCGTTTAAAAGACTGGGAAGAGCGAACAACTAGCGCGGATGACATTGTGAAAAAACTATTTGGTATTGGTATGAGTCAGCCCGATGGTATGGCTTTTGCTGTTAACCCACCTGCGATTCGGGGCTTAGGCTCTGCTGCAGGTTTTGAGGTTTATGTGCAAAGCCAACGTGATACCGATCCAATCAAGCTGGCCGCAGTGATGAATAACTTAATGGAAGCGATGGCCAAAGAGCCTATATTAACACCACCAAACACATTTTTTCGCCCAACGGTACCGCAGTTAAAAATTGAAGTAGATGAAGCTAAAGCGATATCACTAGGTGTGAAAATTGCTGATATTTACGCGACGTTACAAAGTACCATGGGTTCGTTTTATGTGAATGATTTCAACAAAAGTGGACGTACCTATCGCGTTCAATTGCAAGCTGAGCCGCAGTTTAGAATGAAACCAGAAGATTTAGGTAAAGTTTATGTTCGTAGCCAGCCCAATAGCTTATACCCTGAAGGTAACATGATTCCACTTTCTGCATTAAGTGAAGTGTCCAATATTGTTGGTGCTGAGCAATTAGAGCGTTATAACGGGTTGTTATCAGCAAAGGTCTTTGGCAGTGCTGCGCCAGGCGTCAGCTCTGGTGATGCGATTAAAGCTGTAGAACGTGTTGCTAGAGATAACTTACCTGATGGTTATCAAATTGCTTGGACAGCGCAAGCTTATCAAGAAAAACGCACTGGTTCAGCCGCAATGTTTGCATTTGGTTTTGCCATTATCATGGTGTTTCTGATTTTAGCAGCACAATTTGAAACTTGGGCGTTACCCCTTGCGGTTATTATGGCCGTACCATTTGCCTTAGCGGGTGCATTTTTAGCTGTGTTGTTGCGTGGCATGCCTAATGATATTTATTTTCAAATTGGCCTAATTACCCTGATTGGGCTGGCTGCTAAAAATGCTATTTTGATTGTAGAGTTTGCTAGTCAAAAAATGGAGCAAGGCATGCCCGCTGCGCAGGCAGCGCTTGAGGCTGCGCGCTTAAGGTTTAGGCCCATTGTGATGACATCTATGGCTTTTGTGCTAGGGATTGTTCCGCTAGTGTTTGCATCAGGCGCAGGCGCTGCAGCGCGCAGAAGTATGGGGACTGGTGTTTTTGGCGGTATGATTATAGCAACCTTTATTGCGACTATTTTTATTCCGTTATTTTTTACGTGGTTAACTGGTAAGCATGTGCGACATCACGGAACTATTGAAACCGCTTTGAGCGAGCAGGAGACAGTATGATACAAGCTTTGATCATTCCAAAAAAATGCTTTAAATTTAAACTTATTTGCTTATTAGTGCCAATGGCTTTGTTAAGTGCTTGTCAGTCCGTTGGGCCAGACTATCAACGTCCAAATATTGATGTGCCTACCAAATATGGCGAGGCAACTAGTGCAGGTAATGCTGATAGTACTATAGTACTAAATACATGGTGGACGCTATACCAAGACACTGCATTAAATGGCTTAGTAGAAAAAGCACTGAAAAATAATACTGATATTAAATTAGCCTTAGCACGTATTGAAGAAGCGGATGCTGCGGCGCGTGAAGTTGGGGCGGCAGTTTTGCCGCAAGTGGACTTAACTTCAGGTGCTAATCGTTCACGCTTAACAACTGTTGGTGCATATCCATCAGGTTTAACTAACCCAAGCAATGATTTTATTGCGAAGTTAGGCCTTTCATATGAGCTGGATTTTTGGGGTAGGGTAAGGCGGACGAAAGAGTCTGCACGTGCGCAGGTGTTTTCTACTCATGATGCTAAAGACACCGTAGCCTTATCCATATCTGGTCTCATCGTGAACAATTATTTTTCACTACGCAGTCTTGATTCACAAATCGAAATCAGCCAGAAAAATTTAAAAATTCGCAATGAAAGCCTGGCGCTGACACAACGTCGATTAGAAGGTGGCGTGGCATCCATCTTAGATGTGCATCAAGCAGAGGTAGCCAGTGCTAATTTAAACGCACAAATAGCAGATTTAACCCGTTTGCGTGCTTTAGCACTACATCAATTAGCATTAATTACGGGGGAGTTAAACTTAAAGATTGCTGCCGCTGATATTCAATCTTTACCGATTCCACCGACACCATCTGTTGGCATGCCTTCTAGCTTGCTTGAATCAAGACCTGATGTTCGACAAGCTGAGCAGCAAATGATTTCAGCAAATGCGAATATCGGCGTTGCGAAAGCAGCCTTGTACCCAACCATCTCATTAACGGGCAGTTTAGGCGCTGAAAGCTTAGAGCTAGGCGATATTCTTAAATCCGCTGCACGCATTTGGTCAGGTGGAATAAGCTTGAATTTACCCATTTTTGATGCGGGTAAACGTAATGCGCGCGTTGACCAAGCCACCGCTAAACAAAAGCAAGCATTGGCGCAATATGAAAGTAGCATTCAAAATGCTTTTACGGAAGTAAATGATGCCTTAGTTAACTTACGACAAAATACTGAGCGTGAAACAGCATTGAATACGAGCCAATACGCTGCAAAAAAGGCGTTAGATATTGTGAACAATCGTTATCAAGCTGGCTACTCTGGCTATTTAGAGGTACTGGACGCGCAACGCGTTGACAATGAAGCGGCGTTGGCTTTTATACAGAGTCGGCAAGCGCGTTTAGGCGCTTCTGTGGATTTGTTTAAAGTTTTAGGTGGCGGCTGGCAAAGCCCTGAAAATTCAAAATAAAATAAGTATTAAGCGACAATATACGCAACACGTACCCAATTTTCATGCTGCTCTAATGTTTCAGTCGGCTTGATTGACTGATTTTTACCTAATATATTGACACTATAAAGATTATTTCTGCGATATTGATGTCGTGGAATGATCAACGTGTCTTCCAGCGTATTTGAAAATGCTTTTGGTAAGAATATACATGTAAAGCGTGTAAAGTCGTGATTGAAGCTTGATACAGAGTCACTAAACTCGTTAGCTGTAGCGGTATTTTCAACTTGACTGGTAACGTTTTCAGCATCTGCACAAAATGCTGAGCGGCTTAATAACTCAATACCAATATGAAATTGGTTACCTGCACTAGGTTTGATGTTACGAACAACACCCACTTTATGCTCATGGCTACTTCCATTAACAGATACCCCAACAAGCATGCCTAGACTGAGTTCATTAGCATGCTTACGCACAAGTAGCCCTAGACCTTTATTACTTTCATCCACGATACTAGAGTCAGAATCTGCACTATTATCGTCATAAACTAGATTGATTTCTTCGTCAATTGTGAATGATTCACTAGGATTTTCTTTGGTGCTATCGGTTGTGTCTTGTTTGCTAACTTCTTTGTCAGAGACATTTTTTTGTTTTTGAGTTTTTTTGAGGCTACTTTCATCTAATTGGATGCGATTGCAAGTGGCATCAAAACCATAAGTAATGATGGCTTTTTTAGTTGTACTTAAGCGTTCTGTACTTCTGCGTTGCCCAGAAGCATTTAATTTTGACCACTCCGCACGTAAAGCACTTAAAGTGATTAAAGCATGTTTTTGGCTGGTAATTTCAATGATTTTAGCTTGTTTGGCGGCAATGTTGAACTCGAGCAGAGAAAGGCAGAGCTCGATCTTGGAGTTAATAACGTCTAATGACCAGTAACGATGATGACTAGACGGTTTAAACTTTCTGATGCGTTTGGCTGGCGCATTTTGAGTAACATCCACATAAAATAAATGGTTTTGCGGGTCATACTCTTTATCAATGGTTAATTTTGGTGACCAAGTATTCAGTATATTAAAAACTAATTGTAATTGTGAGGCTTTAAAGTTTAACGTTTCTAGTGTGCCTAACATGCATGCTTCAATATAAGCTTGAGTCATGTTGGTTATTATGTTAAGGCTACTGTCTATTTGGTGTTTTGCATCATCAACTGCTGAGTAAAGTTGCATGCTTTCATTTTGTAAATTTTTAGCTTCAGCGATGGTGTATAACTTAGAAAGTTGTACCCAAATATTAGTGGGTGCACTTTGAAATTGATAATAACGCCATTTAATCATTTCGGTTGCGCTATTGGTGGCACGAAGTAACATAGTGAGCATCGTTGGTTGCTCACTATTAGCAGCGTTTTTAATAAATTTTAGGTAGGTGTTGTAAATTTGGCGGTGATATAAAAAGACTACATTCGCGACGTGTACGCGATAATCCAAATCAATATGGTCGGTTGCTAAAAAGTCTTCAGTCACTCTGCCCACAATATGATGCGTTTTCTCATCCAATGATAAAAAAGCTGCTAAATATTGTTGGTCGTCAAATAAGCCTTTATTAAAGTCTAGGGTTAATTGTTTAGTAGCATGTTCAATCGCAACCAGATCTTCCATTACATTGATCTCATGCTCCCAAGGCAATGGCTTTTTACTCATTAGGCTAGAGGTGAAATTGATTATTTTTTTTAACATAAAAGACTATCTTTCTGATTTTTGTATATTGACTAATACAAGTTTAACTTAAGTATCTAAAAAGCAAATACTATGCCAAAAAATTTGGTTGATATATTACATTATTATATAGGGTGCATTTTTTTTGCACCAGTAAAAAACCATAACAACAGGCGTTCGTCGGTTAAAAGTCATCATTGTCAGTATTGAAATTATTTGCGCATGTTAAAATAGCAACATCTTTGTCAAATTACACACATTATGAATGTTCGTACACGTTTTGCGCCTAGTCCCACTGGTTTTTTACATATAGGTGGTGCACGCACTGCTTTATTTTCTTGGGCGTACGCCAAAAAGCACGGCGGGTGTTTTGTTTTACGCATTGAAGATACCGATGTTGCACGTAGCACGCCAGAAGCAGTACAAGCTATTTTAGATGGCATGCATTGGTTAGGGTTAGATTACGATGAAGGCCCGTATTATCAAATGCAGCGTATGGATCGCTACCAAGAAGTCATCAACATGATGTTAACGGCGGGGAGTGCTTATTATTGCTACAGCAGTAAAGAAGAACTTGATGCATTGCGTGAGCAACAAATGGCTAATAAAGAGAAGCCACGTTACGATGGAAAATGGCGTCCAGAAACGGGCAAGACACTGCCTAAAATTCCTAGCGACGTAGCGCCAGTAATTCGTTTCAAAAACCCAACTGAAGGAGTAGTTGCTTGGGATGATTTAGTGAAAGGGCGCATTGAAATTGCGAATAGCGAGCTAGATGATTTAATTATCGCGCGTGCTGACGGCACACCGACTTATAACTTTTGCGTGGTGGTCGATGACAGTGATATGGGCATTACACAGGTGATTCGAGGTGATGACCATGTCAACAATACCCCGCGCCAAATTAATATGTTGTTAGCTTTGGCTAAAATAGACAGCAATATTAAGCTTCCAAAATACGCGCATTTATCGATGATTTTGGGACCAGATGGGCAAAAACTTTCAAAGCGACATGGCGCGGTCAGTGTGCTGCAATACGATGAGGATGGTTATTTGCCTGAAGCGGTATTGAATTATTTGGCAAGGTTGGGTTGGAGTCACGGCGACGATGAAGTTTTTAGTATGCAGCAATTTTGCGAATGGTTTGACTTAGACCATATTACGCCATCTGCAGCACAATTTAACACGGAAAAACTCAATTGGCTGAATAACCACACTATTAAAGCGGCTGATTTAAATATGCTGGCGAAAGATATTACCAAGCGTTTAGCTCGGCTAAATATTACCGTCTCAACTGAACCCAACGTGAACGCGGCAATCGCCTTGTACCGTGATCGCGCTAATACGCTAAATGAGTTAGCGCAAAGTATTGTCTACTTTTATAGTAAACCAATCATTAATAATATTGCTAAAGAAAAACACGTTACAGCTGATGTTGTGCCAGTCATTCAAGCGCTTACTAGCCAGTTAGCGGATACTGCGTGGACTGCAGAAGCAATTCACGGCGCAATTGAACAGGCGGTGACTAGTAACGGGCTGAAATTTCCTAAAGTGGCTATGCCACTTCGCGTATTAATCACGGGTGGCGCACAATCTCCCAGTATTGATGCGGTGATGAGTATTTTAGGCCGAGATGAAACGCTTGCACGTTTAGCCTTGATTAAAGATTAAGTCATCAAAAATTGGTGTGGTTGAAGGCTTTAAAATGATACTTAAAATACATTAAAAATATCACGAGAAAAAAATGATGCTCTACAATCGGGCTAGAATGCGGCTTACAGCGGTGTGTTGGTAATGTTAGTCTTCAATGACGATGTTTTTATATTCTGCAGGCACAGCTGGGTAGGTTAGTTTCATGCTTTTGAGTGCGTTTAATAGCAAGCGTGAGACCAATAAGTTACGGTTTGATTTTGAGTCTGCTGGAATCACATACCAAGGGGCATACGCAGTAGAGGTGGCCTTCATCGCTTGCTCGTAAGCCTGCATATAGGTTGGCCACAGTGCACGTTCTTTTAAATCGCCAGGGTTAAATTTCCAAGTTTTTATAGGATTGGCTAGGCGCTCTTGCATCCTTGATTTTTGCTCTTCTTTAGAGATATGTAAAAAGCACTTGATAATGGTCGTGTCAGTTTCGCTTAGTAATTGCTCAAAATCATTGATTTGAGCATAACGACGCTGGCATTCCTTATCGTCAATCCAATCGTGCACTTTTACAATCAATACGTCTTCATAATGGCTGCGGTTGAATATGACTAATTCGCCCGCTTTGGGGACTTGTTGATGAATACGCCATAAATAATCATGTGCAAGTTCATCGCTAGTAGGGGATTTAAAGCCAACTACGCGGATACCTAATGGGTCGCACTCACTAAACACATGACGAACAGTACCATCTTTACCACTAGCATCCATCCCTTGTAACACGAGCAAAATTTTACGCTTACCTTCAGCGTTTAAAATATCTTGTAGCGTATTAATTTCTGTTGCAAGGTTAGCGAGCTCTAGTGCGTCTTGTGCTTTGTTTTCACTTCGTTCACTTTTATCATTTGTTATGAAATTGCTAAGTGAAAATTTCTTGGGCTCAACACGGTATTTATCAAAACGACTTTTTGCATCATTTGCCATGATCAGTAGTTTATTTATGCGCTTTAGTGTAATTAATCAAACCATTGGTTGAGCTATCAAAACTACTAATAACATCACTATTTGTCAGTAACGGTAAAATTTCTTGGGCAATTTGTTTACCGTATTCTACACCCCATTGATCATAGCTATTGATATCCCAGATAATGCCTTGGGCAAAAATTTTGTGCTCATACAGAGCAATCAGTTTACCTAATATATTCGGCGTTACTTTGTCAAACATAATTGAGGTGCTAGGGCGGTTACCTTCAAATACTTTATGCGGCAATAAATCTTCAAGCGCTTTACCACTTAAGCCTTGTTTTTCGAGCTCTTTGCGCGCTTCTTCTTTAGTTTTACCCAGCATTAGCGCTTGTGTTTGCGCTAAGAAATTGGCCAACAGGATTTTGTGATGCGCATACCCGTTTTTGCCAATGGCATAATGGCTGTGCATCGGCATTAAAAAATCTGCTGGCACGATTTGTGTGCCTTGGTGTATCAGTTGATAGAATGCGTGTTGACCATTGGTGCCAGGCTCTCCCCAATTGACAGGCCCAGTTTTGTAATTAACGCGCGTACCATCTCGACAAACGAATTTACCATTACTTTCCATATCTGCTTGTTGCAAATAAGCTGGGAACCGAGCCATTCCTTGGTCATAAGGTAAAATGGCGTGCGTGTCAACATGGAAAAAATTGTTATACCAAATGCCAATTAAGGCCATGATTACGGGCATGTTTTGTTCTAGCGGGGCTGTTTTGAAGTGGTTGTCCATTTCATGTGCGCCGCCAAGCATTGCCTCAAAGTTATCCATGCCCACATACAAAGCAATCGATAAACCAATGGCTGACCAAAGTGAATAACGCCCACCCACCCAATCCCAGAATGTAAACATATTGTTGAGGTCAATGCCGAAGTCTTGAACAAGTTCTGAATTTGTTGAGAGCGCAACGAAATGTTTAGACACATGGCCATTTTCTTTAGCTGTTTCTAAAAACCAAGTGCGCGCTGACACAGCGTTAGTCATGGTTTCTTGTGTGGTAAAGGTTTTTGAGGCGACTATAAAAAGCGTGGTTTCTGGCTGGCATTTTTCAAGCGCACACATTAAGTGTGCACCATCGATATTTGACACAAAATGGATATTTAAATCAGGACTTGCATAGGGTTTAAGTGCACCACAGACCATGACAGGACCTAAGTCTGAGCCGCCAATACCAATGTTAACAATATCAGTGATGCGTTTACCAGTAAAACCTTTCCAATCACCACTGCGAACTTTTACAGAGAAGTCGCGCATTTGCTTAAGTACCGCATTCACTTCAGGCATGACATTCTTACCATCCACTAACACTGGTGTATTACTGCGATTGCGAAGTGCAGTATGGAGTACCGCACGATTCTCGGTGGTGTTGATTTTTTCACCAGCAAACATGCGGTCGCGCCAGCTTTCAATTTTAGCTTCGCGTGCTAATTGCATTAATAGCGACAATGTTTCATCGTTAATACGATGTTTGGAGTAATCAAACAAAATGTTGCCAAACTCTAGGCTGTATTGATTGAAACGGTTTTTGTCTGCTGCAAACAAGTCACGCATGTGAATATTTGCCATTGTTTGCTGATGTTGGCTAAGTTTTTGCCAAGCGGAGTGTCGTGTCAATGTCGCCATGATGAATTTATTCTGTTGTGTTAATTTAGATTTATTTTAACTGCAAAACTATACCAGCTAAAGGTGGTAGTGTAATCAATAGTGATTGATTTTGCTGCATCCAAGCTAGGCTCTCTGTGTTAAGTCCTGCGCCATTGCCTTGGTTGCCGCCGCCATAGCAGCCTGCATCACTATTAAAAATCTCATGATATTGACCAGCAACGGGTACGCCAATACGGTATGCGTTTCTTAACACAGGGGTAAAGTTAAGCACTATTATAACAAAACTATTGTCCAATCCGCGTCGAACATAACTAATGATGGATTGATCACTGTCATGGCAGTCTACCCATGAAAACCCTTGCACATCAAAGTCAAGTGCATGTAGCGCACTTAAAGAATGATATAACTTGTTTAAATCAACGGTAGCTAGTTTTATCCCTTGGTGCCACTCGTGCCCTGCGTTATCGTTGCTTAATAAATGCCAATCAAGGCTACTATTGACATTCCACTCACGACCTTGCCCAAACTCATTACCCATAAAATTAAGCTTTTTACCTGGCGTTGTCATTTGATAAGTCATCAAAAGACGTAAGTTGGCAAATTTTTGCCAAGCATCACCAGGCATTTTATCTAGGAGAGACTTTTTACCATGAACGACTTCATCATGAGAAAAAGGTAAAACAAAGTTTTCAGAGTAAGCATACAACTGACCAAAGCTGAGTCTGTCGTGATAATAACGGCGATGAACAGGGTCGTGTTCAATATAGGCTAGCGTATCATTCATCCAGCCCATATTCCATTTCATGTTAAAACCTAAGCCACCTAAATACACTGGACGTGATACAGCAGGCCAGGCGGTTGATTCTTCAGCAATGGTTAATGCGCCAACAAAACTTTCGCCCACCATGATATTTAGTTGTTTTAAAAATTCAATTACATCTAAATTTTCACGTCCACCATATTTGTTTGGCAACCACTCGTCGGCTTTGCGTGAATAGTCTAAGTAAAGCATTGAGGCAACCGCATCGACGCGTAAACCATCAATATGAAACTCTGATAGCCAAAAATGCGCATTAGCCATTAAAAAATTACGAACTTCATTGCGACCATAATTGAAAATATAAGTCCCCCAATCTTGGTGTTCACCAAGGCGCGGGTCTTCATGCTCATACAATGCTGTACCATCAAAACGCGCTAATGCCCAATCGTCTTTAGGAAAATGGCCAGGTACCCAATCTAAAATAACACCAATGTTTACTTGGTGAAAGGCATCAATTAAAAAACGCAAGTCATCAGGTGATCCAAAGCGATTGGTGACACCAAAGTAGCCTGTTGTTTGGTAACCCCAAGACTCTGTGAGCGGGTGTTCGGAAATTGGCATTAATTCAACATGCGTATATCCCATTTCTACAACATAGGGTACTAATGTGCTAGCAAGCTCTCGGTAAGTTAAGTAGTGATTTTCACTATTGCGCCGCCACGAACCTAAATGCACTTCATAGCAGTTAAGTGGTGTGTGTAACCAATCCCATTTTTTGCGTGCTTCAAGCCACTGCTGATCTTGCCATTGATGCTGAGAAGCGCTAATTTTTGCAGCTGTGCCTGGTCGCTGCTCAAACTCAAAACCGTAAGGATCAGTTTTAACAACCAAGGCACCAGTGTGGCGGTTGCGTATTTCAAATTTATAAGTGTCAAATGTCGTCAGAGTTGGGATGAATATTTCCCAAACTCCACTGGAGCCGTGGGCACGCATCGCATGAACACGACCATCCCAATTGTTAAAGCTACCAATCACGCTCACACGTTCTGCATTCGGTGCCCACACTGCAAACCGAACACCTGAAACATCCTCTTGCGACATGCATTGTGCACCTAAGGTTTTATAAGCCTGTAAAAGCCGTCCTTCGCCAAACAAATATAATTCATCATGCGTGACACTAGCGCCAAAAGTGTAGGGGTCATACATTTCAAACTCGTGTTCATTGACCTTAATTTTAAGTAAACAAGGTAGTTTTAACGCCGTTTTACTGTGTGTTTCAAATAAACCATCACGATGCGTTTTTTCTAAATCAACCCATTTGTTCGCTATTTTTATAGCGACAGTTGTGGCTTGAGGCAAAAATGTGCGATACACAAAAGACTTATCCTCTTGATGTAGTCCTAAGTAGCTAAACGGATCATGATGTGTAGCTTTGAGAATGCGTTTCAGGTTGTCTGAAATTGTGGTCGATTTTACCAAGATGAACCCCTAATCTTTGCTAAAAAAATATTTTTTAATTATCTATAAAAATTATTTTTTAATTTTTTATAGATATGAGTAGATTATAGTGCTTTAAGCTGATTATAATATAACACGTATCATCAATTTAATTAAATACTAGTTTGCCCCGCTAGTTAAACCTTAGTCAGGCTAAATTAAGATTGCATAAACATTCTAGGAGGGCATCATGTCGCCAAATCGACCAGTAGATCCACATTCAGATCGTTTTATTAGTAATTTAACCAAACATACGACAGCAATTATTCTGGCTGGTGGTCGAGGTAGCCGTTTGAAGAGCCTGACGGACTGGCGAGCAAAACCAGCCGTTCAGTTTGGGGGAAAATTTCGTATTATAGACTTTCCCTTATCAAATTGTATCAATTCAGGCATTCGCCGCATTAACGTTGCTACACAATACAAAGCACAGAGTTTAATACAACATATTCAACGTGGGTGGGGGTTTTTACGCGGTGAATTTGATGAGTATGTCAATATTATTCCTGCGCAGCAGCGTATTTCAGAAGAGTGGTATAAAGGTACGGCTGATGCGGTGTTTCAGAACATTGATTTATTGCGTGAGGGTGGTGCTGAGTATGTGCTGATATTAGCAGGTGACCATATTTATAAAATGGACTACGGTAAAATGTTAGCAACACATGTAATAAATCATGCCGATATGACGGTAGCCTGCATTAATGTGTCGCTAGAAGACGCTAAAGGTTTTGGCGTGTTAGCAGTGGATGAGTCTGATCGTGTGATTGAGTTTGCTGAAAAGCCTGCCCATCCTAAACACATGCCTGACGACCCAACTAAAGCTTTTGCAAGCATGGGAATTTATATTTTTAACGCTAAATTTTTATACGAGCAGTTAATTCGAGATGCCAGCGATCCAAGCTCAAGTCATGATTTTGGCGGAGATATTATTCCCCATATTATTGAAAAATATAAAGTGCAAGCGCACCGCTTTACAGACAGTTGTGTCGGCGCTAAAAATGGAAATTTTTACTGGCGTGATGTTGGAACGATTGACGCTTATTGGGAAGCTAATATGGAGCTGACTAAAGTGGTTCCAGAGCTTAATTTATACGATAGAGAGTGGCCAATTTGGACTTACCAAGAGCAATTGCCGCCCGCAAAATTTGTATTTAATGATGAAGGGAGAACAGGTAAGGCAACGGATTCTTTAGTGTCAGGCGGTTGTATTGTTAGTGGTGCAGAGGTAACAAGCTCTGTATTGTTTTCAGACGTTCGTGTGCATAGCTATTGTAGCATTGAAGCTTCTGTTATTTTGCCTAAGGTCGTCATTAACGGTAACGTTGTGCTAAAAAATGTGGTCATTGATCGTGGTTGCGTGATACCTGAAGGTATGCAAATTGGCGTGGATTTGAAATTAGATGCTAAGCGCTTTTTTGTATCAGAGAAAGGCATTACTTTAGTAACCCCCGACATGTTGGGACAAGATTTATATCGCGTTACTTAAGTTACGTTGATGTGTTCAGTTTTTCTTAGGCTGATAACCGTTAGCATAATATGAGCTAACGGTTATCTCGTTTTAAGCGTTGTTAACGTAAGATTATTATTCAAGGTAGTTATGTCAGTAAAATCCGAAACTATTACAAAAAATCCAAAAATTTATCTTAATTTATACTGGCACATGCACCAGCCTGATTATCGGGATACGGCCAGTAATGAATACGTATTACCTTGGACATACTTACATGCCATTAAAGATTATAATGACATGGCTTTTCATCTGGAAGAAAATCCAAAAGCGCGTGTCACCTTTAATTTCGTGCCCATTTTACTTGAGCAACTTGAAGACTATACTGAACAGTTTAAACAAAATAAAATTCGCGACCCGCTTTTAGCGTTGTTAATTAACAGTGATTTAGACGCGATTGACCAAAGTCAATGCCGTTTAATTGTTTCAAGTTGTTTTAAAAGTCATCATGAGAAAATGCTGAGTCCTTTTCCGCATTATCAACGCTTATTGCAGTTATTTCAACTCATTGACCCCATCATAGGCGTGGATGAGTTTCATTATTTATCGGGGCAATATAAGGCAGACTTGCTGGTGTGGTACCACCTTGCATGGTGTGGCGAAAGCTTGCGTAAAACCAATAAAACCATTCAAAGGTTGATGGTAAAAGGGGTGTTATTTACCCTAGAAGATAGGCAGATGTTGTTTGATGTCATTGGTGAAACTGTTTCTGGCTTAATCCCGCGCTATCAAGCTTTATTAAAAAGAAAACAAATTGAACTATCGACAACCCCTTATTACCACCCAATTTTGCCCTTACTACTGGATTTTAGATCATCATTAGATGTGATGCCTTATGCGCCGCTACCAAAACATGCGAGTTATGCCGGTGGCTTGAGCCGCGCAGCGACGCACATTGAGGCGGCCATTGAATATCACACCAATTTATTTGACGAAAAGCCACTGGGCATGTGGCCAGCTGAAGGTGGTGTGTCAAACGCGGCATTGTCACTGATGGCGGAGCACGGCATTAAATGGGCGGCAACTGGGCAGTCAGTATTGGCTAATAGTTTATTTAAATCACAACTACCTGCTTTTGATAAACGAGATTATTTATATCAACCTTATCGCGTGACAAACGGAAAACAAGATATTCTTTGCTTTTTTAGAGACGATGGATTGTCCGACAAAATTGGTTTTGAATATGCCAAAATGCATACACCTGATGCAGTGAATGATTTTGTTAAAACGTTAGAACAGATTGGACAATCTTCTGATCGTCCTAAGGTCGTTAGCGTGATTTTAGATGGTGAAAACGCTTGGGAATATTATCCATACAATGGCTATTATTTTTTAAATGAGCTTTACGCCGCTTTAACAAGCCATCCTGATATTGAAATGACAACATTTAGCGATATGGTGAGCTTATACCAATCTGCAGAATTTAAAGCTAAAAAGTGGGTGGCACCAACCTTACCGCAGGTGGCGGCAGGTAGTTGGGTATATGGCACATTTAGCACATGGATAGGTAGTAAAGATAAAAACGCAGCTTGGGATTTGCTGTGTGATGCCAAAAAAGTGTATGACCGTGTGTTGACAAAAAATGGCATTTCAGCAGAAAAGCTAGCACTATTAGCGCGACAGCTTTCGATTTGTGAAGGTTCAGACTGGTTTTGGTGGTTTGGTGATTACAACGCGTCGGACAGTGTGGCGAGTTTCGATCAGCTATATCGCCGCAACTTAATTAATTTATATACATTATTAGATCAACCAGTGCCTAAAGTACTCTACAACAAGATTAGCGAAGGCGGCGGTAATGCAGATAATGCTGGCACGATGCGGCGTGGTACAGAGTAATCACTCAATAAACATTAACGATGTGTTAGAAGCCAGTCATGAAAACTAAAGCAATAAAATCTCCCTTAAACCAACGCCGCGCTGGTATTTTATTACATATTAGCTCCTTACCCAATAAAGAGCATGTGGGTGATTTAGGGTCAGAGGCGTATCGTTTTGTTGATTTTTTACATGAAATTGGCGCTACTGTATGGCAAACCCTGCCTATCAATGCACCGCATGCAGATAATTCACCTTATCAAGCTTTATCCGCATTTGCAGGCAATCCTGATTTTATTAGTATTGAGACACTACATGCACAAGGTTTGCTTTTAAGAAAATCCGATACTAGTGTAAAAACGACTAAAACACAGCTGTTATCTAATGCGTATGAGTCCTTTAAAATGCGCGCACTTAAAAAAGAGCAGCAGGCTTTTAACCGATTTTGCAAAAAACAAGCGCATTGGTTAGATGATTTTGCATTATTTATGGCACTTAAAAAAAAGTTTAACCAAGTTGGTTGGCAGTTTTGGCTGGAGGCTTATAAAAATCGAGATGTAGAAGCCCTGAAATTTGCGCGTAAAGAATTATCGCTTGAAATTGCCTCTGCTCAGTTTACGCAATACATCTTTTTTATGCAGTGGGCGGATTTAAAAGCCTATGCAGCTAAGAAAAATGTTTATTTGTTTGGCGATATTCCTATTTTTGTAGCTTACGACAGTGCAGACGTTTGGGCAAATCCGCATTTATTTAAGTTAGATGCAAACAAAAATATGGCAGTCGTGGCGGGTGTGCCGCCTGATTATTTTTCAGCCACTGGGCAACGCTGGGGTAATCCACATTATGATTGGCAAGCGATGGCGGCTGATGACTACCAATGGTGGGTGCAACGTTTGGCTTTACAAAATGAATTGTTTGATATTGTTCGTATAGACCATTTTAGAGGGCTTGAAGCCGCATGGGAAATCCCCGCCACTGAAGACACCGCGATAAATGGTCAATGGGTGCTAGCCCCAGGCGATGCGCTACTTGCTGCTATTTTAAAAGCCTTGCCCAAAATCTGTTTGGTCGCAGAAGACCTAGGCATCATCACAGACGAAGTGAATGCTTTGAGAAATAATTACCACTTACCAGGCATGAAAATTTTGCAATTTGCTTTTAGTGGTGAAGAAGAAAATCCGTATTTACCCAAAAATATTGAAGAGAATAACGTGGTTTACACGGGTACACATGATAATGACACGACAGTTGGTTGGTTTAATGCATTGGACGATGGGCAACGTAGCCATTTGATGGACTATTTACAATCAAACCTTCAATCAAGCAATACAAACCATGCTGTACAGATACCCAAAGATTTAATTGAAATAGCACTGGCTTCTAAAGCAAATCTTGCCATTATTCCCATGCAGGATATATTACATTTAGATGGGTCACATCGCATGAATACACCAGGTACTTGTGATGGAAATTGGCACTGGCGCTTTCATTGGAAACAACTAACAGCCACTTTACAGATAGAAATGACGCAAATGATTAAAAATACTGGACGACATTAATGGCATTAGCAATGGGAATAGATGTTGGCGGCACTAACTTGCGCGTTGGGGTATTTGATGGCTTGCAGTTAGTCGAAGAGACGCACTTTCGGGCGGATTTTAGTGAAATTTGCCTAAACAACACACCTAATGTAGCATGGCAACAAATTTTAAATATGATGGAAAAAGCCATTCGTAGCGTACTTGCCACGCACGATGCGCAAACGATAGGGGTTGGTTTTCCTGGGTTTATTGACCCTGTGACAAAAGTTATCGCCCAATCACCCAATCTGGTCGGGCTTAAAAGTGTGAATTTGGCCGCCAATTTAGCGCAACGATTAGCTAGAAATGTGACCGTAGAAAATGATGCAAACGCTGCTGCTTATGGCGAATATTGCCTAGCTGGGCAGCCAGCAGGCGGCTTAATTTACCTAGGCTTGGGCACGGGCGTGGGGGGCGGTTTAGTGCTCAATGGCAAGCCTTATGCGGGGCAACACGGTACTGCGATGGAAGTTGGGCACATCATCGTTGCAGCCAATGGCCGCCTATGTGGCTGCGGTAATTTAGGCTGTCTGGAGCAATATGCTTCAGCCAGTGGTGTGGCCATCAGTTATTTTAATGCAACACAGCAAAAATTGACTTCGGCACAAATAGGCCAATTAGCGGTGAATGGCGATACGGTTGCTATTGCGGCTTTTGATTTAGCTGCTAGCGCGCTAGCACAAGCCCTTGCGAGCATCGTTAAGGTGGTTGATGTTCAAACGGTGGTGATTGGTGGTGGCTTAACTGGCGCTTGGCCTTTGATGAAAAAAGCTTTTTTACAACGATTTGAGGCAGATTTGATTGTTGTATTGCGTAATAAAATCAATATTAAAATATCGCAATCTGGCGACGTTGCTGGCATGTTGGGTGCGGCCATGTTGGCGCAAGCGCAGATTGTTTAAGAAAAACGCTAATTAAGTCTAAAAAAGACCGTATTTTACTAAGTGAGAGTGGATTTAAACCGAATTTCCTTAGCTGATTTTAGGTCAATTTCCGATTAATTACTCTGCGAGAAAATTTTATGCCTCTGCAAGCGGCCTACTGTGCGGCTTCCAGAGCATCGAAATAAGATGGGCTTAAAATCGTTAAAAAATGAATGTTTTAAGTACTTGGTTTTTGGGTTAAACACTCAAATTTTGGTGCTGATCTAATGCCCAAATCACATGCTCGCGGACGAGCTCGCTATCATCATTCTTTCGGCTTTTTAGTGCGGTAATGACGGCGAGCGAGGTTGGCGCATTGCCCAAACCTACGGCAATATTGCGTAACCATTGTGTGTAGCCTATGCGGTAAATGGCGCTCCCCGCCATTTTTTGTTTAAACTCAGCTTCGCTCCAACTAAAGCATTCCACCAAGCTAATATTATCTAAGCCGTTTCGCACCTTAAAATCTGGCTCAACCGTGGCTTGGGCAAACTTATTCCACGGGCAGGTGAGTTGGCAATCGTCACAGCCATAAACGCGGTTGCCGATTATTGGACGTAATTCCTCAGGGATGGCAGTTTTAAGCTCAATCGTGAGGTATGAAATGCAGCGTCTCGCATCGACTTTATAAGGTGCAACGATGGCTTGCGTAGGGCAAATGTCGATACAAGCGCTACAAGTCCCGCAGTGATTAGACGTTTTCTCATCAATAGGTAAGGGGAGGTTGGTATAAATTTCACCTAAAAAAAACCAAGAACCATGGTCTTTATTAATCAGTAAAGTATGTTTTCCGCGCCAACCTAAGCCTGATTTTTCGGCTAAAGCCACTTCTAAAACAGGCGCACTATCCGTAAATACGCGGTATTCAAAGGCGCTATTATGTTGACTTCGGCTATCGAGTTGAATTTTTTCGCACAGCTGTTGTAGTTTTTGACGCATCACTTTATGGTAATCGCGTCCCAAGCTATAGCGCGAAATAAAAGCCAGTTCACTATTTTTCAGAGTATCCCAGCTACCTGTTGCATTTGGTGGCAAATAATCCAGCCGCGCCGTGATGACTCTCATGGTGTTGGGGATAAGTTCTGCGGGACGCGTTCGCTTAGTGCCATGTTTTGCCATATAATCCATGTCACCATGAAAACCTTGCTCAATCCAAGTTTGATGCTCAATTTCTGCACTGGCCAAATCGGTATCTGTAACGCCGATGTCGGAAAATCCCAGCGCGCGTCCCCAGTTTTTAATGTCTGTGGAGAATTTTACCCATGTATGGTGATTTGTCATGACCGCTAATTTTACACTTGATTTAGCGGATGAGGCCGCTACATTAAGCTTTTCAGCACAATTGGCCAAAGCCATGCGCCCAAACTTAACCATTTATTTACATGGAGATTTAGGTGCAGGTAAAACAACACTCGTACGAGGGTTGCTACATGCTCTAGGTTATCAAGGTAAGGTCAAAAGCCCAACCTACACGTTGGTTGAAAGTTATGAAGTTGAATCTCAAGTGTTTTCTAGTTACAATCTGTATCATTTTGACTTATATCGCTTTAATGATGATGAGGAGTGGGAAAATGCAGGCTTTAGAGACTATTTTAATGCACAAAGCTTGTGTATAATTGAGTGGCCAGAAAAGGCACAACAAGTTTTACCCGCACCTGATATTGATATTTATCTGACGATATATCCAGTTGGCCATGAGTTAGGGCGTGGTATTAAGTTGCTTGCAAATACAGCTTTAGGAACACAATGTTTACAAATACTATCAGCAAAAGCAAACAAAAATTAATAGGGTTAACGCTATTAATTTTTGTATTTCTCTTAAGCATTCATGCTATCGCCATGGCGGCTGATGCCTTGGTTGCTGCACGTGTTTGGCCGTCAAAAGATTACACGCGCATTACCTTAGAGTCTTCTAAACCGTTCACATATAAAATGCAGATTATCGAAAACCCTGATCGTGTGGTGTTAGATATTGAAAATATTGAGCTCAATCAGATGATGAAATCATTTAATGACAAGATATTACCGACTGACCCTTATATTAAACAAGTACGCGTGGCCAAATTTCAGCAAAACACGGTGCGTTTAGTGGTTGATTTAAAAAATCCAGCCAAAGCGAATGCGTTTACCTTAAAACCGATGAGCTTTTACCAGCATCGTTTAGTGCTCGACATTTCACCGCTTAAGGACCCCATCTTGGAGATGCTGGCTGCGCATGAAAATAAGCCTTTGCAAAATGAGTCTATGACAAGCTCAAACGATAAAACTGCAGCTGATGCAACCACCGCATCGGTTGAGGCGAACACGTCTACAGTAGAATCGCAATCAGCAGAAAATACAGCTAAACCAGCTGAAGTAAAAGTTGGTGAGACTGCTAATAGCCAAGTTAAGGGTGTTGTTAAAGAGGCTACAATAGTCACGCAAAATACAGCACCAACTGAAAATATTCCCAGTGAACCTGTTCCAAGTGAAAATAGACCGAGTGTAATAAAGCCAGCTTCAGATAAACCACTAGACAGTAAAGCTGAAGCAAAAGCGCCTAAAGAACCTACTAAGCCTGAAGAAAAACCTGAAGTTAAAAAATATGGTCGTCAAATTATTATTGCGATTGACGCTGGACACGGTGGGGAAGACCCTGGTGCGCGAGGTGCCAATGGTAGCCGTGAAAAAGACATTACCTTGATGATCGCCAAAAAACTAAAAGAAAAAGTGGATGCTGAACCTAACATGAAAGCCGTTTTAACACGCGATGGGGATTTTTTTATTCCGCTACATGGCCGTGTTGTTAAAGCACGTGCCATGCAGGCAGACTTATTTATTTCCATTCATGCGGATTCGTTTACCAACCAATCAGCACGTGGGTCATCCGTATTTGCACTGTCTGAAAAAGGTGCGACGAGTGCTAGCGCACGATATTTGGCTAAAAAAGAAAATGAGTCAGATTTAATCGGTGGCGTAAGTTTGAATGGTAGAGACCCGCTATTGGCTAGAACCTTACTCGATTTATCACAAACAGCGACCATTAACGATAGTTTGAAATTAGGTAAATCGGTACTGAATAGAATTGGTGAGATTAATACCTTACATACAAATCACGTAGAGCAGGCTGGGTTTGCCGTATTAAAATCGCCTGATATTCCGTCTATATTGGTTGAAACAGCATTTATTAGCAACCCAGAAGAAGAGCGAAAATTAAACAATGAAGTCTATCAAATCAAGTTAGTTTCTTCTATTTTATCAGGTATCAAAAAGTATTTTGCGAGTAACCCAGCATTAGCAAAAACACGTGTTGCTAAACAATAACCTGTTTAGCATAAACTTATTTTAGGGTTCTAAGTTGTTTTATCTCACCCGATTAACGCTATAACACCGTATGTTTTATTCATTTTCAAGGCTGATTTAAAATTGGCATAGTATTTGCTTGGTATATTTTACAATAACTAGTAAAAAATACTGAAATCAACAATTAACATGGCACAAGAAAAAACAAGACATCACTTTAACCTAGCGCTATTTAAAAGTTACCTTTCAGATATGCGTATGGGGACGGGCATAGCATTTTTGGCCATGATTATGGTGGCGGTTCTAAATTACCAAACTGCCGACATAACACATCTAACTGGTTGGTTATTAATGGTTTTATTGATCGATTTAGTTAAGTTGCTCAGTGCTAAATTTTTTAATATGCAAATGAATGAAATGCAATTAGCGCGCTTTGAAAAATGGCATTTTGTCAATCAGACGTTGTTAGGGTTGGCATGGGGGTCATCCTGTTTTTTATTAATGCCAGAACATGATCTAGGGCTTAATCAACTATTATCCATTAATATTTTGACGGTGGCGATTGCCTATTCCGTCTCCATTAGGTCAGTTTCTTTGACAGCTTTGTATGCTTTTGTGACACCTTTCATCTTATGTTTATTGATTTACTTTGGAATGGATTTTGCGAAATATTATTGGTGGTTTGCTGTAAGCCTAGTGTTAGGCATATCATGTATATTATTTGGCCGTTTGAACCATCAACATGCGTTGTTAACCATTGAAAATCAAATGCAAAACAAAAGGTATATTAATGAGTTAACAAAGCTTAAAGCGAGCATGCAAAAAGCCAATATGGAATTAGTGGTTAAAAATGAAACCTTAATCTCCACGCAAAATCGCTTAGAGATGTTAGCCACTAATGATGAGCTAACGCAGGTGTTTAATCGTCGGTATGCCATGACGTACTTGGATAAAATGTTTGCAGAATTAAACCGTCGCCCATCCCCTTTTGTGCTGGTGTTGGCCGATATTGACCATTTTAAAAATATTAACGACCGTTATGGTCACCCCGCAGGCGATGAAGTGCTTCGCATTTTTTCTAGCGCCATTAAACAGCAATTGCGTGAAGTAGATACAGTGGCGCGTTTTGGTGGAGAAGAATTTTTAATCATGCTGCCCAATACCAAAGAGTTAGAAGCTAAAGTTATTATTCAGCGTTTATGCGATACGATTGCCGCACTAAATATTGTTTATGATAAACAAGCGATTAAAGTCACCTCATCTTTTGGGCTGGCATTTTATAAGGCAGGCGACAGTGTTGAAAAATTGGTTGAGCGGTCTGACGTTGCGCTTTATCATGCTAAAAAATCAGGACGCAATAATATTAAAACTTTTGATGAGGCGGAAATCGCCGCCTTTATGACAAAACCTTAGATTTTACTAGTTTGAATATCTAGACTCTGTTTCTCGGCTAGTTTCTCCATAGCCTGCTTGCGTGAGTAGGGCGCGTTCAATATAACGGCTAACTTGAAAACGCAGGGTGTTCACCAAATGGCCCTCAATAAATATCTGCGGAAATTTAAAGCTTAACCATGCATATAGACTAAGGTTGTGGCTGAGTAACTCTGTAGCTTCTAAATGTTTAGCATTATTGGCAAGTAACCATTGTTGCGCTACAGGTAATGGGCGAGGTAAAGACTGCGCAACACTTTTTAAGCACATTAAATAATAATCTTTTTCAAAGCTCACATTCAGCGCAATCGGCGCACAAACGAAGATGTACTTATCTTTTAGCGTCATATTAGGCGCATATTCATCAACAAGTAATGCTTGTGTAATTTGACTATTTAACGAAGCCTGCGCAAAAAGTGCATCTTTAAATTGAACGCTTTCTTGATAATACAATAATATTTCAGCAATATTTCGCGTGTGTAATTTTGCTGATAGCGCATCTATTTGATTAAATGCCAGTTGTATAGGCAGTTTTTGCAAACTAGCCGTGTCATCAACAGACAGCATATGGTCAATGTGAATGCGTTCATCATCATCAAGCACATTAACAAAACCCGTTTCGTAAATACCATAACGTCCAGCACGGCCAGCAATTTGTCTCACCTCAGTAGCGTTCAGCGGACGAGATGCTACCCCATCAAATTTAACAATATTTGAAAATATAACTCTTCTAATGGGTAAATTCAAGCCCATGCCAATGGCGTCTGTTGCCACTAAAATATCGGCGCTACCCGAACAAAATCGCTCAGATTCTGTTCTGCGTACTTCAGGGGCAAGTGCGCCGTAAATACTGGCAACGGTGAATCCCCATTGGCGAAATCTTGCTGAAAGGGTTAATACATCTTTGCGGCTAAACGCAATCACGGCATCGCCTATTTGTAATTGCGCCTTTAATTTTTCTCGGCTGTAACGTTTGCCGCATAAACTTTCATTTTCAAGCACTAACGGCGTTTTTCGCGTTAAATAAGTGATTTCATGCGTTTCACCCATGGCTTCAATGGTGGCAACACATGGCGCAGTCACCGCGGTAGAGCCGCAAACAAATATTTGATTTGCAGGAACACCTACTAAAGCCGCTGTCCATGCGGATCCACGATCTGGGTCTTGCAGCATTTGAATTTCATCAATCACTGCCACCGCGACTACTTTACTTGGGTTCATCATTTCAATGGTTGAAGCGGTGTGCTGAGCGCCAGCCATCATGACGCGCTCTTCACCAGTAATTAGGTTGCATGGCACGCCAGCAGCCACTAAGCGGTCACGAATTTCCATCGCCAGCAAGCGTAATGGTGCTAAATAAACGCCAGAGTACGCCTGTAGCAACGCGATTAAAGCCTGATGCGTTTTACCTGAATTAGTTGGGCCTAAATAAAAATGATGGTGACGTTTTATTGCGCGCGCTTGGCTAAAGCTGGAGATATAAGCACTTTTGATAGGCTCTTTGGTGGATTTTAAATTCATATTATCAAGAATTTATCCTAAAACAGGTAAAATACCAACCTCATATGCTGATTAAATTACTGCCAGACCAACTGATTAGCCAAATCGCTGCGGGCGAGGTGGTAGAGCGCCCAGCGGCTGCCCTTAAAGAATTGCTAGAAAATAGCCTAGATGCAGGCAGCACCGATATTCAAGTCACCTTATTACAAGGCGGCATTAAGCAGATGCGCGTCGCCGATAATGGTAAAGGCATTGCGCAAGATGACCTTGCACTTGCACTCACGCGCCATGCTACCAGCAAAATTGCCTCACTAGAAGATTTAGAATCGGTGGCAAGTTTGGGCTTTCGCGGTGAAGCCTTGGCGAGCATTGCTTCCATTTCACGCACGCAGGTGTTAAGCCGCGCGCAAAAAACCAAACATGCTTGGCGCATTGCCTCGAATGGTAGTGAAGTTTCCCCCATTGAGCCTACCGCGTTAGATGCTGGCACCATTGTGGAGGTGAACGATTTATACTTTAACACGCCTGCGCGGCGCAAGTTTTTAAAGCTAGAAGGCACAGAGTTTAGCCATTGCGAAGATGCATTTGAGCGCATTGCACTGTCACGCCCTGATATTGCTTTTACCTTACAGCATAATGGCCGCGTGTTAAGCCGCTATGCGATAGGCGCGCCTGAACGGCGCTTTTCAGAAGTGTTGGGCGATGAATTTTTTGCGGAATCGCTTAGCATTGATGAATCAGCGGCTGGTTTACGGCTTTGGGGCAGGGCGGCCAAGCCTACCTTTAACCGCCACAGTCGCGATACACAATATGTGTATGTGAACGGCCGTTTTGTGCGTGATAAGTTGATTGCGCACGCCATCCGCCAAGCTTACCAAGATGTGCTGCATCACGACCGCCACCCCGCTTTTGTGCTGTTTTTAGAGTGCGAGCCCACCTTGGTAGATGTTAATGTTCACCCCGCTAAAACCGAAGTACGCTTTAGAGACAGCCAAGCCATCCACCGCTTTATTTTTCATAGTTTACATAAAGCATTAGCTACGCCAACGGGTGTATCAAATGCGGTCACTGCAGGGCAGGCGGCGCATAATCCTTTTGCGACTAATATTGCAAATAATCCTTATCCTATACATCAAACGCAAATTCCATTATCTGCGCAACAATCGAATGCTTTTTACCAAACTTTATTTGGCAATTCAAACAGTATTCAAGGCGGCAATTCAAGCAACATCCAAGTCGATGCTCTGCAAGCCAGTCTGCATGCGGCTCGCAGCGGTGCAGATTTCTCTCGGACAGAAAATGCAGAAAATTTAAGTGAAAATGCTTTAGATTTTCCGCTAGGTTTTGCCGTGGCACAAATTCACGGCATTTACGTACTTGCGCAAAATACGCAAGGCTTAGTGGTGGTAGATATGCACGCCGCGCACGAGCGCATTATGTATGAAAAACTCAAAAATGCGCTTGATGGAAAAGACGGGGAAAATAAAGCGGTGGCGATGCAGCCTTTGCTATTGCCCGTCAGCTTTCATGCGGATAAATTAGAAGTGGCCACTGTGCAAGAAGTGCTAGCCAATAGTGAAGCTAGTCTGCAACAACTGGGCTTTGATATTGCTATTTTGTCACCCACAACTCTGGCGGTGCGCGGTGTGCCAGTGATGTTGCAAAATGCCGATGCGGTCACCTTAGCACGCGATGTATTACGAGATTTACGAGAATACGGTGCAAGCCGCGCGCTGACCGAACGCAGAAATGAACTGCTAGGCACCATGGCCTGCCATGCCGCCGTGCGCGCCAACCGCAGTTTAACCATTCCTGAGATGAACGCCTTGCTTCGCGATATGGAAGCCACCGAACGCAGTGGGCAATGCAACCATGGACGGCCAACGTGGTTTCAAGTGAGTATGAGTGATTTAGATAAGATGTTTATGCGAGGCAAATAATGAGATTATAAATCTACTAGACTTAACCACCCAGTTTTCCCACTCACGCAAAATGCCATACATACGCTTGCATGGTTTACTCGTCAAAACACGTAAATATATTCATTAGCTAAAACAAAGCATTGATTTTTCGTACGAAATAACGTACCATTTAGCTGAAATATAATCGAAAGTCCACTATGCAAACATTATCAGCCAGCACTGCACGCACTAACTTGTATCGTTTAATCGATGAAACGGCGAGCTCGCATCAACCTATCGTCATCACGGGTAAACGTGCCAATGCGGTGCTAGTTTCTCAAGAAGACTGGGCGGCCATTCAAGAAACACTATTTCTATTGTCAATTGCTAATATGCGCGAAACAATTGTTGAAGGCTTAAATACGCCTGTAACCGAGCTTTCATCCAGTTTAGATTGGTAATTTGATGTCAGCCTATCAGCTGCTATATACAAAAGCTGCGCAAAAGGATGCTAAAAATTTAAGTGCTGCTGGGTTGAAAGATAAAGCCCAGTTACTGTTAGAAATCATTGCCGATAGTCCATTTCAAAATTCGCCACCCTATGAAAAATTAATTGGTGACTTGGCTGGGGCATATTCTCGTCGTATTAACATTCAGCATCGTTTGGTCTATCAAGTAATAGTGGAAGTGAAGATTGTCAAAGTGCTCAGATTATGGACGCATTATGCGTAAGTATTTTGCTTAAACTTCCACCTGCCATCTTCCTAATGGGTCCAACCGCCAGCGGTAAAACGGGCGCGGCGATTGAGTTACTGTCGAAATTGCCTGTAGAAATTATCAGCGTAGATTCTGCGCTGGTGTTTAAAGACATGAGCATCGGCACTGCCAAGCCTGATGCTGAAACTTTAGCCAAAGCGCCACATTATTTAATTGATTTAATGCCGCCCACACAGGCTTATTCAGCGGCCAATTTTAGAAGTGATGCTTTGCGTTTAATGGCGGAGATTACCGCGCGTGGCAAAATACCTTTATTGGTGGGTGGCACCATGTTGTACTTTAAAGCCTTGCAAGCAGGCTTAAGTGGTTTGCCAGAAGCTAATCCAGAAATCCGCGCTAGGTTAGATGCACGCGCAGCGTTTGTTGGCTGGCCAGCCATGCATGAAAAACTGGCGCTGATAGACCCCATCACCGCCGCACGGTTAGCCCCAAATGATACCCAGCGCATTCAGCGCGCTTTAGAGGTGTTTGAAATCACGGGTGAAGCCATGACCACATTGTATGCCAAGCAAACCGCAGAGGTATTGCCCTACCATTTACTCAAAATTGCCTTAGTGCCAAGTGAGCGTAAAGTGCTGCATGAGCGCATCGCTTTACGATTTGATCAAATGCTTAAAGCTGGTTTTGTCGATGAAGTGCGAGCGCTGATGGCAAAATATCCAACATTAACGGCCGAATCAACCGCCATGCGATGTGTGGGTTATCGCCAAGTTTTAGAACATCTTTTAGGTGAATATGACTTAACAGAGTTGCGCGACCGAGGCATTTTTGCAACGCGACAATTAGCCAAGCGCCAATTAACTTGGCTACGTGGCATGGATGATGTGGTTGAATTGGATTGTTTAAAGGCGAATTTAAACAGCTTGGTACGCGATGAAATTAAGCGGTTTATCAGTGCGTAAATAGCTACGAGGAAAATAATATGCTCTGCAAGCCAGTCTGCATGCGGCTTGCAGAGCATCGAAATAAGATGATATCAAAATAGGTGCTTTTAAGCCCAATTTTGATAACGTTGTGAGATGCGCTTTGCGGCTTCTAAACACTCATCCACACTCGCCACTAAAGCCATACGAATGAAATTTTCACCAGGGTTTGTGCCATGCGCTTCGCGTGCTAAAAAGCTGCCTGGTAATACAGTGATGTTTAAATCACGGTAAAGCTGCACGGCAAAATCGGTATCAGAAATAGGGCTATTGTTAACTTTCACGCCTTTAATTTTCGCCCACAAATAAAACGCCGCATCTGGCATTTCAACTTCAAACGCGTTTTGCAGCATCGGCGTGACGGTGTTAAATTTTTGTGCGTAAAGCCTGCGGTTTTCAATCACATGCGCTTCATCATTCCACGCGGCAATAGAAGCCGCTTGTACAGTAGGGCTCATGGCGCAACCATGATAAGTGCGGTAAAGCGTAAATTGCGAAATGATTTTTTCATCACCCGCTACAAAGCCTGAACGCATGCCTGGCACATTAGAACGTTTTGAAAGTGAGCTAAAAATTACAAGATTTTTAAAGTCGCGACTCAATAAATGTGCCGCTTGCAGTGCGCCCAGCGGTGAGTGCGTTTCATCAAAATAAATTTCTGAATAGCATTCATCCGCAGCAATCACAAAGCCATATTGGTCAGATAACTCAAAAATATGTTCCCACTGCACTAAACTCATCACCTTGCCAGATGGGTTGCCAGGACTGCACACATATACTAATTGCGTGCGCTTTAATATGTCTGCTGGCACGCTAGTAAAGTCCATGGCATGGCCATTTTCAGGCGTGGTGTTTAAAAAATAAGGCTCGGCACCCGCTAAAAATGCCGCACCTTCATAAATTTGGTAAAACGGGTTAGGTGAAATCACCACAGGTTTAGATTTTGTCTTGTCAATCACCGCTTGTGCAAAGGCAAATAACGCTTCACGGCTGCCATTCACAGGTAAAATAGCGGTTTCAGGATTAGGCGCAGTGATTTGGTAACGGCGAGCAATCCAAGCGGCAATGGCCTCACGTAATGCAGGCACACCAATGGTGGTGGGGTAGCTGGCTAAACCATTTAGGTTTGCCACTAGCGCATCTTTAATAAGCTGTGGCGTGGCGTGTTTAGGCTCACCGATGGATAAATTAATAGGGCTTAAGTTGGCGTTAGGTGTTATCCCCTTAAATAAATCGCGCAGTCGTTGAAACGGGTAGGGTTCTAACAAATTTAGATTTGGGTTCATAACAAGCATTATAAATTAGGTCTAAGCATGAGTAACAATAAACAACAAAACTTTTATACTGTATTCGCGCTTTTATTAGGCGCATTTTGCTGGGGGATTATTTGGTACCCATACCGATTAATGGCAGAGGCAGGGGTTTCTGGCGTCGTTTCAAACTTCTATGCTTATGCCATCACCATTATTATAGGCTGCATCATTTTTGCCAAGCATTGGCGTGGATTATTGCCCTTACCTAAAGGCTTTATTTGGTTAAGTATTGCGGCTGGCTGGACAAACTTAGCCTATGTCCTTGCAGTCATCGATGGTGAAATAATGCGCGTGATGTTGCTGTTTTATCTTTCACCCATTTGGACGTTATTATTAGCCCATTTTTGGCTAAAAGAAAAAACGCATTTTACCGCTTATATCGCCATTGCCATTTCAATTTTTGGCGCATTTATGATGCTATATGACCCAAAATTAGGTGGCTTGCCACTGCCTAAAAATACAGCTGAATGGCTGGGGTTATCGGCTGGTATGGGCTTTTCGCTGTCTAATGTACTCACGCGAAAATCGCAACATTTAAGCTTGGCTGCTAAATCTTTTGCGGTTTGGGTAGGGGTTTTTCTGATGTCTACTCTGTATATGCTGGTGATGAATGTGAAGCTTTTAAGCCCTAGTTTTTTTACGCCAACACATTGGGGGATAATAGGCATCATTGCCTTACTTCTGATTGCCGCTGTTTTATTTGTTCAATATGGCGTAACGCGTATTGCGGCAACCCGTGCGTCCATTTTATTTTTGTTTGAATTAGTAGTGGCAGCCATTGCTTCTTACTTTTTAGCCAATGAGGCCATGCGCTGGAATGAATGGTTAGGGGGCGCCTTAATTATGCTGGCAGCGGTATTTGCCGCTAGCCAGCAAGCAGAGCATTAACCTATATCGGCAAAACTAGCACTAGTGCCAGCATTGCGTGAAGCTTCTGCTGAAAAGCGGATTTTAAGCGACAGATCATTACGAGAATCAGCGTTGGAAAGCGCACTTTCTTCGTCAATACGCCCAACAGAGAATAATTTAAATAGGGATTGGTCAAAGGTCACCATGCCAATATCATTACTATCCGCCATCATGGCTTTCATTTCGCCCATTTTTTGCTTTTGAATTAACTCTGAAATATAAGGCGTATTAATCATCACCTCTACCGCTGCCTCGCGTTTGCTCAATGTACCAGGGATTAAACGTTGTGAAACGATAGAGACTAAATTCATGGCAACACCCAGCAACAAGCCTGCACGGTCATTTTCAGGGAAAAATGAAATGATACGTTCGAGCGCTTGGTTAGCGTTGTTGGCATGCAAGGTAGCCAAACATAAGTGACCTGTTTCAGCATAAGCAAGCGCATTCTTCATGCCTTCCATATCCCGAACTTCACCAATTAAAATCACATCAGGTGCTTGGCGCATGGCATTTTTTAACGCATTTTCAAATGAGTGCGTATCAATACCGACTTCACGTTGGTTGACGACCGATTTTTTATGCGAGTACATATATTCGATCGGGTCTTCTACGGTAATAATATGACCAGATGCGTGCGTATTGCGGTAGTCAATCATCGAAGCTAATGTAGTGGTTTTGCCAGAGCCTGTAGCACCAACCACCAATATAAGACCGCGCTTACGCATAATTAAATTGCTTAAAATGGGCGGTAAGCCCAGCTGGTCGATGGTTGGAATATCCGTTTTAATATGTCGAATGACCATACCCACTTCACCGCGTTGCTTAAAGACATTAACGCGAAATCGACCAATGCCTTGTCGACCAATCGCAAAATTGCACTCTAAGTTTTCTTCAAATTCGCTAATTTGTGAGGCGGACATAATGGAGTAGGCTAACTCTTTAATCATGCCTGGCATCATTTTTTGTGAGTTGATGGGTAAAATATCCCCCTCAATTTCTACGTGTATTGGGGTGCCCGTGCTGAAAAATAAGTCTGAGCCATTTTTATCTGTCATGAATTTTAAAATGGGTAAAATTGGGCTAATGTCGATAGATTCCATGCTTAATCCTAACTGCTTTTATTGTAAACACACTAAATATAGTGCCATATATTAATGCTAATTTAGCATAAATAATATAACTTTTACTAGTTATATCATCAGTTTACAAATTATATTTAATCATTTAACTTAAATGTTGTTTTAACATCATCAGATAGGTGCTTTCTAATGATTGAACTAATAGCGGCGTGTTAAATAAAATAGATGAATTTTTGCTTTCCAGTAGCTTTAGTTTGATGGTTGATAAAGCCGTTTGGTTTTTGGCTAACGCAATGGCTTTTGCTTCATAGTCAGCCAAGCTATACATAATAAGTTCAGGCAGGTTGACGGATTTTAATAAACTACCTGCGACCCGCGATGCAAATGTTTCGCCGACTAATGTAATGAGCGGCAAACCCATCCACAAAGCATCGCTAGCAGTGGTATGTGCATTGTAAGGGTTTGTATCTAAAAATAAATTGGCATTCACATGGCGTGCAAGGTGCTCGTTAATGGTGACGCGTGGAGCAAAAATTAAGCGGCTAGCCTCGATGCCGAGTTTTTCAGCGGCTATTACTAAGTTTTGTGTTGCCCAGTGATTACTCTCTAATAGCCATAACACACTATTAGGAGTGCTTTTTAAAATACGCATCCAAGTGGCAAATATTTCAGGCGTTATTTTAAAGCTTTGATTAAAGCAGCAAAAAACAAACGCGTCTTCAGGTAAACCGCAATCAGTGCGGCTTAACATTTTACCGACAGGGCGTTGACGGTCATTGGGTTGGTAGCAAGGTAAAATGGCGATTTTTTCAGCATAGTGTGGCCTATATTCTGGTGGAGTGATAAAGTCATCGGTCAAAATATAATCAAATAATGGCTTGCCGTTAGGTGTAAAACCCATCGTACTCGGAAACCCTAGCCAATTTACATTGATAGGGGCAGGGCGTAACGCAGCAATGCCACTGCGGCTGGTTTGGGTAAATCCCGTTAAATCTACCAAAATATCAACCGCGCCAGCATTAATTTTTTTAGCCGCCTCACTTTCAGTTAAGTGGCGGATGTCGTGAAAATCATCAAAGGCTTTTTCTAGCCTTTTACGCGCACTTGATTGGTCGTTAGTGCCATAAGAAAATGCAATAACTTCAAATTGATTTCTATCGTGCAACTCAATTAACTCAGTGATTAAAAATGCTAACGGATGTAAACGAAAATCAGCCGATAAATAGCCAATTTTAATTTTTTTGTTATTTTTTTTATATTGAAAATTGAGCTGTGACGCTTGATTAATCAGCGCTACATAGCGATTGTTAACCCAACTTGTGGCGCATTTATTTTGCTCCGCAGGTGTACTGCCAGGCATCGCAAGAAAAGCAAAAGGAGACACTTGCGCGCTTGATACATTGGCGACCCACGAACGAATTTGTGCAATATCTTCACTTAAGCCTGCCCATTGGCAAATATGCTGTTTTTGATGCACTAAATGCACTTTTGCATGAAAAAGCGCTGGGTTCAGCGCTAGCGCTTTTTCATAGCTGGCAATGGCTAAATCGAGTGCACCAAGTTCACGTTGTACATTGCCTAAATTATTATAAATATCTGCGTCATTTGGGCTAAAACGGATGGCTTTTTGGTAGTATAAAGCGGCCTCTTTAGGCTTACCGAGTTCACGTAACGCATTGGCTAAATTATATAAATAGTCTGCGTTTGAGGGTTGATACTCTAAAAGCTCTTTAAAACAGGCTTCGGCTGTGACGTATTGCCCACTAGCGTGCGATGCGTTGCCAAATGCTTGCACGGCATAGCATAAGGCATTGCGTATATCAGCATTGTTTTTTAAAGCACGTTCCAAGCGCCTAAAATAGCCAGCGGCCTCTTCAAAGCGGCCTAATTCAATGCTTAGATTACCACACTGTAATTGCGCCTCTAAATCTTTAGGGTTGCGCAATAATGCTTGCTGATAATGTTTGAGTTGGCTTTCTAGGGTTTGCATGACGAGATTTTATCGTATTGTTTGGTTTTATCGCAAAGTTTGGTTTAATTTCAAACTTAGTTTAATCGGCAGCAAATTTTATATATCAAATATTTAACGGATTTTTCTGAATTTAAACTATTTTCGATAAGCGTTTTAGCCCAAGTTTGCGCATTAAAAATCGATTCGGATTGAGCTGGCCAGCTAGCTCTGCACTTAATGCGAGCGGTTCGCCAACCATCATTTGCGCCAATAATTCTGCACATAAAGGCGCGCTGGTAAAGCCCCTGCTACCATGAGCCACATTGATAAATAACCCTTCAATCCATGGTAGGCTCTCCTTATCTGCGTTAGGGCGGGGCGGATTTTTACTGAGAGATTCAGCATCTAATAACTGCCCAACCAGTGGAAAATAATCGGGTGCGGTACAACGTAAGCTGGCTCGGCCTGAGATGGGCTGCTTTTTTAAGCTGTCATATAGTGGTGTTGACCAGTTTTTAAGCGACTTTAAATTTGCTTGATGGTCTTCAAGAATTGCCTTTAAACTTAAATTTTCGGTGCTAAAAGTTGCACCTAAGCTGTGAATGCCATCTATGCTGGGGCTTAAATAGCCATCGCTACAAATAATCGTTTTCAGCGCTTGGCTGCTTGGCGTATCTGGCAATAAGCTAACTTGGCCGCGCACGGCTTGCGTGACAATATGGCTACTTTGTGAAAAATACTGCGCGTCATTGGCATTAGCAATCACAACCATATCAGCTTCTAAGCTTTTATTTTCACCTATAGATATTTTAAATATATTGTTATATTTCAATATATTATTAACTTTAGTTAATTTAATAGTTGAAATATTATGCTGTTGACTTAAATGCGCCAACAGCGCGTTTGGCTTTACCCAGCCCGCACACGAAACATATAAAGCATCAAAGTGCAGCTCTACACCAGCTAATTGGCTAGCCTCAAACGCATTCACAAACTGTAGCCCATCCACCGCTTGATAAACGCTAGCGACTTTTTGAATGCGGTTTAATTCACGTGCGTTAAAACCTAGCTGGCACATTCCGCAGGCGTTAAAGGTGTTGGCAGGTAAATTTAATGTTTGGTAAAAATCTAAGCTATGTAAAAATGCAGCTAATGCAAAACGGCTTAAAGCATCGTCTCCACTCAAACGTGGGTAAAGCATCGCGCTTGGGTTGCCCGAAGCCTCTTGCCCTAAGCGTGCGTGTTGCTCAATCATCGTTACTTGCATGCCGCGCTTGGCTAGGGCGTGAGCAGTGGTACAGCCCGCAATGCCGCCGCCAATCACGATAGCGGTTTTATGCATGGTTTAATGCATGGTTTAATCCAAGCCATTTCCCATGCAGCATTTCACGTTTTTTGCCAAATCCAACACGCTTTTTCACGTCAAAACCTGCCGTTGATAAACCGCGTTTAACAACACCTGCACTGGTGAAGGTGGCGAACGTAGTATTGGCCTGAGAAAGTCTGGCCATTTGCGTAAATAAAGCGGATTGCCACATTTCTGGATTTTTACTTGGGGCAAAGCCATCTAAAAACCACGCATCGGTTTTAATATTGTGCTGGCTTAGCTGTTCGGTGGCATCGCCAAGTGTTAACGTTAGCTTTATGCGTTGATTAAATAATAGAACAGGGCTTCCACTTGATAATAATTCACTGTATTGCGCCAGTAAAGGCAAGCTAATGGCATTTAATGGGGGCCAAAGTTGTAAGGCTTGCGTGATGGCTGGTAAGGCGAGTGGGTATTTTTCGACGCTATAAAAGTTTAAAACAGCATGGGCGGGTGCAATTTCCAGCCATAGTTTTGCAGCGCAACAAAAATTTAAACCTGTCCCAAAACCTGTTTCAATGATAGTAAATGTATTGGCAGCGAGTGTTGACCATCGGTGGTTTAAGTCATTGCCTTGCAAAAAAACGTATTCAGTTTCGGCTAAACCATCATCACTGGAAAAATAAACATCATCAAATATTGTTGAATAAGGGTGATCATTGCGCCATTCAATCTGGGCAAATTCAGCATTGCTAATGGCGTTAAAATCCATACTTTGAGCGGCCTCATTATTTCGATGGTCTGCAAGCCGCATTCTAGGCGGCTTACAGAGGCGATATTTTTTCTCGTAGCTAATCTTACCTATTTTAGGTGCTTATTTTATGCGCTTATTTCATGGTCGGCATTACAAACTCTGAACCCAAACTTTTCGCCGTGGATGGCCAGCGTGAAGTGGTGGTTTTAAGGCGCGTGTAAAAGCGAATGCCTTCAGTGCCGTAAATGTGGTGGTCGCCAAAAAGTGAACGTTTCCAGCCACCAAAGCTATGAAAAGCAATCGGCACGGGTATCGCTACGTTCACGCCCACCATACCCGCTTGCACGCGGCTGGTAAATTCGCGCGCTGCTTCACCATCACGCGTGAAAATTGCCGCACCATTACCAAATTCATGATCATTCACCAACTGCAACGCTTCTTCAAAAGTATGGGTGCGCACCACAGATAATACTGGACCAAAAATTTCTTCTTGGTAAATGCGCATATTTTTAGTGACGTGGTCAAACAAACAGGGGGCTAAAAAGAAGCCTTTTTCATGGCCTTTATGCTGATAACCACGTCCATCAACGACCAGTTTTGCCCCTTCAACTACGCCTAAATCTACATACGCTTTCACTTTAGCAAAATGTTGTGGCGTCACTAATGGCCCCATATCCGCCTTTTCATTCAAGCCTTGGTCGATGATGATGGTCTTTATTTTTGCCTGAAGTTTTGCTATTAATGCATCGGCAATGTTACCCACCGTCACCGCCACAGAAATCGCCATGCAGCGCTCACCTGCCGAGCCATAACCTGCACCAATCAAAGCATCGGCTACTTGGTCTACATCCGCGTCTGGCATCACCACTAAATGGTTTTTAGCGCCGCCTAGGGCTTGTACACGTTTGCCATTTTTAGTGCCTGTACTATAAATATATTCAGCAATCGGCGTTGAGCCAACAAAGCTAATGGCTTGCACGCGTTTATCAGTGAGTAATACATCGACCGCTTCTTTATCGCCATTCACCAAGTTAAATACGCCTGCGGGCAAGCCAGCTTGCGCGAGTAAATCGGCTAACATTAAGCTAGCACTGGGCGTTTTTTCGGAAGGTTTTAACACAAAGGTATTGCCCGTAGCCAGCGCCATCGGAATCATCCAAAGTGGCACCATCACAGGGAAATTAAACGGGGTAATGCCTGCCACTACACCTAGTGGCTGATGCATACTATAGGTGTCAATACCCGTTCCCACTTGCTCGTTAAAATCGCCTTTGAGTAAATGCGGCATACCGCAAGCAAACTCCACCACTTCTATGCCACGCGTCACCTCACCACGCGCATCTGAAATGGTTTTGCCATGCTCTAGTGAAATGGCTTTAGCTAGCTCGTTGGCGTGTTCATCTAGCAACGCTTTAAATGTAAACATGATACGTGCACGCCGCAGGGGAGAAGTGGCTGCCCAAGCTGGAAAAGCTGCTTGCGCAGCATCTATCGCGCTTAAAGTTTCAGCCACTGTGGCATTACATAGCTGGGCTTGCACTTCACCTGTTGCAGGGTTGTAAACGTCACTCAATCGTTGGCTAGTACTGGTTAGGTGTTGCCCATTAATATAGTGGCCTATCAATTTGATGGTCATTTTTTGCTGTCCTCGTTAAATTTAAAGGCCATGATGTTGGCTAGCAGCCCAGTGCTGCTCACTTTTTAGATATTGATTAGCATTTAAACCCGCTTCACCTTGGCTGGCTACAAATTTAATGGCGTCAGAAAGCGTATTAAATATTTGGTCAATTTCATTTTTGCTAATAGTGAGCGGTGGTGAAATAGCGATAATGTCGCCCGTAAACCGCACATGCAAACCTAATTCATAACATTTTAAGTAAGTGGCAAACGCAAATGCGCCTGCTTTAGCTTCAAACTCTACCCCAGCCACCAGCCCAATATTGCGGATGTCTTTAACCATGGGCAGCTCTTTAAGGCTATGGGCGGCTTGTTCAAAATAGGCACTTAACTCGGCGGCACGGTTTTCTAATTGTTCAGCCTTAAAAATATCTAAGGTGGCAATCGCCGCCGCACAAGCAATGGGTATGGCGCTATAAGTGTAGCCATGCGGTAGCTCTATTGCACCAGCGGGTGATTTTTCCATAAACGCATCGTAAATCTCACGCTTAACCGCCACAGCACCCATGGGCACAGCGCCATTGGTGAGGCCTTTGGCACAAGTGAGTATATCTGGCCGTACATCAAAGTAATCGGCACCCCACTTTGAGCCCAATCGCCCAAAACCTGTAATCACCTCATCAAAAATTAGCAAAATGCCATATTGGGTGCAAATTTCACGTAAACGCTTTAAATAGCCAGCAGGCGGCACAATGACGCCTGCTGAACCTTGCATGGGTTCGACAATAAGGGCGGCAATGGTGGATGGGTCGTGTAAGGTCAGCAGGCGTTGTTCAAATTCATTGGCTAAGGCAATACCACCATTTTCAGGCACGCCTTTGGTAAAAGCATTATTAGCAATATCTAAAGGGTGACGAATATGATCAACGCCGCTTAGTGCATTGCCAAAGGCTTTACGGTTACCCGCAATGCCGCCGACTGAAATACCACCAAAATTCACCCCATGGTAACCGCGCTCACGCCCCATCAGTTTATTACGCAATGGGTTGCCGCACACACGGTGGTAGGCGAGGGCAATTTTAAGCGCAGTATCGGCTGATTCTGACCCTGAGCTGGTAAAAAAGATACGATCAAGCCCAGTAGGCATGTATTCAGCCACGCGGCTGGCCGCTTCAAAAGCCAGCGGATGACTAGTTTGAAAAGCGGGGGCGTAATCCAGCGTTAATAACTGTTGGCCAACGGCTGTGGCAATTTCCGCACGCCCATGCCCAGCAGGCACGCACCATAAACCCGCCGTACCGTCTAATATTTGGCGGTCATCTATTGAGGTGTAAAAATGGCCTTTAGCTGCTTTAAAAAGTCTAGGCATGGCTTTAAATTGCCGATTAGCGGTAAATGGCAACCAATAGTTGGATAAATCGGGTAACTGGTTTTGTGCAGGTTGTGCCATCGCTTATTATTCCTAATCATTCACTTAAAGTTCATTAGCCATAACTTCATAAAGATGGGCTAATAGTAATGTGATTATGCCGTATTTTGCGCTAGTTTTTCCTACAACTTTTAGTCAATCGCGAGTGAGATAAACAATGCGTACGAAGTACGCTTTGTTACATACCCTAAGTCGAAAATGCCTAATGTGGCAAAAATACTACAATTTTCTTAGCCAATATGAGAAAAGTGCTGGATAAAACGTTAATACTACGCTTCTTAGGGTAAAATTTGCTTATACGCTTTGGTCAGATATAAAATCAGTCTTAAGCGGTTTCTTGCTGTTAATCAAGTAAGTTTGAAGCGCAGTTTTTATTTTATTATCGGGTATTGCTTAATGCTTAATGAGTAATACTTCGTTGGTAGTGCTTATAACAATTAATATTGTAATGTGCCATTACCATTTTAAGGGGAATTTTATGATGAACAAATTAGTAAAGCGTCAAATAATCAATGCATTATGTGCTACATCTTTCATTAGTTTAGCGGGTATTGCACAAGCTGATGAGATGGCTACAGAAGCCGCTGCACCTGCGGTTACAGCAGCACCAGCTTCAGATTGGACAGTATCAAGCAACGTAGGCATTTACAGTGATTATATTTTTCGTGGCTTGTCTTTTAACGACCACCAAACTACTTTTCAAGGCGGCTTTGATGTTGCGCATAGTAGCGGCTTTTTTGCGGGTACCTATTTATCAAGCTTAACCACCTACCTTAACGGTGGCAACAGCTTAGAGTGGGATGTTTATGGCGGTTATTCACATGAGCTTTTTGCAGGCGTAACGGGTACAGTGGGTGCGGTTTATGTAGGCTACCCACAAGGTAAAAACTCTTTTAATACAAATACTTATAGTTACTTAGAGTTAAATGCTGCGCTGGCTTGGAAAGGCATCACTGGTAAAGTCAACTATGATGTGACTGAATATAGCGGCGTACCTGAGTCAGATGGTACCTATTACCTTGAGCTGGCTTACAACAACACCATTCCTACCATTGATTTAAACTACACCTTACACGTAGGTCGTTGGACTCAAGCTGGTAAAACTTATTTACGTGCAAATATTGTTGACGCAAATCCAGATTACACTGACTGGGGCGTGAGTGTTAATAAAAACTTTAAAATTGCAAATTCTGAAGGTTGGAATGCAGGCGCTGGTATAACCACATCAAATGCAAGCGATGGTTACTATGAAGCTAAACCAACATACGATAATATTGGTGGCACCAACATTTACGCTTTTGTTAAACGTTCATTTTAATAAAACTTAAGTAATTGTTTTAACATTAAAAAAGACGCTTCGGCGTCTTTTTTATTAGCTAGTCTTCTATGAAGTTAAAATTTAACATCAAACTCATCCATACATCATGAAAATCCTTAGTAATGATTAGGTAAGTTAGCGGTGTTGCAATGATCTAATGCGGCGCAAAATGTCTCTTACGTTGTAGCCACTCACCAACAGAAGCAACAGCGAATTTTTAATCATTATTCATAAAAAGGACTTTATTATGTGGACAACACCAGCAGTGACAGAAATGCGTTTTGGCTTTGAAGTAACTATGTACGTGATGAATAAGTAATCAGTCTTTAGGCATGACAAAAAGGCTGTTTTTAAGACAGCCTTTTTTTATCCCTATTTTGCTTGTATTTATGAATAACATTAATTAACAAGTCTATTCAATCCGTTATCAAGAATTGTAAAACCATATGCATATACATGTTTTAGGCGCAGGTGCTGGTGGCGGTTTTCCCCAGTGGAATTGTAATTGTTTTAACTGCGATGGCTTGCGCAAAGGCACTATTAAAGCCAAAAAGCGCACACAGTCTTCGATATGTGTGAGTAGCAACGGTATTGATTGGGTGTTGTTTAATGCGTCCCCTGATATTTTGCAACAAATTCAAGATTTTGCGCCGTTACAGCCTGGCCGTGCCGTGCGCGATTCTGGTATTCAAGCCATTGTGCTGATAGACGCGCAAATTGACCACACCACAGGTTTGTTTATGTTGCGTGAAGGCCAAGTGAAACGCGAAATTTATTGCACTGATATGGTGTATGAAGATTTAACTTCGGGTAACCAAATTCTAAATATTTTGGGTCATTATTGCGGTATTAATCATCATCAATTGCCCATTGACGGCCAAACAAGTTTTACTATCCATAACGTGCCAAATTTAAAATTCACCACCGTGGCGCTTAAAAGTGCGGCACCACCGTATTCACCGCATCGCAATAATCCACAAGCGGGCGATACCATCGGCGTGCTGATTGAAGAGATTTCAACGGGTAAAAAGTGCTGGTATTCTCCTGGTTTAGCCGAAATTGAGCCACACTTGCCCGCATTAATGCACCAAGCTGATTGCGTGATGGTGGATGGTACTTTTTGGACCAATACTGAAATGCTGGATTTAGGCTTGATGACTAAAACCGCACGTAGCATTGGGCATAACCCGCAATCGGGCGAGGGCGGCATGATTGAAGCATTAGATCAATTTGGGGTGAATAAAAAAGTACGCAAGGTGTTAATTCATATTAATAATACTAACCCTATTTTACGAGATGATTCAGCCGAGCGGGCAACGCTTACCCAGCATGGTATTGAAGTGGCGTTTGATGGCATGGATATTATTTTATAGCTTTTTTACAGATAAATTTACTAGTTGAATTTATTAGGCAAAAACGTCCGAGAGAAAATAGTGCCTCTGGAAGCCAGTCTGCATGGGGCTTACAGAGCATCAAAATAATGTGCGTATCAATGTTAGCAAAAAATTAGGTTTTTTTTAACTAAAAAAGAGTTAAAAGTTGAGCGAAAAAAATGACAAAACAAACGACATTAGCGCCATGGAGCCGTCAAGAATTTGAAGAAAAACTCCGTGAAAAAGGTAAAGGCTATCATATTTATCATCCATTTCATGTGATGATGTATGAAGGTAAACTCAGCAAAGCGCAATTGCAATGCTGGGTGGCCAATCGTTTTTATTACCAAATAGCCATACCCATGAAAGATGGCGCAATTTTATCTAATTGCCCAGAGCTTGAAGTGCGTAAACAATGGATAGTACGCATTACCGACCATGATGGTGTGGGTGATAACGTGGGTGGTATTGAGGCTTGGATTCAATTAGGCGCTGCGGTGGGCTTAACGCGTGAGCAAATGACTAGTTTAGACATGGTAAGCCCAGGCGTGCGTTTTGCGGTCGATGCCTATATCAATTTTGCTAAACAACGCCCGTGGCAAGAGAGCGTTTGCTCAAGCTTAACCGAGCTTTTTGCACCACATATTCATCAGCAACGCATCAGCTCATGGCCAACCATGTACCCTTGGATTAATGAAGCAGGCTTAACTTACTTTAAAAAACGCCTCACCGAGGCGCGCCGCGATGTAGAACAAGGCTTGAGCGTGACTTTAGATTACTTTAGCACCTCACGTGACATGCAAATGAAAGCCTTAGAAATTTTGCAATTTAAGCTGAATGTTTTATGGGTCATGGCCGATTCTATTATGCTGGCTTGCACCGACATTAAAACAGAAAGCCGCGATTATCTTCGTCAACCTGTGATTCACATTCAATAAGAAACGCTATGCAAGTTCAAATTCAAACTACTGATGTTTATGCCATTGCCCTACATCACCGCTTTCAGTGGGAAGAAGCTCAACAATGTTATGTCATTTTGTTTCCAGAAGGCATGGTGAAATTGAACGGTGGGGCAGGTGAGGTACTCAAACGTATTAATGGCCAAGCCAGTGTGGCGGAAATTGTTGCGGATTTAACAACGACTTTTCCAGACGCACCTAATATTGAGGTGGATATTATGGGGATGCTGGATTTAGCCGTTGGCAAGGCCTGGCTGCGTAAGATTTAAGACTATAGTTTTAACACTAAGCAAAATTTAAGGCTACACAAAATTTAAGATTATGTAGGATTTAATATGACACAAAATGCGTTAGGTGAATCAGTAGTGCAACAGCATGTGCAAGCACAAAATAATGGTGTTGCGGCTAACGTCACGCAAACCCAGCCTTTATGGTTGCTAGCTGAAGTCACTTATCGTTGCCCGTTGCATTGTGCGTTTTGCTATAACCCAACCGATTACGATCAGCATACTAAAAATGAGCTGACTACCGAGCAATGGCTACAAGCTTTACGCGATGCACGCAAGCTGGGCGCCATTCAGCTAGGCATTTCAGGTGGCGAGCCTTTGCTACGTGATGATATTGAAGACATAGTGATTGAAGCTAAAAAGCTAGGCTATTACAGTAATTTAATCACATCTGGAGTAGGCTTAACTGAAAAACGTATTCAAGCCTTTAAAGAAGGTGGTTTAGACCATATTCAGCTTTCAATGCATGATATCACCGAAGAAATTAACAACTTTATCACCAACACTAAAACCTTTGCGTTAAAGAAAAAAGTGGCGATGATGATAAAGTCGCATGGTTATCCAATGGTATTGAATGTGGTGATACACCGTTATAATATCGGCCACATGAAAGAAATTTTAGAAATGGCCGAGGCACTTGGGGCGGATTATATTGAGCTAGCAAATACACAATATTATGGTTGGTCATTGGTCAATCGCAGCCAATTACTACCCACCAAAGCACAGGTGGATGAGGCTGAGCGCATCACCAATGAATATCGCGCCAAAGTGGATGGCAATATGAAAATATTTTTTGTGGTACCCGATTACTTTGCGAATCGCCCCAAAAAATGCATGAACGGCTGGGGCGAAGTGTTTATGATTGTGACCGCCAATGGCGATGTTTTGCCTTGTCATTCCGCACGTTCGCTACCTAATATGAAGTTTCCTAACATCAAAAATGATGCACTGGATTGGACATGGAAAGACTCACCCGCGTTTAATCAATACCGTGGTCACCATTGGATGAAAGAACCCTGCCGCAGCTGTGACGAGAAAGAAAAAGACTTTGGCGGCTGCCGTTGCCAAACGTTTTTGCTCACGGGTGATGCTGAAGCGACTGACCCAGTATGCAGCAAATCACCCCATCGGCACTTAATTGACCAAGCGATTTTGGATGCACAAAATCCACAACTACAGGCGCAACCTATTATATTTAGGAATGACAAAAACTCTAAAAAGATTATTGAAGGTGAATTACAAGAACGATTAAGCGCTTTTCACGCCTTACCATAGCATTAAGCCGTTATAATTCAAGGCGCACTCAATTGCGCCTTTTTTATTGGTAAAAAACACTTGAGCTCACATTTAAAATCTCATTCAAAGCTTTTGGTTTTTGTATTGGCAAGCCTAGCGGCACTAGCGCCATTTGCCATTGATACTTATCTGCCTGCATTTCATGCCATTAGTGCAGACTTTGCCACCACTGATGTGCATATTCAGCAAAGCTTAACTTTTTATTTGCTCCCTTACGCCATCATGACGTTATGGCATGGGGCTATTTCAGACAGCATTGGTCGCATCAATACCATTAAGTGGGGTTTAGGTGTTTTTGTTGTGGCTAGTATTGGTTGCGCAATGGCAAAAAATGTAGAAACACTTTGGTTTTTTAGAGCATTGCAGGGGGCAAGTGGCGGCGCAGGCAATACGGTAGCCCGCGCTATGGTGCGTGATTTGTATGAAGGCGCACAAGCGCAACGCGTCATGGCCACTGTGCAAATGTTATTTGGCATTGCGCCTGCAGTGGCGCCCATTATTGGTGGTTTTTTATTAGGATTTCATTGGCAAGCGATTTTTGTATTTTTGGCTATTTACGCTGCCATCAGCCTATGGGCAGCGATGCAATACTTACCCGAAACAATGCCCCCAGAAAAACGGCTAAAGTTATCTGTAAAAAATGTGCTGGCTAGCTATAAAATTATTTTTAGCGATCATGAATACACTAAGCTTTGTATTGCGGTAGGGGCTAATTTTGCGGCGTTTTTTATTTATGTGCTGTCAAGTCCTGTGTTTTTAGGCCAACTATTACACTTAACACCGCAACAATACGGCTTTTTATTTGTGCCTACAGTTACGGGTATGGTATTTGGCTCATTGTTGGCAAAACGTGCAGCAGGTAAATACAACCCCAAAAATGTGTTAAGGCTAGCCTATGGCTGGATGGCATTGATGGCTTTGCTTAACCTAGCGGTGTGCTACTTTCTGCCGACTAGATTGATTTATAACATACTGCCTATTGCTTTATATAATATTGGCATGGCACTTTCCATCCCCATCATTTCTATCGCCGCATTAGACAGACACCCCAAAATTCGTGGTACGGCAGCTTCAGGGCAAGCGTTTATACAAATGGTGTTATCGACCATTGCCGCTGGGGCGATTGCACCTTTGGTTTGGTCTAGCACATTAGGCTTGGCTTGGGCCATGATGGTTTATTTACTGCTGGGCTGGTTGATGATGCGGTTAACGCTAGCTTATCAACGTTAAAAGTCGTTTAATAACAAGCGCTCATGCGTAGTTTGTTAGCATGTAAAAGTGGGCAGATTAACTCATCAAAATAGGAAATATGCTATAGTCTCGCATTCGGTATTGTTGTGTCAGATATTGTTTCACGTTTAGTTTATTTTAAGGTAAAAGTCGTATGTTAGATAATATTCGCTCATTAGCGCAAGGTTGGCTTGGTAAAGTGTTATTGGCCATTATTGGTATTCCACTAGCATTATTTGGTATTGAATCTTACTTTAATAACGCAGGCAGCCATGCCACTGTTGCTGAAGTTGGTGGTAACAAAATTTCTGTGCAAGCCTATAGCAATGCACTGCAAAATATGCGCAGAAATTTGCAATCTGAAGGCAAGTTAGATCCCGCTGAGCCTGATTCTCCACAAATGAAATCTTTTGTGCTTAACCAATTAATTAGCAAAGAATTGCTTAACGCTGAAATTCACCGTGCACATTTTGCCATCAGTGACGACCAGTTATCTACTTATGTAACAGGCATGCCGCAGTTTCAAAAAGCAGGCAAGTTTTCACAAGAGTTATATGATGATTTATTAAAACAAAATAACATGTCACCTAGCCAATTTGAAGCGCTGATGCGCGCAGATTTACTGACGCAACAGGCGCAAGATGGCTTTGCTAGTTTAGGCTTTATTTCTAATGCCCGCGCAGAGAATGCGCTGAATGCCTTAAACCAACAGCGCGTTGTCACTGTTGCAGAGTTAAGAAGCAAAGATTTTGTTGACCAAGTTAAGGTTGACCCTGCAGCAGTGAAAGCCTATTACGAGAAGAATAAAGCTAAATTAATGCACCCAGAGCAAGTGAAAATTGAGTTTTTGATGTTATCAGCGAATAACTTAGTGTCGGGTATGAAGGTTGATGATGCCGAAGTGAAACAATTTTACGAGGCGAATAAAGATAAGTTTCAAGCCAATGAGCAACGCCAAGCAAGCCATATTTTAATTGCTTTTGGAGCCAACCCGACGCCAGAGAAAAAGCAAGAAGCAAAAGCAAAAGCGGCAGGTATTTTGGCTGAATTAAAAAAAGATCCGAAAAAATTTGAAGCGTTAGCAAAGCAATACTCACAAGATGATGTCTCCGCAGCTAAAGGCGGGGAGTTAGATAGCTTTGGACGTGGCGCCATGGTGAAGCCTTTTGAGGATGCTGCTTTTAGCCTAAAGGTTGGAGAAATAAGTGATTTAGTGGAGTCAGAATTTGGCTATCACATTATTAAAGTGACTGGTATCACTGGTGACAAGAGTGACTATGAATCATTAAAACCGCAAATTAAGGGTGACTTATTGTTTAATAAAGCCAAAGCGGAATATGCGAAACAGTCTGATGATTTTAAAGAGTTGGTTTACACACAGCAAAATAGTTTAGCACCAGCTGCAAAAGCCTTTAAAACAGAGATTCAAAAATCAGACTGGTTAACCCGCGAGGCGGGTGCAAAGTTTTTTAAAGGAAACACACAGTTGATGGATTTGGTATTTTCTAAAGAGTCAATCAAAGAACATCGAAATACTGAAGCGATTGAAGTTTCACCTAGTGACTTAGTTTCTGCACGTGTGGTTGAGTATAAACCAGCGACGCAAAAAACTTTTGATGAAGTTAAAACGGGCATTGAGGCCGTGCTTAAATTAGAGGCGGCACAAAAAATGTCGATTACTAAAGGCGAGGCTGATTTAAAAGACTTGCAAGCAGGTAAGGTCGTAGCTGGTCTCGAATGGATTAAACAAGTCACGATTGATCGTAAAAATGCGCAAGGCTTAACAGAATTAGCCATGAACCAAGCATTTAAAACCAATGTGGCTAAATTACCCGCTTACTCAGGCTTGCCCGATGATAAGCAAGGTTATTTATTAGTCAAAGTGCTGAGTGTTAATACCGCATCATTAAAAGATGCAGATGCAGCAACCGCCGCTAAAAATGAGCTGGAAGCAGCCGTAGCGAGTGAATACGTTGCCGCTTATAAACAATCATTACGTGAAAACAATAAAGTGACGATCAATGAGCAAGTATTGTTAGGTAGCGATACTAATAATAATTAAGCTAGAGTAAAAAGACACTTTATAAAAAAGGCACTTTTAAAGTGCTTTTTTTTATGGGTAAGCATTAAGTAAATTAACGCTTTTTAGCGCAAATTTTAGTATTACATTATTTTGATGCTCTGTAAGCCGCCTAGAATGCGGCTTACAGAGGTGGTATTTTTTCTCGGTGAAATTTTAATTAAAAATTGGCTGATTTATTTAAGTCTAAATTGATATATTTACCCAAAATTTGTCTCAAATACTTAATTCAAATTTATTCAATCACACCTGCAGCAGTGATGTTCATGCCGCCATCAACGTAGGTAATTTCTCCTGTCACACCTGAAGCTAAATCGCTACATAAAAATGCGGCAACATTGCCCACTTCTTCAATGGTGACATTACGACGTAATGCGGTGTGTTTTTCGTTGAAGTTAATCATTTTATCAAAGCCTGCGATGCCTGAAGCTGCCAGGGTTTTTATGGGGCCAGCTGATACAGCGTTAACACGAATGCCTTTTGGGCCTAAGCTTTGTGCCATGTAGCGTACGTTAGCTTCTAAACTGGCTTTCGCTAAGCCCATCACGTTATAGTTAGGCATGGTGCGCTCTGCACCTAAGTAACTCAATGTTAATAGGCTAGCATTTCGGCCTAACATCAGTGGTAGTGCGGCTTTAGCCATGGCGGTGAAACTGTAGGAGCTAATGTCGTGCGCAATGCGGAAGTTTTCACGGGTGGTTTTTTCTACATAATCACCATCGAGCGCATCTTTAGGCACAAAGGCGACTGAGTGCACTATGGAATCTAGGCCATCCCAATGTTTGGCTAGATCAACAAATAGCGACTCAATAAGGCTATCTTCAGCCACATCACAATGAAAAATTAAGCTTGAGTCAAAGTTTGCCGCGAGTTTAGCCACGCGATCTTTGTGTTTTTCAACTTGGTAAGTAAAGGCGAGCTCTGCACCTTCGCGCTTCATGGCTTCGGCAATGCCATAGGCGATAGAGCGATCGCTCAATAATCCTGCGATGAGTACTTTTTTACCTGCTAGAAATCCCATGATGTTTCCTATCTAATATGGTTATGATTAACGCTGATTACTTCTGGGGTTATACGCATCGCGCAACCCGTCTCCCAGTAGATTATACCCCAACACGGTGATTAAAATGGCAAGCCCAGGGAAAAGCGATAGCCACCAAGCAAACTGAATATACTCTTTGCCATCGGTTAATATGTTACCCCAAGAGGCTTGCGGGGCTTGTACACCTAAACCTAAAAAGCTCAAACCAGATTCAAGTAAAACAGCACTGGCAATGCCTAGGATAGAGCTAACAATAATGGGCGTTAAGCTATTCGGTAATAAGTGTTTAAAAATTAAACGTGCATCTTTTGCGCCTAATGTTTGTGCAGCTAGTATAAATTCACGGTTGTGCAAACTTAAAAATTCCGCACGCACTAAACGTGTTACGCCCATCCAAGAGGTTAAGCCTATCACCACCATGATGTTCCAAATTGAGGGCGATAAAAAGGCAATCACCGCCAAAATTAAAAAGAAGGTGGGGATAGACAGCATGATATCGACTAAGCGCATAATGAGTGTATCTACCCAACCCCGATAAAAGCCTGCTAGCGCGCCTAAAATGATGCCGATGATGGTAGATATGCCAACAGCCACAAAACCGACTAAAAGTGAAATTTGTGCACCGTACAACATGCGTGAGAATACATCTCGCCCTAAGCCATCCGTGCCCATTAAATGGGTGGTAGTAGGGGCAAGTAAAATAGATTTTACGTCAATGGTATCTGGGTCGTAAGGCGCAATCAATGGGGCGAAAAATGCCAGCAATAAAATGCCTGCAATAATGGTAAATCCAATCAGAATAAGTGGATTTGCCAATAGCTTTTTCATTGCGTAATCCCGCGTCTAACACGTGGGTCAGCCCAAGCATATAGAATGTCAGCCAATAAGTTGCCAAAGAGCGTTAGAAAGGCACCGATGGTGAGTATGCCCATCACCACAGGAAAATCTCGCATATTCACAGCATCTATAAATAGTTTACCCATCCCTGGGATCGCAAAAATAGTTTCAGCAATGACAGAGCCACCAATTAAGCCTGGAATACTTAAGCCAAATATAGTGACCAATGGCAGTAAAGCGTTGCGCAAAGCATGCCCGTAAACCACACGATTTTCACTCAACCCTTTGGAGCGGGCAGTGGTGATGTAGTCTTGATTTAAAACATCTAGCATGCCATTGCGTACAAATAGGGCAATGCCAGCTAGGCCAGTAATGGCGGAAATGAACACAGGTAATGCTAGATGTTTAAGTGCGTCTATTTGCTGGGCAAACCAAGACAAACGTTCAGCGCCCATGCTTTGTAGACCTGAAATGGGTAGCCATTGATGTTGTACACCTGTCCAATACATTAACATTAAGGCTAGCCAAAAACTTGGAATGGCGAAGCCAATAAAAACAAAAAGTGTGATGCCGCGATCTGCTAGTTGATTTTGCTTAAGTGCCGCAATCACCCCTAAGGGCAATGAAACAGCGATAATCAGGATTAAACTCAGTACATTAATGAGTAGCGTAATTGGCAGTGCCTCTTGTATCATACCAAGGTTAACATTGCCGTCTTTATCTTGTGTTTGCCAAAACACTGGGCGCTGGTGTGAGGCAAAAGAGGTGCCAAAATCTAAAGTGGCCAGCCGTTTTAACCATAGGCCATATTGCACGGCAACAGGTTTGTCTAGACTGTAAAGCTCACGCAATTTTTGCCGTGATTCTTGGCTGGCTTTCGGATTAAAGTTAGCTTCAGTAGTGGTGATATCACCTGGCGCTAAATGCATGATAAAAAAAGAAATCAAGCTAATACCAATCATCATTGGTATCATCCATATAAATCGTTTTATCAGATATTTAAGCATCGCTCACTTCTATACCAACAGCCATTAGTGCTCAATCATTTCATTACGGGCATACTCACTTGGAATATACCATTCATAACTATTATGTCCAATCCCCGCAGGTGGAGCAGGGTTGTCAATGCCTTGTACACGCTTATGCACAGCGGTGAGCCCGTAGCCAGCCGATAAGTAAACAATAGGGCTATCTTCAAGGAGGACCTTAGCAAATTCATGATAAATTTTTTGGCGTTTATCTTGGTCAAGCTCTAATCTACCTGCTTCTAATAGTTTATCCACTTGTGGGTTGTTATAACCTACAAAATTGAATTGCTTTGGACCTTGTTGGCTAGAATGCCAAATATTGTATTGGTCAGGGTCTAGCCCTAAGCCCCAGCCTAATATGACAACATCAAATTCTCTAGGCTCAATAAAGCGCCCTAAAAAGCTTGCCCATTCTAATGGGCGTATGGTCACTTGTATGCCAACATCTTTAAGGCGGCTCTGAATTAAAACGGCAGACATCTCACGCTCTTTATTTTGATTAGTGAGAATTTCAAAGCTAAAAGGCTTACCATCTTTTTCTAAAATACCATCCCCATTGGTGTCTTTAAAACCCGCTGCTTTTAATAAAGCTTTGGCTTTTGCAGGGTCGTAAGGGTAGGGTTTAAGTGCTGGGTTGCTCCAACGCGTCCCTGGTTTGTAAGGAGAGGCAACGGGTTCGCCTAGCCCTAACAATACCCCATCAATAATCTCTTGTTTATTAATCGCGTAGTTAATTGCTTGCCGCACCCGTAGATCATCAAAGGGTTTGTGTTTGAGATTAAAGCCCAAGTAAGTATAACTATTACCTAACTCTTTATATAAGGCGACATTTTTATTTAACTCAGGCCTTGCGGGTAATACGCGAGAAAATTGAATAGGGCTCAGTGCCATCATATCAATGTTATCAGCGCTTAACTCTAAAAATTGTGCGGCTTTATCGGGGATAACTCGTGTAATGAGATTGCTAATTTTGGCTTGCCCTTGTGTAGCATTTGGGTTACGCGTGAGTTTGAGGTATTGGCCATTTTTCCAAGTGTCCAACTTGTAGTAATTACTACCAACAGGGTTGCGTTTAAAAGCTGTGGTATTAATGTCTTGGTCTTTTAATAAGTGCTTGGGCAAAATGTGTAAGCTCGCCCAGGTTTCTAAAGCGGGTGCGTAGGGGGCAGCATAGGTGACGCGAAAGGTGTTGGCATCAGGCGTTTCTGCTTTTATCACCAGTTTATAATCTGAGCCATAAGGTGTGCGGGTATTATCGTCAGTTACTTTTTGCCAAGTAAAAAACACATCATCACTGGTGAGTGGCTGGTTATCAGCCCATTTTAAGTTGTGTTTTAGGTGAAAAGTGATGGTTTTTTTGTCTTCAGAAACATCCCAAGATTGTGCTAGCTCACCCGCTAAATCTAGATTTTTATCGTACTTTAATAAGCTATTAAAAATATTGCCAGCAATCGCCGCCGCGGCAGATTCACCTGCGGTCATGGCAATTAAACCGCTGGGTTCACCAATGGTGGCGTCAATCAGTGTGCCGCCTTCAGTGGCAGGGTAATGCTTGCTGTAATCTATGCTGGAAGCTCGTTCATTGCTGTTATTACAAGCACTTAACATTAGGGCGCAAATAAAATATATCAAGGCGCGTTTAATGCTGGGTGCGTTAAGCAGATTATTTAGACGCATGTTTATTTAATTTATTTTTTCTTAGCTTTAGATTTTGTTTCTTTATTATTATGCTTCACTGTTACTTTATTTTTGTCAGTTTTATCGACCACTTTACTTGATTTACGCTGCTTATCTTTTTTTATTTCAACTTTTACTTTATTCACATTTTTATTTTGTTCTTTATGACTTTTATCATCAGATTTTTCTGCACTTTTACTTTTCATCTCTTTTCTTTCAACATTTTTTTTAATATTGATTGATTGACCCAACTTAACTTTAGTGCTTTTAAACGTATTAACCGCCAGTATTTGCTTAACGCTAACATCATATTGTTTGGCAATAGATTGTAAGGTCTCACCCTTTTTAACCGTATGTGTGAAGCTCGTAGGTTTTACAGGCTCAGCTTTCTTTTCTTTGATTTCTTGTTTACTTTTAACAGCTGGCTTATCTTTGGTATCTGATTTAGCTTCAGTTTCATTCTCAGTGTTAATAATAGCTTGTGTTTCAGGCAGTGCTAAATCAATATTGCCTGAACTTTGCTTTACCAATAGATTAATGCTGTCTGTAGCATTAGTCTTTTCGTCTCCCGCTTGGCTTGGGCTATCGCTATTTTGGTTACTTTTAGGAACTAAAATAGTGGCAGATTTAGATAATACATCATTGCTTGACAAGTTATTTGCAGTGCGGATTTGCTCTGTACCAACCCCAAATTTAGAGGCAATACTATCAATACGCTCTCCGCGTTTGGCAGTATAAGTACGCCACGTGACTAATGGCTTGTTGTAGGCTGATAAGTTATCTCTAAACGTTTGTGCAGAGGCGATGGGGAGTAAAATTTCTAGATTACCATCTCGGCTGGCAATAATTGGCCGATTATAACTAGGATTTAGCGCGAGAAATT
>JBATAW010000037.1:0-30588 GCA_049662045.1 Methylophilaceae bacterium | reverse complement strand
TTAAAAGCCGAACAATTTTACTTTTTATCAGAAATGAGCACGTTAAAAGCCTTAGACTTTAGGTTTATCGATGTAAATAAAGGCAGAATTGACAAGTTGAATAAAGCTTTTAAAGAAAAAGGCATGGAATCAGTGTTAAGTTCAGAAATATGTACTGAGATGCAAACGCAGTTGATGCAAAGTTTTGTTGGTTAGGTGACAACGTTTAACGCTAAATAATCGTATTCGTTAGCCAAATCACTTTGCACCATACAATTTCTCAGTTTGGTGGAAATGAAATTATCCCTCCTAACAAGCCGAAAAACGTTATATCAGATTAAGGAACAGCATTGAATTATATTGACCAATTAAGGGCAGATCTTAAAAAAGACTTTGAAGAAAATACTTTTCAAAAAAACGACGTTGAAACTTTCTTATCGCCTTCTAAGCAGTTTCGTTTGGACGTAACGAACTTTGAGTCGAAAGAGCCCAATTTGGGGTTGACCAAAGTTGAAATATTTGACCAAAATCTGAATGAAAAACTATTTGATTTTTTTATTAACGAAAGTCCCTTTTTTTACGGTTGGGTTACATCAAATAAAATGGATTATTTAATATGCGCAGAAAACATTTTTGGAGGGCAAACGGTTATTGATTTGACCCATAGAAAAATGGCTGGTTACTCCCCAAATGAAGATGGCTTTATTTGGACAGAATTTCATTTATCGCCAGACGGTAAAACACTGGCTACAATTGGTTGCTACTGGGCTTGTCCGTATGTCATTAAACTTTTCGACTTTAGCAACCCGCTGAACTTGCCTTTAACTGAAATCAAAGAAATTAGATTAATGGACGAAGAGATTACTTTAGTCTGGCTTGACAATGACACTTTACAATTGAAAGGTGTTAAAAGAGAACGAGAGCTTGTGTCTTCTGAAGATGGAATTTTAAGGATGGTAACAATCAGCGAAACCAATGTAGAACGACAAATCTAAATTGACGGCACATAGTAACGATTTTGCAAGATTGTCGATTTCGCGCTAAATTTAAAGAATCACAAATGAAAAATGCAAAAAAATACATAAAACTTTACGAAGAAAAGGCAGAAGAAAGTTTTAAAGATTGGGGCTATTATTATCCCCCAAAAACCTGGGACGAATTTTATGCTTGGGAAACTAAATCTTTTGAAAAATACCTCAAAGAAACAGAAGATTATATAAAAAAAACAAAATCTTATGTGGCATTACTAGGTACCACAAAGGATTTTGGGTTTTATATTGCCTTTCAAAAACTTGATTATGCGCTTTTAAATAATGTGCTTTATCAGACTTCAAGACAAGCACTTTTGTCTAGCGGAATGACTGCAAGTGGATCTGACCATTGCAACTTATTACTAGACGCAATAACAGCATTTGCTTGTAACGATTTTGAAGTGATAAAGTATTTCTTTCCAAAAAAATTACGCCACTCCAAGGGAACATATTACACCGAAGTTTCAGTAAATTTATTAAAAGTACTTTATTACCAAGAAAACGAACTGAAAGACAAAGCCTTAAAAAAAGCGGAAATATTTCTTGAAGCAAAGCGGTCTCTTTGGGAAAAATATGTTGTTTTATACTTTATATCTTTAATAAACCAAAACGAAGAAGAAGCAACGCGCTGTTTGCAAGAGTTATGTTCGGCTTATCAAAAAATTGGTTATCCAATGAGTAAACTCGACAAGTGCTTTGCTGCTGAGGTTCATGGACTATACCGATTTGCAAGAATTATTGACGAAAATTTATTTAATAAAATAACACAACCAAAGCATGCATGCTTTTCTGAAGCGTTTGAATTATGGCAAAAAGCAAACCATTTTCCAAAAGGACAACTTTTCTACAGGCATCCTGAAGAAATGGATTATATGAACAAAATATTTGAAGCTGAATTACCTACCGTCGCACTTCATAACCCATATTCTGACAAAAGAGAAGTTAAAGACGTTGAAAAGTTTGCAATTGACCTCACTGAAAATGTGAAGAAAATTGTATAACAAACTTAAAAAACTACCGCTAACATCGACTTGCATCACCTACCCCCGATTAAGTAGATAGTGGGTCATGTTTGAAATCATAATAAACAAAATCAAATAAAGAAGTAAAGCCTTCAATTTGCTTTTTTGTAAATTGGAATTATGGCGAAATGATTGAAAATGATTAACGAAAAACAAATCACACATATCAGCAAGTTTTTAAGTTTGGTTTTACGCCACCAGCCTGAAACTATCGGCATTGAATTAGACCAAAATGGATGGACTGATGTTGTTATTCTCATTAAAAAAGCAAACAACAACGGTTTAAATATTGATTTTAAAACTTTAAAACATATTGTCGAAACAAACTCAAAAAAACGCTTTGCTTTTAACGCGGCTTTAGACCGCATTAGAGCAAGCCAAGGACATTCCATAGATATTGCATTAGGTTATACGCATCAAAAACCCCCAGAAATTTTATATCACGGAACAGGTGAAAAATCTGTTCAACTTATACTGGACACAGGCATTGAAAAGAGAAGCAGACAGCACGTTCATTTGAGTAGCAATATTGAAACCGCCATAAAAGTTGGGCAAAGACACGGGAAACCATTTGTATTTAAGGTGCTTTCTGAACAAATGTACCACGACAAATTTGAGTTTTTCATTTCTGACAATGGGGTTTGGTTAACCGACCGTGTGCCGACAAAGTATTTGAAACCAGATGGCGAATTAGAAATAAAAAACAACTTATTTTAACATCTAATTATTTCGATGCCCTGCAAGCCGCTTGCAGACTGGCTTACAGGGCTATAATTTTTTCTCGTAGAAATTTTAATCAATATAACTAAATGTTATATTGATTAATGGTCGCATTTTTACCCATCATTTCGTACTATGTTGGTTGACATTTATAGCTACTCTTAAGCGCGCAAGGCAAACACTTTTTTGCGTTATATGGCCAAATCAGCCCAGTTATTGCTTATTATTACGAAGCGTCAACTAAACTACTTCCACCTTCACCTTGCCCGTGCCGCGTCCCACTAGCCCAATTTTTTTTGCGGCTGCAATGGTTAAATCTATCATGCGTCCGTGTACAAAAGGGCCACGGTCGTTGATGCGCACCAAAATTGTTTTATCATTGATAAGGTTAGTCACCTTCACCATGGTGCCAAAGGGTAAAGTTTTGTGGGCGGCAGTGAGGCCATTTTTGTTAAAAATTTCACCATTGGCCGTGCGTCTGCCGTGAAATTTTCCCCCGTAAAATGAGGCAATACCAACTTGTGGTTTGTCTGCTTTTGCCACATGTGTATGTCGTTTAATTTTGAGTTTAGCGTGTGATTGTAATGGCGCAACAAGTATCGCTCCTAACACCATTGAGCTAACAAATCGCCGTAAAGTTTTGATATTTTTGATGATTTTTCTCCTATCTAGAATAATAGAACTAATCAAATTACATAGGCCAAAATACGTTCGAGAAAATTTAACACCGCTAGAAGCCGCATTCTAGAGCGGATCGCAGGGCATAAAATAATTAAGTCTAATTTTGGCGGTTTATAGATGCATCATTTAAGTTACTTTAACATATATTTTCAGCAAATGGATGGGTAATCCACCCTAGCGCATTTATGGCATAATATCGGCATGTTTAATCATATAAAAGAAGATATTTCAATTGTGTTTGAGCGCGACCCTGCTGCGCGCACGCGTTTTGAAATTATTACCACTTACCCAGGCGTGCATGCTTTGCTTATGCACCGTTTTAGCCATTGGCTTTGGAAAGCGGATTTTTTTTGGGCGGGGCGATTTTTTTCACATTTGGGACGATTGCTCACAGGCATTGAAATTCACCCAGGGGCGACCATCGGCCGCCGCGTGTTTATAGACCATGGTATGGGCGTGGTGATAGGTGAAACCGCGATTATTGGTGATGATTGCACGCTTTATCACGGCGTAACGCTAGGTGGCACTTCATGGAACAAAGGTAAACGCCACCCTACCCTTGAAAGTGGCGTGGTGATTGGCGCGGGGGCAAAGGTGCTGGGTCCCATTACGGTTCACAAAAACGCAAAAATTGGCTCAAATGCAGTGGTGGTGAAAGATGTGCCCGAAAGCGCGACGGCGGTGGGCATCCCTGCCCGTATTTTAGAAGAAGAAAAAGCCAATAAAGCCAAAGAGGCCGAAGCTAAAAATAGCTTTGCTGCTTACGCGGTGGGGGGCGATGAAAATGATACGTTAAACCCAGAAGCCTTAGTTAAAGCGATTAAATCTTTGTTAGAAAATTCAAATAAACAAGCGCTTGAATTAAACGCGCTTAAAACGCAAATAGCGCAATTATCAGATGAAAAGGCCAATGCGGAGTTAGCGCAGGCGTTTGCAAACCAAAAGCCTAGGCTTTAATTTTTACCTGCTAAATATTGCCGAGCAAAAATAACCCGCCTGCAAGCCTTATTCTAGGCCGCTTGCGGAACAAGCTTAAATAATGTCGCCTAAAAACACGTCTTTTAAATGTATTTTTAAACTCTTTTTTTTTAAATTCAAATTCCCCCTGAACTATCAATGGCAATAGTTGACTAAACTACTAGGTTATTATAGAATACATTCAACAATGATTGTTTTGAACTGACGAAATGAGACTCACCACTAAAGGACGATTTGCTGTAACTGCTATGCTGGATCTTGCTTTAAACGAGGTTAGCAAGCCAGTGACATTAGCTGGCATAAGCGAGCGTCAACATATTTCGCTCTCTTACTTAGAGCAGCTGTTTAGCCGTTTACGTAAGCGGGGTTTAGTTAATAGCGTGCGCGGGCCTGGTGGTGGTTATCGTTTAGGTAAGTCACCTGCTGATATTAGCGTGGCAAATATTATTTCTGCGGTTGATGAACAGATTGACGCGACGCAATGCGGCGGTGCTGAAGATTGCCATGATGAAGGCCGTTGTATGACGCATGATTTATGGACTTCACTTAATCATAAAATTTTAGATTACTTAACAGACGTTGCTTTGGCAGATTTGGTTGATGGCCAACGCAAAAAAGAAGCAGACTTGCCCGCTAGCACGATTAATTTTTCGCCACGCAAAACCAGTGTGGTTGAGATTCCGACGTAATTTATAACACATTGACCTTATGGCACACACCTATTTAGATCATAATGCTACAACAGTACTTGACGAGCAAGTGTTGCAAGCCATGTTGCCATTTTTGACCACGCAACAAGGTAACGCAACCAGCCGCCATGCTTATGGTCGCGCCGCGCGTGATGCCATTGAGCAAGCGCGCGAGCAAGTAGCCAACGCCGTGGGTGCCTACCCTAGTCAAGTGGTGTTTACTGCCAGCGGTACTGAGGCCAATAACTTTGCTATCAATGGCATGACCGCAAAACAACCTAATACACAAATTGCCATTAGCGCCATTGAGCACCCCTGCGTCACTCGGCCTGCAGAAATGTTGCAAGCACACGGTTATACGCTCGTTAAAATTGGCGTAAATGCACAATGTGCGCTGGATTTTGCAAGCCTAGAAAACGTATTACAGCAGCCGACTAGCTTGGTTTCTGTGATGTTAGCCAACAATGAAACAGGGGCGGTACAAGACATTGCCCGCATGGCGGCGCTAGCCAAAAAACACGGCGCGTATAGTCATACCGATGCGGTGCAGGCGTTTGGTAAAATACCAGTGAATTTTGCCGCGTTAAATGTCAATGCTATGACGATTTCTAGCCACAAAATTCATGGTCCGCTGGGAGCTGGCGCGCTTATTTTAGATAAACGGGTTGATATTTCCGCTTTTATGCTCGGTGGCGGCCAAGAAAAAGGGCTACGTAGCGGTACAGAAAATGTTGCAGCCATTGTTGGTTTTGGCCTCGCGAGCGAATTAGCAATAAATCGATTGGTGATAAATGCCGAATGCACGGTAAAATTGCGTGCGCGACTAGAGGCAGGCTTACAGCACTTAGGTGCCACCATTTTTGCTGATCACGCTACGCGTTTACCTAATACCAGTTTTTTTGCCTTTAACAATATTGAAGGCGAAACCTTAGTGATGGCGCTAGATAGAAAAGCCTTTGCCGTTGCCAGTGGTTCAGCCTGCTCAAGCGACAGCACCGAGCCTAGCCATGTGTTGCTTGCGATGGGCGTTGCACCAGATTTAGCTCGTGGCGCAATTCGCGTAAGTTTTGATGCGAGTAATACAATTGAACAAGTCGAAAAATTTATAGTCACACTAGGGCAAGAGCTAACTAGATTAAAGCAAATGCTTGCAATGGCGGCTTAAGAGACTCATATTAATTAAAAGTTAAGAAAGTTAAGTATAACAACATGGATAGAAACCCAATTTACCTAGATTACTCAGCCACCACGCCGGTTGACCCCCGTGTAGCTGCCAAAATGATTCCGTATTTAACGGAGCATTACGGCAACCCTGCCTCACGCAGCCACCCTTATGGTTGGACAGCCGAAAAGGCGGTTGAAGAAGCGCGTCTTGAAGTTGCTAAATTAGTCAATGCTGACCCACGTGAAATTGTTTGGACCTCTGGCGCAACGGAGTCTAACAATTTAGCCATTAAAGGCGCGGCGAATTTTTATGCGGGCACCAAAGGCAAGCATATTATTACGGTTGCTACTGAACATAAAGCAGTGATAGACCCAGTGCGCGAGTTAGAACGCCAAGGTTTTGCGGCCACATTTTTAGAGCCTGAGCCAAATGGCTTAGTGAGCTTAGAAAAATTCAAAGCGGCTATTCGCCCTGACACGGTATTAGCCTCTGTGATGTTGGTAAATAATGAAATTGGTGTGATTCAAGACATTGCAGGTATTGGTAAAATATGCCGTGAAAATAACATTATTTTTCACGTGGATGCTGCACAAGCCACAGGCAAAGTGCATATTGACTTAGAAAAACTACCCGTTGATTTAATGAGCTTTAGCGCGCACAAAACCTATGGTCCTAAAGGCATTGGCGCGCTGTATGTACGCCGCAAACCGCGTATTCGCATAGAGGCACAAATGCACGGTGGTGGGCACGAGCGCGGCATGCGTTCCGGTACGCTAGCCACCCACCAAATTGTCGGCATGGGTGAGGCATTTCGCATTGCCCGTGAAGAAATGGATGTTGAAAATGCGCGTATTCGTCAATTACGAGACCGTTTATTAAAAGGCTTGCAAAATATTGAAGAAACCTACGTGAATGGTGATTTAGCACATCGTATTCCGCATAATTTGAATATTAGCTTTAATTATGTAGAGGGCGAGTCGCTCATAATGGCGGTCAAAGGCATTGCTGTTTCAAGCGGTTCAGCCTGTACTTCTGCCAGTTTAGAGCCAAGCTATGTGTTGCGTGCATTAGGCCGCTCAGATGAGCTGGCGCATAGTTCGATTCGTTTTTCAATCGGTCGCTTTACAACAGAAGCCGATGTGGATTACACCGTTGGTTTGATGAAAGAAAAAATTAGTAAATTACGTGAATTATCCCCACTTTGGGAAATGTTTAAGGACGGCATCGACATCTCTAAAGTCGAATGGGCTGCCCACTAGAAATGATGATTTATTCGTCTAGCGGCGTTGTCGGACGGCTTGTTTAGAAAAACTAAACGGCGCAATCCTCCACCTTGCTAGGCAAATAAAACACGCGTTTCTTAACTTAGGATTAGGAGAAATAAAATGGCATATTCAGATAAAGTTTTAGACCACTATGAGAACCCACGTAATGTTGGTTCATTAGATAAAAATGACCCGCAAGTAGGCACTGGCATGGTTGGCGCACCTGCTTGTGGTGATGTAATGAAGTTAATGATTAAAGTTAATGATGCAGGCATTATTGAAGATGCTAAATTTAAAACCTATGGTTGCGGCTCTGCCATTGCATCAAGCTCATTGGTGACCGAATGGCTTAAAGGCCGCACCATTGAAGAAGCTTACGCCATTAAAAACTCAGAGATTGCTGAAGAACTTGCTTTACCGCCTGTTAAACTTCACTGCTCTGTTTTGGCTGAAGATGCCATTAAAGCTGCCGTAGCGGATATTAAGGCGAAGCAAGCAGCAAAAGAGGTTGCATAATCTATGGCCATTACCTTAACTGAAACAGCTGCAACACGAGTTGAAAAATTCCTAGCTAATCGTGGCAAAGGTGTTGGCTTGCGCTTGGGCGTTAAAACCACAGGCTGTTCAGGCATGGCTTATACCTTAGAGTTTGTCGATGATCTGCATCCTGAAGATACGACTTTTGAAAGCCACGGCGTGAAAGTGATTGTTGACCCTAAAAGCTTGGTCTATCTAGACGGCACAGAGCTAGATTTCACCAAAGAAGGCTTAAACGAAGGCTTTAAGTTTAAAAACCCAAATGTAAAAGATGAGTGTGGGTGCGGTGAAAGCTTTACGGTGTGACACAAAATTATTTTGATTTTTTTGGGCTTGAAACACAATTCAATATAGAAATAACTGCCTTAGAAGCAAAATTTCGCACTATTCAGGCGCAAGTGCATCCAGATAAATTTGTAACGGCCAGCTCTGCCGACCAGCACAAAGCCATGCAAACTGCCACGCTGGCTAATGATGCTTACCAGACCTTAAAGTCACCTGCACGACGTGCGGTATATTTACTGTCTTTAAAAGGTATTAATGCTGTCTCAGAAACCAATACGACGATGCCGATGGATTTTTTGATGCAACAAATGGAGTGGCGTGAACAATTAGACGAGGCTAAACAAGCACGTAATGTGTATGCTTTAGAAGTGTTAGCTGGCGTAATAAAAACCGAAGCCAAGCAGTTACAGGCGCACTTTGCTGATAATTTTGATCTAAAAAATGACTACGCATCTGCGACAGATATTGCAAGAAAACTCACTTTTATGGATAAAGTCAACGCAGATATTCGGCATGCAATTGAATTACTAGATTAACGATACTGCACAAATAGCAGTGAGCAACTATAACAACACATTACTATGGCACTATTACAAATATCTGAACCTGGCCAATCGGCCGCACCACATCAACACAAGCTAGCAGTTGGTATTGATTTAGGCACGACAAACTCGCTAGTAGCCACAGTACGTAGTGGTATGAGTACTGTTTTGCAAGATAAATTCGGCCATGCGTTACTACCCTCGGTGGTGCGCTATATGCCCAATGGCGAAGTGGTAGTGGGCCATGCAGCCCAAGCACAACAAAGTGTTGATCCCGTAAACACTATTACATCAGTTAAACGTTTTATGGGGCGTAGTTTAAATGATATTGCCGATAGAGCCCATATTCCCTACCACTTTTTAGAAGATAACACTGCCAATAAACAAGTGCAGTTAAAAACACGCGCGGGCCTAAAAACCCCGGTAGAAATTTCCGCAGAAATTCTAAAAGCACTTAAAGTGCGCGCTGAAAACTCGCTTGGTGGTGAACTGACTGGTGCAGTCATCACTGTACCCGCTTATTTTGACGACGCACAACGCCAAGCCACTAAAGATGCCGCGCGACTAGCAGGTTTAACCGTTTTACGCTTACTCAATGAACCCACGGCAGCCGCCGTTGCCTATGGCTTAGATAATAATGCTGAAGGCACTTTTGTAATTTACGATTTAGGCGGTGGCACGTTTGATGTTAGCATTTTAAAGCTGACAAAAGGTGTATTTGAAGTGCTTGCCACCAATGGCGACTCTGCCTTAGGCGGAGATGATTTTGATCACCGTATTTACTGCTGGATATTGGATAAGGTGCGTGAAAATAACAACAATATGGCGCCGCTCAATGAAGAAGACACGCGCTTGCTACTCACCAAAGCACGCCAAGCCAAAGAATGGCTGACTGATAATTTTGAAGCGCAAATCGTTTGCAAATTAAGTAATGGCGTCATGGTAGATGTCACGCTCACTGCCACACAATTTATAGAGCTCACCAAACACTTGGTGACCAAAACGCTCTCGCCCACCCGCAAAGCCATGCGCGATGCACAGTTAGAAGTGACTGATATTAAAGGGGTGGTGCTGGTGGGTGGTGCAACACGTATGCCGCAAGTGCGCCTTGCCATTGAGGACTACTTCAAACAAACCCCACTCACCAATCTAGACCCTGACAAAGTGGTCACGCTCGGGGCAGCCATACAAGCTAATGCGCTAGTGGGCAACCGTAACGACAATGAATTATTATTGCTTGATGTCACACCACTTTCGCTTGGCTTAGAAACCATGGGAGGATTAGTCGAGAAAATCATCCCGCGCAATAGTACCTTGCCAGTGGCGCGCGCACAAGACTTTACCACTTATAAAGATGGGCAAACCGCCTTAAAAATACAAGTTTTGCAAGGTGAGCGTGAACTAGTAGCAGATTGCCGCTCACTCGCTAATTTTGAATTACGCGGTATTCCACCCATGGCCGCAGGTGCTGCGCGCATTCGTGTGACTTTTACGGTCGATGCCGACGGCTTATTGAGCGTGTCTGCGCGCGAGCAAACTAGTGGTGTAGAAGCGAATATCGTGGTAAAACCTTCATACGGTTTAAGTGAAGATGAAATCACGCGCATGCTAAAAGACTCATTTACAGGGGCAGAAGCCGATAAAAAATCGCGCATGCTGGCCGAAGCAAGAGTGAATGCGGGTGCGATTATTCAATCGACGGCACAAGCCATTAAAATGGATGGCGATTTAATCAGTGTGGATGACAAGCAGGCCATAGAAGCACAAATGCAACGTTTACAAACCATCAGCCAAGCCGATGATGCTGTCGCCATTAACCAAGCGGTTGAAGCCCTTAACCACACGAGCGAAGCCTTTGCTCAAGCGCGCATGGATGCCAGCGTTGCAAGGGCTTTAGCCGGGAAAAATTTAGAAGATATTGATTTGTAACGCGTAAAATACGCCTTACAAAAAAAGGAAACGCAATGCCACAAATTATTGTATTACCCCATGTTGAACTTTGCCCTGAAGGTGCCGCTTTTGAAGCAGAGGTTGGCGTTTCAATTTGCGATAACTTACTCAATCACGACATTGATATTGACCATGCTTGTGACAAAGTATGCGCCTGTACTACCTGCCACGTGGTGGTACGCGAAGGCTTTAAATCACTTAACGAGCAAGAAGAAAAAGAGGAAGATTTACTCGATAAAGCTTGGGGGTTAGAGCCAAATTCACGCTTGAGCTGCCAAGCCATTGTTGGCAGCACAGATTTAGTCGTCGAAATTCCTAAATATAGCATTAACATGGCAAAAGAAGGCCACCGCTAAAGGTAAAATTTCCAAGGTTACTGGTTCCAAGGTTACTGGTTCCAAGGTTACTGGTTTTAAAGCCATTGGTTTTAAAACCAATGGTTTCTTCATAAAAAAGGCGCAAATAATGTGCCTTTTTTAAATCACCCATCACTAGCGTACTAATTCAATAACACCGCTAATTTTGAGTAAAATTTCACGCATCTTATTTTGATGCTCTGCAAGCGGCCTAGAGTAAGCCTTTCAGAGGCATTATTTTTTATCGCAGAAAAACATAATAAAAATGGTGACTCAATAGAGTAGTTTATTAGCGCAAATATTGCCTTTTATAAAATCAAAGTATCTGATAAAAATGTCACTTGGCCGGTGGCAATATCATATAAGCCGCCAATCAAGCCAATCTTTTTTTCAGCAAGCAAATCTTCAATAATATCGCTGCTATGCAAAATTTGTCTTATCTGAGCTTTAACATTTAACTCACAGACTTTTGCCACAAACTCCTCATTACTTGAGTTTCGATTTTCTAATTCGGTTTTTTCTTTGCGTACTGCAGGGCGAATCTGATTAATAATTTCGCCAATATGGCCTTCTCTGAAATTATCACAAGCGGCTTTAACCGCACCACAACTAGAATGACCTAACACTACGATGAGCTTTGTGCCTAAGTACTTACTTGAAAATTCCAAGCTACCAATCGCTTTATCTGAGGCGATATTACCCGCTAAACGTACACTAAAAATATCGCCCAGTGCTTGATCAAACAGCAACTCAACAGGCGCACGCGAGTCACTGCAGCTTAAAGAAGCTGCAAATGGGTGTTGTTTATCTTTGGTAATTTCTATTAATGTTTGAATGTCTTTTTTAGTGATTAAATTATTAACAAAACGATGATTACCTTCAATCAATATATCTAGCGCCTCTTGTGGGCTCATTTTATCGCGGTCTAAAAGTGGATGCTTATACATGGATATTCCTCAGAATCACTAGCCTAAATTATACCCGAGCAAACCACACTTTTTTACTAAATAATCCCCTAAAAGTGGGGATTTTATTAACAGGCAAGCTATTTAAAGCTTGCCTGTCTTTAATTAAAATTTGTAAGTCACGTCAAATTGGTACAAGTCAAAGCTATTTAAATTTATACTAAGATCACTACCATTACCAATGGCACTAATTAAATCATTTTTACGTGTTGCATGGCCTGCTGCAAAGTTTAAAAGCACATTGTCACGTAAGTTATACTCCCCCTTAATAACAATGCCTTTCATGTTCACACGTGAATCCATAAAATCAGAATCGACTGCATTTGGGTCAACCGCATATGCACCTACATCTTGATACCATAGTTTTGCTGACCAATCACCTTTTTGTGTTTTTTTGCCTTGTTTCATTTCGGCACCTACGCCTAACAACCATGCCATATCATCTTTACCAGTGCCAGCAATGGCGGGGTTAGCTGCCACTGCCGCAGTATAACGGTCACTACCATCTAGATTGTAAGCGTAGTCACCAAATACTTTTAAGCCAATATCGTCAGCTGTTTTAAAGTTAATTTCTGCAGGGATCTCTATCGTTTTAAGATTATTCGTGGCTATTGTATTGCTACCAAAAGTAGCACCAGTACCCACTGCTGGCGCAAATGCACCTGTTACACCATTGGGTTTATCATTGGTATATTTTGTAAAAGTAATGGCCGCTTTACCTGAAACAGCCTCAGTGATTTTAAACTTAGCACCCCCTTGAAACGCTAAAATATTATTGGTCACACGGCTACCTACTCCATTTGAGTAATCTTTATAATCACCAATATATTGTGATTGTACGAAATTACCAAATACATCAATATTATTAGCCACGTTGAAATTAACTTTTTCTGCTAAGCCTTCAAATGTTAAGTCGCCATCCCAAACCATAGATGTAGTGTAAAGCGGATTAGCAATACGGCCCGCTTCAAAAGACAGCCAATCCGTCGCATGCCAGCCAACCATGGCTCGTTTGATAAACACGCTTTCTTTACCATTAGCACCATTTGCTGAGTTAGACCCCCCACCAAAGGTTGCATTATCTGAGCGGCCACCAGAGCCCATGGCAAGTGCTAAATCAGAATAAAAATCAGCGGCTTCCGTTTTAACACCCAAAGTCACTTTATAGCGACCACGATCTCTATCTTCAGATAAACCAGCTTTATCATCGCCACTTCTAAGCTCGTAACGAGCGCGGACGTCACCATATAAAGTGGCATTATCAATGGCATCAGAAATGCTTAATCTTGTCGCTTTAGTTACTTTGGTATCCGCAGCTTTAATATCACTCTCTCTGCCCTTCATTAGTTCTAAGCCTTCTGCTTCAGTCAATACGCCTTTTTTGACTAAAGCATTCACTAAGTCAAATGTTGAGTCAGCCAGAGCGTTCGCACCAAAAGCCATCATCAAACTCCCTGAAATCGCTATAGTGATTTTTTTAAGTTGATTCTTTTTCATTTGCACATTCCTTAAAAGTTAACAATTCACACAAAATTTACATGAGTGCATATTGCTGCTCGAATATGACATTTTGATGACAAATAAACGATTAACTATCTAAGTTGTGATGCGGGCCACAAAAAAGCCATCTTTTTATTATGGCTTTTTTGTGGCTTAATTATAAATTTACTCAATGGCATCTAACACAGTGGTGTGACGTATATCTTTACCTTTAACCATGTACACCACATATTCAGAAATATTTTTTGCATGGTCTCCAATTCGCTCAATGGCTTTAGCCACAAATAGCACTTCTAACGCCATTGAAATGGTGCGTGGGTCTTCAAGCATAAAGGTAATCATTTGCCGAATGGTACTTTGATATTGCTCATCCACGTTTTCGTCCATTTCGGCAATATCCACCACTTTAGTTTCATCTGAGCGCGCAAATGCATCAAGCGCTATGTGCAACATGGTTTGTGCTTCTTTTGCCATCACTTTTACTTCAGAAAACTTAGTTGACCAAGCGCGGTTTGCTTCGTGAATGCTCACAGCAAAACGCGCAATTTTAGCCGCCTCATCACCAATACGTTCTAAATCTGTAATGGTTTTTATCATCATCAAAATCATGCGCAAATCCCCTGCGGCTGGCTGACGCCGGGCAATAATATGGCTACAATCTTCATCAATCTGCACTTCTAACCCATTGACTTGATGATCTTTTTTAACTACCACTTGCGCTAACGCCACATTAGAACCCACTAGCGCTTTCATTGCATCAGCAATTTGCATTTCAACTAAACCGCCCATTTTGAGCACTTTAGCGCGTACGCTTTCTAACTCTGCATCGTATTGCTTATTAGTATGTTCAGAATGCATAATTTTTCCTTTTTAACGCTCATTATTTTTTTAAGATTAATATCTCTCATTATTTCAACGAGTTAAAACTATTAACCAAATTTTCCCGTGATATAGTCTTCTGTTTCTTTACGACTAGGTCGGGTAAATATCGTATTGGTATCATCATATTCAATAAGCTCACCTAAATACATATAAGCGGTGTAGTCAGATACACGTGCCGCTTGCTGCATATTGTGCGTCACCATCACAATGGTGTAGTCTTCTTTTAATTCATTAATTAACTCTTCAATGCGTGAAGTTGAAATAGGGTCTAATGCAGAGCATGGCTCGTCTAACAGCAACACATTGGGTTTAACTGCAACACCACGTGCAATACACAAGCGTTGTTGTTGGCCGCCAGATAAACTTGATCCACTTTGATTAAGCTTGTCTTTTACTTCATTCCAAATGGCCGCTTTTTGTAGCGCCCATTCTACGCGATCATTCATTTCAGATTTTGTTAAATGCTCATATAGCTTGACACCAAAAGCGACATTGTCATAAATAGACATCGGAAAAGGCGTTGGTTTTTGAAACACCATGCCTACCTTTGCGCGCAGCAGGTTTAAATCTTGCTCAGCCGCATGGATATTTTGACCATCTAATAAAATTTCGCCTTCAACTCTTTGCTTTGGGTAAAGCTCGTACATGCGGTTAAAGATTCTCAATAAGGTAGATTTACCACAACCTGATGGCCCAATAAATGCCGTCACTTTATTAGCAGAAATCTCAATATTAATGCCTTTAAGCGCATGAAATTGACCATAATAAAAATTCAAATTTTTTGTTGTTATCTTTGGTTGAAATTTTTGCGATTGAAGCGGCTGCGTTACCATTTTTAAGTCATCCTAAACTAGTGTTGCGATTGATTTTGGCGGAATAAAGTACGCGCTAGAATGTTAAGCCCCAGCACAAATAAAGTAATGAGCAACGCGCCAGCCCAAGCTAAATGTTGCCAATCTTCATAGGGGCTCATGGCAAATTGGAATATCACCACCGCCAAACTTGAAATTGGCTGACTCATATCTGTGCTAAAGAATTGATTATTGAGTGCGGTAAATAATAACGGCGCGGTTTCACCGCTAATGCGAGCAACGGCTAATAACAGCCCTGTTAAAATACCTGTTCTGGCAGATTTGTAAACAATATTCACAATCACTTTCCAATACGGCGCACCTAGTGCTGAAGCGGCTTCACGTAAGGTGCTAGGCACTAAAGTCATCATGTTTTCAGTTGTGCGAACAACAACAGGAATCACCAATAATGACAAGGCAAATGCACCTGCCCAACCAGAAAAATGGCCCATGGTATGCACCGCAACTTCATACACAAACAGGCCAATCACAATAGACGGTGCTGAAAGTAAAATGTCATTAATAAACCGTGTGGTTGGCGCTAACCAGCCAGATTTACCATATTCGGCCAAGTAAGTACCCGCTAAAATACCTACAGGGGTGCCAATAAAAGTGGCGAACACCACCATATATAAGCTACCTACAATAGCATTTAATAAGCCTCCAGCACTACCTGGCGGTGGTGTATTTTTTGTAAATACATCAAGATTAATATGGCTTAGGCCTTGGCTAAAAAGTGTCCATAAAATCCACACTAAAAAGGTCAAGGCAAAAATTACGGTGATAACTGCAAGCGTTAGCGTTAAGCCATTTAAAAACTTACGGCGTAAATAGCGTGGGTTATTAAAACCTATCATGATGGCTTACCTTCGCGCAGGGATAGGCGAATCAATAATAATTTTGCGAGGGATAACACAATAAAAGTAATGAAAAACAAGGTTAAGCCTAATGTAATTAATGATGAACTGTAAATATCACCCACCGCCTCAGTAAATTCGTTGGCTAAGGCAGATGAAATAGTGTTACCAGGCATCATCAACGAGGCCGAAAGTTCATGCGCATTGCCAATCACAAAAGTCACTGCCATGGTTTCGCCCAGCGCGCGCCCTAGCCCAAGCATAATGCCACCAATAACGCCTGTTTTTGTATATGGCAACACCACGTTCCAAACCACTTCCCAAGTGGTTGCACCTAGCCCATAAGCGGATTCTTTTAACATATTGGGTACAACTTCAAATACATCACGCATCACTGAAGCGGTAAATGGAATCACCATAATGGCCAAAATAAACCCTGCGGTTAGCATACCAATACCCATCGGCGGGCCTTGAAATAATGGGCCAATTATTGGCATTTCACCTAAATGATCGTTCATCCAAGGTTGAACATGGTCAGCAAATAATGGAGCAAAAACAAATAGCCCCCACATGCCATAAATAATACTAGGGATGCCCGCCAGCAACTCAATGGCCACGCCAATGGGGCGTTTTAACCAATTGGGCGAAAGTTCGGTAATAAAAATCGCAATGCCAAAACTCACTGGCACACCAATCAGCATAGCAATGAGTGCTGTTACAAACGTGCCGTAAATGGGTACTAAACCCCCAAAATTGATGGTAACTGGGTTCCACTCTGCACTGGTAAAAAAGCCTAGGCCAAAAACCTTTAAGGCTGGCAAGCTGCCTATAAAAAGCGTAGCAATAATGCCAAACAGTAAAATAAAAACCAAAAATGCAAAAAACATGGTGGTATGATGAAACAATTGATCTAATTTAATGCCCATGTTTTTTGTTTGTATCGTTATTGCCATGTTTTAAATTCTCATTAATTCCTTGATGAATCAAGCAAGGGCATCACCCCCTGCTTGATTTGTGTTAACGACTTTACTAATCCTTATTTAGCCAAACTGCTGAGCCATCTTTGGCCTTTAAGTTATTTTTCCAGCTAGTTTTAATAAGTTTAACCACGTTATCTGGCATCGGCACATAATCCAACGCTTTTGCCATCAAAGCGCCGTTGTTATAACTCCAATCAAAGAATTTAAGCACTTCTGCCCCATTGGCGGGTTTATCTTGTAATTTGTGCATTAAGATAAAACTTGCACCTGTAATTGGCCAAGAAGCTTTACCTGGTTCATTGGTTAACACTTCATAAAAGCCAGGGGCTTTGTCCCAATCTGCATACTTAGCTGCCGACTGAAAACTTTCAATGCTGGGTTTTACAAACTCACCCTCGCGATTTTGTAAACTTGCCGTAGGTAAATTATTTTGTTTTGCAAAAGCATACTCAACATAGCCAATAGATCCTTTAATACGTTGTGCGTAAGAGGCGACGCCTTCATTACCTTTACCACCCACGCCAGCAGGCCAAGCCACAGAGGTATCAGCACCCACTTTCCCAGCCCACTCTTTGCTCACTTTGCTCAAGTAATTGGTAAACACGAAAGTTGTCCCTGACCCATCTGAACGATGTACAACGGTAATGGCGCTATTTGGTAATGCTAAGCTAGGGTTAAGTGCTTTAATGGCGGGGTCGTTCCATTGAGTGATTTTTTTCAAATAAATATTGACAAGTACTTCACTATTTAAACGCATTGCACTATCAGCCACACCTGGAACATTCACCACAAGAACAACACCACCAATAATCGCTGGAAATTGCATTAAACCTGCTTTTTCTAATTCTTCTGGCTTTAATGGTTTGTCACTAGCACCAAAGTCAACCGTTTTATTGGTAATTTGTTTAATGCCACCACCTGAGCCAATTGATTGGTAGTTTAATTTAACGCCTGTTTTAACGTTGTATGATTCAGCCCATTTGGCATAAATAGGGTATGGGAATGTAGCACCAGCGCCTGTAATATCGGTTGCAAGTGCGCTGCCTGAGATTGTGATACCTATAGCTATCAAAGCAGCATTAAGTCTAAATTTTAATATTGTCATTTAATTCTCCTGTTTTTTGCATTTATCTGTTAGTGGAATAAACGAATCTTAACCACTAAATATGACAGTTATATGACAAAAAATATTTAAGCGTATTGAGTGTTAATATAAACGCGTACGCAGACTTTCAGACGGTGGCTGGCATAACCTAGCGCATTAAAAATGCGGCGGTTTATAAAGAAATTGAGGGAATGCTGCTTAATTAATTGACTAGTTTATTTATAGGTAAAGACTAATACCTGAACATAACAAGGATATCAAAATGCCTGCTAATATTTTAGTTGTCGAAGATGAACCAGCTATTCAAGAACTGCTGGCGCTTAACATCACGCAGGCTGGCCATCACGCTATTCGCGCCTTAAGTGCAGAAATAGCCCTAAATTTAATGCGCGAAACAATCCCAGATTTAATTTTACTCGACTGGATGCTACCTGGCATGAGTGGTTTGGATTTCGCGCGCCAGTTAAAGTCTGACCATCATACTAAAACCATCCCCATCATCATGCTCACTGCACGTGGTGACGAATATGACAAAGTACGTGGCTTAGAAGTGGGTGCCGATGACTATGTAACAAAACCTTTTAGCCCGCGTGAGCTCAATGCCCGCATCAAAGCCGTGTTACGTCGTCGCGCCCCGCAAATGACCGATGACCCTGTTATGCTCGCTGGTTTAAAACTTGACCCAACTTCGCATCGCGTGACTGGCAACCAAACGAATATTGATTTAGGGCCAACCGAGTTTAGATTACTACATTTTTTTATGACCAACGCTGAGCGCGTACATACTCGTAGCCAATTACTCGATAAAGTTTGGGGTAATCTCGTGTTTGTTGAGGATCGTACCGTTGATGTGCATATTCGCCGTTTACGCAATGCGCTTGCTGTGTCTGGGCACGAACATTTAATTCAAACGGTGCGCGGTTCTGGTTATCGGTTATCGACTAAGAATGACTAATGCTAGCAAACATTTCATTCCCAAAAAATAGGCTGTATCGAACATCAAAAATGTACCCAATCAACATAAAAAATAGCGCACATTATTTCGATGCCTCGCAAGCCGCTCTAGAATGCGGCTTTCAGAGGTGTATTTTTCGCTCGCATAAAAAACCGCTATAATACTACGATGCATATACCCACTTTTATACTGTGCTAAACGTCCGCTGGAAAGCCTTTTTACACTTATGCGCTTTTAGCGTCATTTGTCTATTTTTGTGGCTGATGACCTCTACAATAACTGCGCTTATTATTTTTAACATGGGCTTATTGCTTTATATTGCGCATCACATATTTTGCTTATATCAACTGCAACAGTGGTTTAAAAACCCGAATTTAATAACCATTCCAGAAGGTTCAGGGGTGTGGGAAGACGTATTTGAAGCGTTGTTAAAATACGAAAGAAGCAACCAGCAAAATCAAATGCAGCTTAACAATGCCTTACAACGCTTTAATTTAGCCACAACAGCAATGCCAGACGGTTTGGTCACTTTAAGCGAAAGCAATGAAATTGAATGGTGTACACTTCACGCTGAAAACCAACTTGGCCTAGATTTAAACCATGATAGAAACTTACCAATTGTCAATTTAATCCGTGATAGCCAATTTATTGCCTACTTGTATAACAATGATTATGACACGCCATTTAAATTAAAGTCATGGCGCAACCCCGAAATCACACTAGAGCTACACCTTATTCCTTTTGCTAACAATCAAAAGCTGCTCATTTGCCGTGATACTTCTCAACTCGAAAAAGTAGAAACCATGCGCCGTGATTTTATAGCCAATGTTTCGCACGAATTACGCACGCCACTCACCGTGGTTGGTGGTTTTCTAGAAACCCTCAGCGATATGGAAGGGGCGATACCAAACCAAATAAAATCCTATTTTGCATTGATGGAAGAACAAACCATCCGTATGCGCCGCATTATTGAAGACTTACTGACACTCTCCACCATTGAAAGTAACACTGAAAGTGCAGACAATATTGAAATTTATATCCCAAACTTGTTGCTTTCACTCAAAAAAGAAGCCATCGACTTGAGCCAAATATTGTACAAATCTAAGCATACCGTACACCTTGAGTGTGATGAAAAACTCCATCTTTTTGGTGCTCAAGAAGAGTTACGTAGCGCCTTCAGTAATCTAGTGAGCAATGCTGTACGTTACACGCCTAAAGACGGGGAAATTTGGATGTGCTGGCAGCTCATTAATGAGAAAGCTGTTTTTTCAATAAAAGACACGGGCATGGGCATTGCACCAGAACATATTGAACGGCTCACAGAGCGGTTTTATCGTGTTGACCGCAGCCGTAGCCGTGAAACGGGTGGCACAGGCTTAGGTTTATCCATTGTTAAGCATATTTTAATTCGCCATCAAGCTAAGTTAGAAATTACCAGTACACTTGACACAGGCAGTACTTTTAGCGTCATATTTCCAAAAACACGTATTGTGCTTGATTGAGCTAGGATCTATATTGAGTAAAGGATAGTTGATGTATTTTGACCAACTTGTTAAACAATTTAATCAAGCATATTACCTTGCGCTTATTGTTAGAGAATTTAAAGGCGGCTAATTAACGCGTTTCGTTTTGAAAATTAGCCTGAATTCAGGCTAATTTTCTGGTCGCATGTGTGGAAACAAAATCACATCACGAATACTGGGTGAGTCAGTAATGAGCATGACTAAGCGGTCAATACCAATACCACAGCCGCCTGTGGGCGGCATACCATATTCTAGCGCGCGAATAAAATCTGCATCGTAATACATGGCCTCAGCATCGCCCGCTTCTTTGGCTTTCATTTGTGCGTGAAAGCGCGCGGCTTGGTCTTCGGCATCGTTTAACTCACTAAAGCCGTTGGCCATTTCGCGGCCTGTAATAAACAATTCAAAACGCTCGGTGATGTCTGGGTTTTTATCGCTTGCGCGTGCTAGTGGAGAGACTTCTACTGGGTAGTCAATAATGTAGGTTGGCTCCCACAATTGACTTTCAGCGGTTTCTTCAAACAAAGCCAGTTGCAAAGCGCCTAAACCCGCATGGTCAAAGGGTTTAGTGCCGTGTTTTAAAATTTCTGCACGTAAAAAAGCCACGTCATTGAGTTGATCTAGAGTGTATTGCGGTACGTACTTTTGAATGGCACCAACAATGGTTAAACGCTGAAAGGGTTTGCTTAAATCGAGTGGTTTACCAGCATATTCCAACAACGCGGTGCCGCGCGCGGCAATGGCTGCGGCGCGAATACAATTTTCGGTAAAATCCATCAACCATTGGTAATCGGTATAAGCAGCATAAAACTCCATCATGGTAAATTCTGGGTTATGGCGTACGCTTAAGCCTTCATTACGGAAGTTACGGTTAATTTCAAACACACGCTCAAAGCCCCCTACTACCAAGCGTTTAAGGTAAAGCTCAGGCGCAATACGCAAGAACATTTGCATATCAAGCGCATTATGGTGCGTCATAAACGGTTTAGCCGATGCACCACCTGGGATTGGGTGCAACATCGGCGTTTCAACTTCTAAAAATTCATTTTGGATCATAAAGTGGCGAATAGCAGACACTACTTTGCTGCGCGCAATAAACGTTGCACGCGTTTCTTCAGAAGTAATTAAATCCACATAACGTTGGCGATATTTCACCTCTTGATCTTGCAAGCCGTGAAATTTTTCTGGCAATGGACGTAGTGATTTTGTCAGTAATTTAATTTCGCTTACATGCAATGAAAGTTCGCCTGTTTTGGTTTTAAACAAGCGTCCAGTGGCGCCCATAATATCGCCTAAATCCCAATGTTTGAAGCTTTCATACAAGGCTTCACCAATTTCATCGCGCGCAATATAAAGCTGAATGCGGCCATTTGCATCTTGACCAGAACAATCTTGTAAAGTCGCAAAACTCGCTTTACCCATCACGCGTTTTAGCATCATGCGGCCTGCCACAGTTGCAGAAATCGCTTGCGGGTCTAAGGTTTCTTTATCAAGCGCACCATATTGTGCATGCAAAGCCGCGGCTTTATGTTGCGGTTTAAAATCATTGGGAAATGCCGCACTGCTATTGACTTTGGCTGTTTCGCGAATGGCTTTTAACTTTTCACGACGCTCGGCGATGACGTGGTTTTCATCTTCGGCTGGCATTTCGTTAGTCATGTTTTGATTGTTCATACTGTTTTTATTGACCATTCTATGGCTCACATCTCAAAGTTAAGGCAACATTTGCACTAAAACCGCTATTTTAACACTTTCAACCAATTATATTGATGCGGTTTTACCAGCTAATGTTGCAAAATCAATCATAGGCGTTTATAAAAAAAGGCTATCCTAAAGATAGCCTTTTTTAAACTACTACTATTTCGTGAATAACTATCTTAATGCTTGGTTGTAATGTCTCACCATCTCATTAAAAGAATTCAGCCTACCAGAGCCTTTAAGCTCACGATAATCACCAATAAAATTATTTATATTTTCAAAAGTTGAGGTATACGCGCTATCAGACATGCCAGGTTCTTTATCTTTCAGCGTATTAATATCAGCAGTGGATTTTTCTAATTCTGCAATTAATCCATCTGCAACTTTAAATTTCTCTTTGTCTTTAAAGTCATTTTCTGATTTAAACATATCTAGCACATCATTTGCCGTGACCATGGTTTGTAATTTAGCGGCGTAACGTAAATTACCTTTACCTTTTTCATCAGCGATTTGTTTCAGTAATCTCTCATGCTCAAGCTTACCTGTTTCAGCGGCTAAAAGCTCTGCATCTGCGTTAAACTGCGTCCACACCTTGACAAACCCAGCATTTTCCGCTTTTGCTTTTGCATAACCATCTTCTAAATATTTTTTAGAATGAAAATAACTTTCTAGCTCAATCCCTTTACTGAGCAGCAAATCGCCATTCGTTAACATTTGCGCACCTATGCCGTGTAATTTTTCAAGTTTACTGTCTGGTTTGATGGCTTGTGCCTCTTTCAAGGTTCCCAATGCGTTTCTAAGCATGCTAGTATTTAAATACAGTAGCGGCTCTGACGTTTCTAATTTGGCCTTCTCAGATAAATGTTGAGCCTCATACGACTCGAGCAAGTCAGCCAAGCCCTGATGCTGCCCATAAAACATGCCAATTAATCCGTTATGGGTTTTTACATAAGCATCCGATTTGGCACTTTGTGATTCTGAGCCAGTATTTTGTGACTCCGAGCTAGCATCTGTCATCTGAGTGCTAGCCTCGCCTGCCACCTCTTTCGCTTTATCGCAACCTGTTGAAAGTAAAACAGCTCCTGTTAATACTATTGCACTAAATTTTAACTTCATGATATAAACTCCCTTTTTTTTAAAAAAATTAAACACCTTGTTTCAAACTTTCTTGAATAAACGGATCAAGATCACCGTCCAGCACGCCTTGCGTATTGCCAATTTCAACCCCTGTGCGCAAGACCTTTATGCGCCCTTTGCCTAGCACGTAGCTGCTAATTTAATGTCCCCAGCCGATGTCTGCTTTGACATTTTACCACTAAGTCATTAATATTAGGCTTCGCCCGCCACCCCGCCAACGACTGGGATGATGCCGCACGGCCTGACGACTATCATGAAAATGCCGAATTTTTACGGATGGATATTACAAAAGCAAAAGCGATGATAGGCGTGCCAGAATTAAAGATGAGCTTGTCAGCATTGATTTTCATGCTCAATTTAGCTATAAGTAGCCCTCTTGCTCCCCCTTGATATTGTGCAGCTTTATATACTCGGCAAGCACTTTCAACTGGTTAGGTAAGTCTTTAGCGAATAAAGTGTTGAGCATATCCATATCATATTGATTTAGTGCCTTTTTAACACTTAGTGACTGCAGCTCAGTAACTCCCATACGCCACACATCCGCCTGTAAGGTCCATTTTTGCCATAGTCCAATTGCATCGAGAGCAATAGCAATGCCAGCAGGGTCTGGGTCGCAAGCGATTTTGGCTGGCGCTGGCGCAATCTGTAACAAATGTTCAATTGCGCTTTTCCACCAGCCTGGGGCAAATCCTGGCAGCCAAATTACGCCCTCATTGGGTTTACGCGCTTTAGCTACACGCTCAAAACTAGTGCGATTTTCCACTAACATCCAAGTATTAATTGCGCCCACCGCATGCGTCATGCCAAGTAACGTAGCAGGTGTTAAGGCTGAAAAATCTGGAGCTGCACTTAAATCAAGCATGGCATTGTGATGATGTAATTGCAAATCTGCCGCTAAATAAAGTAGCGGTGTGTGTTGCACAATACTATAGCTGGCTAAATCAAAAATCGCATCCATCCACTGCCATTCGGTATCGCTTATTTGCTTGGTTGCGCCGCGTGCCCATAATGAAAAATCTCGGTAGGTGCCTTGACGCTCTTCTGCTTGCCAAGTCAATAAAGAATTGATTAACTTAGCCCGCGTAATAGCACGGTTTATAGGCATGGCATCTAATACACTTAATACCGAAAGTAGTTGTGTGCTAGTTTCTGCTTCTAGCAAGCCTGCACGTAAGCTTTGCCATTGGCTCGTAATATCATCCACATCGGGTATGCCAAGCTGTTGGCGCAATTGTTTTTGTTCACGCCATTCAACCTTATATGGCCACCAATCACCATGTTGACGGGCTTCAACAACGACTACCCATCCGTGATGTAACAGCCAATCAAGCAAGGTTTCAGCCGTCACTTTTTGCGCCAGCCCTGCTTTTTTAATCAGCGTATCCCAGCGGCTATTGCCGCCAAATCGTAACCATTGCACTAACAAATTGCGCCATTCTGCGGGGATATTATCGAGTGATGCAGGCAAAACATCAGCATAGCGTCTACGCTTTTTGTGTAAGCGTAGTGAGTCTAGATATTCAACTGTCACTGCCATCCGTTATGATTTCTCACGTACCAACACCCCAACACGTGGCGCCCAATGCATATCGGATTTCTTTTTAGAGGTCACCAGCGTGAGCATGGAAGGATCATATACATTCACGTTGTGTGTGACTGGCGTGGTGAGTAAGTATTGCGCTTTTGTAGCCTGTAAGAAACTGGCAACGCGCTTGATATTAAAAATGTCCAAATGCGCAAATGGCTCATCAATAAACACAAAACCGCCTGGGCGCGAGTCTTCCATCATCAATGCCACTAACAAAATGAGCGATTTCATCACCTGCTGACCACCCGAAGCATCGCCATCATTCATGCCAGCAAAGCCTTTATCATCAAAGCCAAAGCGAACGACCAAACCTGCCTGCGACAGGCTGACATCATCTGCAGAAAACATCACCGCCTCATGTTCTACGGCGATGCCCGCCATACCCCCTAGCACTTTCAGGTTTTTGGTATAGCGCCCAACCGTGTGTTTAAGCACGTCAATATATTGTTTGCGCGCTGCATCTGTTTGGTTACGTGCCATATCGTTATCGCGACGACGGCTGTCTAAATCTTGGCTTTGCGTTTCATAATCGACTTTAATTTTGTTGCGTAGAGCGACGATAGTTTCGTCTTTTTCCCAAGTTTCGGTTTCAAAGCGGCGTTCGATTTCACTCACTTTAATATCAATGAGTTTTACGCTTTCCCACTTTTCTGCGAGCTGCTTGTTATCGTCATCATCTTGCCAAGCCAGCGGCAATTTGCGTTTATCTTGGCGTAATCTCAACAGCCGTTTGGCTTGCTCTGCACGGCCATCGCGGTTTTCTTTCTCGGAAATTTCACGCGCTAAACGCTCCAATTGCTGCACATGAGTTTGCAATGCACCTTTTGCATCACCGAGCTGTTGCTCTAAGGTTCTTCTCGCTTCAGTGGCGCTGTAAGATTTTTCACCAATGTCACGGCGTTCCTTCACCAAAGCCTCGTATTGCGTTCGCGCTTCAGCAAACTCAGTACTGCGGCTGGCAAGTTGCGAGCTTGCATCTACGCCTGCTAAACGCGCTTTAATCGCTTGAATATCCGCATTAATCGGTTTTAACTTATCAAACAAAGTTCGCGATCGCTTTTCTAAATCAGCAAGCTCTGACCGCAAAGCCTCCAAGCGCGCACGGCCAAAACGTGGCTGGTCTGGCGAAGCAAAGCGTGCACCTCGCCGCTCCCGCAAATACCCCTGCCTGGTCACCCAGTCTTCATTACGCGGCAAGCTAGCGCCTGTTTTAGCATCTTCAACCCTTGTAATGCCAGCCAATACACGTGAAATCCACTCGGGTACATCACGAGAGAATTTCACGATTTCTAATAACGAGCCCTTGGGAGCAAGTGGCGGCGGCGCACGTTCAGGCACAATGTAATGACGATATTTTAGTTGCTCACCTAAGCTCAAAGCGCGTGCTTCATCTTTTCTATCTGCCAGTAATACAATATGTGCGGAGGCAGCTAACACAGCTTCTACTGCGGCTTGCCAAGTGGTATCAGTTATTTCTACCAAATCGGTCAACATGTCATGCGCAATGCCTGCTTTGTCTAAAGCTTGCCTAAAACTGGCCACATCATAAGGGTCTACCCGTTTTCCACTCGCTAAATTTTCTAAGGTTTCTTTGAGTTGTGTTTCTTGAGCGGTTAACCCCGCCAGCTGTTGACGCACAGCATCACGCTGATTTTCCAAGGCATCTAAGTGTTGCGACTCTTTTGCGCTATCAGTGCCAGCTTCATTGGCTTGTTTGACTAGTGCATCTTGTTGCTCAACGATGACCTCTTCACGACCAAGCAATTTGTTAACTTCGCCAAGTTTTTTATTGATAGCCTCTTCTGAAAGTTCAGCGGCTTGTTTACGTGTTTCCAAACCTGTTATTTCATTTTGCTTTTGTGATTGCTGCTGCTTTAGCGCAATGCGTACTTGCCGCTTGAGTAGCCAATCACGTTTGGATGCTTTGAGCGTGTGTTTGGCACTTTCAGCCTCTTCAGTCAGTGCGTAAAATTCCAAGCGCGGTTTAAACTCGCTGATTAACACCGTGCGCTCTTGGTTAAGGTTTTGCCACTCCAAGTAGCGATTCACACGTGTTTCCATCGCTTGCAAATGATTTTCTTGCGCTTTGAGATTATTTTCGGTGTCTTGCAACTCACGTGCAGTTTGCTCTTGATGGTGACGTGCTTCTTGATAGCGCGTTAGCACATCTTCATCACCAAACACTTCAAACACTAACTTGAGTAACTCGCGCTCTGAAAGCTCGCATAACTTGTCTGTTTGCCCTTGCTCTAAAGACAATACTTTAGCAATTGCGGGCGACAAACCTGCGGCATGTAATTGACGCTGAAAATCTTTTACACCAAACATTTGACCTTGCGCTTCGATGTGCTCAATACTCACTTCACCTTCGGCAATCCAATATTTGCGCTCCCAATCGCCACCTTTTTTGTCTATGCGGCAAGCCAGTGTGATTTGGTCGTTAGTATAGGGCAAGCCAAAGGGGCGTTTGCTGCTGTTAATCGGACGGCTGTTATCAACCACGCCGCGTAGCCAAGCAAAACTCTCACCATTGCGACGTACATAGCGCTTGTAATCGCGCTTTTTCGCGCAATCTAAGGCTAGCAATGTGCGCAAAGCATCTAGCAATGTGGTTTTGCCAGAGCCATTGGGCCCAACAATGGTGACAATAGAGGCATCTAAAGGCACAGTAAATCGTTGCCAATAATCCCAATTAATGACTTCTAAATTGGTTAGTCTAAACATGGCTTGCACCTGCTATTTGTTCGTCTTCATCCACGGCTTGTAAGGGTGCTACTTCGCTTTGCGCTCTAATCAAATCACCCATTGCACCATTAATAATACGCGGCGCCATCTCGGCATAATCAAACACTAAATCTAGCAACGGGCCTTCGCAAATAACTTTATTGCGCCGCTCAACAAAACTTAAGCGTGACAATGTGCCTAATGCAATATTAGCTCGACTTTTACCGCCCAATAACTTGCCAAAGTCTTCTAACAACACATTTTCTGTAATGCCGCGAGATACATCTTCACCCACGGCTTTTACAATATTACCAAACATATCGCCTTGACCGTCCTCAACATCACGTCCTAGTTGGCGTTCACGCTTAGGTAATATAATCAATGCCCATAAGACAACCAACAAAGCAATGGCATCCTTTGGCAAGCCCATATTGCTAGCTTGCCATTGTTCACCATCATCAAATACTGCGCCTTCAGTTTCGCGTAACAACGACACCGCCACGTGTGCAGCGAAAGGATGATCTAATAAACGTAATCCACAGGCGGCCAAATTGGCTTCGACTTCTTGCCTAAATCCTAAATCAATCAGCAGCCTGCGTACCGAGTGGTCGTCACGCGGCAGATAGCGGCTGGCAATCAGTTTGGCTGTAAATTGTTGAGGGTTAAGTTCCATCTTTTGGACTTTCTAATGGCTGAATTGTGCCCGCTGTGATATAGGCAATTTCATTTTGTTGGATGCTTTGCAAGCTAACGGTGTCGTCGTATAGCATGCGTACAGGCTGACTGGCTAAGGCCGCTAAATCAGCATCAACATTACTTTCACCCAAAAACGTGAGCAATGAATACCGATACGATGCTGCGCTAAAGTCACCGTCGACGACAATATCCGCCAAAGTAACGCTGTCTGCAATACGCGCCAACATATTATTGAGACTGCGTAACTGCGGTGGATATTCAAATGGCACATCTTGCGCCTCTTCAACCTCAACGGGCGGCGGCATGACAGATACTTTTTTGTCTGCAATATCACGCTCTAAAAACGCTTCAGCCACGTCCAGCATCACATCTGGCAAGGCAAATATGGGCTCAGGCACTTTTGCAAAATTGCCCGCACTTAAATCTGCGAGCTGTTCTATAGATTGTGATTTTAACCAAGCGGCCAATTCAGATGAACTCAATCCGCCATCAGACAGCATTACACGTTGGCGGGCAATTTTAGCTAACTCATTTTGAAATACCGAACTCATGCGTATCATGCGCGATTGGCTATCGCCAATTTTTTGCGCAATACGCCAGCTGGCATCATCGGCAAAACCATTTTCAGAAAGCATTTTGAGGACTTCCGTGCCTTTTTCCATCCACTTTTGTGCTGAGGTTAAACGGGTTTGTGCCGCTTTTAATCTAAACTCAGAGCCAGATTGAACCGCTTGTGCAAAGTAAGATTCCAGCTCATTTAAACGTGCCAATAAATTGGTGAGTGTTTCGGAGTTGAGTTTGCCAACAGCACCACCTGCTGCCACCTGAGAGAACAAAAAACCAAGTTCGTCATCATCAGTATTAAAACTCAACATATTTGACAAAGATGACAATATCATGCGTGCTGCGTTAGATAGCTGGTAGATTCGACGGTCAGCATCCCACAACAATAACTCATGCTCACGCAAGCGTTTAAGTACGGTTTCTAACTTGGTACCATCTATAAAGCCTAGATGGATTTGGAGTTGTTGCGGTGTCCACTCTGGCGCGTCCGCGCGAGCGGCAATTTCGCGGAGCACCGCTAGGCGTATCATCACTTCTTCGCTACCGCCACGAAATAAAGCAATCAAAGCTTGTATGATCTGCGCTGATTGCATAAGTGGGAAAAGTGCGTCTACATCGCTTGGAATCACTCCTGGTGATAAAAAGCTTTGAAATGCGTTATCTTCTGATTGATGCATATTGGCTCGGTAAATATTTAAACAACTACCCAATTTTGTAACTGTAACGCTGGCACTCTTTCAAACTCTCGTAAATTATTCGTCACTAGCACCAAACCTTCGCTACGGGCATGGGCGGCGATGTGCAAGTCATTAACGCCTATGGTTTGCCCTGTTTTTTCTAATGCGGCTCGTATGCTGCCGTAGTGATGGGCAGCTTTGGCGGTGTAAGGCAATACCTCTAGCCGGCTGCAAAAGTCTTCAACCACTGTGTAATTGTGGGCGGGCTTACTACTTTTTTCTGCGCCATGAATCAACTCGGCCAAAGTAATGCTTGAGATTGCCATGCGGCTGGCATTTTCATTAAAAACATTGGGTCTTAGGAAGTTAAGCATACATTAACGTACGATAACTTCTTGAGATGATTAGTAGAAATAGATATTACAAGCGTTCGCGAATTGCAGAGGCTAAATTCAGACAGATAGTACGCTGTTTTTCGCTGGATCTTACTGCAACCAATACGGCTGAATTGACGGGCATATCGGTTCGCTCTGTGAATACGATTTACCTTAAAATGCGCGCTAGATTGGCAGAGTATTGTGAGCAGTCCTCGCCATTGCAAGGCGCAGTGGAAGTAGATGAGTCTTACTTTGGTGCGCAGCGTGTTCGTGGCAAACGTGGGCGTGGTGCTTATGGTAAAACGATTG
>JBATAW010000036.1:0-4998 GCA_049662045.1 Methylophilaceae bacterium | reverse complement strand
GGGTAAGCTCCGGCAAAATCTGATTCGTTGGGGATATCCCAATGTGTTGGTGACTGGGTACCCTCCGGCTAATATTGCGGCCACGGGTCTTAAAGCCGACCTGGTGGTCGTGGATGCACCTTGCTCAGGGGAGGGTTTATTTCGAAAGGATCCTCAGGCAGTTAATCACTGGACGGCAGCCCTATTACAGACTTGTGAGCGGCGGCAGGTAGAGATATTAAGATCTGCAAGTGAGATGGTAACTGAGGGCGGGTATCTTATCTATTCCACCTGTACGTATAATCCGGGTGAGAACCTGTCTATGATGGAAAACATGGGGAATGAGTTTGAATGTATGGAAATGGATTTTCCGGAGGAGTGGTCAATTCAGCAAGTTCATCAAAACGGACTTATTGGATACCAATTTTATCCCCACCGACTGCGTGGAGAGGGCTTTTTTATTTCTATTTTCAAAAGAATTAAACCACTTCAGGTGAGGTATCCTTTCGTCGCCAGAAAAGTAGAGTGGGAAGGGTTATCTCCGACGGAAATAAGTATAATACAATCCTATTTTGATACCCATACCCATCATTTGGTCAAAGTGAACAATGCCATTTTTGCACTTCCTGCTGATTTATCGAATGTGTTGACTCACATCAAGATCAAACCGCTTTTTGAATTGGGTAGCTTGATGAGAAATGAATTTGTACCCACTCATGGCAGCGCCATGCTATCCGGTCTAAATTTGAAATCAGCCACCATAGAGCTCACTCATGCTCAAGCCATTCAATATCTCCGTCGGGTGCCTATTGCTGACCTAGATGTGGCGAATAGAGGTTGGTATTTGGTCAGATATCTGGGACTCAATCTGGGGTGGATAAAAAATATTGGCGAGCGGATCAATAATTACTTTCCGGTGGACTGGCGTATAATGAAGTTACCCCGCAGCTAGATAAGTCAATTAGATTGTAAGCATCCCACCAAGAGCATATTTGCTGGAATCTGATGGTTGCCTAAATTTACGGAAAAAATTGAGATGAGTGAGAAATATACTGAACCTCAGCGGCAGCGATGGGTAAGTAAATGGCAATCCAGTGGGCTAAGTGCTGCTCGATTCTGTAAAGGCAAATCAATCAAGCCATCGAACCTGTATAGTTGGAGTTCCAAAGCAGAGGCGCCTTCGACGGAATTAATTCCTCTTGAACTTATCCGAAAATCACTGACAACAGCAAGAATACTCTACCCTAATGGTATCATTATTGAATTACTGGATGTGAACGATTCCCATTTAATCCAAGATCTTTTGAAATGCTGACTCCAGGAATCGAAGGCAGGTTTTGGATTTATCCTACGGCGGTCGATATGAGGAGCGGGCGCCATGGCCTTACCGGTATAATAAGCAATATAATGAAAGGGAATCCATTGAGTGGTGATGCCTATATATTTTTTAACAAACCACATAAAATAATGAGGATTCTATTTTGGGATCAGGACGGGTATGTGATATACAGCAAATGGCTTGAGAAAGGAAGTTTTGAAAAATTGCTCATTCGACAATCAGAAAATAAGTATGCTATTAATTACGAAAAGTTACTCATGCTATTACGCGGTATTAGCATCAAAAACATAAAGCAACGTAAGAGATATTCAACAATATCTTAGCAAAAAAAAGAAGAGAAAAAGTGTAAAAATTGTATTTAAAATACTTGGTAAAACCGTTTATTAATGCTATTTTTATACCATGTCCAGAGAAGAATTAATCAAAGAAAATTCAGCTTTAAAAGCACAATTACAACATACTCTGGACGAGATTGCCCAATTAAAGAGATTAATTTATGGCCGCAAGTCTGAGCGTTTTGTGGCGGTCGATCCAAGCCCGAATCAATTGAGTTTGTTTGAAGATCCAATTACTCCATTACCTCAGGAAGCTGAAGCGCCTAAAGAAACAATTTCTTACGAGCGCAAGAAGAAAACAAGCAATCATGCTGGTCGTCAATTGCTCGCCGGTTGTCAGCACCTTCCCTTAGAGACCCAAACAATAGAAATACCTCATAGCGCGGATGCAATAAAAATAGGCGACAATATTACCGAACTACTCGCCTATAGACCTGGTAAGTTATATCGCCGCCAAATAATAAGGCCTAAATACAAAGAGCTAAATACTGAACAAATTATTTGTGCAGAATTACCGGCTCAGGCAATACCAAAATGTGAAGCTGATCATTCATTATTGGCTAGCATCATGGTATCAAAATTTGTTGACCACCTGCCGGAATATCGACAACAGGAAATATTTAAGCGGGAAAGCGTAAATATTCCGTCATCTACAATGAATAACTGGACACATCAGATAGCCAATTTAATGCGTCCTGTGGCTCATCACATTAAAGCTCAATTATTGTCAGCAGAGTATATCCAAATGGATGAAAGTACAATCCGGGTCATGAGCGGCAAAAAGCAAGGCACTCATATGGGGTATATGTGGGTTGTTAATTCCCCGCCAGATAATGCTGTATACTTTGAATATCATACCGGTCGTGGTAAGCAGGTGCCCACAGAAATACTTTCAAACTATTCCGGCATCTTACAGACAGATGCCTACGGTGGGTATGAAAATATTCTGATGGTAAATAAGAACATCACACACGCCGGGTGTATAGCACACGCCCGTAGAAAATTTGAGTTGGCACTCACTGGGCCACATAAACACATAGCAGAAAGTGTATTGGTTCAGATGCAAAAGCTATATGCAATTGAGTCCAATTGTCGTGAGAATAATTATGATTTACATCAGAGATTGGCAGTTAGACAAGAATCGGTTATCATATTAAACGAGCTAAAAAATTACTTTACTCAACCGCAATTAATCTTACCGCCCTCTAGTTTGTTGTACAAGGCTATCGCATATATGTTAAAACGCTGGGCCATATTTGAAGTATTTACAAAGAGTGCAATAGTAGAAATAGACAATAACCTGATAGAAAATGCAATAAGACCATTGGCCCTGGGCCGAAAGAATTACTTGTTCGCAGGCAATCATGAAGCAGCTAAGAACATAGCTACCTTTTACACCATTTATGGTACATGTCGTAAATTGAAAGTTAACCCCTATGATTATACCTTCTGGTTTTTGAATAACATCCCCAATATTAAGATCAATCAAATAGCCGACGTATCACCTCTCGCATATAAACTTTCGCTGGAGCAAGACAATATGTAGTCTGTGGGATGCTTACAAAAGAATGACCTCAACCAATGGCTTATTTTCTTTCTGAAAGGCGTAATTGAAACCGCTCAAAAAAGCATTCATACCTTTCAAGAAATAGTAAAATTAAGAGATGAAATAGAACTAATTACCCAAATTTAGGGTAGTTTTTATACACTACACCCTTAATAATAATTAAAAGGCTTACTGCTACAACATTTATTTGGTGGAGTAGTTTTTTTTGTTTTACTTTGTAGTGTATAAAATATACATTACAATGGCATTTATTCGCAAAATAAAAAAAGGAGGTTCGGTTTACCTTGCAAAGGTTGAATCGTATCGTGAAGACGGCAAGGTCAAGCAAAGAGTCTTAGAGTATGTAGGAAAACAAGAAAATGGTGTTGCCATTCAAAAAGTGGACATCAATAAAATAGAAGTGCAGAACGTAAAACATTATGCTGAAGTAGCGGTACTTCATCAGTTAGCACTTGAACTTAAGCTCAACTATTTACTTGGTAAAAATCATAAACCAATTATCGCTCTATTAATTGCTCATTTACTCTGCAAAGGAGGTGTTACAAGAGCTGCTACATGGATTGAGCGCTCAACAATTAAAGAAGACTTGGGAATTGAAAAGCTAACTACCGAAAATTTATATAACGCATTAGATTATTTAGAGGAGTGCAATTTTGAGGTAATTGAAAATGGCATTTTTGACTTTTGGAGAAAGCTTGATCCAATGGACACCGAATCATTTGTTTTAGACGTTACAGATACATATCATAACGGAAAATATGATAATAGCTTCTTGCGAAAAGGCAAGGATGGCAAAGTAGCAAAGCTTGTACAAATTGGCTTGGGTGTAAGTTTTGAAAATGGCTTTCCAATCTTTCATAAATCATATGGTGGCAATATTTCCAATATCAAAATTTTGGAAGATTTGATGCGTTTAATGGCACAACGTGGAATAAACACAATCGTTATGGATAGGGGGTTCTACAGCGAGAGCAATGTTGTAGGAATGCATGAACTTGGTATGAATATGATTGTAGGAGTCAAGCAATCTGCTGGAATTAAAAAAGATATTCTTAGCAAAGTAAGTAGGGATAAAATATACTCTGCCCAAAACCAAGTTGAATTAAAGGAAACCTATGTATATGTAGAGGAAGTTGATTTCTTGTTCGGTAAATTAGTAATTATATATAACCCAAAATATGAAGCGCTGAAAAGAGATAGAATGCTGGCTTCGGCTGCCACGTATAATGAAGTGAGATTTGTGGGCTATTCCTTAATATTTCACAACACGGTACTGCCTGCAGCTAAAGTAGTGAAAAAATATTTTGATAAAGACATTGTAGAAAGAAGCTTTAGGACAATGAAGGGTGAAGCACAATTACATCCGATAAGACTATGGATGCCCAAGCGAGTAAATGCACATATAAAAATATGTTACCTGTCATTGTGCCTGTTATCACTAATAAAATTCAGATGTAGAAATTTAAACTTGTCTGCTTCTACAATTATTAATGAATTACAATCTATATACAAAGTAAATCTTAAGCACTCGGCTACTAAAAAGCAGTATGTCAAAGTGGTCACCTTGTCTAAACAACAAAAAGACATTCTCAAGCATTTAAAGTGTAGTGTATAAATTAGGGTACAAATTTGGGTATTTAAGGCTTTACAGTTGAAGTAATTTCGTTCGGGGTCTGTGTAAATAAGAGTGAACCAATTACTTGAATAAACCCAAAATTACCCAAATAATCATTGATTCTGAGGACTGTTTAAACCTGCTAATTCAGATCGGATGATAT
>JBATAW010000035.1:0-25960 GCA_049662045.1 Methylophilaceae bacterium | reverse complement strand
CGAATGCTATCAGATTGAAATGCGCCAGCAGGTAAAGTTGAGGGTTTCATGCAATATTCTGTGCCATTTCGGATGAAAATGCGCGGTCAGCAAGTATGGTGTTATCGCCATTTTCTTTAGGTTGATTCCCCTTAATTAACTTTGGCGTATGAGATGAAGCTTTTGGAGTTTCTGGTTTGAAGGTAGGTTGAGCAGGAAGGCTTGCCACTGGTAGTAATAGGCGTATTTCAAACGGATGTAATGAAGCGAGTGGTGTGGCGGCAGATATTTTAATGTGACAAACAGAATAACATGCAGCACAATGGCGATGATGACATAAAAATAAAGCGGTTTTTGCTGCGGCAGCAACACGCTAGGTTTGAAAATGATTGACTGAATAATTAAAGGCCTTTAATACTAGCCAATGGCTCAAAAACGTTCACTTTGCTCACTGGGTCACTCACCAACAGTTTTTGCAGCACTTGCACGTAGTTTTGTAGTGCAAGTGTGCCTGTTGATGTGAGCATGTAATAGGTCAGTGGACGGCTAAGACCAAGATCTTTTCTGACTACCACATAATCTGCCGCAATCAGTTTTTTTAAGTGTGACTCAAGATTGCCGTCAGAAACCTCTAAGGTTTGCTTGAGTTGCGTAAAGGTGACCTCGCCCGCACCCGCTAAAAAAGCCACTAGCTGGGTGCGTAAAGGTTGATGTAATAGGGCGTCAAGCTCGTTCATTTTACTACCTTATTTAAGATTAAACTCTGCACTTAAGGTGCCAGAATTTTGACCATCTTTTTCACCAGGTAAAACCATCGAAACATTACCACCGACCACTTTATTGCCTTCAATCCAAGTTTTGCCATCAAAACTTACCCAGTTTTTATAAGTATAAAGGTCTTTTTTAAGCTTTACGTTTAGCGTAGCTTCATCGGTTTTTTCAAAGATTGAGCCTTTAACTGAAGCGATAACGGGTAAATTTGCGCCCGCTGGGTAAAGCATTATATGGTCGCTAGTGGTTGTTTCACCAAATGTCACAACGGGAATTTTGGCCATATTCTGTGTGCTTGGCGCATTTAGGCTGGCACAAGCACTTAAGCTAAGAACGGCACTCAATAAAACAGGGTAAATCATTTTAGACATTTTAGTCTCCTTTGGTTTAAATATAGCTTTAAAAATAGGTTAAAAAGTAAGTTTAAAAAATTACTGAGCGTTTAAGTTAACAATCAAGCTGGTGTTGATTTCAGGGGTGTTTTTATCTGTCATGTTGGCTTTTATCCACGGAATCTGCACCCAGCCAGCATCGCTAGCATTACCCCAGTTTTTATCTGAAAATCGCACTTGACGAGTAGGCTTACCATCCACCATGACCATTTCAATGGGTTTGTTGAGTTGCAAAGGCAGAATTAGTTTTGGGTTATTTTTAAATAAATCGCCAGTCAGCTGAATATTCAGTGGGATGATGGTATTTTCTGGCAACACTACAATTTTGGTTTGAGTATCAGCCTGTTGCTTTTGAAAGTCAGATAATGAAATCACAGGCGAATTTGGCACTTGATTGTTAAGCAAACTAAGCGCTAACAACGGTGATAACACGACAGCCATTAACCAGCCCAATAGATATAAAGGTTTTTGCCAAGTAGATTTTTGTTGCTTTAAAATAAGGGCGAGTAGCGGCAAGCCAACCCCAAATGTAGAAGTGGCTATCCACTTCATGTGTTGATACGGCAGCTTAAAAGCTAGGCATAAAATACCCAATATTAATAAAGCAGCGCCTGCCCATTCTAGTACTTCATCTGAAAATAAACCGTGAATAAATAAGCCCAACCCTAGCAATATTATCCACGCAGCATTGACCATATAACCGCCACCAAAGAAAAAAACGGCGAAAGTCAACAAAATGCCTAAGCCCATTAGCAGCCACCATACTTTAATGATTTGACGGTGAATAAAAGACCAAACCTCGTCACGAGTCGCTTTGACTGTTTTGGTGAAATACCAATCAGTCATGGCAACGCTACCAAGCGCAATCGTCAATAATATTAACCAAGCAATCGCGCGTAGCTTTAAATCTGGTATTTGCGCTTCGGTTAAAATGTAATCGCTAATGGCAAATAACAAACTACCTGCTAAGCCCCATAACCACAAACTGTGCGCCTCCATACGCAAATTACGATGTCCCACAGAGAGCATATTGTGGATTGCGCTAATTTGTTGCTTTGTATCCGTGGCCATAAAATCCCTTTAACTCTGATTTGCAGAGTATATTACTCTGTTTTGCAGAGTGTCAAGAGAAATGTTGGATAGAAGGTAAAATTTTGCCGAATCTAACCATAAATTGGGCAAAATTTTGGTGCGTAATTAGCAGAAAAATAAGGTGAAATTGCGACGAGAGATTTTCATGCCTCTATAAGCCGCATTCTAGGCCGCTTACAGAGGAGGTGAAATAATGTGCAACTAAAATGACAGCTTATGCGTTTAACTGATTAGCGAGTTGTTTTGTTTGGTCGTTGGTTTTTTTAGCTAGCTCAATATCCCATTTTTCACTCACCCAGCCTTGCAAATTTTCTAGCGCAATTTGCGTCATGGCGTGAATCCAAGCATCATTTTCATTCAATGCTGGAATATAGTGGTAGTCACCACCACCGTTGCTGGTGAAAATATGTTTGCCTTCTAGGGCAATTTCTTCTAGCGTTTCTAAGCAGTCACTGCTAAAGCCTGGGCAGATAATATCAATACGGCTGGTTTTTGCTTTGCCTAAGGTTTCTAATGTGCTAGCGAGATAAGGTTTGAGCCATTCTTGTTTGCCAAAGCGTGATTGAAACGCCACGATGACATTCTCTTTGTTTAAACCTAAGGCTTCGGTTAATAGACGTGCCGTTTTGTGGCACTGGCAGTGGTAGGGGTCGCCATTGGTGAGGTGTGCTTTGGGCACGCCATGAAAACTTATGATTAATTTTTCGCCACCATCAAAGTTGGGCTTGTTGTTGATGCGCCAATGTTCAAGCACGCTACTAGCCAATGCGGCAATGTAAGCTGGGTGGTCGTGGTAGTTGCGAATGGTGCGTATGGCGGGTACATTGCGAGTTTTAATGAGGTTGCGCCATACCGCATCAAGCGCACTGCCCGTGCTACTAGCGGCATATTGCGGATACAGTGGAAATACTAAAATACGGTCGCAATGTTGCGCTTTTAATTTTTCAATGGCCTCTGCCATGCTTGGGTTGCCATAGCTCATGCCAAGCTCAACCACATGCGGTGAATTGATTTTTTGGCTTAAAAATCCGCGTAATAACTGTGTTTGTTTTTGCGCGTGTACCAAAAGTGGCGATCCATCTTTAGTCCAAACCTGCGCGTATTTTTCAGCAGATTTTTTTGGCCGCACCATTAATATAATGCCATTGAGAATAAACCACCAAATCAAGCGCGGAATTTCGACGATACGCGGGTCGCTCAAAAACTGTTTTAAATAGGGGCGTAAAGCGGCAGCGGTAGGCGCATCTGGTGTGCCTAAGTTAGCCAATAAAATACCCACTTTAAGTTGGTCACCGTGGTCATATTTGGGTTCTATATTAAAGGCCATGTTTTTTGTTTCTATTCTTTCAATGCACCTAAATGGTGAAAAATTTTAATTATGTGATAGTGCGCTTGAAAGCAATTTAGCCGTCACGTCCACAATTGGAATCACCCGTTCATACGCCATGCGAGTGGGGCCAATGACGCCTAGCGTGCCCACCACTTGGCCGTCTACCTCATAAGGTGCGGTCACTAGGCTGCATTCATCTAAGGGTAAATAATTACTTTCACCGCCAATAAATATTTGAATACCTTCTGCGCGCTGGCTATTGTCAAGCAACTGCATCAGCGTGGTGCGGCGCTCAAAAATGTCAAACAATTTTCGTAAGCTATTCACATTGGTTGAGAGCTCATCAATATGCAATAAGTTTCGCTCACCTGCGATGACAACGCCATCTTCGTTGTCAGCGGGGTTGTTCGCTTCAAGGGCAGCACTCATGAGTTTATTCATGTCGGTTTGCATCTGCTTAAGTTCTTGGTGCAGTTTTTGTTTGACTTCATCAAAGGTGAAGCCCGCAAAATGCGCATTAAAATAATTTCCCGCTTGCGTGAGTTCAGCAGCTGAAAATGCTTTTTCAGTCAAAATAATACGATTTTGCACATTGTTGTCACTGGTGACAATAATCACCAAAATACGCTTTTCGTTTAGCGGTAAAAACTCTAAATGCTTAAAAGCATTGCGTTTTCGCTTGGGGATCACCACCACGCCAGCAAATTGTGTGAGCTGCGAGAGCATGTCAGCCGCATTGTTAATGAGTTCATGTTGATTGGGTGAAGTTAGACCGCTCTTAAGCTGGCTAAGGGCTTGGTTTTCAAGCGGTTTCACCGTCAACAATGAGTCCACAAACAAACGATAGCCTTTTTGTGTGGGGATGCGCCCAGCTGAGGTGTGTGGGCTGGCGATAAAACCCATTTGCTCAAGGTCGCTCATCACATTGCGAATAGTCGCCGCGCTTACATCTAAACCGCTATGTTGCAAAAGCGTGCGCGAGCCGATGGGCTGACCATCACTAATGTAATGTTCTACCAGTGTTTTAAGTAAAATTTGCGCGCGCTTATCCATTAACAGACACCATTAAAGCAATTCATAGAGGAATTATCGGGCAGTTACCAGCTTTAGGCAATGCTATTGTGACTTTATGCTACGTTTTAACCCTATGCTATATGTTTATCGTTTTATGCTTCTGTATAATCTGCATAATGTTTTATAAAGACGCTCTTGAGTGAAAATGCAAAAACAATTTAACAATATCGTGCTGGTAGGCAAATATCAAGATGCACAAATGCGAGATCAAATTATTGCGCTTGCGGAATTTTTACGCGAGCGCGGTTTGAACGTGCTGCTTGAAACGAACACGGCGCAATGTGCGGATATTAATGACTATAGTACGGTAGAGTTAGCGCAAATAGGGACTGGGGCGAATAGCCAAGTTGATTTAGTGATTGTATTAGGCGGTGATGGCACCATGTTGGGTGTGGCACGTGCCTTGCTAGAGCAACAGATTCCTTTGCTTGGTGTTAATCGTGGCCGCATAGGTTTTTTAACCGATATTAGCGCTAAAGATATGCTTAAAATCGTGAGCGAAGTCTTGGTTGGTTCGTATTTGCTTGAGCGGCGGCTGATGTTACAAGCGAGCGTTGTTCGCAAAGGTGCTACATTGTTTACGGGCTTTGCCTTAAATGATGTTGTCATTAGTAAAGGTGAAGCAGCACGTTTAGTTGATTTAGAAGTGACTATCGACGGACAGTTTGTGCATCGTCAACGCTCAGATGGGCTCATTATTGCAACGCCCACAGGCACGACAGCGTATGCGCTTTCTGCGGGAGGGCCAATTTTACATCCGACACTTGAAGCCATCACGCTTGTGCCGATTTGCCCACATACGTTAAGTAACCGGCCAATCACAATACACAGCGCAAGTAAAGTTTGCATCACCTTGGTGGATAAAAACAATTCGCACATTCACTTAGATGGTCAATCAACACTTGAGCTGCTGCACAATGACCGTATATTAGTGCAAAGTGCAGAAAAAATGCTCCCTTTGCTACACCCCACGGGGCATTGTCATTTTGATATGCTACGTAAAAAATTAAACTGGGGTTAATCTGTCGTTTGCATGGACAATTCAAAAAAATCGACCCCTTCAATCAGGCGCTTAATTTTTGCAGTGCTATCTTTGTGGCTTGCCTGCATTTTTTTTGTAGTATTTTATAATACGTATTGGCGCTGGGTACCCTTATATGAAGTCTCTGGACATGTACCGATATTAGGTTATATTTACGATGATGTAGCGATATTTTGGATAATCCCAGTATTGCTTTGTTTGGCTTCAGCCATCCACTTTTATAGACAGCTTTAAAAATAACGCACAAAATAAACCTATGTTACAAACTTTAAGTATTCGTGATTTTGTTATTGTTGACCAGCTTAATTTAGATTTTGAGCGCGGTTACACGGTGTTAACTGGCGAAACAGGCGCAGGGAAATCCATTTTAATTGATGCGCTATCGCTCGCATTAGGCGCCCGCAATGAAGGCGAAGTCATCCGTCAAGGTTGTGAGAAAGCAGAGATTAGCGCGAACTTTAATTTAACAGATAACTTTGCGGCACAAGCTTGGCTAACAGATAATGAAATGCAAGCCGATGACCATGAGCTAATTTTACGCCGTGTGATTTATGCAGATGGGCGTAGCCGGGCTTTTATTAATGGCGCAACAGCAACGGTTGCGCAGCTTAAAGAGCTTGGTGAATTTATAGTGGATATTTACAGCCAAAATGCCCATCATTCATTACTTAAACTAGCCACACAGCGTGTGGTGTTAGATGATTTTGGCGGCTTAAGCCTCTTGGCACAAACCGTGGCAGAGCATTATAGAATATGGCATAAATTGCATGAAACACGGCTTGAAATGGAACAAAATGCCAGTCAATATGCTGAAGAGCTGGCGAATTTACGCGATAAAACACGCGAGCTAACACAATTAGGTTTTGAGCAAAATGAGTGGGATGCCTTGCAGCAAGAACACAGCCGTTTATCAAATGGCGCAAGTTTGCTTAGTGGATGTGAGGCTAGTCGTGAGTGGCTAAGTGAAGGTGAGGTTTCAGCGTTACGCCAACTCGCTAGCGTGCAAAGTAAATTGCAAACCTTGCGAGATTTTGATGCTAACTTGGATGAGCCACTTGCTTTGATAGACTCAGCCATTATTGGGCTAGAAGAAGCGAACCGTTTTTTAAACCGCTATTTGCAAAAAAGTGAGCTTGATCCTGCACGTCTGGCCGAGGTAGAAAGCCGTATTCAGGCTATTCATGGCGCTGCGCGTAAATATCGCATTTCGGTAGAGCTATTGCCCGAAACACTCACGCAATGGCAAACGCGTATAAGCGCGCTAGCGGGTGTGGGTAATGATGGTGGGCTAATTAAAAAAGAAACTGCAGCCTTGGCTAACTATATGGTTCAAGCGCAAAAATTAAGTGTTGAACGTACAAAAGCAGCAAAAAAATTAAGTGAAAAAATTACAAAGGAAATGCAGCAATTATCCCTTGCGGGCGGAAAATTTGAAGTGTTGCTAGCCGCGCAAGCAAAATCCTCGGTAGGTTTAGAGCAAGTAGAGTTTTTAGTGGCAGGGCACGCAGGGGTTACGCCAAAATCTTTGAGTAAAGCCGCTTCTGGTGGTGAGTTGTCACGCATTAGTTTAGCTATTCGTGTTGCGACTGCCCAGCAAGGCAGCGTGCCTACCATGATATTTGATGAAGTTGATGTAGGCATTGGTGGCGGTGTTGCTGAAGTAGTGGGCCAATTACTGAATCAATTGGGTGAATCCCGCCAAGTGCTCGTTATTACACATTTGGCACAAGTAGCTGCGCTGGGCTTGCAACATTTAAAAGTGAAAAAAACCCAAGAAAATGGGCAAACACTGAGTCATATTCAGCCGCTTAATCCTATTGATCGGATTGAGGAAATTGCGCGTATGCTTGGCGGTATTGAAATGACGGAAACCACGCGGCAACATGCAAAAGAAATGTTAAGTAAATAGTAGCAACATCATTGATGATGCGTGGCATCAATGCCTAGAATGCGTAAGTATGAGAGCTAGCCATCAATTAAGTGAAATTTAAAATTGTGACGAATATAAATCGCGCATCGATTTATTAAAGCTTGGGGATGGTGATTTTTGCGGATTCTTTTACGCTATCACTTGGGCGATAAAACACCAATTGTTTACCAATGTGATGCACCGCAATGGCGTTAGTTTTGGCGGTAATTTCATCAAAAATGGCATTGCGCGCCGTGCGATCATCACCCGCAACTTGCACTTTAATCAACTCATGCGCGTTTAAGTTAAGTTCAATTTCTTTAAATATGTTATCTGTTAAGCCGTTATTACCTAACATGACGACTGGATTAAGACTATGCGCTAAGCCTCTTAAGTGAGCGATTTGTTTCGCACTAAGTTTTGTATGAGTAGGTTTTATATTACTAGTAGCCATGATGTTCTTTTATAATGTCATTAATTAAGCCTATTTTAACACGAAGCCAAGTTTCTATCTAAATCTAAGCGCATGAAGCCCACTAAAACCAGTAAAGCATGGATGCAAGAGCATCTGAATGATCCCTTTGTTAAGCAAGCACAAAAAGATGGCTACCGCGCACGCGCGGCTTATAAACTAATAGAAATTGATGATAAAGATAAGTTAATTAAGCCTGGTATGACCATTGTTGACTTAGGCTCAACGCCTGGTAGTTGGTCGCAAGTGGCCGCTCAACGATTAAAAGGCCAAGGCAGAATAATTGCGCTGGACATATTAGAGATGCGCCCCATTGCGGGAGTTGAGTTTATTTGTGGAGACTTTCGAGAAGCCGAAGTGCTAAAACAACTCGAAACTAGTTTAAAAGGTAAGCAAGCAGACCTTGTAATTTCAGATATGGCCCCCAATATTAGTGGTGTGAAGGAAGTTGACCAGGCGGGCGCAGCCTATTTAACAGAGTTAGCCCTTGAGTTTAGCCGTGATTGGTTGAAACCAAATGGTAATTTTTTGGTCAAGGTATTTATGGGTGCTAGTTTTGATGGTCTATTGCACAGCATGCGACAGATGTTTGATAAAGTCGTCACCCGAAAACCAAAGGCTTCACGCGACCGCAGTACTGAAGTTTATTTACTCGGATTAAGCAAAAAAACGTAGTTTAGATAGATAAAAGACCAGTAAAGTACTCATCAACTGCTGTTTTGGCATTTTCACAGTGGTCATAATGCCGTAAAATTAATGCAGTAGCATTCCGTTTATAAAAGGAACCATATTTTGAACAACAATACAATTAAAACCATTGCGATTTGGCTCGGTATCGCGATGGTATTAGCCACCATTTTTCAGCTGACTAGTCCTAAAAATGGTGCTGGTAGTCAAATGGTCTATTCGCAATTTATGCAAGATGTGAGGGGTGGCAAGGTTGACTCTGTTTACATGGATGGCCGTACCATTATGGTGAAGTTACGTGATAGCAAAAGCACGTATGTGACAGTTGCGCCACCCACAGACTTATGGCTAGTATCTGACATGTTGAAATACAACGTAAAAGTGGAAGTGAAGCCTGAAGAGCGTCCGTCATTACTTAAAGAATTATTCTGGACATTGTTGCCGTTCTTATTGTTAATTGGTTTCTGGATGTTTTTCATGAAGCAAATGCAAGGTGGCGGCAAGGGCGGCGGCCCATTCTCATTTGGTAAAAGTAAAGCACGTCAGTTAGACGAAAGTAATAACTCTACAACATTTGCCGATGTAGCTGGCTGTGATGAAGCTAAAGAAGAAGTGACAGAAATCGTTGAATTTTTACGTGACCCGACTAAATTCCAAAAATTGGGTGGTCGTATTCCACGTGGTGTGCTGATGGTTGGCCCACCAGGCACGGGTAAAACGTTGCTTGCACGTGCTATTGCGGGTGAAGCGAAAGTGCCATTCTTTACGATTTCTGGCTCAGACTTTGTGGAAATGTTTGTAGGCGTTGGTGCATCGCGGGTACGTGATATGTTTGAAACCGCTAAAAAAAGCTCCCCTTGCATTATCTTTATTGATGAAATTGATGCAGTGGGACGTAGCCGTGGATCTGGCACAGGTGGCGGCAATGATGAGCGTGAACAAACCTTAAACCAACTCTTAGTGGAGATGGATGGTTTTGAAGCGAACTCTGGTGTTATTGTGATTGCAGCCACTAACCGTGCAGACGTGTTAGATAAAGCCTTGCTTCGTCCAGGCCGTTTTGACCGTCAAGTAATGGTGGGCTTGCCAGATATTAAAGGTCGTGAGCAAATTTTGCTAGTGCACATGCGTAAAGTGCCGATTGATGTGGATGTAAAGGCTGATATTATAGCGCGAGGTACGCCTGGGTTTAGTGGTGCTGATTTAGCTAATTTAGTGAATGAAGCCGCATTATTTGCTGCCCGTCGCAACAAGCGCACGGTGGACATGCAAGACTTTGAAGATGCAAAAGATAAAATTTTCATGGGTCCTGAGCGTAAAAGTATGGTCATGCGTGAAGAAGAGCGCCTTAATACGGCTTATCATGAAAGTGGCCATGCCGTGGTGGCTAAGCTTTTACCTAAGGCTGACCCAGTGCATAAAGTCACCATTATGCCGCGCGGTTGGGCGTTGGGCTTAACTTGGCAGTTGCCTGAGTTTGATCGCATAAGTAATTTTAAAGACAAAATGCTAGAAGAAATTTCAATTTTATTTGGCGGCCGCATTGCTGAAGAAATTTTTATGCATCAAATGTCTACAGGAGCTTCGAATGACTTTGAGCGTGCGACTAAACTAGCCCGCGCAATGGTGACCAAATATGGCATGAGTGATGCCTTAGGCACAATGGTATATGCGGGTGATGAGCAAGATTCATTTTTTGGTAGTATGAGCTCAAAAACCATTTCAGAATTGACGCAGCAAAAAGTAGATGCTGAAATTCGCCGAATTTTGGATGAACAATATGCGATTGCGCGTAAGTTGTTAGAAGATAATCGCGATAAAGTAGAAGCCATGACGGCGGCTTTAATGGAGTTCGAAACCATTGATGCAGACCAAATAAATGATGTGATGGCGGGTATCCCTGTGCGCCCACCAAAACCAACGCAGGGTAAAATTAATACGCCACCAAAAGACTCTGGTTCTGCTGGCTTGGGCGCTAACCCAAAACCACAACCGACTGCGTCTTCATAATAAACGACTAGGGCGACAATATTGTCGCTCTTTTTCGTTAGTGCACAACTAGCTTATGCTTTTTTCTTGTGGAAAATTCACCTTAAATCTAAATCGCCCGCATGTGATGGGCATCGTCAATGTGACGCCTGACTCATTTTCAGATGGCGGACAGTTTTCAACTACAAACCATACTATTTCGCATGCCTTGCAATTGGTGGCTGAAGGTGCAGATATTCTTGATGTTGGTGGCGAGTCAACGCGCCCCAATGCAACGCTTGTCAGTTTGCAAGAAGAGTTAGGCCGCGTCATTCCAGTGATTGAATTATTGGCCAGCCAAGTCAATATCCCCATTTCGATTGATACTTATAAGCCCCAAGTGATGCAAGCAGCCCTAGCTGCGGGTGCGAGCATCGTTAACGATGTCCGTGCTTTGCAAGAAGAAGGCGCGTTGCAGATTGTTGCGCGCTCTACCGCTGGTGTGTGTTTAATGCACATGCAAGGGACGCCGCAAACCATGCAAATTAAACCGCAATATTTGGATGTTGTACAAGAAGTGCACCAATTTTTAGCAGAACGTTTAAATGCATGTGTAAATGCGGGTATAGATAGCAGTCGCATCATCTTAGACCCAGGTTTTGGCTTTGGTAAAACTAGGTTGCATAATATTGCACTGATTCAGCATTTAGAAAGTTTTGCCACTTTAAATCAGCCTATTTTAGTCGGGCTGTCACGTAAATCTGTGCTTGGACAAATGACGGGCAATGATGTGGACGCGCGGCTTTATGCTAGTATCGCAGCATCGGTCATCTCAGCCATGAAAGGCGCACATATCTTGCGTGTACATGATGTGAAAGCCACCGTAGAAGCTTTAAAAGTGGTGGGCGCAATACAATAAGTGAAGATTTACGTTTTTCAAGTTGCAGCCTGAGATTTAAGACAGCCACCGCCATTGTAGTCAGAAAATTACTGAAGTCTTCGTCATGATGTAATGGGCGCTTTGGTACTTTATTGGATAATTTATAAAACTTAAGATTTGAACATTTAATGAAAAAATACTTTGGTACAGATGGTATCCGTGGGCGAGTAGGTGACTACCCGATTACGCCAGATTTTGTCATGCGTTTAGGCTATGCTGCGGGTAAAGTGCTCACTGCTTTGCAGGGTAATTTAGCCAAAGATGCACATCCTGCGGTGTTAATTGGTAAAGATACGCGTATATCGGGCTATATGCTAGAAGCTGCTTTAGAGGCGGGTTTATCGGCGGCTGGGGTCGATACTTTGCTCACAGGGCCCATGCCCACGCCAGCAGTGGCTTACCTCACGCGCGCGTTGCGGGCGCAAGCGGGGATTGTTATTTCCGCCTCACATAACCCTTATTACGATAACGGTATTAAATTTTTCTCTGCGGCTGGTGCGAAATTACCTGATGAAATTGAGCATGCCATTGAAGCAGAATTAGATCAACCCATGCAGGTGATGGAATCAGCAAAACTTGGTAAAGCTCGTCGAATTGACGATGCGGGTGGGCGTTATATTGAGTTTTGTAAAAGCACTTTTCCTAATGAAATGGATTTGCGCGGCTTTAAAATTGTACTCGATTGCGCACATGGCGCCACTTATCATGTCGCGCCGCCCGTTTTTCACGAGTTAGGGGCTGAAATTATTTGCATCGGCAATAAACCAGACGGCCTCAATATTAATGAGCAAGTGGGTTCAACACACCCAAAAGCCTTACAGAAAGCCGTGCTTGAGCACCAAGCAGACTTAGGCATTGCTTTTGATGGTGATGGTGATCGTGTGATGATGGTGGATGCGCATGGCGAACTACTAGATGGGGATCAACTGCTCTACATCATTGTGCAAGGCCTGCATGCAAAAGGCACACTTAAAGGCGGTGTGGTGGGCACGCAAATGACTAACCTCGCTTTAGAACACGCCTTACAAAAACATCAAATTCCGTTTATACGCGCAAATGTAGGTGACCGCTATGTGTTAGAGCAGCTGAATATTAATGAATGGAAATTAGGTGGCGAAAATTCAGGCCATATCTTAACGCTAGATAAGCACACCAGTGGCGATGCCATTATTGCCGCACTGCAAGTATTACAAGCATTAAAGGAGTGTGGCAAAACGCTCACGGAAATGCATAAAAATCTGATTCTTTACCCGCAAGTGCTGATTAATGTCACCACAAAAACTAAGCTGGATTTAAATAATACAGCAATACAAGCAGCGGTGAAAGCGGCTGAAACAGCCTTAAATAATACTGGGCGCGTGTTGCTAAGAGCTTCAGGAACTGAACCAAAAATCCGCGTCATGGTGGAGGGGCAAGACCGTGCGTTAGTACAAATATTAGCTGAACAAATTACGGAAGCAGTAAAGTTTGCTGCCGCTTAAGTTAGAATGATATTTTTAGTGATTTAATCATTATCTTTATTTCACCACCGCTGTAAGCAGCCTAGAATGCGGCTCACAGAGGCATTGAAAACTCTCGGTGAATTTTAGCTGTATTTAAACAAAAAAATAGGCGCATATTGCGCCTATTTTTTAAAACTAAACAACCGCTAATTTACAAAAATGTTTTACCAATGTGATAAGCAACGGCAGCCACTAAACCCGCACATGGAATCGTTAATATCCAAGCCCACACTATGCGAGAGGCTAAGCCCCAGCGCACCGCGGACGCGCGGCGAGATAGCCCAACGCCAACAATTGCCCCAGTAATAGTGTGGGTAGTTGAAACTGGAATACCAAATGAGGTGGCTAAAAATAGTGCAATGGAGCCAGCAGTTTGTGCTGCAAAGCCGCCAGTAGGACGCACTTTGGTGATGCCCATGCCCATGGTACGCACAATCCGCCAGCCACCGAGTAGTGTACCTAAACCCATGGCAATTTGACAGGAAATAACCACCCAAAATGGCACATTAAAATCACCTTTTAAGTAACCATTGGCAAATAACAAGATAGTGATAATTCCCATGGTTTTTTGTGCATCATTGGCACCATGGCCCAAGCTAAATAGCGAAGACGAAATAAACTGCATTTTATTAAAGCGACTTTCAGTTTTATAAGGAGCGGTTTTTTCAAATAGCCATAAAATGAGCACAGATATCGTGAGCGCGAGCAACATGCCAAACAAAGGTGAAAGCACAATGGCCAAACCAGTGCTAATCAATTTGCCGCCTAAAATAATACCTTTAGTACCCGCATGAGCTACGCCAGAGCCAAGTAAACCACCAATGAGCGCATGAGAAGATGAAGATGGGATGCCGAACCACCAAGTAATGATATTCCAAGCAATGGCGCCGCTGAGTGCGCCAAAAATAACCGCATTGTTGACAATATGGGGATCAATAATGCCTTTACCTATCGTATCTGCCACGTGTAAGCCAAAAAATAAAAAGGCAACAAAATTAAAAAAAGCCGCCCAAATGACGGCCGCTTGTGGGGTGAGTAAGCGTGTGGAAACCATCAGAGCGATGGAGTTAGCGGCATCGTGAAAGCCATTCATGAAGTCAAAAATAAGGGCAACAAAAACGAGCAGCCCAATGATAATGGTTGCGTGTTCTATCATCGCGTATCCTTAAATGCGCTCTAAAACAACACCGTGAATCACATCGGATACGTCTTGGCAGCTATCAATGGACTCTTCAAATAAATCGTATAACTCTTTTGAGCGAATAATCGTACGTGCATCAGATTCTTCAATAAACAAACGCTGCATACCAGAGCGCATCACATGGTCGCCTTCTCCTTCAATACGGTTGATTTCTGCGCAAGTGCGCATAATTTGCTCTGCATTTTTCATGTCTGAAAGCATTAGTACCGCACTTTGTACTTTTTCGGAAGCGCGCAGTAAAATTTGCGCTAGGGCGACCATTTCTGGGGTGAAACTGGTGTGGCCATAAATTTTTGCGCTTTGTGGAATATCTTCCATAAAATCAATAATATCGTCTAAAGCCATGGCAAGCTCACGAATTTCGCGGCGATCAAAAGGGGTAATAAAGGTTTTATGTAAAGAAAGTAAAATTTCTCTGGTGTAAGTATCGGCCTCAGATTCAATTTTACGAATTTCTGCAAAGTACTCTTCAAACTTTTCTGCATCGCGTAAAGCCGTCATCATGGCCAATACTTTAGAGCAACGCACCGCGCAATCGGCTAATTTATTAAATAAAATAAAGTAGTTATCACTGCGTGGCGTAATTGCTGCCATCAGTTTAGTAAATGCTCCAGCCATGGTATCTCCCTAATTTTTAATTTTTGACTTACGCTCTGCAAGTGAAAATTGCGATTGAAGTTTGTTTTTTTGAAGCAAATAATCTTTAAATAGCGCGGTGTATTATTGCGTGTCATTATATCTCTTGCTGAGTTTCTAGTGAAAGTTTTATGACTAAATCGATAGAAAAAAATGAAAATAAAATGATTAATCACAGCCTAATTTTTTTATGTTATGCGTTTTAGTTTCAAGGTGGGTACTAGTCGTTCTACTTTTTTGTTAGCGCTACTGTTAAACTGGCTGTATTTTGAAAATATATAATAACGCCAATGTGTAATGGTCAACATTAACTGGACACCTCAATCGACGTATTTTGATGTATTTCTGTCAAATTAGCATCAAACTGATTGGGTGGCATATAACCCAAGCTTGAGTTTAGACAACACGCATTATAAAAAGCGACAACATCACGACTAATATCACGGAAAGCTTCTTGATGATTAGCATCAAGTGTTTGCCATACACGCTTCATTGTTAAGTTTAAAAAGCACCGCGCCATCACTGCGTTGTCATAATTACCTTTACCACTCATGCAGGCAGTAACTGGCGCATTGCTAACAATTGCAAGTAATCATCGCTGGCGCTGGCTACCGAGCAATAATCGCCATATTAAGCGCTGAACACACCAAGTTTGATCGCATATGTGGAGCAAGCGCCCATCCTACAATTTTACGGGCATATAAATCTATCACCGTAGCCAAGTAAAGCCAGCCACTTTGGGTGCGAATGTAGACAATGTCTGCCACCCAAACTGCATTCATTCTAGTGACGTAACTAACGGTTCTCAATCTTCAACGCCCTGATTCGTTGTTGCTCTGACGTGATTGGATGGCCAACACTTGCCTGACCATGCCACTCAGCACGATATTGATTGACCCATCGGGTAACGGCTGAAGACCCAATGGATAAATCTTTACAAACCTGAGAAATGGTCAACCCTTGATCAACCACCATTTTTGCAACTTCTAATTTATAACGCGTTTCGTAAAGCAACCTAGCTTTATTCATTTCTGAGTGCTGTAAGAGGAGGTTAACATTCGATGGGAGTGTCCAGCATCATTAAACCACTACAAGGTCTTCTGGCTTTTTATAACTGGCTAATAATCCGTCAATTAAATCGTTGAATAAGGCTTTTGGTAACGGCATTTTTTATCCACTTCTGAAAATAGCAGTTTCCTGCAAAATGCGTTTACACAAAATTATTTATAGCCCAAAGTTTCTAATTTTTAATAGCTATGCCTTGATTAAATAATGATATTAAAACCAATCAAGATAAACTAATCACTTTCGCACTATGAAATAATATATGAACAAATCCCAACGTCAAATTCAGCGGTTAGTACTGACTAGTTTTATTTTAACTTTTATAACTGCTAGAGTTTTAGTATTGTTAATCATGTCGCGGCGACTTCCGGATTTTTATTTTCATTTGGGTGGTACGCACGTTCATCATTTAAATTACGGCATATTTTTACTTTCAATGGTCGGTGCCTTACTGTTGTTTAGGCCACATCGTACCAGTCAGGAAACACGTAAAATTGCCATCGCATATGGTATTGGTTTAGCGCTCACATTCGATGAGTTTGGCATGTGGCTACATTTAGGAGGAAGTTATTGGCAACGCGCGAGTTTTGACGCCATTATTATCATATTTAGCCTACTCGCGCTGGTTGCTTATATGCCTTCTTTAAAAGAATGGTCAAATCGTAAATATATCGTTGCTACAATGTTGACCGCATTGCTCAGCTTATTCATTTGGCAATTAAGTGTTGTGATACCTAAAGTTGAAAATACACTTGGCCCTAAGTTTAAGCATTTAGAAAACCAAGGTCCCTCATAGCCTAGTTAAAACTTAAGATAAGTATTAATGCTACAGCATTTAAACGAAGTTAGTTTTACGACGTTTTGCTGAAAAACTTATCAGACCTAAACCAGCTAATAGCATGCCGTATGTTTCAGGCTCAGGCACGGCGCTAATGTTTAAATTAGCCAAAATACTGCCACCATTACCTGATATATTTCTATCAAAAGCATATAACTTCAATTGGCTATCTATAGCGATGCCAGTAAAATTAGTGCCAATTAGAAAATATTGTCCTAAGGCATTACCCCATTCACCCACTAAAGCGCCTTGTGGGGCTGATAAACCACCTTGTGTCCAATTAGCATAGCTTTGCCCAATAATTGTACCCGCCTTGTTTTTATTGGTTGGTCTATCGCCATTGGTATCAGCAAAACCTGTTGAGAGTAAATTAGGCCCTGTTAAGCCATTTGCATTTGACCAATGTGGTGAGTTGCCTGTTTTCCACAAGTCTAATGGGTCAGTGGTAATGGTAAAGGTAGTGCCAACAGTGAAAGCAGCTACCGCCACCCCTGAACCCCCAGTTGTCGAATTGGTTTTTGCGTTAACTTCATAAACGGCGGCTTGTGCAGATACTGAGGCAACCAATAACGCTAACAACATAAAACTTTTTTTCATTCTATTTTCCTAAAAAATTTAACTTTTTAAACTATAAAAACTTCTTTCTGATATAGATTAAGCAAATTTTATGCCAGCTTAAATGCTGAAAAATTAGCGGTTTTTAGGGCGTTATGGCCATGATTTGACTAAGCATTGCTGGTAAATTGATGGTGAGTGTTGAAAACTTAACGGTGATGTCAACAGTTAAACGGATTGAAAGTGGTTAGCAAAAACAAAGAGACAAACTTTTATCTAGCTAAATGCCTATATAGTTTGCGCTACAAACTTAGGGCAAGTTTTCCCAAGTGGCTACCTGATAGCCCATTGCTAATAGCTTGGTTTCGATTGCTTTATTAGATCCAAATGTGGCATGTGTTAACGATTTTGGAAAGCCATTGGTGACTAGCGTATCAAACTCAATCTCAGTTTTGAAAATGCGTAGATAACGCAGCGCATTCAGCTGTGCTAAACCTTGCAATGTGCTCAATGTTTTACAGTCATGTAAGCTTAGCGCCAACAAACTCGGGCAATCATTCAGCATTAAAGCTTTTAACTGAATTTGCTCTGAAATAGAGAGATGTTTTAGCGTATTAAAGTTTTTAAGGTTGTTTAAGCTATTAAAGCCACGTACACGCCCAATGATTAAATGCTCAATCGTATTATGCTCAATTTCGTCTAAATTTTCACGCCCACCCAGCGTTAATTGTAGTGTTTTAAGCTGTTTAAGTGGGTTAATAAAATCTAATGTTGTTTTAGAGATGCCATGCAGGCGTAAATCACTTAATTTGCTTAAGGTGCTAATGGCTTGAATATTTTTAGTATGGCCTTCAATAAAAAGCTGCGTTAGCTGCGTTAAATTTTTTAAATGCGCAAGGTTAAAGGCTTTGGCTTTAGTAGCGCCCATGCTTAAGTGGGTTAAATTTTTAAAGTTGTCAGCGGCCAAAATGTCAGTATCTTTAAGTTCATAAATACCCAAATCTAACTTGGTGAGAAACAGCAGTTCGGTTAGCGCGTTTACATTGCTGGCACGCATCGTGCAATCAACAGCTAAAGATTTAACGTTAGGCAATTGCTTTACCAGTGCGCAATCAAAGTCTTCACCTGAAAAAAAACGTACGGTTAATTGGTTAGTGTTTAGAGCGCATAGCGCATTGATTTCACTCAGCAAACGGCTGCTTGGCATTTGCGAGAACTGCAAAATAACTTCTTTACCAAGCGCTAAATCAGTGGCGATGCTGCCAGAATTTAATGTGCTGGGGTTATTAATGCGAGTAAATTTTTCCAATTTAGGTCCCTTATTGTTGAGTTTTAAACAATTGCGTTAGCCTTGGCCAATATCTTGTAAGTAAATAATCGGGCGAGTGTTTTTTGAGCCACTCCAATCTACAATAAATGGATACTGTTTAAAAGCATCAACAATTGCTTGCCCAATGGTTAACATTGATTCGGTATTGCCATCTGGCGCGCCCCAAAAAGATAAAGAAAGTTGGCTGTTGCGTTTTGCTCGGTTTAAGTCTTGTGAAGAATAAAAGCAAAAACCTTGCCATTGCCCATTGGGGGCTTGCGTGGTTTGCAAAGCTTCACTGCAATCGGCAAAACCATCTTCTTGGGTGGTGCCAGCATTTTGTAACACCACAATATTAGCTTGCTTCAGTTGCTCAAACACCACATTTAAATGCACTTTAGCGGCTTTCCACTCTGCTGCACTTAACTTCACACTGTCTAATTCTAGCGGTGGAATCGGTATTGGGTGGCCAGTGAGGTCAGATAAATACTGCTGCACTTCTTCCTTCATGGCATTTTCAACAATATGGTTGCCAAATCGATCACTAATATTGGCGTTGGCGCCTGCTTTAATTAGTAACGCTACTGGCGCAAGGGTTGGTGAAAATTCTGCGGCTAAAAATAATGCCGTTCTGCCATCGTCTGCGAGCTGCTCAACAGGGCTTTGCGCTTCAATTAGTGCTGAAAGTAAAGCCATGGCTATTTGCTCATTTAGCGTATTAGTGGACATAACCGCACGGTGCAATGGTGTAAAGCCATAAGCATCTTTTTGCGTTAAATCAGGTTTAAGGGCAAGCTCGGCTTGCAAACCGGCTAGGTTGCCTTGAGCAATGGCATCAAATAATTTGGTATTCATTTATTTTTCCGATTAGTTATATTGTTTACGCATTATTTTCAATAGTAGGTTAGCGCTTATTCATACCACTGCCAAGTGGACAAAAACATATGCGCAGTAGATTCGTCATTAAAATAGCTGGCAAGCGCGTTAGTGACTGCAAGACGTGACGCGGATGCTAATTCGCAACCGTCATCATCATAAGCGTCATCACCAAGCGCATCTAGTGTGTTTGCCACGGTGGCTATTGCGCCGATGGCAGTGGCTAAATTAGGCGCAATCAGCTGAGGTATCCAGCTATTAGCGCCATGAAATGCAAACAGTATCTCGTTGCTTAAGGTGTCTAAAATAAAAGGGTCGCCACCTTGTTCGGCAATGACAAGCCAATGATCTTGCCAATCGGCCAGTCGCTCACCAGTAAGGCCATGCCAGCGGTAGCCCGCTTGAAGTTTCCATAACTTAGCTAGTGGTGGTACACAAACAGGGTTGCCGCCCACATTAAAGGTTAACCCTACTGGGCCAATATTGGCGTGGTAAGTTTCGCCCATCGGGCCAATGTTGGCGTAAAAATCGGCCAACACTTGTGGCAATGGCATATCACCCGTCCAGTCAGTGGCGGGCTGGGCTTGTAAGTGGCCAGATGGTGCGAGTAATTGCTTAAGGGTATTGTCAATTATCATGGTTTCAGTCTTTCTTGTTGCTGACGGATCCTGTATTACAAATTTCATCTCAGTGATGCCAGATGTTGCCACAAGCCCCACAACCCCAAAAGGGTTTCGTGTGACCCTCAACAAAACTCACTAAGCCATCTACACAAATTGGGCAAGGTACTGGCGCGAGTTGTTGCTTAATTGGGGCTAGTAAAGTGACAGGGTTAATGGGAAAAGTGTGCTGGCAATTTGGGCAATTGAGCATGGCAAACTGTTGACCACGCTGCGCCATTGCCGTGAGTAGGGTGCTTTGCTGCGCTTCGGCGGTAAAGTTAATTTGGCAACGTTGGCAGTTAATGAGCAAATGAGCGCTTTCTATACAAAATATTGAATTTAACTCAGTTTAACATTATTTAAATCTTGATGCCAAAAGCTGCAATGTATGCGTTTTTTACACATTTTTAAAATATAGATATTAGCCTGGTTTTTCCTACGAGAAAAAATAACACCGCTGAGAGCCTCATACTAGGCGGCTCTCAGGGCATCAAAATAATGTAACGTAAAATAAGCACATAAAATGGTGATTAATTGGGTGTATTTGATAGGCGATTTCTAATCTTAACCAAGTTAGTTTTATTAAAAAATTTCCCGTCAAAATACACCGCTTGTAATTCTCCTTTAGCTTCATTTTCAATCGTTTGTTGGTCGTGAAGCACAAACTGGTTGTTTTCATATTCCACTCTTAACAAACCCTTTGCCGATTTTTTGGTGCCACTATCGGTTATCGGGTTTTTAAAAATATCCACAGACTCGCCATTAATCACGCCGTAAGTCGCTTTCATAGCAAAACCTAAGCTATCGCGTGTAATGTATTGATACGTGTAAGAACCAATACCAAATACGATATTGTCGGAAGCGAAGCCTTTGTTTTTTAACCTGCGTAAAATATCAAATGCACGCTGTGGGGTGATTGAATCACCATAAATTAAGCCTACCCGTGGGTTAAGCGTTTTATAGCCTTTTGCGTTAGTGCTACCGCCAAAAATATTCCATAACACTTCTACCGCACCAAGCTCTGCAGGGCTGTTGGTTAGTGGATTTTCGCTACCACAGATAATTTCAACAGGGTCGCCGCTATCAGGCCTAAATACAACTTTAGCTAAACCTAAACTATCTACCTTTCTGTTCAAAATAGTTTCTTTTAACGCTGCGGCATAAACAGAAATCACTTTCCAAAAATCCCAAGAGTCAGAAACCACTGAAACGACACCCGTTGGGTATAAGTCTTCAATCAAGCGACGGATGGTTTCTTTTTCATCGGTTTGCCCACTAATGCACATCACGCTATGCTCTGAGGCGGGTACTGATGCCCCAACAAAGGTATTTTTAGCCTCGTAAAAGTACTCTAAATAATCGACCGCGTTTAAAGTATCCGTGCCAGTAAAGGCCGTTAAGTGTCCAGCACCTGCTTTGGCGGAGTCTATGGCACCTGACATGCCGCGCATTGAAAAATCATGCCCCTGAAACGCTATAAAGTCTTGATTACCGCCCGTTTCTATCGCAAAGCTCGTGATAATGCGTTTGTAAATATCTGCGATGGTCGCCGTGGTTGAAGGCTTCCATAATTCTGTTGATAAATAAGACTCAAGGTAGTTGGTCAACCAGTAAAATTCTGGGCGTGTATTGCTGATGGTTAACACGGGCACACCAATATTGACGCGCGAACCTTCTTTTAACGCCTTGATTTTAATGGGTAAAAAACCAAGCTTGTGTAAGGCGCTCATTGATTCAGTATCGACAGGGTAGTCACCCGTAAATGGACCTGTACGATTTTTAAATTGTGCTAATACGCTGTCTAATGGCTGGCTAAAAAAGCCTTCATTCCATTCTTCGTGCATTTGTTGCACTACACCTTGTAAGCCAAAAAAAATGATTTTGTTGGTTTTAAAGGCGCTAGGCACATTTAAGTGGCTGTTATTGCGTGGCGTAAAGTTTGAGTAAATCATCTCAGTACCTGTTGGGTACATGCGCGCGTGCGCTAATTTATAGCTATCGGTGGTTGTGATAGGATTGGTTTTAAATGTCATTTTTTATTCCTCTTTCATATCTAATTTTAGGTAAATTATAATTCGGATGTTAATGCCTTTAAGGCAAATCCAGTGACGTTTTTAATCAAGCTTTGTGTGGTGAAAAATGCGCTAATACCTGCTGAAATCATTTTTTCAAAACCTTTACTAAATATACCGTGTGTGACGTACAAAGCCACTTGGCATTGGTAATGTGTGTGCAAATAAAGTGCGGCATTTATAAAAGTAGCCCCGCCATCACAAATATCATCAATAATCAGCATTTGATAAGACTGTAATATACTCAAATCAACACTCGCCTCAATCAAGCTGGCAGTGGTGTTGGTAGTGTCTAAAGTCAATGCGCTAATTTGACCAGTGGCTTGATTTCGCACTTTGTCTAACACAATGACTGCAAATAGGCTAGTATCCAACACTTGTGCATAGCGTTTATAAGCACTCGCATCAGGAAAAACCAACACAGTAGGCTTAAAAGTTGCAATGGCCTGTGCAATATAAACCGCGGGTGAGTATGAGCTCACCACATCATCATGGCTATGCACATCTAAGGTGCTAATTTTATTTACTTTATTGGTAAAAAGCATGTTTAAAAACACTTGTTTTGCAAAAGTGCTCTCGTTACTAATGGCTTTATCTTGCCGCGCATAAGGTAAATAAGGGATAAACAACTCAGCAATCTCGATGTTAATTGCATTGAGCAAACTAATGAGTTGGTTAACCCAAACAAGCTCTGCCTCTTGCTCAAAATGCCAGATGATGTTGACTGGCGACGCCTCAAAATCTGCAAGCGCTAATTGCCATATTTGGCTAGTGCCATCTGGAAAAATCGTTGGCTTAACAATTTGCGCTCTTGCATTTTGGCTAATAGTGATCATGTTGTCCTCTTTTTTCCTAGTTTATATTGACCTGAAAATCTTTCTAACGCTTACTTAGTTGGTGTAAGCAACTAAGTAAGTTGCACTATACAACTAACTAAGATAAAATGTCAACTATAAATTTAATTATTTAATTTGAATATTGCAAAAGTCTATGAAAACCAAAGCCAGCTTGAGTTTTGATAAACCCTACACCACGGTAGATGTCGTGATATTTAGCTTAATTGAAAATAAGCTAAAAGTGTTGCTGATAAAACGTAGCAACGAAATTAACGAACCATTTCCTGGTGGTTGGGCTTTGGTGGGTGGCTTTATTGATGTTGCGCAAGATCAAACTTTAGAAGCCGCTGCCGCTAGAAAGTTGTATGAAAAAACAGGGGTAAAAGCCGCCTATTTAGAGCAATTAGGCAGTTGGGGTTCGGCAACGCGAGACCCGCGTGGTTGGTCTGCCACCCATGTTTATTTTTCAATGCTGGCCATGGATAATCTACAAAACCCTAAAAATGGGGCAAACGCAGAAGATGCGCAGTGGTTTGACGTTAAAGAAAACGGTGTGGCTTGTACATTAGCTTTTGACCATGCCCAACTGCTAGCTGAGGCGATACAACGCCTGCGCAACAAAGTGGAGTACACGTCACTGCCTGCTTTTTTAATGCCCAAATTATTTACTTTAAAAGAGTTGCAAACAGCCTATGAAGCCATTTTAGGCAGAGCGCTCGATAAAAGCGCATTTCGCACGCGCATGCTGGCGGCTGATTTACTAGAAGCGACAGCACATTATCAAGAAGCCGCCAACAGACCTGCGCAGTTGTATCAACTTAAATCTAATCATCAGCCCGTCTATTTTCAGCGGCTATTTAACCCTGCTAAGTAAGCTTAGCGTATGTAGAATATAAAGCGTGATGACTGACTAATAAAAGCATTATAAGATGCAATTTTATCGCCGAGAGAAAATAGCACCGCTGAGAGCCGCATAGTAGGCGGCTTCCAGCGCATCGAAATAAGATGCGGGTGAAATTGAAGCGTTTTAAGGGTTTTAAAAAGGTGTGATTAGGGTACAGCCAGCGTAAAGTTGGGCCAGCACAACCACCGCTAGCGATTCTAAATCAACGGCGATCATTCCTGTATAATGTAGTCTTTTAATTGCACTGTAAACTGACATGGAAGCTGAACAACTCAATCTCATCAACAATCGCCTTGCTGATTTAAGCGAGCGTCACTTTGCCCTTCGGGGGTATCTTTGACTTTGAAAATAAGTCACACAAATTAGAAGAGGTGAATGGGCTATTAGAAGACCCAAACATTTGGAATGATGCAGAAAAAGCGCAAAAATTAGGCAAAGAAAAGCGTAGCCTTGAGCTGGTGGTCGTCAATTTGCAAGGCATTGAGGCGAGTATTAAAGACGCGCAAGAGTTGTTTGAAATGGCGCGTGAAGAAAATGACGATGAAACCTTAAGTAGCATTGCTGAAGACTCGCTCACCTTAGAAAAACAAATCGCCGATATGGAATTTAAGCGCATGTTTTCAGGCGAGTTAGACAGCGCGAATTGCTTTATCGAGTTTCAATCGGGCAGTGGTGGCACGGAGGCGCAAGACTGGTGCAATATGTTGCTGCGCATGTATTTACGCTATACCGAGCGCAAAGGCTATAAGGTGGAAGTGCTAGAACTTTCCGATGGTGATGTGGCGGGCATCAAGGGCGCATCTATTAAGGTGACTGGTGATTATGCTTACGGAACTTTACGCACTGAGAACGGGGTGCATCGGCTGGTGCGTAAGTCACCGTTTGATAGCAATGCTAAACGCCACACCAGCTTTGCCAGCGTGCAGATTTTCCCCGAAGTGGATGACAGTATTCAAATTGACATCAACCCTGCCGATTTGCGGGTGGATACTTACCGCGCTTCTGGCGCGGGCGGACAACACATTAACAAGACCGACTCTGCCGTGCGGCTTACCCATATTCCCACTGGCGTAGTGGTGCAATGCCAAAATGACCGCTCGCAACATCGCAACCGTGAAGAAGCCATGAACATGCTCAAAGGCGCGTTGTATAACCTTGAGTTGGGTAAACGTAATGCTGAAAAGCAAGCGCTTGAAGATGCTAAAACCGACATCGGCTGGGGGCATCAAATTCGTAGTTATGTGCTAGATCAAGGCCGCATTAAAGATTTACGCACAGGGGTTGAGATTGGCAATACGCAAGGCGTGCTAGATGGCGACCTTGATCCGTTTATTCAAGAGAGTTTAAAGCAGGGCGTTTAGTCGGTAGTTGTCATCAAAATCCCCGTGCTATATACTGATGCAATATACATTCTATATTGGAGTCAACATGATTAGTATAAGCACCGTATTTATTAATAATCGCACACAAGCCGTGCGCTTGCCAGCCGATGTGCGCCTGCCTGAAGATGTAAAACAAGTCACAGTACGCGCCATTGGCAAAGAGCGCGTTATCGCGCCGCTGCGATCAAGTTGGGATAGTTTTTTTATGGGCACAATCCAACCCACCGATGACTTTATGCAAAACCGAGCGCGAGGCATTTGAGTGATTCAATTTTTACTTGATACCAATATTGTCATCTACGTCATTAAACGGCGGCCTATTGAAGTATTAAATGTTTTGGGTCTTAGGAAGTTAAAGCGGTTTATTTCTTAATAATTTGAGTACTTCAAGGTACATATTAACAGCCCTATGGTTAAAGCGAAACTCAGTTTCTTTCAGGTGCAAATAGAACGTGCGTTTAGATAC
>JBATAW010000034.1:0-11156 GCA_049662045.1 Methylophilaceae bacterium | reverse complement strand
TCAAAGGTGCTTTATTGTTTAAAAAATTGTACACTGGTATCATATCAATCAATATGTTAATTAATTTTAGGATATCATAAACTATTATGGTCACTACATCAAACACTACTTTGCAAAATGAGCCGCCAAATTTCTTGACCTTGTGTACGACAAAATACATTTAAAGCAGGATAGCACTCACTAGTGCGACCTTGCAAGGTTGAAATTAAACGTTATAAATTGTAGCCTATCAAGCTTGATTTGCGTTACGGCATTGCCTATTTTGCTTATGTTATTTTGTGTGGTAAAAACATATATTTTTTGTATGATGTCTGTATCTTATTTAGTATCTTCTTTAGCGATGCCCTGCAAGCCTTATTCTATGCGGGTCGCAGGGCAGTGATTTTCTCTCGGCGCAAAATTGGTATTTAATTTTTGTAAATTTATCACCAATATACCGTTGTTTTAGGTCGTGCTATGGTGTATTTGCTGACTAATTGGCATACCATCATTGCGCTTAACAAATGCCTTAACTAAATGCTAGTGCTCTGCTAAAATCATGCTTCTGGTCTGTGAGAAGGACCGTTTAATGGAAAGCTAAACCATGGCTGTTGTTACCCTTACTAAAGCAAATTTTAAAGACACGATTGAAAAAAATCCGTTTGTGATTGTTGATTTTTGGGCGCCGTGGTGCGAGCCGTGTGTTGATTTTACGCCAGTATTTGAAGCGGCTGCCAATCAAAATCCAGATATTGTATTTGGCATGGTAGATACCGAGCAATCGCCAGAAATTGCCGAATATTTTGAAGTGACTAAAATCCCTGGTATTTTGGTGGTTCGTGAGCAGGCAGCTATTCATGCCCAGCAAGGCGAAATTGGCGCACCAGCCTTAGATGCGTTAATTGATTGGGCGCGTCAGTATGATATGAAGGTAGTGCATGCGCATTATCAACAAGAAGCTCAAAAATCGAGTTAATTCATTTCAATTGGTAATAAAAAAGCGGCTAACGAGCCGCTTTTTTATTAGGTAAAATACTTGTTGGGGTTTAACTTAAAGTGAATCTAAATTAAACTGAAAAATACCTAAAAATAAAGTAAATGCCTAAACCCATCATAATATACATGGGTATTTCACCACTTTTTTTAATATCACCTTTGCCACCTGAGCTAATGATGCGGTTTGCTAGCCAAAGCGCAAAAATGATGACGGGAATAAACAGCATGTGCTGACCGCTATCAAATAGCCAGCTAAAAGTTTTAGTGACCAAACCACCGCCTTTAAAAAGCTCAATGGCTACGCCAACAATACCGCTCAGTACCAAAGCCATCCGAATGATTGCGATGAGTACACTGCGCTTACTTTCAGCGTCGATGTCTTTATTTTTTAAATATTTATTAGGGTCTTGCTTTTCACGTGGTTTAGCCATGCTATTTTCCCTTTTTTATCGCCCATTAATTGGTGGCTAAATATTTGCTTGGGTCAACTGATTTACCTTGGCGACGAATCTCAAAATGCAATTTAACACCGTTGGTATCGGTATTACCCATTTCTGCAATTTTTTGGCCTTTGCTAATCATTTGCCCCTCTTTAACCAATATTACGCTATTGTGCGCATATACCGATAAATAATCGGTATTGTGCTTAATAATCACCAGCTTACCATAGCCCCGTAAATCTGAGCCACTGTAAATCACTTTTCCTGCCGCTGAGGCAATGACTGCTTGCCCCATTGTGCCACCAATATCAATCCCTTTATTACCTGCTTGATTAAAGCCTGCAATGACCTTACCTTTGGTTGGCCATATCCATGCTGTATTATCAGTTGATTCAGTATTGCTTTTTTCTTCTGGCTGGCTGGTAGTAGCGGTGTTGGTTGATGCTTCTGTATTCACCGTTGGCTTAGTTGCAGATGACACCTCTTTAGAGGTGTCTACTTTAGTAATTTCGGTATTTTCTAACACAATTTTTGGTGTAGGTAATGGTGTTCGCAATGCTACTTCAGAGTAAGGTTCGCGTATGCCCTTTGGTTCTGAAATGGCCACCACAACCGTTTGTGTCTCAACAGGCTTAGCTGTCGTATTGGTTACGGGTTCAGTGTTAATAGGGGTGATGACGACACCATCATCGTTACTATTAGCCGATGTAGTGGTTTGCGATGCATTTCCAGCTTCAGCGGCACTTTTTTCTTTTAGCGATTTTAATTGTAAAACTTGCCCAACTTGAATCGGGTAAGGCTCGGCAATATTGTTGGCCTGCGCAATATCTTTGTAGTAATAGCCAAGCTCTAAGCTGATTCTAAGTAGATTATCACCTTTCTTTACCACATAGTTATCAGGGCGCCAATCACCATTTTTATGGGTGCTTGTGTTGCTTGATTGTTTAGTGACTTCTGCTTTATTCTTTTTTGGCGTGTGGTCAACTACAGGCGCCATAGGGCTGCTCGCACAACTAGCTAGGTAAATAGTTAGCCCTAAAACACTCAATAAACGGGTGAATTTTTGAATATAAGGATTATTGATGCGATGACGCATTAGCTTGTTCCTCCTAATAGCGGCACAAATTTTACAGGCTCAAGTTTAGTGTGGCGGTAATCTGTTTCAGATTGTCGCTCAACCAAGGTTAATACTTGCTCATCCACACCCACTGGAATCACTAAACGCCCACCAATGGCGAGTTGGTCTAGTAAATCTTGTGGAATATGGCTTGCGGCGGCTGTCACGAGAACCGCATCAAAAGGTGCGTGCTCCGTCAGCCCCATACTGCCATCAGAATGACCTAGCTTAACGTTAGAAGATTTAAGCTCGCGTAAATGGCCGCGCGCCTTCATCACCAACGGGCGTATGCGTTCAACTGAATATACTTCTTTGGCAATTTTAGCGAGTACTGCCGTTTGATAACCACAACCCGTGCCGATTTCGAGCACTTTTTGCAGAGGCTTACCGTTGCGGATTATTTCAGACATGCGCGCAACAATGTATGGTTGTGAAATGGTTTGGCCAAAACCAATGGGCAGCGCGACATCTTCATAAGCACGAATAGACAAAGCTTCATCTACAAAAATATGACGTGGAATACCTGCAATAGCGGTCAGTACAATTTCATCTTTAATCCCTTGCTCGCGCAGTCGGGCAAGCATGCGGTCACGCGTGCGTTGCGAGGTCATGCCCATGCCAGTAAATGCGTTGCCAAGTAATGGAGTTTTTGCGATTGCCACGTTAAAAATCTCTAAATTAGCTTTTAAGCCAGTCTTGAATGCCCACTAATTGCGAGTGTTTGGTTAAATCTACCTGAATGGGCGAAATAGATACCTTGTTATTGGCAACCGCATTAAAGTCAGTGCCGACACCACCATCATTTGGCTGGCCAGAAGCGCCAATCCAATACACGGTTTCACCTCTAGGCGATAGCAATTGAACAACTGGCTCAGCTTTGTGGCGTTTACCTAGACGGGTAATTTCGTTACCGCTAAGTTGTTGATATGGCACATCTGGCACATTAACATTCAATAAAGTAGGGGAACTAAAACCATTTTTTTGGTAGTGCTGTATTAACTCTACAGCAACACGCGCGGCTGTTTCAAAGTGGGTTGGCTTGCTCTGTGCCATCGAAATGGCGATAGATGGAATGCCCAGTAAATAGCCTTCCATCGCGGCGGCCACCGTGCCTGAATAAATGGTGTCATCACCCATATTAGCACCATCATTAATGCCGCTAATCACCATGTCGGGTAAGGTATCCATTAAACCAGTTAATGCAATATGAACGCAGTCAGTAGGCGTGCCATTGATATAAAAAAAGCCATTGCTCGCTTTGCGTATGCTTAAAGGGCGGTCTAACGTCAGCGAGTTACTTGACCCACTACGATTGCGCTCTGGCGCGACTACGGTAATTTCAGCTAATTTTGCGAGACTTTCGGCTAAAATATTAATGCCAGGTGCAAAATAGCCATCGTCATTTGATAAAAGTATTCTCATACGCTGGATTATAAATTATCACGCTTAGTTTGCGTAAGGCTTTCGTGTGAGTTTTGCGTAATATATCGCGCAAAAAAAGAAAATCATTGAAAAAACAACTTCAAATAACGCTAATTTTGCCGATAACCCTACATCTGACCAAGCACGCACTGCGCCTTCGGTAAAGTAGAGCAATATAAACATGCATGACCACTGATAAGTGTAACGTTTGCCATGCATAATACCGCGTAAAGGCAATAACAAAGGTACGGTTTTAAGCATTAGCAAGCTACCACCTGGTTTAAGCGGCGCTAAAATGGTTTCCCACGCTAAACATAATAAAATAAGCGCAATCAGGCTAACGGTTGCCCCAAACTGAAGTTGTTTAATCATGGCGCACCAATTTAGACATAGCCACTAATGCAGCTCTGGCAGTAGTCGCATCGTGAATCGGATTATCAAAATTAATACGCAAATCTTTTTCAACACCTTCAAGTTTGACTCTGACATCAAAACCATCACAGTCTATCCCCAGCATGTTGGCTTCTTGAGGGATAATCTCATGAAAGTGCTGGCAATACGCAATTAAGCTATGTTGGTGATCAGCATTCATGTGCTCAATAATTGCGGTTTCTTGTTCGGCAAGTTTTGCGGTGTCGTTTAATGTAGAAAATTCTTCATTAGATGCCCAGCCCATTTTGCCAAACCCCGCAATATAGCGAACTTGAGAAATGTTAATATGGTAAAAATGGAAGTCATGCATATCAAAATAGCCAGCAGCTTGCGGAAAATAGCGCAAATATCGGGCGCGTAAATGGGCATCTTCCTTATTAGCTAGCTTAGCTTCTCCCAGCAAAGTTAAACGTGCATTGGCTTGTAAATCGTCTGCCCCAGCAAACACTAATAGCGATACTTTTGGATTAGCCAAAATATTTTTAGTGTGCTCAGCAATGGTGCTAATTAATATAATGGGTTGGCCAGTGTGGTCAAGCACAAATGGCGCAACAGAGCCAAATGGGTAGCCTTCAAATTTGGTAGAGAATGTAGAAAGCACGCCACTTTGAGTAGTGCGTAAAAACTGTAGAGCTTCTTTAGCGAGATTCATAATTATTAAATTTGAGACCTTTGCACGAATGAATTTCTTTGTAGGAGCGCAATTTATTGCGCGATAACTGCGTAAAACATACCTTTATATTTAATTATTGATCAATTTCGATTGTAATTTTGGAGATTATTTTAACCTTTAAGGTCATTCGCGCAATACATTGCGCTCCTACAATACATTTAGTTTTAAAGCAGTTTCAGCAAGGCGTTTACCTAGCGCAATACATAGATTTTTTTCATCGGCTGTGATGGGTTTATCATCCAAAGCGCCCCCAACATGACTGGCGCCATAGGGGGTGCCGCCAGATTGTGTGGTACTTAATGCAGGTTCTGAATAAGGTAAGCCAACAATCATCATACCATGATGCATCAGCGGCAACATCATGGTGAGCAGTGTGCTTTCGTTACCACCATGCATAGATCCGCTAGAAGTAAACACAGCCGCAGGCTTGCCAACAAGCGCGCCTTTTAACCATAACGCAGCCGTACCATCTAAAAAATATTTCATTGGGGCAGCCATGTTGCCAAAGCGGGTAGGGCTGCCAAGCGCCAAGCCAGTACATTCTTCTAAGTCTTGCAATTCACAATAGGGCGCGCCCTCGGTGGGAATATCAGGTGCTGTAGCCTCGCAATTAGCAGAAATTTTTGGTACCGTGCGAATGCGCGCTTTAATGCCAGCAACGCTTTCAACGCCACGCGCGATGAGTTGCGCCATTTCACGCACAGCACCACCTTGGGAGTAATAGAGAATTAAGATTTCACTCATCATAAAAGTAGTTAGTAGTGGCTGAGTTATAAAGTTGGCAGTATAACAAGACTCTTTAGACTATAGGGCAAAGCACAAATTTAAACTGCGAAAGCGCACATAATTTTGCATTGATAAAAAGGTTAAAAAGTAGCTAAAAATTTGCCGAGGATTATTTGTGCCTCTGTACCCGCAAGGGGCATCCCCATTCTCGCTAAATGCTAGCGCATTAAGTGGAATGTGACAGCCTTATTCTAGGCCGCTTACAGAGCATCGAAATAAGATGAGGTGAAAATGGTGGGTGTTTTAAGGTCAGTTAACGCCAAAATTAAACCAGTCCGCGAAGCGCGGTTTGGCTTGAATGAATTGTTAGCTAAGTCGCTGTGGCAATTTAGGCTTTCTGCGGCCAACAGCTTCCACTACGGTAGGTGCTTTGAGCGCATGATTTGGCGCATGGCCGTCTAAAACAAGTGAGACTTTCCCGATTTTTCCAGGGAGATTTCTTAAACCTGAGTCTGTGAATGGGCCGCAGACATCCATACCAATCATTTTAAGCGCATAGCTGCCGCTACCCGCTAGGTCGAACTTAACCCATTCTGGACCAACAATCTCTCCAGACAGAAGTGTGCCTTCTACGACCGTCATCGAACCTTGATCAGAGTTATGATATGTAACGTTTTCAACGCTGATTGAGAATGGCATCGAGAGGTCTCCATTAAATTGGACTAACGTTCAAGGTGAGGGCTGCAAACCAAGCGGAGCTGGCGAAGCGCCTGTCTCGAACGCTCTGAGAGGTGGCTCAGTTCCATTGAACAACTTTCACTGATGTTTGTTTATTTAAGCTTGAATGCGCCCGCTCAGAATTGTGCCACGCAAAGTTTGATCGCATATCTGGAGCAAGCACCCATCCTACAATTTTACGGGCATATAAATTCATCACCGCAGCCAAGTAAAGCCAGCCGCTTTGGGTGCGAATGTAGGTAATGTCTGCCACCCAAACTTCATTCATTCGGGTAACGGCTGAAGACCCAATGGTTAAATCTTTACAATCCTGAGAAATGAGCAATCCTTGGTCAACAACCATTTTTGCAACTTCTAATTTATAACTTGTTTCGTAAAACGGCCTAGCTTTCTTCATTTAGTGCTCCTTTAAGATGAGTTTAGCATCCGATGGGAGTGTCCAGTTTTATTAAGCCACTACATGCTGAACAGTGCAACAAACCATCGCAACATAATACGGCATGACCTAAACGGATTGTGCCTTAAAACCACCGAAATAATCAACTAAAACCAAGCCAACCCCCCCGAGCAAAAAAAACTGCCCTGCGAGCCGCATAGAATAAGGCTTGCAGAGGTGCGTGAGTAAAGACTACACATAATGCTATGGAAGTACTGCATTTGCCAGCTGGTGTTGAGGAATGAGTTAAGTGTACATTGGAACAGTGAATTGGCAAAACATTGCATCGGCACAACAGCACAGATTTTATTCTTTTGAAGTTGGCATTAGTTGCAAATCCATACAAGGACCTCGTCCAGCCACGGAATCAAGACACATGACAATGCCTGTTTGAGACTTAAATGCTGCAGATGCGTAACTGCGTTTGATGATTTCCGTACCAACGGGAATCCAACAAACCGCCATCATTATCGTAGTGAAGTAGCATTCAGACTGGGGTGGGGCTTTACCAGATGCGAATATGTCGACTCCTAATTCGTCAGACCCTAGCTTATAGAACGGAATCATTTCTTCATTTTCTACCTTTGAGTCTCCATTTTCCCCTTTTACCGTGTAACGAGGGTCGCTTTTATCACGCTTAACCATTAACTCGAACGTTTTATCTGTGAGCGCTTCGTAACGCTCCCAAGCAAAAGCATTTTGCATCATAAGCAAGAATAATAAAAAAAACGAGATCAGCGCTAATCTGTAAGTTGATGCTTTTTTACTGAGTGTCATATTTTTTCGCATAAAGTTGATAGTTGGCGACGGTCTTGCATCTTGATTTTTAAATACAATGGCTTAGCGCTAAACTGTAATGGTCTAACAATCAACCACACTTGCTAAGAGGTTTTACTGCTTTTTTGCTTATACATTAGCTCGTACTCTGCTGGCGATATATTGCCTAAAGTAGAATGTTGCCTGCGTTGATTGTAAAACGGCTCGATATAATCCGCAATATCAATCATCGCTTCATCTCGAGTTTTATATTGACGGTAATTGACCCTCTCTGATTTCAAACTTCTAAAAAAACGCTCTGTCACCGCGTTATCTAAGCAATTACCACGACGGCTCATACTGGCACTAATACTGTGTTTACTAAGCACGCCTCTAAACTCATCGCTCGAATACTGCACACCCTGATCTGAGTGAAACAACACAGGCTGCTGTGGCTGTCTGAGCTGTACCGCTAGGTTAATCGCCCTTACACTTAACTCGCTATTGGGTTGGTTTGAGAATGCCCAACTCACTACGCGCCTTGAGTATAAATCTAGCACAATGGCTAAGTAAAGCCAGCCTTCTTCAATTTGAGCGCGACGATTTGTTGCTCGCTTGCATTTCTATGGAGAAGAAGGCTGAAGCCTTTTTTAGTAAATCGTTATCTTGTTTAAGTTGGCGATTCTCAGCTTCGAGTGCTTGAATGCGTTGCTGCTCTGGCGTAAACGCACGCGCAGCAGGGGTGATACCTTTAATCTCATTTCGATATTGCGCAACCCAGCGTTATATGGAAGATAATCCAACCCCCATTGCTTTGGCTGCTTGAACGACCCCATAGCCTTGATTGAGAACTAAGTGTACACACTCTTGCTTAAATTCTGTTGTAAATTGATTTCTAGTTGCAGTCATTTTTAATGCTCCGTTAAGTGATTATAGTCTCTTAACTTGTGTGGCGTTTTATTAGACCATTACAATCCCATCCTCATGGCTGCATTATCCGTCAGCGGTAATATTGATTCCAAAAATAACCTTTCTCATCGAGCCTCCTTAAGTGATTAGCAATTGAAACTGGGGCATAACCCTTGTAGTTATGCGGCATCGCGCATATCGCTCTTCGCTTTTTATACCATATTTTAATCGGTGTATATAGCACCTATATTGGCGTAGAATTTAAGGTTGCTTTACCCACATCTAGTCTTTATCTTCGTCCGAAGTGCCTCCGCGAGCCGCTCGATGGAAGGGTTAGCCCTCACGTTTGAGTTAGATGTCACCGCGCGGATTTTCTCTTGATTTCCCCTGTAGCTCACGATCTTTTTTCGTCGTAAAGCTGAGTCCTGATTTATCGACCACACCTGCGTACTTGGAATAGCGAACTTCGACTTCGTTTTCGCCCTTCCACAGGTGACTAACTTGCTCAAACTTGGCACCCATCCAGTTTTGCACCTCGCCACGGTTTGTGCTCGTGGGCGTGCCAAACTTCTCGATGAGCAACGGCGCAACGGTCTCAAATGCACTTGACGAAAGCGATAAGCTGATGCGCTGGACGATACCCTTCCTGTCAATAACTAGATTCATGTAGGCCGTCTCACGGGCGATCGTTACGTTGCCGTTGCAGACCTGCATCTCGTTTGCACCAAGACCGCATTTGACACCAAGTTTTTCGAGAACTTGCTTTGGCGTACTGGCGCCCCCGATGGAGATACCTTTGAAATCGAAAGCACTCGCGGATAGAGGAAGTACGAGTGCAAGTGCGATAAGCAGTAGTTTCATGGCGTTCTCCATGATGAGGGCATAACGCCAAAGCTCAGCAGCCGCCAGCCCGCGCAGCGGGTTGGCGGCTGCTGGAGCGCCCTGTTAGGTTTCTGCGGCATGGCAGACGGCCTCAATGTTGTGCCCGTCTGGGCCGATAACCAAAGCGCCGTAGTAATTTGGGTGATAGATTTCTCGAATACCAGGAGCCCCGTTGTCTTTGGCTCCGGCTTGCAGCGCCGCTTCATAGAATGCCCGAACCTGTGCCCGGCTTTCGGCGGTGAATGCAATGTGCATAGGACTTTGCGTAGAAGAGTGTTGACCAAACCAAAACTCAGGCTTCCCGGATTTTCCGAGGCCGGCCCAACCCTGAACCTCCGTGACAACTTCGATGCCCAACGGAGCTAACGCCTTGGAGAAGAACTGCTTGCTCTTCTCATAGTCACTAACCGCCAAACCAATGTGATCTATGATCATTGCGAACTCTCCTATTGAAACCTAACGTAAAGTAGACCCCAAATAAGAACTAAATCTTTTATTGGGTCTGTTTGATAATTTATAATTAAAGTAGGCGCGCTCAAATTTGAAGTGCAACATTTGTCGAAGGAAAATGTTGCATGGGAAATTACAAACAATTAAGTATTGAAGAACGTAGTGTTATCCAGGCGCAGTTAACGTTAGGGTTTAAGCCTAGTTGGATAGCCGTTGGATTGGGTAGGTCTGTTTCGACGATTAGCCGAGAGCTTCGCCGCAATGGATGGGTGAAACTCAAAGAGAAACCTAGGCGCGGTCGACCTGCGATTGCTGGAAAGTATCGTGCGGTGCTGGCTCAAAATAGAGCGGACGGGTTGACAGTGAAACCTAGAGTTGAAAGACGGTTGCAGAGTGGCAATATGCTTTGGAATGCAGTCATGGATTATTTAAGGTTAGGCTACTCGCCAGAGCAAATTGCTGGCACACTTAACACTGTGAACGCAGACCACCTTAACTTGCAGGTTTCGCATGAGACCATCTACAGCGCCATTTACTTAATGCCGCGTGGAGAGTTACGCACAGAAGTCATCGGATGGTTGCGCTTTGGTCATGCGAAACGCAGGCCAAGAGCGCGTGGTGAAGATAGGCGTGGTCAGATACCTGGCATGGTGAGTATTCATGATAGGCCGCCAGAAGTCGATGAACGCTTGGTCCCTGGGCACTGGGAAGGTGACTTGATTAAAGGCAAAGGCAACCGTACCTCGGTAGGCACGATTGTGGAAAGAACGACACTATTGACGGTGTTGGCGAAGATGGAAAAAGCGACGGCTGAATCAGCGGTGAATGGATTCAGTCATGTATTGAATCGGATTGAAGCGCAAAAACGACTATCAATGACGTACGATCAAGGACGAGAAATGGCAAGGCATGCCCAATTAACAGAAAACACTGGCGTTCAAGTATACTTTGCTGATCCACATAGTCCATGGCAACGTGGCATTAACGAGAACACCAATGGCTTGCTGCGTCAGTACCTGCCTAAAGGCGAAGACTTAAGCGTGTTCAGCCAAGAAGAGTTGGATGCGATTGCGTGGCGACTCAATACAAGACCACGCAAATCGCTAGGTTTCAAATGCCCTGCTGAGTTGTTTACACCAGACGCATTTGATTTTAGGCAGCATCATGCTGCTCTTTTTGCACTTCAACCTTGAAACCGCC
>JBATAW010000033.1:0-12707 GCA_049662045.1 Methylophilaceae bacterium | reverse complement strand
CAACTAGGCTTAAACCCTAACGTTAACTGCGCCTGGATAACACTACGTTCTTCAATACTTAATTGTTTATAATTTCCCATGCAACATTTTCCTTCGAAAAATGTTGCACTTCAAATTTGAGCGCGCCTTTTGTAAAGAAGTCATATGACACGAGAAAACACGCTGCGGAGCGTGCTTATTGGTTAAATATATGATTTTACTGAGAATTAATACTGAATGAGACTTACTGAAGCTAACTACTGGTGCCGACGGAGAGACTCGAACTCTCACGACTTTCGTCACAGCCACCTCAAGGCTGCGTGTCTACCAATTCCACCACGACGGCATTTTGAGCATCGCCCAAGGTTTGATTAACCAGTTTTAATTATTTTGGTATTTCTGTCGATGTTGCTGGGGTTTGCGTCACAGCTGGTGCAGACTCAGCAGCTGACGTACTAGCAGGTGCCGCGCTATTTGTTTGGTTTGTAGTAGCATCCACTGGTGCATTAGAAGCGGCTGGTACTACTTTTTCTACATTCGCTTTTGTCGCAAAATCTTTTACTATGCTACCGCCATCTTGTTTATGCTTAGTTAAATAAGCAAGCGATAAACTGGTGATAAAAAATATGGCCACACAGACTGCGGTGGCGCGGCTTAAAAAATTTGATGATCCAGATACGCCAAATAAGCTACCAGATGCCCCGCCACCAAATGAGGCGCCCATATCTGCACCTTTGCCATGCTGCACCAACACCAAGCCAATAACGCCTAGCGCTGCCATCACATGAACGACTAAAACAAATTTTTCCATTTTACACCTAACTCTTTATCAATTTCTTCAGCAAGCTTAGCTTGCCGCTTGGCAGATACCCGCAAACTCTGTTATGTTGAGTGAACACTTGCCTACTAAGCCACCGTCCACATCTTTCTTAACCAGCAATTGTACCGCATTTTGCGGATTTACGCTTCCCCCATAAAGGATTTTTAAGCTATTGGCTGCATTAGCATCTTGCGCTGAAATTTTGCCGCGAATAAATTCATGCATACTTTGCGCCTGCTCAGCCGTGGCTGCCAAACCTGTGCCAATCGCCCAAATTGGCTCGTAAGAAACCACCGCATTGACAAAAACCGCTGCACCAAACATGTTAATAATGGTGTCGAGCTGTTGCCCTACAACCATTTGCATGACCCCAGCCTCGCGCTCAATTAAGGTTTCGCCCACGCATAAAATAGGGGTTAAGCCATGATTTTTGGCTTGCATAAATTTTGTCGCAATATTTTCATCAGACTCGCAATACGCGGTGGCGCGTTCAGAGTGACCAATAATGACATGCGTTGCACCAAAGTCTCGCAACATCGCGGCGCTCACTTCGCCCGTAAATGCGCCTGATTCATCTTTACTTAGGTTTTGCGCGCCCCAAGCAATATTGGTACTTTGCAATGCAGCTTGCGCTTGCGCTAAATAGGGATAAGGTACACAAACCACAACATCAACATTATTAAGCGGGGCTATTGCAGCCATATAATCTTGCAAGAGCTGTTGATTAGAAGCGAGGCTACCATGCATTTTCCAATTGGCAACCACTAATTTTTTACGCATATTATTTTGTGCTCTTTTTGAGTAGGCGCGATTTTACGCTTTTGCAGATAATTTAAGTATATTTTAAAACAAAATTTACTTGTTCGATATGCGATAAATCAAACCCGCCCTATCGTCAGAAACATACAATGCGCCATCTTGCCCTACTTGCACATCAACAGGGCGACCAAATGCCGCGCCATTTTTAAGCCAGCCAGTGGCAAAATCTTCAGTAAACACTGGTTTATCACCCTTAAACATCACCCGCATCAGTTTGTAGCCTGATGGATTTTGGCGATTCCACGAGCCATGTAAAGCGACAATAGCATCGTTTTGATAAGCTTTTGAAAAATGACTTTGATTCAAAAATGTAATGCCGATAGGGGTTGAATGTGCCTCAAATACCATGGCAGGCGCAGTGGCTTTGTCACAAAAACCATCTTCCCCTTTAAAGTTAGGGTCTGTAAATAACATACCCCAACGGTGCGGGTTACTTTTTTGATCTTCTTTATCCACTCTATCTGTACTTGAATTACCCCAGCAATACGGCCAACCATAGTTACGCCCTGGCATTATTTGGTTTAAATGCTCAGGCGGAATACTTTCATCCGCCTCACCATTTTTAACAAAAGTACGGTTATCTGCACCATTATTAGTGGCAAACATAGCTTTTGTTTTGGGATGCCATGTAAAGCCTTGCGAATTTCGTAAGCCCGTAGCATAAACAGCACCCACACCCATTGCACCTGCTGGCTTGCCTTGCAAGCTATAGCGCAAAATAGTGGCGCGCAAAGGGTCCCGCTCCACACACACATTGCAGCTTGAACCCACATTCACATACAAATAACCATCTGGCCCAAGTTTAAGGCTTTTATAAGCATGCCCATCGGTAGGTAATCCTTTAACAATGACTTCTGCTTTAGCGCTATTTTTGTTAATAGCAACAATACCATCTTGATTAGCCACATAAAGTTTTTCGCCCACAATCGCTAAGCCTTGCGGTGCATTTAAGTCACTGGCAATGATCGTCATTTGCCCAGCTATCGTTGGGTTTTGTATGTTTTTATCAAACTTAACCACTTTGCCTTGTGTGGTTAAGCTCACATACAAATTACCCATTGCATCAAACGCCATCATCCGTGGTTGGCTATCTGCATTAAGCTGAGCATTTTGGTGCAAATCTGCAAACACATTGAGCTTAAAACCTTGCGGCAATTGAATAGCCGCAGCAACATTTTTTGGCACTGGGCTAACCATTGCCTCGTTAGCGCAAGCAGAAAAACTGAGCCCAAATAAACTGATTAAAACCAACAAATTAAAATGCATAAAACTCCAAAAAAATTCACGAGCAAAAATAAAACCTCTGCAAGCCACATTCTAAGCCACTGACAGAGCACCTCAAACAAAGATGCATTAAATAGGTGCTAAAAATCAGCTTTCAATTATACCCACTTTCAAAAACTACACATCGCCTTCTATCACTAAATCGGGGATATGATTAAAAGCAATACGCATCGGTGCATCTTTTAAGGCGGCATGCGCACCCGCAAAATAGATGGTATTTTTGCCATACTTTAAATTTAAAGTATCGATCGCTTTATTCAGTTTTTTCTCATTCTCAAGCGGTTCTATTTGAAACAAATCGCGCGCCACTTCGTCGACCGTTTTTAAGCCAGAAAATGCTATGCCTACCGCAAACGGCGCGCGCTTGGTGTTTGGGTATCGCTGCCAAAAAATTTCCAACGCCTTAATTAAGCTTAAAGTGTTATCGGTGGCAGAAATAGCGCTTTCCGCTTTCCAGCTCGGTGCATCAATAAACTTCACTTTTACGCTAATGTGCGATGCAAGTAAATCATAACTGCGCATGCGCATGCAGGCTTTTTGCAGCAAACGGTGTATCACTGCTTTTGCGCCAGTTTCATTACGCTGCTCGGGCGGCAACACATGTGAGTGGCCTAAGCTACTGCGTGCATTTTTCACATAATGCGGCTCTAGCCCGCGCAGTTTGTCATAATACCGCTCACCCTCAATACTGCCCCACGCGGCCTGTAGCTGGCTGCGATTAGCCGCATAAAGTTGCTCAACGGTGGTGATTTTATAGCGATTTAAACGCGCCTCCATTTGCTTACCAATGCCGTTTAAATCACGAAGCTTTAGGCCATATAAACGTTGTGGCAGCGCGTGCTGCTCAATTAATACGCAGCCATCGGGCTTTTGCATATTTGAAGCAGTTTTCGCTAAAAAGGTATTGGGCGCAATGCCAATGGAGCAACGGATGGTATCAAATTTTTTGCTTATAGCCCGCTTAATTTTTGCCGCTAATTTCAGCGCATTTTCTGGCACTTGCTGGCTGCCAGTGAGCTTGCAAACCATTTCATCAATTGACAGCACTTTTTCAACAGGGGTGCAGCTTTCTACAATTTCAATGAGTTGGTGGTGCAAGGCCACATATAAAGGCGGCCGCGCTTCTACAAAAATTATCTCAGGGCAAAGTTGGCGCGCCTCTTTCACCAAAGTACCCGTTTTAATGCCAAAGGCTTTGGCCTCATAGCTCGCCGCAATACAGCAAGTGGTTTCTGCCATCACCGCCAGCACGCCGACGGGCTTGCCGCGTAACTCAGACACCAGTTGCTGCTCTACCGAGGCAAAGTATGAATTAAAATCCACATAAAGTGCGTTTAAAGACATGTGAAAAATATATAATGCTTTGTAATGTTTGATGAAAAATGTTGACTAACCATCATACCCTTTGGCCATGCAGTTTGATGTTAAAGTGTGTAAGATTTTATCGCTGAACAAACAAAAAAGGTGTGAAGATGAACAACGAACAAATTGCAATTTTTGCGGGCGGCTGCTTTTGGTGCGCCGTGCCTGTATTTAGCCAATTAAAAGGCGTTAGCAAAGTGGAATCTGGCTACATAGGCGGGCATACGCTTAACCCAACTTACAAAACCATTTGCAATGGTGATACTGGCCACGCAGAAGGCATTAGAATTATCTTTGATGCTGACATTGTAAGCTTTGAAACTTTACTAGAAGTGTTTTTAGTATCGCACGACCCCACAACGCTTAACCGCCAAGGCAATGATATTGGCACGCAATATCGCTCTGCGGTGTTTTGCCAAAATATGGCGCAGCAAGAGGCTGCTAAAAAAATGATTGCGGAATTTAATGAAGCGAAAATTTACAGCGCGCCTATTGTGACAGAAATTAACGGAGCTGAAACTTTTTATCCAGCAGAGGATGAGCACCAATATTATTTTGATAAAAACCCAAGCAACCCATATTGCTTAGCTGTAGCAGCCCCTAAAGCAGCAAAAATTCGGGCAAAATATGGGCAGCTAATTAAATAAAACTTTCTGCTACTTAGACTGATCTGAAGCAAATATGCTTTTAGTCACCCATTGACGACGCCAAAAAATTAACAGCATTACTGTTGCAATGCTAAACATCAGCCCGAGTGCCCAATAAAAACCATCTTTGTGTTTTAGCCACGGCATATTTTCAAAGTTCATGCCAAAAACGCCCGTAATCAGCGTGGCTGGCATAAATAGCATGGTGACCACCGTTAACGCGCGTAACTCTAAATTAACGCGCTGACTCATGCTAGCCATGTAAATATCCATCATGCTAATGAGAGAGTCACGTATGGATTCTAACGATTCAATAAAGCTGATGGTGTGGTCGTACACATCGCGTAAATAGGGCAATGTGCTTGGTTTAAAGAAATTTTTATCATTTCTAATTAACGCATTAATCACCTCACGCAGCGGCCAAACAGCGCGACGCAACTCAATGCTGACATGTTTAAGCTGGTGAATATTTTGCAAATCCGTATTGCCAGGCCGCGCTAAAATGCGCCCTTCTAAATTTTCACTGGCTTCGCTTACATCTTCTAGCACTTTAAAATATCGATCCACAATGCTATCTAACAAAGCATAGGCTAAGTAATCAACCCCAAGTGTACGAATTTGCGCTTTACTTGCGCGTAAACGCTCACGCACAGGCTCAAATGCGCCCGTAGCGCGCTCTTGAAAAGTCAGCAAAAAATTGTGTCCAATTACCATACTAATTTGCTCAGAGTTCGCCGTCATATTCGTAGTATCGTAGTGAAAATGACGTGTTTCTAAAAAAATATAATCATCATATTCATCTAGCTTAGGACGTTGCTCTGTATTCAGAATATCTTCTATCACCAGTGGGTGCAAATTAAATAAATCACATACCAGCTTCACCAGTTTAGCATCATGCACGCCGTGCACATTCAGCCAGATTTTTTTATTGGGATCAACTTTAAAAGCGGCTAATTCATGTACTTGCAACTCACATTCAACAAGACCGTTCGCATCATAAACAATTTTGCTGATTTTGGGCGCATCAAAATGATTGATTTCAGCATCGCCAATGTAAACTAATGCGCCTGGTGGCAGGCCTATTTTTTTATTGTGATGTCGTTTTTGTCTTCGCATAACGCTATATTAACTTATTCTGCCCGTAGTGCGTCAATCGGGTCTAATCGAGAGGCGTTAATGGCGGGCAAAACCCCTGCAAGTAAACCAATCACGCCCGAAATCACCAGTGCAGTAAATGCAAAACGCCAAGGGGTATGCACTGGAAAATTTGGTATGAGTAGGCGTGTTAACTGAGCAAGCCCAATACCAAACAACAAACCCATTGCCCCACCAAGTATGGCTAAAATCACAGACTCACTCAAAAACAACCCTAAAATAGTACGGCGACGGGCGCCGAGCGCCATTAGCAAACCAATTTCATTCGTACGCTCAGTCACTGAAATTGTCATGATGGTGACAATACCCACACTGCCAACCAATAATGAAACACCGCCTAGCGCGCCAACGGCCATGGTTAAAATATTCAAAATGTTAGATAGGGTTTTGAGCATATCTTCTTGCGTAGTCACCGTAAAATCTTCACCCCCATGGCGAAGTTTTAAACGTTGTTTAACTGCTTCTGCCACGGCACTAGAAGAAGCGCCCTCTTTATAAAGTACGCGAATTTCCATCAAGCCTTCACGGTTATATAACTCTAATGCACGTTCGGCGGGTATGTAGGCCGTATCATCTAAATCAACCCCTAAAAACTGGCCTTTAGGCGCTAAAGTTCCAATCACTCTAAATTGTAAGCCACCAATACGCACCCGCGCACCTAACGGATTTTCTGTACCAAACAGTTCGGTTTTTAGCTTGCTACCCAGCACCACTAACGCGCGTGCACTGCCTGCGCCTTCATTGGGTAAAAAACTGCCTGTTTGCAACTTAGCGCTAAACACTTGAATAAAATCTGCATTGACGCCATATATCGTGCTACGCCGCACGCGACCATTCACTTCTAATTCGGAGTTTCCCCAAACCGTGGGGCTAACACCCGTCACATTTGGCAATTTTTTAAGTGCGTCAGCATCCTCCATGGTCAGCAAGCGTGCCGTGGTGGGAATGCCCGTTGGCGGCTGGCCACCTGTTTTCACTTTTCCTGGAGTCACCGCAATGACATTGGTGCCAAATTGCGTAAACTCGGTTAGCACAAATTGATGTACGCCTTCACCAATCGAGGTAAGCAAAATCACAGCAGCAATACCAACCGCAATCCCTAATAAAGTCAAAAAGCTGCGTAAACGATGTGAAATAATCGCTTGAAGTGCAAATCGTCCAGAATCAGTGAGCAGCATCAATTATCGCTTTGACAACGCTTCAATCGGGTTTAGCTGTGCCGCACGGCGCGCAGGCATGACACCAAATACCAAGCCAGAAATAAGCGAAGTCGCTAAGCCAGCCAGTACAGCCCACAAAGGTGGGTAAGCTGGAAAAGTAGGATATACGTAGCGTAATACGGCCGCGCCAGCATAGCCTAGCCCGATGCCAACCACCGCCCCCGTTAATGACAATAAAATGGCCTCAACCAAAAATAATTGCCGCACCGCAGAAGACGTTGCCCCAAGCGCTTTGAGTAAGCCAATTTCACCTGTGCGCTGCGTTACTGACACTAGCATGACGTTCATCACTAAGATGCCCGCTACAGCTAAACTAATCGCCGCAATGCCCGCCACACCCATTGTGAGTACGCTCAAAATTTTATCAAAGGTTTCCAATACGGCGTCTTGCGTAATTACGGTGATGTCTTCCTCTCCGTCATGGCGCTGAGTGATGGTTTTTAGTACGCGGGCTTTCGCTTCGCCAATCTCTTCACGGCTACGCGCTTCTATCATAATGCGAAAAAGAGTATTGCTGTTTAGCATTGCTTGTGCGGTCGCCACTGGCACAATGATGAGTTCGTCTGTGGTCATGCCCATACCTTGCCCGCCCTCACTCAGCACGCCAACCACGCGCAGTCGCCTGTCTCCAACACGCACCGTTTTACCTAGTGGGTTTTCATTTCCAAATATCTCACGCCGTATCGCCGCACCCAGCACCACTTCTGCTGAGCCATGCCCGACTTCATCTTTAGAAATAAAGCGCCCTAACCCTAGGCTCATCTGGCGGATTTTTAAATATTCATCATTGGTACCCAGCAACATTGCTTCACGCAATTTTCCTGCTGCATTAATTTCAGTGGTGGCAATCAAAATGGGGGCAATCCGTTTAACTTCTGGCAGTTTAAGCAAGGCATTGGCATCTTCTACCGTTAAATCGCGCGGCGTGCTGGTGACCAAATTGGCTGGGTTAAAGCCACGCGTTTCAGAGCGGCCAGGCAATACGATGACTAAATTTGTGCCAATGGCAGAAAATTGATCGACCACATAACGCCGCGCACCATCGCCCAAGGCTGTGAGCATGACCACTGCCGCCACGCCTATCGACATTGCTAACACCAACAAACCCGCACGTAATGGCGCAGCGGTCGCCGCGTAAGTTGCAAAACGAAATGTATCGGTAATTTTCAATACTGCATCCTGAATAGATTCGCTTGTTAAACAACTAAATGTTCAGATCAATCAAATTGGCTGCATCGTTTATTTCAACATTGCTGTTAATGGCATCACTGACAATGCCGCCATCGACCATGCGTATTTGTCGGTGTGCGCGTGCGCCTAGCGTTGGGTCGTGCGTCACCACGATTAGTGTCATGCCTTCAGCATTTAGTTTTTCTAGTAGCTTAACCACCTCTTCGCCAGTGACGCGATCAAGATTACCTGTTGGCTCATCTGCCAGCAAAACGGCTGGGCGTAGTATGGTTGCACGTGCAATGGCCACACGCTGACGTTGGCCGCCAGAAAGTTCATTGGGGCGATGATTAGCTCGATCGGTTAAGCCGTATTCCAAAAGCGCTTGCGACACGCGTATAGCGCGCTCTGCGGTTGGAAAGCCTGACAACACTAATGGTAGCTCGATATTGGCGGCGGCGCTTAATCGCGGCACTAAATGAAAGCTCTGAAAAATAAAGCCTATGCGTTGACTGCGTACTGAAGCTAATTCGTCCATCCCCAGCGTTGTAACATCACGGCCTTCAAGCTTGTAAGTGCCTTCATCTGGCCGATCAAGCAAGCCTATCAAATTAAGCAGCGTTGATTTGCCCGAGCCAGATGGCCCCATCACCGAAATATATTCGCCACGCGTAATATTTAAATTAACATCCAGCAAGGCATGCACTTTACTGTCGCCTAAATAAAATGTGCGGTTAATGCCGCTAAGTGAAATCAAGCTTTCGTCTGGCATACGAGATTATTTCGCCTTGATTTTATTGGTGGTATCGTCGCTGTCACTCTCAGGGGTGACTTTTACACCCGCTTTAACGCCTTCGCGCTCAAGCGAGGACACAATGCGATCCCCTGCTTTTAGGCCTTCCAGCACTTCGGTGTATTCCCAATTGGTGATGCCTGTTTTAATAGCACGCGCTTCTAACATTTGCGTTGCTGGCTGGTAAACAAGCACGTTACTACCTTCCAGCAAGGTACTTGTGGGGATGCGCAGCGTATCATCGTGACTTTCAAGCACCACCTCTACATCGGCGCTATAGCCTACTAGCAATTTTTTGCCATCGTCAGGGTTGTCTAATGACACTTCTATATCCACCGTACGTGCTTGTTTTTCAACCGCTACCACATAGGGCGCAACGCGTTTTACGTGGCCTGCTAATGGCTGATTAGGTAAGGCATCAAAAGAAATTTGCGCCACTTGGCCAACGTGAATTTTAGGCGCATCTACCTCATCCATCGGCGCTTTGATATACAAACAAGAATTATCGATCAAATCAATGGCGGGTGGCGTGGCAATGCCAGGTGGTGATGGTGTGGTGTATTCGCCTAACTCTCCTACAATATCGGCCACAATGCCATCAAATGGCGCAACTAGCACCGTGCGATTTTGCTCCACTTGCGTCGCTTTTACGCGGGCTTGCGCTTGAACCACATCGGCACGCGCAGCTTCACAAGCGGCGCGGCGCGATTGTGCTTCATAGCGCGATTTTTCTTCACCACTTTTTGAAATAAAACCCTTCGCGCGCAATTCAGCCATTCGACCTGCTTCACGCTGAGCATTTTCAGCCACGGTACACGCCTCAGCTATCCGCTTTTGACTACTGACGACTTGGGTTTGCGCAAGATTGCTTTGCGCTTGCTGGTCGTCATTCCATAAGCGTAATAGCACTTGGCCTTTTTTAACGTGGTCACCCTTTTTAACGCCTAAAAACGCAATGCGACCGCCACTAATGGGCGATAATCGCGTACGTAAACAAGCCTCCACACTGCCAGCGCGCGTATTGGCAACGCTAGCTTCTACCTTGCCACGGCCGACTTCAACCAAGGCAACGGCAATTGGCTTGGGGCGCGTAAACCACCAAAATGCTGTGCCGATGGTAGCAATGATCAAAACAACAATAAGAATACGTCGTTTCATAATTAAAGAAGGCTTTCACCTGAAATGGGTTAGCGTAATGATACTGTTAAACTCGGGCGATGAGTGGCTTATGAAAAACGTTTACGTGTTTGCCCTTACGTTAAGCACCCATAAAAACAAGGCTGAAATAAAGCTGAAATAAGGCTTAGATTGAAGATTGTATGGCCGCACCTGTAGCGAAGAACGCCCCGCCTGCAATATGGTGAATCGTACGCAAGTCGTCATGTCCTTCAAAATGCCAATGACCATCACTAAAAACACGTGCATCCACATGCGCCGCAACCACTTCAGCAATAAATAAATCATACGTATTTTGATTATGCGGCTCAGGGATTAACTTACACTCCAACCACGCCACGCAACCTTTAAGCAAAGGCGCATCTATTTCAGACGCAGAAAAAGTCTCTAAGCCATATTGTGCAAATTTATCGGTATCAACCAAATCGCGACCAGAAGTGGTACCCACTTGTCGCACAATATCCACCTGCGCCACACACGGCACGTTAATGGCAAACGTGCCAGCAGCCTCAATCAACTCGCGGGTGTAAGCACTTTTATCAATCACCACAGTGATTTTGGGAGGGTCAAAATCGAGTACACACGCCCACGCGGCTGCCATGATGTTTTGTTTGCCGTTGTGACGTGCAGAAACAAGGATGGTTGGGCCGTGATTTAGGAGGCGGTAGGCGTGTTTTAAACTGGACTTCATTTATTTGGCTATTCTGTAGCTAACCCTTGCTTAACTGCCTGATCTTTATTTAGCACAATAATTGATATCTCATCAATATTCCATGGTTTACGCATATTTCGCATAACTTTTCTGAATTTATCAGTCATTAGAGCCAATTTATCGTTTGGAACACTAGGAATTATTAATATCAACTTAAAATCAACACCAGCCCAATCAGCATCAAGAAATCGACTTGGCAATTCACTTTGATCAAAATGAACTCTTTTCAATACTCCAGAAATAGTAAGTGCTAATGCATTTGCTAACTTAGATTTAATTTCGTCAAAATACTTATCATAGTCGCTTGTATTTGGTCTAGGTATCGAGGATTTTGCCTCTATAATCCAAAGTTTACTTGTGGGCGACATCCAGAGAAACTCTGCAATTTTAGTGTGCTCTTGAATGTTCAAATAGCTGTTTGTTTTTTCAATACGAAGTAAAGAGTTTATTTCAAATGGCCCAAACACCAACCCAGACTCCTCAAAAGTAATGGTCATTTCAAAGAAACCTCAAGCTCCTCTTCATACAAGCGTATAGATTCATTAATTATTTCCGTATCAGGCATTCCACTCTTCAAATCATGCACACTCCAACTTTTACCTTCATTTTCTAAGAAAACAGGGATTGATTGCTTTTCTTTTTGAGCAATCAGAAAAAGCTTTTTAATCACATAGTATGAATGAGTTGCAATAAAAATTTGTATGCCAGTTTTCGCAAGTAATTCTAATATTTCCATAAATTTGACAATCGCAGTAGGGTGTAAAGCAGACTCTGGTTCATCAATAAATAAAATTGACTCTGGTGTCAAATATCTATTCCCAAGTAAAGTGTCTAGAATTGCGATTTTCTTAACTCCCTCAGCAGTAGTCATAATTGAGAATTTACTACTGCCTTGCTTGTAAACCCATTTATCTGCCTGCGCATCAAATTCCACACGTCCTTCGAACATAGCTTCTAACAGCTGACGAGACCTAGTAAATGCATCATAATTACGGCCTCTCTGTGTTGGATTTCTAAGTGCAAGTGCTAAATCTGAATACGTTGCATCAAAACCAAATGCTCTGTCTTGTAGAGCAGATTTTAAAATAACCTTTTCAAGCGTAAGCACTTCTTTGGGGGGTAAAAATATCGAATTAAATGTCCGATTATTTAGATTGTTGTGAATTGGTACAATTTTCTTAGTAGTATCCGGTCCAAATTCGTAAGCTAGAGATGTATTATCCGACATACTTACAGAAACTTTGAGCCTGTTTCCTGTACCTTTTGTAACTAAATCGCCTAACTTTTCCGCCTGAAAAATCCAATACAATTTATCGGCTAGCACTTCAGAAAAATCACGCTTATCATCTCCTCGGCCAAACTCCTCCTGAGACTTTACAGTGCTATAAAGAGTTTTAAGTAAAAAAGTCTTACCTGCGCCATTTTTACCTATAATTAAATTTAGGGGCTGCAGTAGATTAGCATTAATGATATGCTTATTAAATGAAGTTAAGTCATTGTAAGTTATTAAGAAAACAGCAGTTAAAGCTGCTTGAATATTTTGTACTGGAAGTCACAGCCAGATCAGCAG
>JBATAW010000032.1:0-8177 GCA_049662045.1 Methylophilaceae bacterium | reverse complement strand
GTGCAGTAGCACACGAAAGAATTATCTGCCAACAACTAATATTTAAAGTATCATTTAATATTTAATATATAACTTTAAGTATCAAATGCGAGATAGACTGGCTGGTTTTTTTGAACACTACAACTTTAGTACGCACGTGTTCTACAGTGGCACGCTATGCGAGGATGAGGCCTTCGACGATAAAGATGGTATGGGGCATCTGCATTTAATTCGTAAAGGGCCGATTACAGTATATGCAAGCTCTCACTCCAAACTGACTATCAACGAACCTAGTTTATTGTTCTACCCACGCCCGCAGCACCATAGCTTTGTCATCGGATCAGATGAGAGCGCAGATCTCCTATGCGCTAATGTCGATCTTGATCATCAAGCGGGCAACCCGCTGACCAAAGCATTGCCAGATATGCTATTGATACCCTTTCATAGCATGCCCACACTCCTTCCCACGTTAGAGCTATTGTTCAATGAAGCTGCAAAGACACAATGTGGGAGGCAGGCAGCGATAGACCGCTTAGCTGGTTACTTGCTTATTCAAATCTTGCGTTATGTGTTAGATAGTAGTGGTACAGCCATGGGGCTGATGGCTGGTCTGGCGGACAAACGATTGGCACATGCTATCTCTGCAATGCATGAACACCCTAGACAGCCATGGCCTCTACAAAAACTGGCGGCTACAGCTGGCATGTCGCGGGCACGTTTCGCAGTGCATTTTCGAGAAACGGTAGGTATGACACCAGGCGAATACCTCGCACGTTGGCGACTTACATTGGCACAAAACCTGTTAAAGCAGAATAAGCCGCTGGAAATGGTGGCTGACAGCGTGGGATATGGTGGTGCGGCAGCATTATCTAGAGCCTTCAAAGCGTATACTGGTCAGTCACCAAGAGAGTGGAAACGCAAGATTGAACATGAACATCATCGACCACCACCTAGTCCTCTATTAAATAATGAATTCAAGTAACAAGCATGACATCTGTCATTAGGAAGTGGTTGGTGAGATGCCATCACCAACTCCCAATCCATTGAGCTCGACCGTGTATTCCTGCTCTAGTACCTTCACTCATACTCTTCCAATGTCATCGTGACTTGACGTCATTATTAGAAGACGAATTACCAAGAAAAGGCCAGTAATTTGGATATGAATATTTAGAATAAAGACTAACTCACTACCAATCACTTTTAATTGCTTTTGATTGACATCAAGGCATTACGTAACAAGCAAAACATGCTATATTTCGCCTCTCGTTTTTTTTACTCTTGCCTATTATAGGCAGTAGTTAGGAGGCACTGATGAAATTTAGATTTCCCGTCGTCATTATTGATGAAGATTTCCGCACCGACAACTCATCAGGCTTAGGCATTCGCGTGCTTGCAAAAGCCATTGAAACAGAAGGGGTTGAAGTGCTTGGCGTCACCAGCTACGGTGACCTCACCTCTTTTGCCCAACAGCAAAGCCGCGCTTCGGCCTTTATTTTATCCATTGATGATGAAGAAATTGTCGAAGAAAAACCTGAAGCTATAGAGCAATTACGTAGCTTTGTAAAAGAGATTCGTTATCGTAACGAAGAAATCCCTATTTTCTTGCACGGTGAAACACGCACAAGTCGCCATATTCCCAATGACGTGTTGCGCGAATTACATGGCTTTATTCATATGAATGAAGATACGCCAGAGTTTGTAGCGCGTTTAATTATTCGTGAAGCTAAAGCTTATTTAGATAGCCTCGCCCCCCCATTTTTTAAAGCACTTACCCACTACGCGGCTGACGGCTCTTACTCTTGGCATTGTCCAGGCCACTCTGGCGGTGTAGCGTTTCTAAAATCACCAGTTGGCCAGATGTTCCATCAATTCTTTGGTGAAAATATGCTTCGTGCTGACGTTTGTAATGCGGTAGATGAACTAGGTCAATTACTTGATCACACTGGCCCAGTAGCAGCTTCAGAGCGTAACGCAGCTCGTATCTACAATTGTGATCATCTCTATTTTGTGACTAATGGTACCTCTACCAGCAACAAAATTGTTTGGAATTCTACCGTTGCACCTGGTGACATCGTAGTGGTTGATCGTAACTGCCATAAATCAGTATTGCATGCCATCATTATGACGGGGGCAATTCCAGTGTTTTTAATGCCTACACGCAACCATTTTGGCATTATCGGGCCAATACCAAAATCTGAATTTGCTTGGGAAAACATTCAAAAAAAAATCGCCCGCAACCCTTTTGCAACTGACAAAAATGCTAAGCCGCGCGTCCTAACTATCACGCAATCAACCTATGACGGCGTGTTGTACAACGTTGAAGAAATTAAAGAAATGCTCGATGGCAAAATTGATACGCTACATTTTGATGAAGCTTGGCTACCGCATGCAACTTTTCATGATTTTTATGGCGATTACCACGCGATTGGCGCTGACCGCCCGCGATGTAAAGAAAGCATGGTGTTTTCAACACAGTCTACCCACAAGTTATTGGCAGGGCTAAGCCAAGCCTCACAAATCTTAGTGCAAGATGCCGAGGGCATCCAACTTGACCGTGATGTGTTTAACGAAGCCTACTTAATGCACACCTCAACGAGTCCGCAATATTCAATTATCGCTAGCTGTGATGTAGCCGCCGCCATGATGGAAGCGCCAGGCGGCACCGTATTAGTAGAAGAAAGCTTGATGGAAGCCTTAGACTTTCGCCGCGCCATGCGTAAAGTAGATGAAGAATGGGGCGCTGACTGGTGGTTTAAAGTTTGGGGGCCAAACGATTTATCAGAAGAAGGCTTAGAAGAGCGCGACGCGTGGATGCTAAAAGCCAACGAAGCTTGGCATGGTTTTGGTAATCTGGCTGAAGGCTTTAATATGCTAGACCCAATTAAAGCCACCATCATTACCCCAGGCCTAGATATTCATGGCGACTTTTCAGAAGAAAATGGTATTCCAGCGGCGATTGTGACTAAATACTTAGCCGAGCATGGCGTGATTGTTGAAAAAACTGGCTTATATTCGTTCTTTATTATGTTCACCATTGGCATTACCAAAGGCCGTTGGAACACCATGGTAGCCGCCTTACAGCAATTTAAAGATGACTATGATAAAAACCAACCTTTATGGAAAGTGTTGCCAGAGTTTGTGCAGAAGCATCCACGCTATGAACGCATGGGCTTAAAAGAGCTAAGTACACAGATTCATACCGTATATAAAGCGAATGATGTTGCACGATTAACGACAGAAATGTATCTGTCTGATATGGTACCCGCCATGAAACCAACCGATGCTTTTGCCAAAATGGCGCACCGTGAAATCGACCGTGTACCGATTGACGACTTAGAAGGCCGCATCACAGCGGTATTGCTCACGCCCTACCCGCCTGGTATTCCACTGCTCATTCCTGGCGAGCAATTTAACAAAGTGATTGTCAATTACCTTAAATTTGCTCGTGAGTTTAACGAAAAATTTCCTGGGTTTGAAACGGATAATCATGGCTTAGTGAAAAAAATTGTGGATGGTAAGGCCGTGTATTACGTAGATTGCGTGGAGAAAGCGTGAACTAAAACCTATCGCTAACTAAATTGCAACGAAAAAAAAGCTGGCAATAGCGCCAGCTTTTTTGCTTATAGTGAGGCGTTCATTGTTAAACTAGAAGCTCTTTTTTACATCGTTGATACTGCTATTGGTTGTTTGAAAATTATAATTAACAGCTAATGTTCCATTAGATAGTTTATATGTGTGCGAAGGGTTTTTAACGCTAACCTCACCTTTTACAGGGGTAAACGAGATGGCTTTTAGCTTTTTTGTAACATTACTTTTATAAAATGCATCGCTAGTACAGCCAAATGCCATTTCTCTTAAGACATCTAATGTTTGTGCTTCGGCTATTTGATAAACATTATCCATTGTACGGCCATCCAAATCGGATGCTGAGAATGAGGCATAAGCCTTCCAATTAATCGTAGCAGTTGCTTTTGTGCCACAGGCCTTATTTAACGCTTCTAGTGCTTCCGATTTTTGAGCCTCTACGGTCGCAGTTGCTTTTTGCTCATCAGAATTTACACCGTAGGGCTCATCTGCAAATGCTGGTGTTGTAAAAACTACCACCGATAATATAGCCATCATTGTTTTTATGTTTTTCATGAGTCAATTTCCTTGTTAATTGTGTAGTTGGTAAAGTATGTGATATTTAAATAGCATTTCTTTTTGGTCTTACTAGTTACATAGTTTAATAGCTATTTGTGAAGCGAATATGAAGTTTTGCTATTGTTCAATCAAAATCTGCTTGCTTAACGTAGATTAAATCAGCGAATCTTAAGCCAGACTCAGATACACGTTCAATTTTTTCGACTAATTGCCAGCATGATACATCAAGCTGTGGGAAAAAAGCATCCCCTTGAACTTCTAACTGCACCTGCGTGACGTAAAGCTTGGTCGCTAGGACTAAGCCTTGTTGATAAAGCTCAGCACCACCGATTAAAAAAGGCTCGTTATCATGTTTGCACAATGCGATTGCGGCTTCGAGCGAGCTTGCCATCAAGGCACCTTCCACCGCATAAGTTGGATTCCGTGTCACAATGACTGTTGTTCGGTTTGGTAGTAAACGCCCTAAAGACTCATAGGTCTTGCGCCCCATGATAATATGATGGCCAGTTGTCAGTGCGCGAAAACGCTTTAAGTCTTCGGGTAAATGCCAAGGCAGCGTATTATTAATGCCAATCACGCGGTTGTTAGCGCAGGCAACAATGAGTGAAAGTGCTTTCATGGGTGTATTATACTGATAAATTTCAAGCTATCTTTTCAAACCGTGCAAATTTCTTACCCAAAATCATTTTTAAAATTACTGTTCATTGGCTTTTCCCTAGTGATGTTGCCTTTGATTGCGGCCTTTATTAACGCCAATATTCAATTTAATAAACTCACCAAACAAAGTTTGTTCAATATGACGCAGGCAGTCGAAACCACGCGAAACAGCCAAATTCTGCTTGAAGAACTCGCGATTATGGAGCGCAGCACACGGCAATATTTAGTGTTACATGACCAATTACTTCTCAATAATTTTAACAAAGCGCATGAGCGACTAAACAAGGCCATCAACACATTAATACTACAAACCAACGCAAACTCGCAACATACCGAGCTGCTCAGTTTTAGCCAGCAAGAAAGTATATTATCTAGCACTGTTAACAGCGCCAATGAGTTGACAGAGTTTAATGAAAATATGGCACAAAGCTTTAATGTTCTTACGCAGCAAGCAAATCAAATTATCACGCAAAATAATCAACTGATTGATAAAGAGTCGGTTTTATTTAAAGCGAAAGTATCTGAAGTAAAAAAATCTTTGTTTTGGCAAATGCTCACTATTTTTCCATTCGTTGTGATGGTTGCTGGCCTCATTACCTGGATGATTGTGCGCCCTATTCGCCGTATGGATGCCGCCATTCGTCAGCTAGGTAAAGGAGATTATGAACAAGTCATCGAAATTAACGGCCCTGGCGATTTGCGTCAACTTGGTGCGCGACTAGATTGGCTACGTGAGGCATTGAATGACCTGCATCATCAAAAACAACGCTTTTTACAACAAGCTTCACACGAACTTAAAACACCACTCACCGCTATTCGAGAAGCTAGCGAGTTACTTAACGATGGTGTAGCTGGTGCTTTAAATCCACAGCAAAACAAAATTGTGGCCATTTTGCGCGACAACAGCTTGCGTTTACAAAGAATGATCGAAAACTTGCTTAAATATACTGAAAAGCAATTTAACTCTGAGAAAACACAACCCACGCAGCAACCGCTCGCCGATATTATCGGCAATATACTGCAAGCTTATGCCTTAACCATTGCTCATAAAAAAATTGTTGTCAAAACGCAGATTGAATCCATGACCATGAAAGTGGATGCTGAAAAATTAAAGGCGGTACTTGATAACCTCATTTCAAATGCGGTTAAATATACGCCAGACGGTGGAGAGATTAGTGTGCGTGCGATGGCATCAAGGTCAGCGCTTGGCAAAACTATTGGTGTTAAGCCCATCGTGACGATAGAAGTTAAAGATTCTGGCCCTGGCATTAGTGAGGCGAGTAAAAAAAGTATTTTTAGCCCATTTTATTATGGTGAACAGGCAAGCAACAGTTTAGTTGCCAGTAGTGGTTTGGGCTTATTTATTGCAAAAGAAGCCGCTGATAGCCTTAATGGTGAGTTAAGCCTCATCCCATCGACTATTGGGGCACATTTTATTTTTCGCTTACCTTTAATCACGCAATAAAAACATGATCACAACCTTTAATTGCATTTTTTTGATACTATTTAAAACACGATGAAACCCCTCAAGCTCCTTACACTCATTGCTATTGTTCTTATGACAACAGCTTGCATTAGCCCTGTTGCAAATACTAACAAACAACAGCCGTTACCTAACGCTAACAAGGGCCTTATCCTACCCAGTATAAAAAATAACGACGTTAATGAATGGTTAGCATTTGCTGAGCAATATGCTAACTTAACACCAGATGCGCAAAAACTAAGTCTAAGTAATACGAATCAAGCGTTATCAGTTAACCCTGGCGATGTTGGGCTACGCATGCGACTAGCGATCATTCATGGCTTACCTAGCAGTAGTTTACAAGATATCCCAAAAGCACAATATTTATTGCAAAATTTATTAATAGAAAATAATTTAAATAATGCACAGCTATCTTTTACACATATCCTGTTTGATTATGTGGTTGCAAGTAACAAAGCTAGTAAAAATAGCCGTGAGGACGAAAAGCGCCAAGACGTAATTTTGCAAAAAAATGAAAATCTGCAAAATAAATTAGAAAACTTACAGCAAAAATTTGATATGAACCAACAAAAGCTTGATGTAACACAGCAAAAACTAGTGGCAGCACAACAAAAAATTAACGAGCTTAAAAATATTGAAAAAACAATGGGTCAACGTGATTTAAAGAAATAGTGCAACTCAAAAGTTCATATACAATCCTCCGAAAATGCGTTATTTTGGATGCAATCTTAGTCACAAGCAGCACAGTTGTTGAGACAATATGGCTTATAAAATGAGGCTGATGCCTGTTTAAACATTACCAAAAGACCCGTAATACCCTCATAAAATATATTATAAAGGTTCTATTTATGGCACACACGGTATTAGTGGTTGATGATGACGCCGATATTTTAAAGCTATTAGAAATGCGACTGAGCGCAAGCGGGTATGATGTTATCACCGCAAGCTCTGCGCAGCATGCCCTTTCCCAGTTTAATATGCGTCCCGTTAGCTTAGTGATTAGTGATTTACGCATGCCAGAGATGGATGGTTTCGCTTTATTTACGGCTATTCAACAACTCGATGCTACAGTACCTTTTATTTTGCTTACGGCGCATGGCTCTATCCCTGAAGCGGTGCATGCCACACAGCAAGGGGTATTTAGCTTTTTAACTAAGCCGTTTGACAGCAAAGTGTTACTTGAACAAGTTGCCAATGCGATTAAGGTTGCACCGAGCCACGCACAACATACGGATGAAGATGAAACTTGGCGTGCTAGCATTATTAGTGGTAGCCAACAAATGCAAAGCCTGCTTGCGCAAGCCAAACTTGTGGCCGTGTCAGATGCTAGCGTGCTCATTCAAGGTGAAAGTGGTTCTGGCAAAGAGTTACTCGCGCAATCTATACACAATGCAAGCCCACGCCAAGCGCAGCCTTTTGTTGCAATTAACTGCGCGGCAATTCCTGAAGCTTTGCTTGAATCGGAATTATTTGGCCACAAAAAAGGCGCGTTTACGGGTGCCACGCGTGATCATGAAGGCCTATTTCAAACGGCCAATGGCGGCACACTGTTTTTAGATGAAATTGGCGATATGCCAATGAGCATACAAGCTAAGCTGCTACGCGCACTCCAAGAACGGTTGATTAGGCCAGTGGGCGCAACACAACAATTAGCCATCAACGTACGTGTGTTGTGTGCCACACACAAAAACCTGATTGAAGAAATGCAAGAAAAGCGTTTTAGGGAAGATTTATATTACCGTATTAATGTGGTGAATTTAGAAATCCCATCGCTTGCGGCGCGACGTGAAGATATTCCTTTATTAGCCAATTACTTTTTAAGCAACTTAAACAAAAAATATCACAAAAAAATTAACGGCTTTGCACCAGATGCGCTAGAGTTAATGATTTCTGCACCTTGGCCAGGCAACATTCG
>JBATAW010000031.1:0-61677 GCA_049662045.1 Methylophilaceae bacterium | reverse complement strand
TCTTTGCCGCCCAACATTTGCATTTGATCTGCAATTATTTCAGTGCTATAACGCGTTACGCCATCTTTTTCCCACTTGCGCGTTTGCAAACGACCTTCGATATAAACTGGGCGCCCTTTTTTAAGGTACTCACCAGCAATTTCAGCTAGTTTTCGGTACATCACAATATTATGCCATTCGGTTTTTTCTTGCTTTGCACCTGATTTGTCTTTCCAACTATCAGTAGTTGCAATGCTAAAATTACAAACGGCCTCTCCGTTGGGCATAAAACGTACTTCTGGGTCTCGCCCTAAATTGCCTACTAAAATTACTTTATTGACTGATGCCATTATTTACTCCCAATCATTTTTAAAATACTTTTCTCAAGTGCTAGCTGGTTTTCTGCGCTAATCTGATTACTTACTTTGACAATTAGCATGTTTTCACTGGCAATGGCAACCGCCTCATATACGCCTGCCATCGTTGAAATTTCATCTGCAATTGACTTCGCTTGCGCGTCATTTAAATTGTTTAAATGATACATCTTTGTACGCACTGCTGGGGGTGTTTTCATACTAAAAGTGAGCATTAGCCAAATACCAACCAGCGCAGCGCAAAATATAAATACAGCTGAAAAGCCATAATGATGTGACAAAAAGCCACCTACCAAGCTACCCACAGCCGCCCCGAAAGATTGCGATGTATTATAAACTCCCATGGCCGTGCCTTTTGCTGCGGCTGGAGCCAGCTTTGAAATAAGCGATGGCAGTGAGGCTTCTAGCGTATTAAATGCTACAAAATAAGCAAATAATGAGAAAATGACGCCCCAAAAACTAGTGATTAACCCTGCAAAACAAAGTTGTGCGAACAGCATTAAAGCAACCGCGCCAATAAAAACTTGTTTTAAAAGATTTTTCTTTTCGCCGACGATAATGGCTGGAATCATTAAAATAAATGAGCCAACTAAAATGGGCAAATAAACCTGCCAATGGTGGCTAACATCTAAATGGCTTGTTTTTTGTATAGCAAACGGCACAACAATAAACATCGCCATTTGTGACGCATGTAGTGCAAAAATACCATAATTTAGGCGCAGCAATTGCCCATTTTTTAATACATCTTTTAGCTTAGTTGGCGCGGTGCTCGCATCAGAGTGAAAGCTACTAATTAAGGGGTTTGGCACCATAAATTTAACGACCAGCATAGCCAAACCTGCCAATATTGCCGTCAACCAGAAAATGCCAGCAATACCCACCCAATGGGCAATGGCTGGGCCAAGAACGAGTGAAATAGCAAAGGTAACACCAATGGTTGAGCCTATCAGCGCCATCGCTTTTGTGCGATGTTCTTCTCGTGTTAGGTCAGCCAGCAAAGCGGTCACTGCAGCAGAAACAGCCCCAGCACCTTGAATAGCACGCCCTAAAATGACGATATAGATATTATTAGTGAGCGCCACGATGACGCTACCAACGATGAGCATAATCAAGCCAATATAAATAATATTTTTACGGCCAAATCTGTCTGATGCCATGCCATACGGCAACTGAAATAACGCTTGAGCCAGTGGATAAGCACCAAGCGCCATGCCGACCAGCTGAATATTATTGCCGCCTTCGTAATGCGTGGCATAAATGGCAAATATAGGTAATATTAAAAACATGCCCAGCATGCGCAAACCGTAAATTGAAGCCAAACTTATGCTAGCTTTACGTTCTTGCGGTGACATTTTTTCTATAGTTGCCATTAAGTATTTGATATTTTTTTACTAAAAGCGGTATATTAACAGGTTGCTTAAAATTTAGAAAAAAGACTCATGGAATTTATACGTATTCGTGGTGCCCGCACCCATAACTTAAAAAACATTTCACTAGATATTCCACGTAATCAGCTCATTGTAGTCACAGGTTTATCTGGCTCAGGAAAATCTTCACTTGCTTTTGACACCTTATATGCTGAAGGTCAACGCCGCTACGTAGAGAGTCTTTCAGCCTATGCGCGGCAATTTTTAGCTCGCATGGATAAGCCTGATGTGGATTTAATTGAAGGATTATCACCCGCGATTTCGATTGAGCAAAAATCCACTTCGCATAACCCACGCTCTACTGTAGGTACAGTCACTGAAATTCACGATTACTTGCGCTTACTTTATGCGCGTGCGGGCGACCCAGAATGCCCTGAGCATGGCATAAAACTTGAAGCGCAAACCGTTAGCCAAATGGTGGATGCCACACTGAAATTACCTGAAGATACCAAGCTGATGATCCTAGCTCCCGTCGTCTCTAACCGCAAAGGTGAGCAACTTGATTTATTTGATACGCTAAAGGCGCAAGGGTTTGTGCGCTTGCGCATTGACGGTAAAATTTATGAGATGGATGCTTTGCCAGAACTTGCTAAAACCACCAAACACAGTGTTGATGTGGTGGTTGATCGGCTTAAAGTGCGAGAAGACTTAAAGCAACGCATTGCGGAATCTTTCGAAACCGCTTTAAGACTAGCGGATGGAAAAGCCATTGCCGTTGAAATGGACACGGATCAAGAACATCTATTTTCCGCTAAGTTTTCATGCCCTGTTTGCGATTACTCACTATCTGAATTAGAACCTAGATTATTCAGCTTTAACAACCCAATGGGGGCATGTCCAAAATGCGATGGCTTAGGCAATGTGACGTTTTTTGACCCAAAGCGCGTCGTATTATTTCCATTTATGTCGCTTGCTAGCGGTGCTATTAAAGGCTGGGACAAGCGTAACCAATTTTACTTTCAAATGCTGACTAGCTTGGCGACGCACTATCAATTTGATATTGAAAAACCATTTGACCAACTACCTGAAAATATCCAAAACATTATCTTAAATGGCAGTGGCAAAGAACAAATTGCCTTTAATTATTTAAGTGATCGTGGCGTTGTATTTCAACGTAGCCATGATTTTGAGGGCATTTTAAAAAATCTGCAGCGCCGCTATCACGAAAGTGAGTCAGCCGCTGTTCGCGAAGAGCTAGCAAAATACATAAACAGCACCACTTGCCCTGATTGTGCTGGCACGCGTTTGCGTCGTGAAGCGCGTCATGTCAAAGTTGGCAATAAAAATATTCATGAAGTCTGTGAAGTGCCACTTAAGCAAGCACTCTCATTTTTTGAAAATATAGAGTTACAAGGCGCAAAACTAGCCATTGCCGATAAAATCGTTAAAGAAGTTTGTAACCGACTTAAATTTTTAACCAACGTAGGTTTAGAATACCTATCGCTTTCTCGTTCCGCTGAAACACTTTCGGGTGGCGAAGCGCAACGTATTCGCCTTGCCTCACAAATAGGTAGCGGTTTAACGGGCGTGATGTACGTGTTAGATGAACCGTCTATTGGTTTACATCAGCGCGATAACGATCGCTTGTTAGATACACTTAAACGTTTACGCGATATTGGTAATAGCGTTATTGTGGTTGAGCACGACCAAGATGCCATTATGAACGCAGATTATGTCATAGACATTGGCCCTGGTGCGGGCGAACATGGTGGCCAAATTGTCGCCGAAGGTACACCAGCGCAAATACAGGCCAATGAAAACTCACTCACTGGGCAGTATTTAAGTGGTAAAAAGCAAATTGAATACAAAAAAGCCCGCACACAACCCGACCCCGCGCGCTGGCTTAAACTCAATAATGCATCAGGCAATAACTTAAAAAATGTTTCTGTAGAAATTCCTATTGGGCTGTTGACCTGCGTGACGGGTGTCTCTGGTAGCGGAAAATCGACGCTCATTAACGACACGCTTTACCGTGTCGTTGCGCAACATTTATACGGTAGCAATACCGAGCCTTCGCCGTTTGGTGACGTTGTAGGTTTAGATTTTTTTGATAAAGTGGTAGATGTTGACCAAAGCCCAATTGGCCGCACGCCTAGAAGTAACCCTGCGACCTACACAGGTTTATTTACCCCCATACGAGACTTATTTGCCGCTGTACCTGAAAGCCGCGCACGCGGTTATGGGCCTGGTAGATACTCATTTAACGTGAAAGGTGGCCGCTGTGAGGCTTGCCAAGGCGATGGTGTGATACGAGTTGAAATGCACTTTTTACCAGATGTTTATGTGCCCTGCGATGTATGCAAAGGTCAACGTTATAACCGTGAAACCTTAGAGATTCAGTTTAAAGGCAAAAATATTCATCAAATTTTAGGCTTAACGGTAGAGCAAGCGCACACTTTCTTTAGCGCCCAACCTGTGATTGCCCGTAAGCTAAAAACTTTACTCGATGTTGGCCTCGGTTATATTACGCTTGGGCAATCCGCCACTACGCTCTCAGGTGGTGAAGCGCAACGTGTGAAACTTGCGTTAGAGCTAAGCAAACGCGATACAGGCCGCACACTATATATTTTGGATGAACCGACGACTGGGCTCCACTTTGCGGATATTCAATTATTGCTCGATGTGATTCACCGCTTACGTGACGCTGGCAATACGATGGTGATTATTGAGCATAATTTAGATGTTATTAAAACAGCAGATTGGATTATTGACATGGGGCCAGAAGGTGGCGATGGAGGTGGCACGGTGCTGGTGGTTGGTACGCCAGAAACTGTCGCAAAACACACTGATAGCTATACGGGGAAATATTTAAAAGCGATGCTACCATCACTTTTAAATATTTCCAAAGTGTAGCTATTTTTAGTGAAAAAAAATAGTCGTATTTTGATGTAAATTCTCTCGAGAAAAAATAACACCGCTGGAAGCCTTCTACTAGGCCGCTTCCAGGGCATCAAAATAAGATGCGTTAAAATACGTGGGTAAAATTGAATGTTTTAATACAAAATTTGAAAGCTAGCTAAGCGTAATAAGCGAATGCAAAAATGCCTAGCATTAGCAATGTCAGCATAAGTTTTACCACCATCGCTAAAACAAAACCTAAGCCTGCCGCGATACCAACAGTTGTTGCGCGACCAGTATTTTGATGCGCTAATAGCTCACCTGCTGCTGCCCCGATGGCTGGGCCAAAAATGATGCCAGGCAGACCAAAAAATAAGCCAACCAAGCCGCCAATAGCCGTTCCCCAAAGCGCTTGTTTACTTGCACCGACCTTTTTTGCCGTCATAAAAGAAGCAGCAAAATCAACCGCCCACGCGATGAGCGCAATCACGCCAATCACCACCATGGTCAGCACACTAACTTTACTAAAATTATCTTGCCAAGCAATCATTAACAACCCAGCAAATACCATCGGCACACCTGGCATTACTGGCAACAACGTGCCCGCAACACCCAAGGTGACCAATAGCATGGCTAATAACATGATCCAATCCATTTATGGAATCTCCGAAAAGCGCATACGGCTTTGTATCACAGCGGTGCGTTTACTTAAGTAACTGGTTTTTTTATGTTTATCGTAAAATCTTGGGTTAGGAATCATCACGGCCAATCTAGCCGCTTGTTGACCATTAAGCTTAGCGGCACTGGCTTTAAAATAATGTTTAGCGGCAGCCTCGGCACCAAAAACACCATCTCCCCATTCGATGATATTCAAGTAAATTTCAAAAATACGTCTTTTATCCAATACCGCCTCTAACATATAAGTGATGACTAACTCTTGCGCTTTACGCCACGGGGTGCGCTTACTAGATAAAAATAGATTTTTTGCCAATTGCTGGCTGATGGTTGAACCGCCACTGACAATTTTTCCTTTTTTTAAATTTTTTGCGTACGCAGCTTGAATCGCTTCCCAATCTACACCTTCGTGGTCAATAAATTTAGCATCTTCACTAGCAATCACTGCGCGTTTAAGGTTACTCGAAATTTGGTCATAATTCACCCATTTATACTTGAGTTCCGCATCAGGTTTAGTCTCTTGAATAATCGCTAAGCGATCTTCCATAAAGGCGCTTGAGCTTGGATTATGATTCACCCACCAGCAAATATGCAAAAAAATCCAAAGCTGGTAGAGCAAAATCCAAGTCAAAATAACAACGATGAAACGAACAAAAAACCCTTTAAAAGTTAATCGCTGCGCATTCGGGTGGCTATTAAACAACCAACGACGCATTTATAGCGCTCTTATCATTGCAATGACAGGCGACGTTTGTGGACGCACACCGCGCCATATATAAAATGCCTCAGCCGCTTGCTCTACTAACATGCCGAGGCCATCCGCCACTTGAGCACCCGCAGCGCGTGCTTGTGCCATAAAGGGCGTTTCACGACCATACACCATGTCATAAGCTAAACAGTTTGGCGCAAAAATATGGTTTGGTAGTGGCAGTGCAGTATCTGTCAAACCCGCAGAGGTGGCATTAACAATAATATCAAAGCCTTGCTGATTTGATAGCTGCTCATAGGTGCAGGCAGCCAGTTCAATACTTTTATAAAGTGCTGTAGATTTAACACCACTCACTAATAACTTCAGCAAACTTTTAGGAGCTTTTTCATAACGTCTGACTTTTTTTATTTGTTCGACCAAATCATTGGCTTTTTCGATACTGCGATTTGCAACCACTAAACATGCTGGTGCTTTAGAAAGCAGAGGGTATAACACGCCTTGCGCTGCGCCACCAGCGCCAAGCAAAAGTATGCGCTTGCCCGCTAGGTTAACACCTAAATTTTGCGTAATATCGCGCAACAAACCAATGCCATCAGTGTTAGCACCAAAAATAGTGTCCCTTGCAACTTCGGCATCTTGTGTAATGCTTATCGTATTAACTGGTTGCTCACTCAGCTCGCCGTGGAGCCGTATTGGCGCAACACAAGCGCGAGCCTCCAGCTTAAATGGCACGGTAACATTCACGCCTTTGTATCCCTCGGCAACCAATCTGCTCAAGGTGTCTTTAAAGCCGTCTAAAGGCACCAAAATTGCCTCATACGTCATATTTTGCTTGGTTTGTTTGGCAAATTCCGCATGAATAAGCGGCGATTTACTATGCGCAATTGGATTTCCCAAGACCGCGTAGCGGTCTATATCATTTACAGGCGCTACATGCTTATCTGTCATTATTTAATTTCGTCTATTTAATTCAACCAGTTAGTTAGTCCAGGGCAAACCCGCGCATCTCCAACCGTTCATCGTCATACGTTGTCTAAGCTCGTTTGTATCGCCCTCAAAACCCTCTAGCAAGTTATAAGCATGGTCATAGCCGAGCTGTTTGGCTAATACAGCCGCATTATGGCTACGCCCCCCAGTGCGGCAAATAAATATCACCGTTAAATCATCTTCAATTTGCGCTTGTAGCTGATTTGCAAAGTCAGGGTTTGCCACCATGCCAGGATAAAAAGCCCATTCAATATGTTTGGCTTGTGGCACACGGCCAACAAGCTCTAATTCAGCACGGCTGCGTACATCAACCAACACCGCAGTAGGATTATTTTGCAAAACATCAAAGGCCTCTTGAGGGGTTAATGCCCCCGCGTATGGCAACTGATTTTGCAATGCGCGCTGTTGCGCCTGAAGTAAAATTTTTTCTTGGCTCATGTTGATTAACCTCAATTAAGTGTGCTGAAAGTATATCTGTAAATATGGGGGGTTCTACATCAAAAACAAGGCGCATTATATTGGTGCATTTTTAAGCAACATGCACTGAAGATGTGCCTATTAAATTCACCTATTTTCCACTATATCGCGCTTACCGCGTATTTTACTATTTTTTTACTGGCATACTTCCTGCTATCATTACGAATTAAGAATTTAGTCTGTTTTTTTATACATTTAACCAAGTTAATCCTCTAATCGCTCTAGGAGACATTCATGTCCGTTGCAAAAGTAATGAAGATGGTCAAAGACAATGACATCAAGTTTGTAGATTTTCGCCTCACAGATACACGCGGTAAAGAACATCACGTGACTGTACCCGTTTCACATTTTAACGAAGAAAAATTTACTGAAGGTCACGCTTTTGACGGCTCTTCATTTGCTGGCTGGAAAGGCATTCAAGCCTCTGATATGCAGTTAATGCCCGATGCATCAACAGCCAACATTGACCCCTTCATGGACGAACCAACCCTAATTTTGACCTGCGACGTGGTTGACCCAACCGATGGTAAAGGTTACGACCGTGACCCTCGTAGCTTGGGTAAACGTGCTGAAGCTTACTTGAAATCTACTGGTTTAGGTGACACCGCTTACTTTGGACCAGAGCCAGAATTCTTCATTTTTGACAGCGTTCAATGGGATGTAGCCATGAGCGGATGCTCAGTACGCATTAATTCTGAAGAAGGTGCATGGGCTTCAAATGAGAAATTTGAAGGCGGCAATACTGGGCATCGCCCAGGCGTTAAAGGTGGCTATTTTCCAGTGCCACCCGTCGATTCATTGCATGATATTCGCTCAGCCATGTGTATGACGCTTGAGGCGATGGGCGTCCCTGTAGAAGTACACCACCATGAGGTAGCCACGGCTGGCCAATGTGAAATTGGCACTAGATTCAGCACGCTAACCCAGCGCGCTGACTGGACTCAAATTCAAAAATACGTGATTTTAAACACTGCGCACGCTTATGGTAAAACGGCCACATTCATGCCAAAACCATTTGCCGGTGATAACGGCTCTGGTATGCACGTACACCAATCGATTTGGAAAGATGGCAAAAACTTATTTGCGGGTAACGGTTACGCTGGCTTGAGTGAATTCGCGCTTTACTACATCGGCGGCATTATTAAACATGCTAAAGCGTTGAATGCGATTACCAACCCAGGCACAAACTCGTACAAGCGCTTAGTGCCACACTTTGAAGCGCCCGTTAAATTAGCCTACTCAGCTAAAAACCGTTCAGCTGCTATTCGCATTCCATTTGTACACAGTGAAAAATCTCGTCGTGTTGAAGCGCGTTTTCCAGACCCTATCGCCAACCCATACTTGGCTTTTTCAGCATTGCTTATGGCGGGTTTAGATGGCGTACAAAACAAAATTCACCCAGGCGAACCTGCCACTAAAGACTTATACCATTTACCTCCTGAAGAAGATGCGAAGATTCCAACGGTATGCGCTTCATTAGAAGAAGCGCTAGCGGCTTTAGATGCTGACCGTGAGTTTTTAACCAAAGGTGGCGTCTTCACACATGACTGGATTGATGCCTACATCGCATTAAAAATGGAAGAAGTGAACAAATTGCGCATTACACCGCACCCAGTAGAGTTTGGGTTGTATTACTCATGCTAAATGAAGTTTAGGTTTAAGTAAGCTTAAAAATGGGCAGTCTTCTGCCCATTTTTATTTTATATTTGCCATGTCAACTGCACGCTAAAACAATACGTTACACTTCATTATTGCCAAAACTTATCAACTCTACTAAACTAGACACATGAAAAAATATCTCTATATACTGACGGTCATATCTACTGCATTTTCTATGTCTGCATTAGCGGAAATATACAAGCAGGTTGATGCTGATGGCAGCGTTACCTATACCAATATTAAATCAAAAGGAGGGGTAAGATTAGATATAGACCCTGATGCCAATGTGATTAAAAATGAGCGTCCCACTAGCAATAAAAAAAATACAGGCGCTAACCGTAAAACCGCCACGCCAAGCAGCTTTCCTAAAGTAGATAAAGAAACCCAAGCTAATCGTGATGGTAAGCGTCAAGATATTTTACAAAATGAACTCGATGCTGAAAAAACGGCGTTAGAGCAAGCCAAAAAAGCCTATGCTGAAGGTGAGGCCAACCCTGAGATCGCGCATCAGGCCGATGGCAAAACTTATCGCAATATGGCTAAATTTAATGAAAAAATGAAAAATCTACAAGCCGATGTGGATGGTCATGAAAACAACATTAAGCTTTTGCAAAAAGAAATAGATGGCCTGAAATAAGCAAAACTTAACCTCTAGCCTATAAGCTTTATAAATCAAAAGAGACCAACCTTAAAGTTGGTCTCTTTTTTGCTTAAACAGCGTATCATCATTGATAAATACACGCCAAAAAAATTTAATGGTTATTGCTATTTGGCTCAATTTATATGGTTAAATTTATATGGTTCAAACAACGCCCAACTACTTTTCTGGCCTAGAGCACCTTGCGACTGCTATCTTTTTATTAGATAAAAGCAGTTATGTGCTGTATATCAACCCTGCTGCGGAAATTATTTTTGCTTTTAGCGCAACGCAAGTAGTAGGCAAACTACTTTCAGAGGTGTTTCCAGATTGCGAAGTTTTGAGGTTAGCAATTCACAACGCCACCACGCAGCAAAGCCCATTTCGTGAGCATGAATTCACGATTTCAACAAACAAACACCATGCATTTTCCGTCACTTGCACGGCAACGCCCATTGATTCGCCCAATGCCGATTTAATTCTTGAGTTTCAACAAATGGATGCACAACTTCGCATCGCGCGTGAAGAACGCATGCTGATACAACAGCAAGCCAATGCTGAGTTGCTACGTAATCTAGCACATGAAATACGCAATCCTCTGGGGGGCTTACGCGGTGCCGCGCAACTACTTGAGTATGAGTTACCTTCGCCAAGTTTACGAGAATACACGCAAGTGATTATTAAAGAGGCTGATCGCCTGCACTCACTGATGGACAGGCTGCTGATTCCGCACCGCACCCCAACCTATGCCCACACCAATATTCATGAAGTACTCGAACGTGTACGAAGCTTATTGTTAGCTGAGTCGCCTAAATCTATTTTGATTCAGCGCGATTATGATTTAAGCCTGCCTGAGCTCATTGGCGACCGTGAAAAACTCATTCAAGCCGTATTAAACATAGCGCGCAACGCAGTACAAGCCATGCAAGCGCATAATACCAGTAATAGCAAAATCACCTTTAGAACCCGTGCAGAACGCCAAGTCACATTAGTACGAAAGCGCTATCGTGTTGCCATTAAATTAGAAATCACTGATAACGGCCCTGGCATTTCAGCAGAAATTTTAGATCGTATTTTCTACCCGTTAGTTTCAGGCACAGAGGGCGGCACTGGGCTAGGTTTAACACTGGCGCAGACTTTTATTACGCAACATCACGGTATGGTTGAATGTGAAAGTACCGCAGGCAATACTTGCTTTACTATTTTATTGCCGATAGAAACATCGGCCGTTAAGCCCATTATTAATGCGCAATAACTCATGTAGGAGCGATCTTTAGATCGCGAAAGCAATGGCGAATAAGCCATCGCGATCTAAAGATCGCTCCTACAGTTATTTTTTTGACTTAAGTATAAGAGAACAAGATGAAACCAATCTGGATTATTGACGATGACAAATCAATTCGCTGGGTATTTGAAAAAGCATTAGCACGCACCGACTTAGCCTTTAAATCCTTTAGTGGCATTGCCGAAGCATTAATGGCTTTAGAGCGAGAGCAACCACAAGTGGTAGTGAGCGACATCCGCATGCCCAACGGCTCAGGCTTAGCGTTTTTAGCGCAAATTAAGCAAAAATATCCTGATATCCCTGTCATCATTATGACGGCCTATTCTGATTTAGAAAGCGCAGTATCGGCTTTTCAAGGCGGTGCATTTGAGTACCTTGCAAAACCATTTGATGTTGAGCAAGCCATTGATGTGATTAAGCGAGCAGTAGCAGAAAGCAACAGAAAATATACCGAAGCCGTGACGCTTGAAGCAACCACTGAAATCATTGGCCAAGCACCTGCCATGCAAGAGGTTTTTCGCGCCATCGGCCGCTTAAGCCGCTCGCATGCTACTGTGCTAATCAATGGTGAATCTGGCAGCGGTAAAGAGCTGGTAGCACGCGCCCTGCATCGCCATAGCCCAAGAGGTAGCAACCCCTTTGTTGCCATTAACACGGCTGCGATTCCTAAAGACTTATTAGAGTCTGAACTCTTTGGACATGAACGTGGCGCTTTTACAGGCGCGCAAACCGCTAGGCGTGGACGCTTTGAGCAAGCTGATACTGGTACGCTTTTTTTAGATGAAATTGGCGATATGCCTGCTGACTTACAAACACGCCTTTTGCGCGTACTCAGTGAGGGCCAATTTTATCGGGTGGGCGGCCATCAACCCGTTAAAGTCAATGTGCGCATTATTGCCGCCACCCATCAAAATCTTGAAGAACGTGTTAAAAATGGCCTGTTTCGTGAAGACTTGTTTCACCGCTTAAATGTCATCCGCCTTAAATTACCTGCTTTGCGTGAGCGCCAAGAAGATATTCCCTTGCTCATAAAACACTTTTTGCATCACAGCGCATCTGAGCTGGGCGTTGAAGCCAAGCAACCCTCTGCCGCTGCGCTTAAGTTTTTAAGCGCAGCAAATTGGACTGGCAACGTGCGTCAGCTTGAAAATGTTTGCCATTGGCTGACAGTAATGGCGCCTGGGCAACATATTGATATTGCTGATTTACCGCCAGAACTTAAAGACGATGCGGCTAAGGCAATCAGCGGCACTTCTTGGCAAGAAGCATTAGCCAAAGAAGTCACCGATGCGCTTAACCGTGGTGAAGAAAATATACAGGAAATCCGCATACAAGATGTTGAACGTATATTAATTACCCAAGCTTTAAAACATACTGAAGGCAGACGTATTGAAGCGGCTAACTTACTGGGTATTGGGCGCAATACCATCACCAGAAAAATGCAAGAATTAGGCATTGAAAAATAGGTTTTAGCTATCCTTAAACTACGCATTAAACCTACGAGAGAAAAATAATGCTCTGCAAGCGGCCTACCATGCGGCTTCCAGAGCATCGAAATAATGTAGTGTTATTTTCGCGGCTAAAGTAACAACTTTTTAAATAAAAAAACGGCAACCGAAGTTGCCGTTTTTAGTTTATTACTTTTAATTTAAACTGGCTAAGCCAGCCTACGGGTAAACGTATAACTGGCTCTACACCCGCTAGCGGGCAAGTGCCAGTAATTAAACTAGAAGAATAAGATAGCGCCTAAAGCGATCGTTTTTGCTTTACCATCAGTTGTTGTAGTTTCATGTTTTGATTCTGAGTACTCAGCAACCAAGTTCAAGTGTTTTGTTAATGGGTGATAAGCACCAACAGTCCACATTTGGTCTGTCACATCACCTAACAAGTCAGCTGCACCGTTAGCATCTAAGTTAGACTCACCCCAGCTAACACCAATTTTAGTGCCTACCGTTGGAATAGTGTATGTACCTTGAACATAGTAGCCATCTGAATCACGTGATTTGCCTGACGCATCAAAGCCATCAAACAATTGGAATGTTTGGCCAATACCGCTACCAGTGTAGTAGTAGCCAGTTAAACCAAAACCAGCCATGTTGACGTTAGCACCAACATCAATGGCTTCAGCACGGTCATTTAAACCTGCCACTTTTTGTGTAATACCAGAAACCCATACTTTACCGCCTACACCGCTGCCATTAACGTCTGCAAATGTGTAAGAAGCTTTACCTTCAAAGGCTGGTTGTGCACCACCACGGTTTGTAGTACCTGTACTATTGACACCACCTAATGAAGAAACGGCATCCCAAGATTGTGTTACACCTGCTGTAAAGGCAAAACCATTCCAGTTTGGTGATGTGTAAGCAATTTGTGATTTCCAATCAGCATACACATAGCCTGTACCGATACGGCCTAATGTTGTTGTGTTACCAGCTAATGAACCAGCACCTGAGCCAACACCTAGCAATGTCATGTCATTCAAAATAGCATCTGAAGCAAAAATACCTAAATCTTTACCAAATTTAACAGAACCCCATGAAGCATCACCCACTGTTAAGAATGCTTGACGGTTTTCTTGTGTTGCTGATTGACCACCACCTTGTGTAGTTGAAGAACCTGGGTTAAGGCTGATGGTGAAACCAACATCTAAATCGTTTTGACGTGTTTTACCAGAAACTGATAAATAGTTTGGTAGCAAACCAGTGGTAATATTGCTTGAGGTATTTCCAGCACCGTTACCTAAACCCAACGGAGCTGTACCAGCAGTACCGCTAAAACTTGTGCTAGTGTAGTATGCATTAACAATACCACCGATGTCTAAAGTCCAATCACCTGCTGGGATCATAATGCCAGCGTTTGCGCTTGAAGCAGCAGCTAATAAAGCTGAAGCAACTGCTAATTTAATTGTGTTATTCATGTAAATCTCCTAAAAGGTTATTGCTTATATAGTTATATTGACTAATTATACTTCTTGAGTCTTACCACTAAAATTATCTCACCGTACAATTTGCTATCTCTAACATTTTACACAGCAAGTGAGCTTCTAAACTCTCTTAATGCCACATCGCCTTACTTTAAAGTATCAAACTTAAAATATTGCTGTTTCATTAAGAATGTGTATGAGAGTATGCCTAAACCCTAAGCTAGGGACAATCAATAAATCAACTTTTCACCACAGTTATTTACATTTAGCCCATTTTGTTGCTTAAGTGCAACATACTAGCCAGTAGTGTAGGAGCGATCTTCAGATCGCGAATGCGATGGCTGTTATATGCATATTGCTTTCGCAAGAAAGCTTTCGCGATCTAAAGATCGCTCCTACCGTTCGTTCTAAAGATGCCTTTACTGATTGCTGCTACCTTAATAGCCAAACTGCATCCCAATGTGGGTAATCTCCGACCTTTTTGACTAATCCTGCTCGAATGGGGTTTGCAATAATGTAGCGAGCGATGGCTTGTATATCTTCATCTTTTCTGATGGCGTGGTCGTAATAGCCTGCTTGCCATAGAGGTGAACCTAGTTGAACTGTGGCTTTTGATTTTACGCTTTTAATAATATTGGATAACGATTGCGTGCCTACTAATTGAAAAAGCCAATGAATGTGATCTGGCATAACAGCAAACGCTAATGTATGGGTTTGTGATAACTGGTCAGATTGTTTAAGCACACTGATGAGCACTCTGGCTTTTGTAAAGTCCGCATAAATTGGCAAACGATTTTTTGTGGTAAAGGTGATGTGATAGGTTTGGTTTTGTTGTGAGTATCTGCCAATTCGAAGATTTTCTTGATGTTGGCGCATGCTGTTATTTTATCAAAAAAAAACATAAATTCTATTGGTAGGAGAAGTGGTAGGAGCGATCTTCAGATCGCGAAGGCAATGGTTGTTATATGCACATCGCTTTCGCGATCTCCAAATCTTTCGCGATCTAAAGATCGCTCCTACAAAATCATAAATATTCTTCTACGCTAAATATTCGGCGGTATTCACGTATGGCAAATCGGTCTGTCATGCCCGCAATATAATCTGCGACAGCGCGGGCTTTGTTAGTGGCAGCATAAACTTGAAACTCATCTGGCAATAAGGTCGTGTTTTCATAAAAACAATAAAACAGTTCTTGCACAATTTTGGTCGCCTTGGCGCTCATACGATTAACCAAATAATGATGATATAAATTTTGCCGTAAAAATTGTTTAAGCTTAAGATTTTGCGCGGCAATTTCTTTACTAAAGCTAATGAGATGTGGCAGTTTACGGATATCTGCGATATTTTGCGGCTGATGTTGCGCAATGTTCAGTGCGCTTTGCTCGCATAAATCTAGCACTAGCGTATTAATCATACGGCGTATTGTTTCATGTATAAGCCGTCTTTGCTCTAATTTTGGATGTGTTTTTTTTACTAACTCTAAATTAATAGCAAAAAGCTCAACTTTTTCTAGCTGCTCTATCGAAATTAAACCTGAACGCAATCCATCATCTACATCATGATTGTTGTAGGCAATTTCATCGGCAAAATTGGTCAACTGCGCTTCTAGGCTAGGGCTGGTTTTATCTATAAACCGTTGACCAACATCGCCTAAGAGCTTTGCATTGGCGATTGAGCAGTGTTTTAAAATGCCTTCGCGCGTTTCAAACGTTAAGTTTAAGCCATCAAAATCTGCATAACGCAACTCTAGTTTTTCTACAACACGTAAAGACTGTAAATTATGCTCAAACCCGCCATGCGCTTTCATGCAAGCATTCAGTGCATCTTGCCCAGCATGGCCAAAAGGCGTGTGGCCTAAATCATGCGCCAGCGCGATGGCTTCTGTTAAATCTTCATGTAAATTTAAGGTTCGCGCAATACCACGTGCCAGTTGCGCGACTTCTAAACTATGCGTTAATCGTGTGCGAAATAAATCACCCTCATGGTTAACAAATACCTGCGTTTTATATTCTAGCCGGCGAAAAGCGGTGGAGTGAATAATGCGGTCGCGGTCGCGCTGAAAAGCATTTCTCGGCGCAGAGGCTTCTTCTGCATATTGGCGGCCGATGGATTGGTTTGGGTTGGCTGCGTAGAGTGCTAGTGTGTTCATATTTTAGCTTGTAGTGTGCATTATAAGTCTAGGGTTTCTTTAAGCGCCTTAGCATCATAATCGCTAGTAATAATCGATTGACCAATGCCTTGTTGCAGGATTAATCTAATTTTCCCATCCGCCACTTTTTTATCTAGTTGCATTAACTCTAAATATCGATCTGCGCCCAATTTTGGTGCCTCTATCGGTAATTTAGCTGCGGCAAATATGGCATGCATACGCTGCAAATCTTGATTTTTTAACCAGCCCATTTTTTGCGATAATGTAGCCGCCATCATCGTGCCCGCGGCAACAGCCTCACCATGCAGCCAAACCCCATAACCCATGGCATTTTCAATCGCATGCCCAAAAGTATGGCCTAAATTTAGCAGGGCTCGCTCACCATTTTCATGCTCATCACGCGCAACAACCTCTGCTTTATTTTGGCATGAGCGATAAATTGCGTAGCTTAAAACGGCCTCATCTAATGCCATTAAGGCTGACATATTGGTTTCTAACCAATCAAAAAAATCCGCATCGCGAATTAAGCCATATTTAATAACCTCAGCTACGCCAGCCGAAAATTCGCGTTGTGGTAAGGTTACTAATGTTTCTATATCTGCCAAAACTACTTGGGGTTGATAAAAAGCACCAATCATATTTTTACCCATGGGGTGGTTAATGCCTGTTTTACCGCCCACTGATGAATCTACTTGTGAAAGTAAGGTAGTGGGTATCTGTATAAAGGGCACGCCGCGCAAATAAGTAGCTGCGGCATAACCTGTTAAATCCCCTATAACCCCTCCACCAAGTGCTATTAAGGTTGTGCTACGCTCACAACGATTTTGCAATAAGGCATCATAGATTTTATTGAGTGTTTCAGTATTTTTATAGGCTTCACCATCGGGCAGTATGATAGAAATGACTTTAACATCACACACTTGTAAAGCTTTTGAGAGCTGATCTAAATACAAAGGCGCTACAGTTGTGTTTGTGACGATGGCAACACTTTTGCGCTTTAAATGTGGTAACAACAAATCTACATTAGTTAACAGCCCTTTACCTATATGAATGGGGTAGCTTCTATCAGCCAGAGATACGTTTAGCGTTTGCATAGTTGTTGTTAATCTTTTTTATTGGACAGTAATTGCTCTATATATTGTGTGATGTCATTAGCAGATTGTGGGCCAGTATTCACAACGCAGTCCGCCAACTCGGCATAAATCGGGTCGCGCGCTAAATATAGTTTTTCAATTTTTTGTTTCATATTGCCACCTTGCAATAAAGGGCGAGACTTGTCGTATCGGGTTCTTAGCCATAAGTCATGTACGCTTCCGCGTAAATAGATGACCTTGCCATGACGCTTTAACAAGGCGCGATTTTCAGGTAATAATACCGCTCCACCACCTGTGGCAATAACGACATTTTCAAGCTGACATAACTCTTCTAAAATCGCGGCTTCACGCTTACGAAAACCAGCTTCACCTTCTAGCTCAAATATCAGTGGAATTTTTACGCCTGTTTTACGTTCAATCTCATGATCAGAATCATAAAAGGTCATGCCCAATTGCTTGGCAATTAAGCGACCAATAGTAGTTTTACCAGCACCCATTAAACCAATAAAAAAAATATTTTTCAACTTAAACCGCCAAATATCAACATCTTAATTAAAGAAAAATGCCCATCAATTGAAGATGGGCATTTTAAGTCAATAAAAGCGTTTTGTCAGGTATTGCTTAAATTAGCGCAAACTTAAACTTTCGTCCATAATTTTTGGTGTTACAAAAATGAGCAATTCTGTTTTATCTTCAATGGTAGCTCTACGTTTAAATAGATTACCCATCACTGGTATATCACCAAAGAACGGCACTTTATCTACGTCATTACGTTGATTTTGCTCAAAGATACCGCCCAATACCGCCGTTTCACCATTAGCCACCAACACTTGTGTTTGCACGCTTTGTGTATTGATGGCTGGACCTGCGTCAGTTGCCTCGCCACGGCTGTCTTTTCTCACTTCTAAATCCATGATCACTTTATCATCAGGAGTTATTTGAGGCGTCACTTCTAAACTCAGTTCAGCCTTTTTGAAAGAAACAGTAGCTGCACCACTACTTGATGCTTCTTTATATGGTATTTCAACACCTTGCGCCACCCTAGCTTGGTGCTGATTTGCGGTAGTCACCCGTGGGCTTGAAACAATCTTACCACGATGATCCGTTTCCATGGCTGACAACTCTAAGTTTAAAATTAACCCTGCAGGCAATCTAAATATACTCAGGGCAAACTGACCTAAAGCCCCTGCAACTGGCAAATTAGATTGTAAGCCTTGGCTAACTACGCCGCCTGCAACTCCAATTTGAGAGGTGCTATCCACATTGCTACCAATAGCATACCTATTATCACCAGTACCATTGAGTTTATTGACACCAAATCTTGCGCCTAAACTTTTACCAAATTTATCGTCGGCTATCACAATGCGAGACTCAATCATCACCTGCTTAACTGGGATATCGGTCTTATTGATGATGGATTGTACTTGTTCTAAGTATCTAGGCGTATCTTGTACAAAAACCGTGTTAGTACGTGGGTCTAATACCGCACTACCGCGCTTAGATAATATTTTTTGTTTAGCATCAGTCAATATTGTTTTCAGGGCGTCTGCTTTCATATATTTAAGCGTATATACCTCTGTGCGCAATGGCTCTAAATCATCTATTTGCTGACTTGCTTCAAGCGCTTGTTTTTCTTTTGCGCTGACTTCTTCGGCAGGTGCAATTAATATCACATTGCCCGTTTTACGCATCGCCAAGCCCTTGCTTTGCGTAATAATATCTAAGGCTTGGTCCCAAGGCACATCTTTAAGGCGTAAAGTCAAATTACCTGATACTGTATCACTGGTAATAATATTCAGGCCTGTAAAATCTGCAATCACTTGCAACACAGAACGTACTTCAATATTTTGAAAATTAAGTGATAATTTTTCACCTGAATAGCCAGGTTTACTTCCTCTGACTAATTTATTAGGATCCTCAACCACTTGGCGTACATCAATAATGAATTTTTTATCTGTTTGATAAGCCGAATGCTCCCAATTGCCCTTAGGCTCAATCACCAAACGGGCATTATTTCCTTGTTTAGTGGTATCTACATAAACTACTGGCGTATTAAAGTTAGTGACATTCAAACGACGTTGTAGCTTTTCAGGCACTGCAGTGTTTGTGAAATCTACGACAATTGTTTTGCCTTTTTCTTTAATATTAATGCCAGTATTAGGATCAGATAAATCGACAATAATCCGGCCTTCACCATTTTTGCCTCTAGCAAAATCGACATTTTTTAATGCATTTTGCTGCGCGCCTAAGGTTGCTTCTGCAAATTTTGTTTCCACTTGGTTGCCTGTGCTAGCTTCATTCGCCTGCAAAGTCACCTTAACTTCGTTACCTTCAAGCGCCGTTTCATAACCAACGTTTTTAGCTAAATTTAAAACCATACGTGTACGATCTTTAATTTTAACCATTGTGATATTTTTAAGCGCCCCTTGCCCTGCTTCAATATTATTTTGTGCAATACCGCTAGCAACTTTGGGGAAGTCCAGCGCAATACGTGCAGGATTAGTTAAAGAAAATCCAGCGGGAGGATTCGCTAGCGGTTCTTGAGTTTTAATGCGGACAACCACTCGCCCCCCTGGTAAGCTGGAAAAATCAACATTGGTGATTTTATTAGTTAGCCCCGCTTGATTTTCAGCATGAGCCGCATTGATCAACATCATTAACCCAATGAACAGGCATGTATGTAAAGTTTTTGATAGCCATTGTATTTTCATTATTTCACCCTAAACACTTAAACTTTTATTCTTAAAATTGGAACTGTAACTGAGCTAAACTGCTTATTCTTGCAACGCCAAGGTTGTCATGCGCTCAACCCAATCACCAGAGATATCATCTTGCACAATTTCTTTTAAAGACAATTCATTTTCATTTATCTTAGTAATCATGCCGTAATTCTGCCCAACAAAATTGCCAACTTTAACCTGCTGAATTCCATTATCAGGGGTTTTAAGTAGCGCATAAATCAAATTACCTTTTGCTAAAAGACCAACGTACTCTATGCTTTCAAGCGGATAAGCCTCCAAAGCCTCTTTAGCACGGTTAAGATTTGGTAAAACGCCTGAGGCTTTAGTGGTTGCCTTACGTGGTTTAAACGGATCATTGAGCGAATGATCTGCATTATATTGTAAGGCTAAATAAGGTTTTACTTCTGGCAGCGGTTTAATTTTCACTTGCATATCCGTGCCAGCATTTTTTATAAATGCGTCTAAATCATCGCCTTGATCATTGTTGCAGGCAACCAATAAGAGGCTACTTAGGCAAATTAAAGTCCCTTTTAACCAAATGCCAGAAATATATTTTTGTTTTATACTAATATTCACTTGTTTAATCAACCTTTCTGAGGTGATGCTGCTTTCTTCTTAGCGGCCACTTCATCACTATCTAAATAGCGATAAGTTTTAGCCGTTGCTTCCATCACGAGTTTTGCGTCTGAAGCTTTACCATCTTTGCTTGGTGCGCTAGTAATCGTAATATCACTTAGCGTAACGATACGAGAAAGCTTAGATATATCAGTCGCAAAAGCGCCTAAATCGTGATAATCACCTTGTACTCTTATTGCGATAGGCACTTCAGCATAAAACTCTGTTTGTGTTTCAGCGCCTGGTTTAAATAAATCAAACTCTAATCCGCGTGCAAGTCCAGCTTGGTTAATATCTGTCAACAAACCATCCATTTGTGACTTATCAGGTAATTGCTTAAGCAGCGCACCAAAGGTTTTTTCAATTTCAACCATTTGTTGTTTGTATTCATCCAAATTAACTGCTTGTGCTTTTTTATCTAAAAACACTTTACGCAACTCCTCTTCTTTTGATTTTGACTGATCTAAGGTATTAAAAGCCTCTGTCCAGAAATACCAATAACCTAATCCAAAAAGTAGCAAAAAAAGCAATAGTAACAAGACAACTTTAACAGGTGCTGGCAAGCTGCCAGCCGTCTTAAAATCTATATTTTTAAAATCATCTAGTTTCATGATGCTCCCCCTACCTTTGTCACATCATTCGCTTTTGCTGCATCCGCCTCTTCAGCTTTAGGTGGCTTAATACTGACCCCTAATGTAAATGCATTTTGTTTTGATTTAGCATTATTTTCAGCCCTGATTTCGACCAAACTAGGCGATTCCATCCAATTTGAAGTGGAAAAATTGCGGACTAATGTTGCCACACGCGAGTTAGTGTCTGCCACGCCTTCTAATGTAATCGATTTACCTTGCTGTTTAATGCTTCTTAAATACACACCTTCTGGCAACTGCCTGCTAACTTCATCTAACAAAATCACAGATTGACTGCGATTAGTTTGTAAATTCTCAACCACTTGTTTGCGCTCTAGCATGATGTTAATTTGGTCTTTTAAGTCTTTAATATCTGCAATTTCTTTATCTAAAGAACTAATTGCCGTATCTAGCCGCGCATTTCGCTCCGCTTGAGCTTCTATACGATTATTGATGTATGAATTACCCAAAAAGACCAAAGTGGCCGCTGCAATAACCGAAAACATGGACATGAGGCCAAATTCTCGTTGACGTGCTGCGCGCTTAGTTTGACGATGCGGTAGTAAATTAACGCGTATCATATTGCTAACCCTCGCATTGCAAGCCCACACGCAATTAACATAGCAGGTGCATCAATATCTACTTGCTGCTTTTTGAGCTTACTATTGATTGTCATTCCATGAAAAGGATTTGCGACGACCGTATGTACTTGCGTACGTTCTTGCACCATCACATCAATCGAAGGAATTGCCGCGCATCCGCCTGCAAGTACTATATTATGTACCTTATTAAATTGTGTTGAGCTGGTGAAAAACTGCAACGCTCTAGCCACCTCAGTGGTCAGCAATTGCACAAATGGCTGCAACACTTCACTTTCATAACTTTCTGGCAAGCCACCTTTACGTTTAGCAATTTCTGACTCTTCTACTGACAAACCAAAACGACGCTGAATCTCTTGCGTCAACTGTCCGCCACCAAAATTTTGTTCGCGCATATAAACAGATTTATTATCATTCAATACATTAACATGCATAAAATTAGCACCAATATCGATAATCATGACTGTTTGCTCACGACCAGAGTTTGGTAATTGGCTAGCCATTAAGCTGTAGGCTGCTTCAGTTGCATAGTTTTCAACATCCATAACCGCTACTTTAAGACCCGCACCTTCAGCTGAGGCAACACGGTCTTCAATTTTTTCTTTTCGTGCAGCAGCAATTAAAACTTCAACTTCTTCAGGGTTATTTGGGGCTGGGCCGATAATCTGAAAGTCAATATTCACTTCATCTAATGAGAAAGGAATGTACTGATTTGCTTCTGACTCTACTTGTACTTCCATGTCTTCTTCGCGCAAATCAGCACTCATCAACACTTTTTTACTGATGACTGATGAGGCTGGCAAGGCCAAGGCCGCGCGCTTCTCACGAGAGCCTAACAGTTTCCATGCTAGCTTCATAGCATCTACTATTTTCTCAAGATCTCCTACATTGCCATCAACAATGGCTTCTTTTGGTAAAGAAGCCATTGAATAACCTTCAAGTTTATAGCCACCGCGACCATTATCAGCCAGCTCCACCATCTTAATCGCTGTTGAACTGATATCAACACCAATTAACGGTGGTGTTTTTTCTGCAAATAAGTTGAATTTCAAAACGAAATTCCCTCTCTAATTTAGTAAGTTACGTGTACTTCTAACAAATTACATTAAATGCTAACAACAACTTTAAGCCCTGTAAAGCAATTTTTAATTTCTTCATCACACTGTTGTATGTTTTGTTACAAATTTGACACAAAATAACAGCAATATAAATGATAAATTTTATTGTTTATGTGCAGAAAATCCATATCGCAATTTATAATGGCACTTTAATTAAAGTTGAATTTGTTCAAATACACTATGGCACTTAAACGATGGTGGCAATATGTTTTGTTGATGATTGTTGTCGGCGCTTTTAGTTTGGTCGCGCTCGCCGTCATTGCAGTGGCTATTATCTACCCATCGCTTCCATCGCTAGAAGCTTTAACTGACTACCACCCTAAGTTACCGTTAGAGGTATATTCTGAAGATGGCTTTCTCATTGGTGAGTTTGGTGAGGAGCGCAGAATCTTTGTCAAAATTGAAGACGTTCCACAGGTGATGAAAAATGCTATTATCGCCATCGAAGACCGCCGCTTTTACCAACACAATGGTGTTGATACTACGGGCATTATGCGCGCTATTAGAAATAATCTCACGGGCAAAGGTCATGAAGGTGCAAGTACAATCACCATGCAAGTGGCCAAAAACTTTTTTACACCGCCCAATGGTAAACGTGGCATTATTACCAAAATTAACGAAGCTTTACTTGCCATTAAGATTGAACGCAATTTAAGTAAAGATAAAATTCTTGAGCTTTATCTTAATCAAATTTATTTGGGACAACGCGCATACGGTTTTGCAACCGCCTCGCAAGCGTATTACGACAAGCCTCTTAATAAGCTAACTGCTGCAGAAGCGGCATTATTAGCTGGCTTACCTAAGGCACCTTCAAACTATAATCCGTTTATCAACCCAAAGCGATCTATCAGCCGTCAGCGTGAGGTTTTGCATGACATGTATCGTTATGGTCTGTTAAAAGAAGATGCTTACCAAGAGGCGCTAAATCAGCAGCTCATTTTTAAAGCATCGGCCCAACAAACATCGCATGCTTTATCAGCAGATTATGTAGCCGAAATTGTACGAGATACTTTATACGATAAATATCAGGATGCCATTTACAGTAGCGGCCTAAAAGTATATACCACGATCCGCAAAACCAACCAAGTCGCCGCAAACCTAGCTGTGCGCGATGGCGTAATGGAGTACGATAAGCGCCACGGCTACCGCGGTCCAGAGGCTATGATTAATATTGATAATCTTCCCTCCTCTGATAAAAAAAATGCGCTGGATATTGTGCTTGATGACTTTGAGATTTATAGCAATATGGTGCCAGCTATTATTACCAACGTCACTGCTAAATCAATACAAGCTCATACCAAATTTGGCGAAGACATTGAAATTACAGGGAGCGGTTTATCTTTTGTCGAAAAACAACTGCATGAAAAAGATTCTGCTAAACGTAAACTGGTCACAGGCGCTATTATTCGTGTTAGCCGCACCGCAACGAACGATGCCAAATCTACTGATTGGAAAGTGGTTCAACTACCTCAAGTTGAATCTGCGCTGATTGCACTTGATCCAGACAATGGTGCTATTCGGGCGCTGGTGGGCGGCTTTGACTTTAACCGCAGTAAGTTCAACCACGTTACGCAAGCCCATCGTCAGCCAGGCTCAAGCTTAAAGCCTTTTATTTATTCCGCTGCATTAGAAAAAGGTTATACACCCGCAACCATTGTGCAAGACAAGCCGCTCACATTTACCTCTAGCCAAACGGGTGACAGTGAGTGGACGCCGAAAAATTATGAAAACTCCTATGCTGGCCCAACAACCATCAGAAAAGCACTTGCACACTCAGTGAACACCGTAGCCATTCAAGTGATCAATGATATTGGCCCAAAATATGCGCAAGACTATTTAACCCGTTTTGGCTTTCAAGCTAAAAATAACCCTGCATACCTCACCCTAGCACTTGGTGCTGGCTCAGACACCCCGTGGGAAATGGCACAAGCGTATGCGGTCTTTGCCAATGGCGGCTACCTTGTTAAACCAAATATCATTTCTAAAATCGTCGACAGCAACGGTAAGGTCATCATGACCACACAGTTTGATCAAGCAGGCAAAAATGCGCCTAGGGTCATTGATGCACGCAATGCTTTTATCATGAACTCAATCATGCAATCTGTAGTACGAAACGGTACTGCTGTGAAAGCGTTATCGCTCAACCGCACTGATATTGCGGGTAAAACTGGCACCACTAATGACCACCGCGACGCTTGGTTTACAGGTTACAGCCCAAATCAGGTGGCCATTGCTTGGGTGGGCTTTGACAAACCTCAACCGCTCGGCAAGGGTGAAACAGGCGGGGCAGCCGCTTTACCCATCTGGATTAAATACATGGCAGTTGCACTTAAAGGCTTGCCTGAAAAACCTCTACCTAAGCCTGAAGGAATAGACGTTTACAACATTGACCCAGCTACTGGCTCTCGTGGTGGGTCATTTCCAGAATATTTTTATCATGAAAATCCACCGCCTTATTACGCGCCAAGTACCGACTCAGTGGATGAAAATGGCATTTTTATAGATGGAACAAGCGATACAGAAGCCCCTACCAATGGCGCACCAACCGCTCAAGATCAGGCGCAAAAAATATTACATCCTGATGTTATTTTAACGCCACCAGCGCCTCCTGCAACTAATGTGCCAGCGACGAATACCGCAAAACCTATCAATAATAATACAAAATTAAATGATGAACCAAAACCTAATACCGTAACAAAACCTGCTGAAAAAGCTCAATCAGAAGCTTTTTCTGACCCACAAAAAGCGGCTTGGAAGATTCTTGGTGGTCATTAACACTAAAAAAACATATGGCAAAAGCAAATTTACAGCAATTACGCCAGCAGATTGCGCAAACTGCCGCACGCATGATGGCAGAAGATGGCGTATCTGACTTTGCCTACGCTAAAAATAAAGCTGGTCGACAATTAGGCGCAACTGACAGTAGCGCATTGCCCTCAAATAGTGAGATTGAAGAAGCGCTAAAAATTTACAACGCACTATTTTTAGCTGATGAACAACCCGAAAACCTACGCGCTTTGCGTAAAAACGCACTCTTCACCATGCAGTTAATGGAACGTTTTAACCCCTACTTAACAGGTGCAGTGCTCGATGGCACGGCGGGCTTAGGTACTGAAACACATATTCATCTATTTGCCGACAGCCTTAAAGAAGTCGAAATGTTTTTATTGAACCAAGATATTCCGTTTGAAACTAACGAAAAGTCTTACCGTATGATGAACGACGGCAAACGCGACAAAAAAGGCGATGCGCGCAAAAAAGTGCCTGTTTTTTCATTAGAAATGGAAACAGGTATCATCAAACTGAGCGTATTTGAAGTGGATGAAATAAGACAACCCACCAAACGCGCCGCCGATGGCAGCAATGCAGATCGAGCTGACATTAACGCTGTAAAAAACCTTATTTCAAACACGTAAAAATAAGTCAAAAATTGCCCGAGTAACGGCAAGCGTCATGCCCGTAGAATATATGCGCTGTAACGCATTATTTGTACGACAAAAATTTATGCCTCTGCGAGCCAGTCTGCATGCGGCTTCCAGAGCATCGAAATAAGATGAGGCTAAAAAAGTCTATTTTGAACATTATTTTTGCATCAATTTTTATACAAAATACCCAATCTTAAAACCGTCATTCCCGTGCAAACGGGAATGACGGAGGTGACCCAAAATCCCCTACTAACGCGCCTGAGATTGCGCTGATTTTGGTTACTTTTTTTGGGCAAGCAAAAGAAAGTAACTCGCCAGTCGCGCGCGAGTGACGACTTACATGCGGCGCAATGCCTTTCAGCTTTGAGTTTTCTCTAATTAATCCAGCCTTACCATCGACATTAAGCCAGTTCATGTATTTTGAATGTACTAACTCATTTCTACTTTTATAGCACTCTCTATATGCTGAAAATCAACTATAAAATTACCAAGTTGATGATGTGCGGTAGTAGAGCCCAACTTAATGGTTTCAAGTCAATTCCTTAACCACTTTGCTGCATCCATAGCAAAATAAGTCAAAATCCCATCCGCACCCGCCCTTTTAAACGCTAACAAACTCTCCATCACGCAAGCCTTTTCATCCAACCAACCATTTAGCGCGGCAGCTTTTAACATCGCATATTCACCACTTACTTGATAAGCAAATGTTGGCACGCCAAACTCATCTTTCACGCGGCGTACAATATCTAAATACGGCATGCCTGGCTTTACCATCACCATATCTGCACCTTCTGAAATATCAAGCGCAACTTCTTGCATAGCTTCATCGCTATTGGCGGGATCCATTTGGTAGGTGTATTTATTGCCCTTGCCTAAATTACCCGCAGAGCCCACTGCGTCACGAAATGGGCCATAAAATGCAGAGGCGTATTTGGCTGAGTATGCCAATATTTTGGTGTGAATATGCCCCGTACTTTCTAATGCCTCGCGGATTTGGCCTATGCGTCCATCCATCATGTCGCTTGGGGCGACGATATCAGCACCTGCTTGAGCGTGAGAGAGCGCTTGTTTAACCAGCACCTCTATGGTGTCATCATTCAGCACATAGCCTGATTCATCAATTAAGCCATCTTGCCCATGCGTGGTAAATGGGTCTAAAGCAACGTCGGTAATCACACCAAGCGCTGGGTAAGCCGCCTTAAGTGCCATTACTGCACGTTGCGCCAAGCCATTAGGATTATAGGATTCAGCTGCGTCTAGGCTTTTAAATGTGCTATCCACCACAGGAAATAAGGCAATGGCAGGGATGCCTAACTTTACACACTCACCCGCAGTTGTGAGTAGCACATCAATGCTTTGGCGTTTAACGCCTGGCATAGAGGCCACTTCTTCAATTCGATTTTCTCCATCTAACACAAAAATAGGGTAAATTAAATCATTCGAAGTAAGCACATGCTCTCGCATCATACGTCGTGAAAATTCATCTTTACGCATGCGGCGTGGGCGAGAATAGGGGTAGCTCATTGAATAAACCTCAACATATCACAATTAAAATTACAGCGAAAATACCCTAGCAAGCTCAATGCCTGGCTCAGGTTGGCGCATAAAGGCTTCACCCACCAAAAACGCATGTACATCATTTTTTTGCATGAGTTTGACATCTTCTGGTGTAAAAATACCTGATTCTGTGACTACAAATCGGTCTTCTGGCATTACTTTAAGCAAATCTAATGTGGTTTGCAAAGTCACTTCAAAAGTACGTAAATTTCGATTATTGATCCCCAGTAATGGTGTATCTAATTGTAGCGCCATGGCTAATTCATCGGCATTATGCACTTCAACCAGCACTGCCATGCCTAAATCATGGGCTAGCTGCTCTAACGCTAGCATCTGTTTAAGCTCTAGCACAGCAACAATCAACAAAATACAATCAGCGCCCATCGCACGGGCTTCAAATATTTGATAGGCGTCTATCATAAAATCTTTACGCAATACAGGTAGCTTGCAAGCATGACGCGCTTGTTTTAAATACTCAGCAGAGCCTTGAAAATAGGTAACGTCAGTGAGTACTGACAAGCAAGCAGCACCGCCTTTTTCATAGCTTTTGGCGATTTCTGCAGGGTTGAAATCTTCACGAATGACCCCTTTTGACGGGCTAGCTTTTTTAATTTCAGCAATTACCGCAGGTTTATTGGCCACCACTTTAGCGTGAATAGCGCCAGCAAAATCACGCGGCTCAGGTTGTGCTTCAGCTTGCTTTTGCAACTGTTCTAAGCTGACTAAACCTTTGTTGGTGACAACTTCTTCACGCTTAGTGGCTAAAATTTTATTTAAAATATCTGACATAATTTTCTACTCAATAATTAAAACTGACTAACGATATAGCTGGTCGTTAAATTTAATCCAGCCACCTTCAGTTTTGGCTTGTGGGTCACGGTGCGTCCAATGCATTACGCCGCCTTTAGGGTTGTATATATACTCACCGCGAAACTGTATTGTGTCCCCCACCGCAATAGGGACAGATGGCGCTAAATCAATATTATGCGCAAACAATAAGGTTTGCTCAGGGCTAATGCTGACTAAAAATTTTTGGTGGCGTGAGCCTTGGTTATCTTCAGCTAACAATTTTTTCACAACGCCACTACCTTCAACAAATAAATGACTTTTTTTGTTTTGAAAAGCCTGAATTAACGCAGCATTATCAGATTGTAAATGGACATTACTTTTTAGGTTAGGTGCAACTTGCTCATGACTACCCGCAGTTTGCTTACAGGCAATTAACGCACTTAATACCAACGCAATCCATATAAGGTGTTTCATATGTTAGAAACCTGCTGTAGCGCTTCTAACTTGGCTAATGCGGCACCGCTATCAATCACTTCTGCCGCTTTTTTAACCCCCTCAGCCAAGCTAGGCACAACCCCCGCCACATAAATAGCCGCACCCGCATTGAGTAAAACAATATCGCGTGGCGCACCTTTTTGACCATTTAAAACTTCTAAAACCATGGCTTTAGATTGTGCCGCATTTTCAATTTGAATACTGGCTAACGCATGTAAAGGCAAACCAAATTGCGCTGGGTTAAGCGTGTATTCATGCACTTTTCCATCTTTTAGTTCTGCAACAAAAGTATCACCCGTGAATGATATTTCGTCCATACCATCGCTGCCATGCACAACCATCACGTGCGTACTGCCCAAGTGCTGCAATACCTGCGCCAACAAAGTCGTTAAGTCTTGATGAAATACGCCCATCACCTGCCGCTTAGCACCTGCTGGATTGGTCATTGGACCCAATAAGTTAAATAAAGTGCGTATGCCCATTTCACGGCGAACAGGGGCTGCATGCTTCATGGCGGCATGGTGATTAGGCGCAAACATGAAGCCGATACCAACGCTATTAATACACTTGGCCACTTGCTCTGGAGATAAATGAACATTCACCCCTAAAGCTTCTAGCACATCGGCACTGCCGCAGCTAGACGACACTGAGCGGCCACCATGCTTAGCAACTTTTGCGCCTGCCGCCGCTGCAACAAATGCACACACGGTAGATATATTAAAAGTTTGGATGCCATCACCGCCCGTGCCGCAAGTGTCAATCAGGTGGTTGGTATCGTTAATGGTCACTTTTGTCGAAAGGTCACGCATGACTTTAGCGGCAGCGGCCACTTCATCTACCGTTTCACCTTTCATACGTAAGCCCATTAACAAGCTGGAAATTTGGACTGAAGTTAGCTCGCCAGACATCATCATGCGCATGATTTCCAGCATTTGCGCATAAGTAAAATCTTCGCGATTCAGCAATTGCTGCAAGGCTTCTTTGAAGGTGATATCTATTGCTTGTCTTTCAGCCATTACTTTTCTTTCAAAAAATTATCCAGCAACGCATGGCCATGCTCCGTCAAGATAGACTCTGGGTGAAACTGCACCCCTTCAACCGCAAGGGTTTTATGCTTAACACCCATAATTTCACCATCATCTGTCCAAGCGGTAATTTCTAAGCAATCAGGAATCGTCTCGCGCTCTATTACTAATGAGTGGTAGCGGGTTGCAGTGTAAGGGTTAGGCAAGCCTTTAAACACGCCGATACTTTTATGATAAATCAGCGAGGTTTTACCGTGCATCAATGTTTTGGCCTTAATAATTTTTCCGCCAAACGCTTGCCCAATGCTTTGATGTCCCAAGCACACCCCTAATAAGGGAATCTTACCTGCAAACGCATGTATCAGCGCCAAACTAATACCTGCCTCGTTTGGCGTACATGGGCCAGGTGAAATCACAATTTTTTCAGGGTTAAGTTCGTGAATTTTATCTAAGCTAATTTCATCATTACGGTAAACCTGCACGTCTTGGCCAAGCTCGCCAAAATATTGCACCAGGTTATAAGTGAAAGAGTCGTAATTATCAATCATCAGTAACATTATTTTGCTCCTTTCACGTACGAAGAATCCGCTTTAGTGGATACATCCTGCGGAGACGCCCCTTGCGGGTGTACGGGGTTATCTAAGCCTTCTTGTACAATTTCAGCCGCACGAAGCACCGCTTTAGCCTTATTTTGTGTTTCATCCCATTCTGATTGTGGAATAGAGTCTGCAACAATGCCTGCACCTGCTTGCACGTAAAGCATGTTATCTTTAATCACCCCAGTGCGAATCGCGATGGCAACATCCATATCACCATTAAACCCTAAATACCCCACTGCTCCCGCATAAATACCACGTTTACTGGGTTCAATCTCATCAATAATCTCCATCGCTCTGACTTTAGGCGCGCCTGAAACCGTCCCCGCTGGAAACGTCGCTTTGAGCACATCAATTGCATCCATATTGGGTTTGAGCTGACCTTCTACATTGCTGACAATGTGCATAACGTGTGAGTAGCGCTCAATCATCATGTTGTCTGTCACTTTAACTGTGCCAGTTTGCGCAACGCGACCAATATCATTGCGGCCTAAATCCATTAACTGCACATGCTCTGCACGCTCTTTAGGGTCTGCCAGCAGCTCTTCAGCAAGGGCTAAATCATGTTCACGGCTTTTGCCACGTGGACGAGTACCTGCTATTGGACGAGATGTTACAGTGCCGCCTTCTAACCTGACTAAAATCTCAGGCGAAGCGCCCACCACATGGTGATCGCCCATATCGTAATAAAACATATAGGGTGATGGGTTTAAACTGCGTAAAGCGCGATACAACGATAACGGAGGGGCGTCAAAAGGCTGACGCATACGCTGTGAAAGCACCACTTGCATGATATCGCCTTCTAAAATGTAGTCTTGGGCTTTTTTAACCGCTGCTTTGAAGTTTTCTTCACCAAACTCTGAAGTAGCTTGAGATTTTGCACTTTTCTTTGCGGCTGGGATAGTGACTGTTTTACGTAATAGCCCTAGCAACGTATTTAAGCGTAAATGGGCACTTTCGTATGCATCCAATTCAGATGAGTTTGCATAAACGATAAAATAAAGTTTGCCGCTGAGGTTATCGACTACGGCAATTTCTTCAGACACCATTAGCAACATATCAGGGGTGTTAATGGCATCTGGTTTCAGCGTTTTACTTAAGCGCTTTTCAATATACCGAATGGTTTCATAGCCAAAATAACCAGCCAAGCCGCCTGTAAATCGAGGCAGACCTTGATAAGGCGGTGTTTTAAAGCGAAATAGGTATTGCTTAACAAAATCTAGTGGGTTGGTGTTATTAGCTGTTTCAATCACCACGTTATCTTGCAAAACCTGCACATCAAAGCCCTTTGCCACTATACGTGTTTTTGCGGGCAAGCCAATTATGGAATAACGGCCAAAACGCTCACCGCCCTGCACACTTTCAAGCAGGTAAGAAAAAGGCGTATTGGCAAGTTTTAGGTAAAGTGAAAGCGGCGTGTCGAGATCGGCAAAAGTCTCTAACACGAGTGGAATTCGGTTGTAACCTTGCGCCTTTAAGGCACTAAATTCATTTTTTGTTATCGTGTTTAACATGATTTTTCCTCATCATTTTCTATTGGTCATACAGTTGCAGCCAGTTTTTTGCGTAATAAATCTCGTCTTAGCTACGCCAAGAACGAGTTATACGCCAACTTAGAAAATTACAATTTAAAAAAATCATGTTAACAGCGCTATCAATTAATTAAGTTTATCAAACTAGGGAGTTCAGTTAAATCGTTAATGGTCGCATCGACAAGCGACTCATCAATCGGCTTACCTTGATTATACCCATAAGGCACGGTAATAATAAAGCAACCTGCTGCATGTGCTGCTGTGATGTCGGTAATTGAATCCCCCACCAGCATAGCTTCATACTCTGGTACATTTAATTTTTGACAAATATGATGCAATTGCATTGGGTCAGGTTTCTTCTTTGCTAGGCTATCGCCAGAAACCACACAATCAAAAAAATCCGCTAACCCACTTTGTGCTAATAAAGGCAATGTAAATTTTTCAGGTTTATTGGTCACACAAGCTAATTTAAAACCGCTCCGCCAAACCCGCTGTAAGCCAGCTAACACCCCATCATAAGGCTGACTATTATCAGCCACTTTTGCATAGTGATTAAAAAACAAGGCTTGCGCCTGTTCGTAAAACGCCACTTCAGGCTCTGCGTAAAGCTCACCGGTTAAACAGCGTTTAATCAACACCTGTGCACCTTCGCCAATATAGTGCGCTATTTGCGCTGGCGGCAGTGTTGGCAAATTCAAATCCGCCAACATTTGGTTTGCCGCAAGCGTAATTTCAGGCGCACTATTAATTAACGTACCGTCAAGGTCAAACATGACGGCTTTTACCCGAAACTGCGGCACGCTTAGCTATAGGCTTACTTAGGCCGCTGCAAGTGCTGCACGCATTTCACTCACAACGGTGTTATAGCGATTTTTATCGCTATCTAAACCTTTAGTGAATATGGCATTACCCGCGACAAATGTATCTGCACCTGCACGCGCAATTTCAGCAATATTTTGCGCATTGACACCACCATCCACTTCAAGCCAAATTTCACGGCCTGTGCGTGCGCTATAAGCATCAATACGCGCGCGCGCTAGCTTTAATTTTTCTAAGGTTTCAGGAATAAATTTTTGACCGCCAAAACCAGGGTTGACCGACATCAATAAAATCATATCCACTTTATCCATCACGTGATCTAAATAGCTTAATGAGGTTGCTGGGTTAAATACCAAGCCAGACTTACAACCTAAATCACGCACCATCGCTAAACTGCGGTCAATATGCTCTGAGGCTTCAGGGTGAAAGGTAATAATATTGGCGCCTGCTTTTGCAAAGTCAGGAATAATACGATCGACTGGTTTAACCATTAAATGCACGTCAATCAGTGCGCCTGCTTTTTTTGAAACTTCGCGAATGGCTTCACACACTAATGGGCCAATGGTTAAATTGGGCACATAGTGATTATCCATCACGTCAAAATGCACAAAGTCAGTACCAGATGTAATCACATCGTCAATTTCTTGACCAAGCTTGGCAAAGTTAGCAGAAAGAATACTTGGGGCAATTCTAAAAGTTTTTTTCATGATTGAAATTCCCTTAGTTAAATAAATGGCTAATTGGTTATTCTAACGCGATTTTGCACTTTATAGATATGGTTCTTGCTTAAGATGAGCCAATACGCGAAAATTACACCTATGCAACTATATGTTATTGGCGTGAACCACACCACCGCCCCTATTCAAATTCGTGAACACGTCGCGTTTAATAGCGAGCATTTGGGTTCAGCCCTGCGCGAACTCACCGCGCATAACGTTGCTGAAGCGTCGATATTATCCACCTGCAACCGTACTGAGCTATATTGCTTTGCAGATAATCCACAAAAACCACTGGCATGGCTTTCGCAATATCACCGTCTTGAGCCAGAGTCACTCTCGCCTTATATTTATACGCTGCCAGAAAATCTTGCGGTGAAGCATGCTTTTCGTGTAGCTTCAGGCTTAGACAGCATGGTGCTAGGTGAGCCACAAATTTTGGGACAATTTAAGCAATCCGTCAAAATAGCGCAAGAAGCTGGCACACTAGGAACCTTACTGCACAAACTATTTCAACGCACTTTTGAGGTGGCTAAAGAGGTACGCACCAATACCGATATTGGTGCGAATTCAGTTTCAATGTCTGCCGCATCGGTTAAACTCGCCCAGCGTATTTTTGGCAAAATTAGTGACCAAAAAGTACTGTTCATCGGCGCTGGCGAAATGATAGAACTCTGCGCAGACCACTTTGCCGCGCAACGCCCTAAAACCGTTACCATTGCTAACCGCACGCTAGAACGTGGCGCAGCCATCGCCAATAAATTATCCGCGCAAGGCATTAGCGCGCAAGCCGTTTTATTACAAGATTTACCAACACATTTTGCCGATTACGACATTATCATCTCCTGCACCGCTAGCCAATTACCTATTGTTGGCTTGGGCATGGTGGAGCGAGCCGTTAAAACGCGCAAACATCGCCCAATATTTATGGTGGACTTAGGCGTGCCACGCGATGTAGAGCCTGAAGTCAGTGCCTTAGACGATGTGTTTTTATATACGGTTGATGATTTAAGCGCGGTGGTAAACGAAGGCATGGGCAACCGCCAACAAGCGGCGGCAGATGCTGAATTAATTGTAAGCAACCGTGTAGACCATTTTATGCAGTGGCTAGCCAAACGCGAAACCGTGCCTACTATTAAAGCCCTACGAGACCATGTCGATAGCGTACGCCAAGCTGAGCTAAACAAAGCCATTAAATTACTGCAAAGAGGCGAGCCTGCTGAAAAAGTACTTGAAATACTCAGCAACGCCTTAACCAATAAATTTTTGCACGCCCCTAGCCACGCATTGAACCAAGCACATGGTGATGAGCACGCTAAGCTTGAACAAGTTTTAAAGCTTATTTACCAAATTAGAGAATAGCAAAATGTCTTATTTAACTTGGATTTCTGATGAGAAAATTACCTCCTGCGTGCGCGATGTTCTAAGTAAAGGGCTTAACGGTATAAAGAAATCTGAAAAAGACTTTCACAGAAATGGCATTGACCCATTTTCCGCCGCTTTTGATGCTGCCTGCCAAAACATTAGCCTTGATGAATGGATTAAACTTGAAAAGACTCGACAGGCGCAAAAGTCATTACAAAATGCCTTAGGTAACTTTCACCAGCAAGTACTTGCCCAGATTGATGGATGGACAATTCCTGAAGAAAATTTTATTGATTTGGTTTGTGAGGCAAGAAAATTAGTCGTTGAAGTTAAAAATAAGCATAACACTGTTAAAAAATCTGACTTAAAAAACGTATACGACGAGTTACAAGAAGCAGTGATGCACAAAACATCACTCTACCGTGGTTTTGTGGGCATTTACACCACAATCATTCCAAACAATCACCAACCATTTAACCGTGAATTTACACCACCTGACAATGCGACCAAAACACAAAAACCAAGTAACTCTCTAATACGTGAAATGGATGGTTACACCTTTTATGCACTTGCGTCAGGCTCTGAACACGCATTAGCTGAGTTATATCAAGCATTACCACTCATCATTAAAGCAGTGCTAGCTGAGGATGCGTTTCAAACACTGCCGCAGGATAAGTTGGATAATCTAATAGCGTCTCCGATTCTACAGCAGTTGTTTGTCGCGACATTTGGCCAAACACTTCCATAGCCTCTAAATCTGGCTGATTATGCACCATGGCAACAACACACAAACCTAAGTGATACGCCATACTAACAGGTACAGCATTACCAATTTGCTTATATTGACTATTGGTTGAACCTGAAAACATCCAGTCATCTGGAAAGCTCTGAATTCTCGCATACTCTCTCACTGTAAGCGGTCTTGTTTCACTTGGGTGACAACGCTCAGTTTGCTTTTGTGCTGGGTTGCAAGTGAGTGTGAGCGATGGCTCATCCCAACTTAAACGTCTTGCCATGCCCGTTTTGCCACCGCCTTGAAAATAGCTCGCCCCCATATAACTACGCTGTAAGTCGTCTGGTAAATCACGCCAATAACCGCCTTCTGGTATTTTTTGCATCAAATCATATTTTTTTTCAGTATATTTTTGCCCATTTGAGCTGGGTACATTTTGCAAGGCTTGGCGTAGTGGTACGACATAATTTTTTTCTTTTGGAAAACAAAACGGTGCATCCCAATCTTTACGAATGCCAACAATCACCAAACGTTCGCGCTTTTGTGCCACATCTAAATACTGCGAGCGTAAAACTTTATAAGCCACTCTGTAACCAAGCTCATCAAGCACGGCCAGCATTGTTTGCAGTGTTTTACCATTATCATGCGTGAGTAATCCTTTTACATTTTCGCCCACCACAATTTTAGGATTAACATCTTTAATACAGCGTGCAAACTCAAAAAAAAGTGTACCTCGCGTATCCTCAAAACCCAACTTGCGTCCAGCATAACTAAAAGCTTGGCAAGGAAAACCGCCGCATACCACATCCGCTTCTAGCCCTTGAAAATCTACATCTCTGACATCGGCCTGCACCACGCGCCAATCTGGTCGGTTAAGTTTTAAGGTATTAGCTGCTTGTGCATCAATTTCAAACAATTCATTGTGGCGAATGCCCGCGTTCTCAAAACCTAGCGCCAATCCCCCAGCACCTGCAAATAACTCGATAGAGTCCGTTTTTTCTCTTGCAGGCGTTTTTAATATGGTAAAAGCTTGCTCGCTATAGTTTGATTTAGATTGCGCTTTAACACGCTCAATTTCTTCTAACGAAAAAACGCGGTAATTATTCTCATCTCTAAAAGACTTAATTAAGCCTTTTTTCTCCCAGCGTCGAATTGAATCTATATGCAACCCTAGCGCCTCTGCAGCGGCAGAAATACTCAAATAAGCAGAATTTTTCATGGTAACCAATACTATATGCAATGGTTACTATTTTAGCACAAGCTTTTCAAACTCCGCTAGTCTTAGCTATCGTTTATAATGTTGCTTTTACAGCAAACACGCCAGATAGTTAATATGAAACCCAGCATGATGACCAAGCTCGCGAATTTAAGCGATCGTTTAGAAGAAATTAATCGCCTCATGAGCAGTGAAGGCGTGACCAATAACATGGATAACTATCGCAAGCTCACGCAAGAGCATGCTGAAATTACGCCGATTGTTGAGCAATATCATGCTTTTACGCAAGCTGAGGCAGATATAAAAGAAGCGACCAGCATGCTAAGCGACCCTGACATGAAAGAATTTGCGCAAGAAGAAATAGCGGCTGGCAAAGCCAAACTTGAGGCGGTAGAAAACGCGCTACAAGTGTTGCTACTGCCTAAAGACCCCAATGATGATAAAAATATTATTTTAGAAATTCGCGCAGGCACAGGTGGTGATGAATCCGGCTTATTTGCGGGCGATTTATTTCGCATGTATAGCCGTTATGCTGAAAAACAAAAGTGGAAAGTAGAAGTGCTCTCGGCTAACGAAGGCGAAGTGGGCGGCTACAAAGAAATTATTGCCAAAATTGAAGGGCAAGGCGCGTATTCAAAAATGAAGTTTGAAAGTGGCGGCCACCGTGTGCAACGCGTGCCTGATACTGAAACGCAAGGCCGCATTCACACTAGCGCTTGCACGGTCGCCATTTTGGCTGAGGCGGATGAAGTGAGTGATGTCGTGATTAACCCTGCTGACATTCGCTTAGACACTTTTAGAGCCAGCGGCGCAGGTGGTCAGCACATTAACAAAACTGATTCCGCCGTGCGCATTACGCATTTTCCCACTGGCATTGTGGTGGAATGCCAAGATGGCCGCAGCCAGCACGCCAACAAAGCGCAAGCCATGATGGTGCTGGCTGCGCGCATTAAAGCTAAACAAGTGGATGAGCAAAACAGCAAGATCGCTAGCGAGCGCCGCAACCTCATTGGCTCTGGTGACCGCTCAGAGCGCATTCGCACCTACAACTACCCGCAAGGCCGCATTACCGACCACCGCATTAGCCTGACACTGTATAAAATTGACGCCATTACCGAGGGTGATATGGATGAGTTGATAGGCGCATTAGCGACTGAACATCAGGCGGATTTGTTGGCGAGTTTGGGTGAGGATAACATTTAAATACAATGCTCAATTTAAGCGTTATTTAACACAACATTACCTCACCTCCTCTGCAAGCCAGTCTGCATGCGGCTCACAGAGGCATAAAAATCTCTCGTAGATAATTTGCACCTAAAATGAAAGAAAAACATTATGAAAATTGAGTTTTTTGCGCGTAGTTTGCTAACGCTGATTTTGCTGATTTCACTTAGCGCTTGTCAGGAAGAAGGGGAGCCTACTGAAATCCCCGATGAAGCTAGCACAGCTTTATATGATGCTATTCAATCTGAGTTGAAAGCTGAAACGCTCAATCAAGAGGGCAAATATGCCAAAGCGCTGGCGTTAACAGATCAATTTCTTGCACAGCATGGCAAATCAGCCGACCCTAATGTACAAGCAGAAATTGCTAAAGCCATGCAGCAAAAAGGGGTAGCTTTAATGGGTTTAAACCATACTGATAAAGCTATTCAAGCTTATGATGCGCTATTAAAGCGCTTTGACGATGCCAAACTAATTGAATTACAAGAGCAAGTTGCCATGGCGATGATTAATAAAGCTTATTCCTTTTACGATTTAAAAAATTCTGCGGACGAAACTAAAGCTTATGATGCAGTCATTAGCCGATTTGCATCTTCAAAAGATAGCCGCCTGCTTGAGCAAGTGGCCGTGGCGCAAAATAACAAAGGCTACTCACAAATACTGCAGGCTAAGCAAGCGTGGGGGGATGTTAATGCTCGCAACATGCTACTCAACCAAGCCTTAAGCGCCATTGAGTTGGCGGTAAAGGCGCAGTCTAGGGACACTAGAACTATGGCATTAGGCAACATGGCTTATACCAAGTGGCTGTTAGGCCGCACAGATGAAGCAAAATCGCCCTTAAAAGAAGCCTTAAAGCTGGGTGGTGAGTGGTTATACAATGGCGAAATTGAAGATACCAAAAAGTTTACGGTGCCAGTAGATGTAGGTTTTATCGCATTACTCAATAAAGCTTGGGAAGAATCTCAACCTAAAGTGAAACTCAAAAAAGATCAAAAAGAAGGTGATACTACAAACGAAAATAATTCCAATGACGAGAATAATGATGGCTCGCTCATCCACGTTTAACTGCCTGATCACGTTGAATGCACCAAACACCCAGCGTTCATAGCCTGCTGCAATCTGCCGCTTTACGGTTAAATAATGATGAAGCTAAACTAGAAGCGCAATTGCTTTTGCAAGAAGCGCTGAATGTGAACCATGCTTGGTTAATTGCGCATGCTGACAATAGGCTTAAAACCAATGAATATGCGACGTTTGAGGCCATGCTTAACCGCCGACTAACAGGCGAGCCCATTGCTTATATTTTAGGTTATAGAGAGTTTTATGGTCTAAAATTTGCTGTATCGCCAGAGGTATTAATTCCACGGCCTGATACAGAAACCTTAGTTGAGGCGGTATTGGCTAAAATTCCCATGACCATTGAAGAATCAGGTATTGCGTTTACAGTATTAGATCTTGGCACTGGTACAGGCGCTATTGCACTGGCCATTGCCAAGTACCGCGATCACGCCAATATTACGGCGGTGGACGCTTCACAAGCTGCGCTTAACGTGGCCAAACTAAATGCTAAAAATTTAGCCATTAACAATGTTCACTTCATGTTAAGTCATTGGTATGCGTCTTTAGAAAATAGGCGGTTTGATGTCATTGTGAGCAATCCGCCTTACATTGAAAGCAATGACACCCATTTGAGCCAAGGGGATTTACGTTTTGAACCCATTTCTGCACTGGCTTCAGGCGCAGATGGCTTAGATGATATTCGCCAAATTATTAACGACTGCCTTATTTACCTTAAGCCACAGGGATGGTTAATGCTTGAGCATGGCTACAACCAAGCTGAACATGTGACTAACTTAATGGCTGAAATCGGCTTAACAGAAATTAAAACCATTCAAGATTTAAGCGGCAACGATCGCGTGACCATTGGCAAAAACCCGTTAATTTTAAGTGTTCATTGGGACTAATGGCTGAGCCTAACCGTTGGGACTCATTTTAGTGAAATGCTGATAAAAAGTTAGCACTTAATCCAGGCTAAATTTTTAGCGTGTGATTAATAAAGTATTCAATTTGCACTACCGCTGCTTTAGTAGCCACTTGCAATAGTAAATGTGGGGCATCTAGAGCAACTATTTGTGCATGTTGCGCTAGTTTCAAAATTGTCTGTGCGGCGGTTGGTGGCACTAAGTAATCATTCTTAGCTTGCAAGTAAAGTATGGGTTGCGTGATTTTACGCAAGGCCACAGTCTCATCTACTTGCATGACTTCATCTAAGCGATAACGCATGACCGCTGGTGGTACTTGTGAAACAACGTCATAGAGGTACTGGCTAAGGGCTGGGCTATCAAAATTTGCCAAGAGCAGTTGATTCAACACTGGCCTAGACCACGCATTAATAGGTAAACATGGCACTAATATTCTAAACTTAGATAAGAACTGCCTAGGATTGATTGCAAATGTGCAGGTTAAAATAAGCCCTTTTAAATGCACATTTGCATTGGCGGCCAATGCAATCGCAATGGGGCCAGAAAAAGATTCGCCTAGTAATATATAAGGCCCATCTGGGGGGATCTGCGCTTGAACCAAAGTGGCTAGTTCTTGATAACTCAGCTTAATGGTCGTTGGGAAGATGATGACGATAGGCGAAATATAGGATGGCAATAACGCAATCAATGGTGCAAACAATTTGCCCGTGCCATCCATGCCTGGTAACAAAACCAGTGAGATTTTTTCTTTACTATCCATGCAAATATTGATTTTTTAACTGCACATAATTTTGCGCAGAATATCTTATATGGGTAATTTCTTCCGCAGTTAATGGGCGCACCTTTTTGGCAGGTCGCCCCACATATAAATACCCACTTTCTAGCACTTTTCCCACTGGCACCAGACTACCTGCCGCTAGCAACACTTGCTTTTGCACAACGGCTTTATCCATCACAATACTCCCCATCCCAATTAAGCAATCATCAGCAATGGTACAACCATGCAAAATCACCGTATGGCCAATGGTCACATTATCGCCAATCATCAGTGGCGAGCCTGCAGGGTCTTGGCTAGACCGATGATTTACATGTAACATACTTAAATCTTGAATATTGGTATTTTGACCAATACGAATACCATTAACATCACCGCGAATAACTGTATTTGGCCAAATTGAGCTGTTTTCACCAATCTTGACATCGCCAATGATGATTGAAGTTGGGTGTATATAGACCTCTTTTTCGATGAGCGGCACATACCCAGCAAAAGATTGAATATTTGAGATATTAGTTTGCGTCACAACCCATAGTATAATGAAAAAATGCAAGAAAATAACTCCATCGGCATTGTTGCTTCGCAAACTGCGCACTTTAGTGAGCCACTTATTCTTAAAAGTGGTGATACGCTGCCGCAATTTCATCTCGCTTTTGAAACTTATGGCAAGTTAAATATTGACAAGTCAAATGCAGTACTAATTCTTCATGCTTTATCTGGCAATCATCACGTTGCTGGAAAATACAATGAAACGGATAAAGTAGCAGGATGGTGGGATAACTTAGTCGGCCCAGGCAAACCATTAGACACCAACAAATTTTTTGTAATTGGCGTCAATAATATAGGTGGATGTCATGGCAGTAGTGGCCCCTCTAGCGTCAATCCGCTCACTGATAGACCTTACAGCGCCACTTTTCCAGTTGTTACGGTTGATGACTGGGTGAACTCTCAAGTACGTTTAATGGATTATTTAGGCATTAACCAGCTAGCGGCAGTGATTGGTGGCAGTTTAGGCGGCATGCAAGCATTACAATGGACGATTGCCTACCCTGACCGAGTGCGTAATGCGTTGGTGATTGCTTCTGCGCCTAACCTCACCGCACAAAATATTGCTTTTAATGAAGTAGCGCGCCAAGCTATTATCACCGACCCTGAATTTTATGCTGGGGATTATTACAATCACGGTGTAGTGCCGCGCCGAGGCTTGCGTATTGCGCGCATGCTAGGGCATATTACTTATTTGTCTGATGATGCCATGGACGCAAAATTTGGCCGCAAGCTTAAAAACACCATTAAATATAATTTCGATGTTGAGTTTGAAATGGAATCTTATTTACGATACCAAGGTGATAAATTTGCGGGTGAATTTGATGCCAACACTTATTTACGCATGACCCGCGCGCTAGATTACTTTGACCCTGCTTTAGAGCATGGCGGTAATTTATCAAGCGCACTTGCGCATGTAAAAGCAAAATTTCTAGTGGTCTCTTTCACCAGTGATTGGCGCTTTTCAACCGCTCGTTCGCGTGAAATTGTGAAAGCACTACTGGATAACGAAGTATCCGTAAAATATGCTGAGGTCACCGCTGCACATGGACATGATGCGTTTTTAATGCCAGATAAGCATTATCACAACATTATGCGCGCTTATTTACAAAAGGTGAAAGTATGAGCCAAGCAACCGTAAATGGCATACAAGAAAATGTATTTAATACAAATATCCGTTCTGACTTTGCTTTAATTACAAATTGGATTCAGCCTAAAAGCAAAGTATTAGACTTAGGCTGTGGTGATGGCGGGTTGCTCACGCATCTACATCAAGTGCGCGATATTCGTGGCTATGGTGTTGAAAAAGATGACCATAATTGGCTTGCCGCTATGCAAAATGGTGTAGATGTAATCCAAATGAACTTAGAAGCAGGTTTGTCTGGCTTTGAAGACTATTCATTTGATTCGGTCATTCTCTCGCAAACCTTGCAAGCGATGCACAGCACCGAAGCCATTGTGCAAGAAATGCTGCGCGTAGGGCGCGAAGTGATTGTGACTTTTCCTAATTTTGGCTATTGGCGTAACCGTTTGCAAATTTTTGCGGGCAATATGCCTGTGTCTAAATCCCTGCCGTATGCTTGGTACAATACGCCAAACATACATCTTTGCACGATTCATGACTTTGATAACTTTTGTGAACAGCATGGCGTTATCGTGATAGAGCGTAAAGTCATTACGGGCGGCAACGATGTTCGTTTAATGCCCAACTTACTTGGCAATTTGGCCATGTATCGGCTGAAATCAAAACAATAAAATATTGTGATGGATCGCCTAACCAGCTCTATATTTGCTTTAAAAGTAATCGACAAGGCACTTGAAACTAAATATTATTAGTGCGCGTCAACCCGCGATTGTCGAATGACTTATAGATAAAATACCCATTAAAAATCTTGTGAACAATACCCCCTCTATTTGGCAGTCTATCTTCAGCAAAAAAATGCTCATTTGCACTTTTTTAGGCTTTACTTCGGGCTTACCTTTGTATTTGCTGTTGCAATTACTGCCCGCTTGGCTACGCACTGAAGGCTTAAATCTTAAAACCATCGCAGCCTTTGCATTTATACAACTACCTTATTCTTGGAAGTTTATCTGGGCACCGCTGATGGATAGATATAATCTGATTGCCCCGCTGGGGCGGCGACGTAGCTGGATGCTGATTACGCAGGTAGCTTTATTTGCTAGCATGGTGGCTTATGGCTTTTACCACCCCAAGCTCAACATTAGTACCATCGCTATTATTTCGACTTTAATTGCATTTTTCTCGGCTAGCCAAGATATTGTGATTGACGCGTATCGCCGTGAAATTCTCACTGACCATGAATTAGGCCTAGGCAATAGCATCCACGTAAATGCCTACCGTATTGCAGGGCTTGTGCCTGGCTCCCTCGGGTTAATTCTGGCAGACCATCTACCTTGGTCATCTGTTTTTTGGATCATTGCATTATTTATGTTGCCAGGTATTATCATGACGCTAGTGATTAGTGAGTCACAAACATCGGCTAGACCAAAAACGCTTTACGCCTCTGTTATAGAGCCATTTCATGAATTTATCACCCGCAAAGGTTGGCAAAGTGCATTGTTGATACTGACCTTTATTTTGCTTTATAAATTAGGCGATAGCATGGCAACCGCCTTAGCCACCCCCTTTTATTTAGATATGCATTATTCAAAAAGTGATATTGGCGCCATTGCCAAAGGCAGTGGCTTAGCCATGCAAATTGCGGGCGCGTTTGTGGGTGGTTTGTGGATGCTAAAATTGGGGATTAATCGCGCATTGTGGGTATTTGGTTTTGCTCAAGCGGCCACTATTATTGGCTTTGCATGGTTAGCGCATGCTGGGCCATTTGTCGCTATTGGCGCTACCGAAAGAAGCATTTTGGCAGTTGTAATAGGGGCAGAAGCCTTTGGCGTAGGCCTAGGCACCGCCGCCTACGTTGCCTATATGGCAAGGGAAACCAACCCCATATATACCGCCACGCAGCTCGCGTTATTCACCAGCTTATCCGCCGTACCACGCTCATTTTTTAATGCATTTACTGGCAATATGGTGGAAAGTTTAGGCTGGGAAAATTTCTTTTACGTGTGTACGCTTTTGGCGATTCCTGGCATGTTGCTACTGTTTAAAGTAGCCCCTTGGAAAACTGAAAAATGAAAACTGAAAAAGTGAATCAAACAGGGATCTAAAAAACGCTTAAAAAGCCCTGTTTTTACACGCATCTTATTTCGATGCTCTGGAAGCCGCATGCTAGGCGGCTTCCAGAGCATTTATTTTTCCTCGGAGAATTTTTATCTCTAAAATAGCACTATTTTAATCCAAATTTTTACCGAGAAATAACCCTTAAACCAGCCACAAAAACCAAGCTTTTTTAGCCAAACCGCTGTAAAGTTTCTGTAAGCATTTCATCCGCGCGCCGACTAACGCTTACCAACCTATGGGAGTTTTATCGTGCGCAAAATTATATTAACAGTATTTGCTAGCAGCCTAGTGTTATCTTTATTTCAACCCGTCAACGCCGCCGTGTGTCAGGCAACTAGTGGTGCGCAAAGAGTATCATTACTTGAGCTATATACTAGCGAGGGTTGTAGCAGCTGCCCACCGGCGGATAAATGGTTAAGCAACTTAAAACCCGACGCCACGCACGTCATCCCACTGGCGTTTCATGTGGATTACTGGGATTATATCGGCTGGAAAGATCAATTTTCCAAAGCAGAATTTTCTGTACGTCAGCGCAAAACCGCCGCTCTTGCTGGCGCAGGTTTTGTTTATACCCCGCAATTTATATTAAACGGCCATGACTATAAAACTGGCAGTGAAGCGCTAGGTAGCGCATCTGCTGACGGTAAAAAATCAACTGCACCTGCCGCATTAAATCTATCCATTATCAATCAAAATAATGGTGCACTGTTACTCAAAACCAACGCACTTTTAACAGATGCTGTTGATAGCAAATATGCAGAAGTGTTTGTGGCTATTTATGAAAACAAATTAGTAAGCCAAGTAAAAGCGGGCGAAAACAACGGCCGCGAACTCAAGCATGACTATGTAGTACGCCAGTTATTTGGCGCCTACCCAGTCAGTAATAAAACGTTTAGCAAAGATTTCATCTTAAACCCAAGCTGGAAATCACGACCAGCAGGTGTGGTCATGTTTGTGCAAAATTCCAAAACAGGTGAAATATTACAAAGCTTACAATTACCGCTGTGTAGTTAGTTGCTATATTCCACAATGAGAGGCGCATGGTCACTAAAACGCGCTTCTTTGTAAATACGAGTATTCAATGCTTTACTCGCAAATGCAGGGGTGGCAATTTGATAATCAATCCGCCAACCCACATTTTTAGCCCATGCTTGGCCACGGTTGCTCCACCAGGTATAGCATTCATCAGTGGTTGCTGGATGCAATTTGCGATAAACATCGACCCAACCGGCTTCGCTAAATAAAGTTGTAAGCCAAGCACGCTCTTCAGGCAAAAAGCCTGAGTTTTTGCGATTGCCTTTATAGTTTTTGAGGTCAATTTCTTGATGTGCGATATTCCAATCACCACAAATAACCACATCGCGACCACTGTTCTTTAAGGCCTGTAAGTGTGGCAAAAAACGGTTCATCACACTAAGTTTAAATGCTTGGCGCGCTTCACCACTTGAGCCAGAAGGCAAGTAGAGAGAGATGACACTTAAGTTGCCAAACCGCACCTCAATGTAGCGTCCTTCAGCATCAATGTCCAATACATCATCATTAGCATGGCCTAAGCCTTCGATGACAGCATCTGGTTTTATTTTTGCATAAATCCCCACGCCGCTATAACCCTTTTTCTCAGCGCAATGAAAATAGCCAAAATATCCATCTGGATTGAGCATTTCTAGTGTCAGATCTGAAGGCTGCGCCTTAATTTCTTGCATGCAAACAATATCTGCATTTTGTGTTTTTAACCACAAATACAAGCCTTTATTGCTGGCAGAACGTATGCCATTTAAGTTTAACGATATAATCTTCACCATGTATTCCTTAAAAATGTTACAACTTAACCACAAATCATGACGCAACAACATCAATATAGCCAAGATTTTATCGCACTTTCAATAAAGAAACAGGTTTTACGTTTTGGAGAGTTTAAAACCAAGGCGGGTCGAATGAGCCCCTATTTTTTTAATGCAGGTTTATTTGACGATGGTGAAAGCTTGATGAAACTTGGTGAGTTTTATGTGCAAAGTATAGAAGCCTCAAACATTGAGTTTGATATGATTTTTGGACCCGCCTACAAGGGGATTACACTGGCGGCGAGCATTGCAATTGCTTTTGCAAAAAAGGGAAGAAATGTCCCCTATGCCTATAATCGCAAAGAAGCCAAAGATCATGGTGAGGGTGGCATTATCGTGGGTAGCCCACTCAAAGGTCGTGTGCTCATCATTGATGATGTGATTTCAGCTGGCACTTCAATACGCGAATCTGTTGAACTCATTAGAGTCAACGGTGCAACGCCTTGTGGCGTTAGCATTGCTTTAGACAGGCAAGAAAAAGGCTTAGGTGAACTTTCTGCTGTTCAAGAGGTAATTAAAGCTAACAAAATTCCTGTTTGTAGTATTGCAAACTTGACTGATTTAATGGATTATTTAAAAAAGTCTAAACATTTGGCACCATACTTGCTTAATGTTGGCAATTACCGGAAGCAATATGGCGTGATTACAGCGTAAATTATTAACTGGGATCTGGAAAAAAATTAAACAATATGTATCAACTACCGTATAAACTTGTATTTATTCAATCAACTAGCCATAAACCTACCTGTCGTGTAGCATTTTCTATGTTAGCTCTTTGCATTATTTTATCCGCTATTGATGCTCAAAACAGCTTTGCTGAAGGAAAAATAGTTAAATGGAAAGACGCTAATGGAGTGACACACTATGGCGATAAAATGCCCACAACCGATGCCGGCCGTGGAAATAGCCTATTGAATAAACAGGGTACCGTCATTAAAAAAAATGAGGCATTCAACCCTAAGGCTGACACAGTAGTTGCTGAAAAGCGCTCAGAGGAGCAATTAAGACAAGACACTGCATTATTGGCCTCTTACTTATCCGTAGAAGAAATAGATTTAGCCATGCAACGCAATATTAAGAGTGATGAGCTAGCCATTTCTGTATTACAGCAACAACAAAATAATGCGCAAACAAGCTTAAATGACGTTAATACAAAAATTAAAACCAAATATGCGAATAAACCAATCCCGCCACACCTGACTGAGCAAGCGACCTATTATCAGACGCAGATTATAAAAAGGAAGTCAGATATCGCTAATATTGCAAGCAACATTGCTCAAACCAAGGCGCGTTATAATCAGTATAAAACCAGATATTTAGAATTAAGACCGCGCGAGCATGTGTTGGCAGAAATTAAAGTGAACAAAAAAAGCATGGCGGAATTAGTGGCTTGGAAATCTGACGCAGCTAGTAGGTTAGCGGCATTGCAACAACAAGCAGTGGGTTACCAGCGTAGTAGCGCCTCAATTCCGCCATATATACTTAGTGGCATACAAGGTACTAGCGATGAAATAGCACGAGCAGACAGAGAAATTACTGAGTTAAGCAATGCTCTCAATAAATCGCAACAAACTTTTAGTCAATAAACGCGAATTTAGCTAAGCTTTTTTTTCAAAATCTCATTCACTTGCGCTGGGTTAGCCTTCCCTTTTGAGGCTTTCATGGCTTGACCCACCAAGGCATTAAATGCCTTTTCTTTGCCCGCTTTAAACTCTTCAACCATCGCTACATTTGCGGCTAATACTTCGTCAATAACTACTTCAATGGCTCCAGAATCAGACTGCTGCTCTAAACCTAGACCTTTAATAAACTCATCTATCGAAAATTGTTTTTTATTTTCAGGCACAGGTTCACCAGTGAGAATATGTAGCCTTTGAGCTTCGGCAACAGCAATCATACCTGGCCACAATGCCTTAGCACCATTGCGAGAAATGCTGCCATCAACCACCCTAATTAACATTGTTGCTAGCCAATCTGAACTTAATCCAAAGAGCTCTATTGGCAATTCTTTATCATTTAAGCTTCTAGCGAACTCACCAGCTAACCAGCTACTAGCCATTTTTGCACTGTCAATTTTAGAAGCTCTCATTTCCACGAGACGTTTAACTAGTCTTTCAAAATATTCCGCCTTACCTAAACTATCTGTAAGAATAGTGGCATCATAAGCACTTAGTCCGTACGCTACTTCAAACCGCGCTTTCATCGCTTCTGGCAACTCTGGTATTTGGGCTCTCACCGCATCTTTATCAGTCTCTGAAATAACTAATGGTAGCAAATCAGGATCTGGGAAATAGCGATAATCGTTAGCTTCTTCTTTGCTACGCATCGCCTTCGTTTCACCCGTATCTGAGTTAAAAAGAACGGTGGCTTGTTGAATTTTTCCGCCGTCTTCTAGCGTTTCAATCTGCCAGCGGGTTTCATACTCAATGGCTTGCGTCATAAATCTGAACGAGTTGAGGTTTTTAATCTCTCGGCGTGTACCCAACTTTTCGCTTCCTTTGGGTCGCACGGATACATTCACATCACACCTAAAACTGCCCTCTTGCATATTGCCATCGCAAATATCTATCCACTGCACCAACTCATGCAGCTTTTTAGCATAGGCCACCGCTTCAGCCGCTGAGCGCATGTCTGGTGCAGTCACAATTTCTAGCAATGGCGTACCTGCACGGTTTAAATCAATGCCGCTCATACCTTCAACAGCACTGCTTGATTTTAAATCGTGCACAGACTTACCCGCATCTTCTTCTAGATGCGCGCGCGTAATATTAATCACCTTTTCATAAGCCGCCTGTTTACCAGAGGCTGGCACTTGTATAGTCACCGCGCCTTTGCCTACTACTGGCAACTCAAACTGGCTAATTTGGTAGCCTTTTGGCAAATCTGGGTAAAAATAATTTTTACGCGAAAACACACTTCTAGGAGGAATTTCAGCGTTAATGGCTAAGCCAAATTTAATCGCGCAGTTCACTGCCTCTCGATTTAAAACTGGCAAAACACCTGGTAATGCAATGCTAACTTCACAGGCTTGCGTATTTGGCTCAGCACCAAAAGCCGTACTCGCGCCGCTAAAAATTTTAGTGTTAGTTTTTAACTGTGTATGGGTTTCTAACCCGATAACGACTTCCCATTCCATTATTTAACCCCCTTAGGCAATACTGGCTTAGGTAATTCTAACTCTGGCATTGCGGCATGCCAATCTGTGACTTGCTGAAACTGATGCGCAACCTTTAACATGCGCGCCTCATCAAAATAATTACCGATAATTTGTAAGCCTACAGGTAACGCTTTTCCCTCAGAAGTACGGCTAAAACCGGCTGGAATACTCATGCCTGGTAAACCGGCTAAATTAGTTGATATGGTGTAAATATCTTGCAGATACATCGCGACTGGGTCATCGCTTTTCTCACCCGCTTTAAAAGCAGTAGAAGGTGCAGCTGGCCCCATGATTACATCACACTGCTTAAACGCTTCTGTAAAATCTTGTGCAATTAGGCGTCTAATTTTTTGTGCTTTCAAGTAATAAGCATCGTAATAGCCCGCGCTTAGCACGTATGTACCAATCATAATACGGCGTTTTACCTCTGCGCCAAAACCTTCTGCACGTGATTTGCAATACATTTCATTTAAATCTGCATAGCCAGTAGCACGATGCCCATAACGAACACCATCATAGCGAGAAAGATTACTTGATGCTTCGGCAGGTGCCAACACATAATAAACGGGGATAGATAACCCTGTATTAGGTAAAGAAATATCAACAATGGTTGCACCCAGTTTTTGATATTCATCAATGGCATCCATGACCACTTTGCTTACTGAAGTATCTAATCCTTCAGCAAAATACTCTTTTGGCAGACCAATTCTTAAGCCAGGTAACGGCTTGCTGGCATTTGAATGGTAAAGATCCCGTGTGTAATCTTCTTTTTCACGATTTAAGCTAGTAGAGTCACGCTCGTCAAATCCCGCCATGACGTTCATCATCAATGCGCAATCTTCAGCTGATTTGGCCATTGGCCCCGCTTGATCTAGTGATGAGGCGAAAGCGATTAAGCCGTAACGAGACACAACACCATAAGTTGGTTTTAACCCTGTAAGACCACACAAAGAAGCTGGTTGGCGAATCGAACCACCTGTATCAGTTCCCGTTGCGGCTGCACAAAGCCTTGCTGCAACGGCTGCCGCTGATCCGCCACTACTGCCACCTGGCACTCGGCTTAAATCCCAAGGATTTTTGACGCCACCAAAATAGCTTGTTTCATTGGATGAACCCATGGCAAATTCGTCCATATTGGTTTTGCCCAAATTAACCGCACCAACTTGATCAAACTGTGTAATCACATGTGCATCATAAGGCGCAATAAAATTGGCCAGCATTTTAGAGCCACAAGTCGTTAACCAGTCTTTAGCACAAAATATATCTTTTTGCGCAATGGGAATCCCTGTTAAAGGCTTCATGTTACCTGCTGCAATACGCGCATCTGCAGCTTTGGCTTGCGCTAAAGTTTTTGTAGTATCTAGCGTAACAAATGCGTTAATTTCTGGGTTAAGCGTATCAATACGATTTAAAAAGAATTGTGTGAGCTCTACACTAGAAACTTGCTTACTCATCAGCATTTGGCTTAATTGTTTTAGGCTACTGTTGATCATTTTCTTACTCAATGACTTGTGGCACTAGATATAAGCCGTCCGCCACTGCTGGGGCATTTTTCTGAAAGGCTTCTCGCTGATTTACTTTAGTCACCACATCATTACGCAAACGTTGCGCCACATCTTGAGAATGTGACATCGGCGCAATGCCAGTGGTATCTACCGCTTGCATCTGCTCAATTAAACGCATAATGCCAGTAAGCTTGGTTAGCGTCGTCTGCGCCTCATTTTCATTCACCTCTATACGCGCCAAATGCGCGATTTTTTTTATATCATCTAGACTTATTGCCATACCCATTCACCTGAAATTGTCAGCTAATTTGTTAATCTTGCCGTTTTGTAAGAAGTTGTAACAACAACTTAATATTTGGTAAGAATTGCGGTATTATAACCTGTTTTATAGACGCTTAAATTACACATTAACTTTATGTGATACATCTAAACCACCGTCTAGCACCAAACCACAGGATAAATAATATGTTCGGCTTTTTAACTAGCTACTTTTCTAATGATATTGCCATCGACCTAGGCACCGCAAACACACTAATCTACGCTCGAGGAAAAGGCATTGTGCTTGACGAGCCATCAGTTGTCGCTATTCGCCAAGAGGGTGGGCCTGGCGGTAAAAAAATACTTCTCGCTGTAGGCGCAGAAGCTAAAGGCATGCTGGGTCGCGCGCCGGCAAGCATTCAGGCCATCCGCCCAATGAAAGACGGTGTCATTGCGGACTTTACCATTACAGAACAAATGCTCAAATATTTTATTAGGCGCGTTCATGACGCACGTTGGTTTTCACCTAGCCCACGCATTATTATTTGCGTTCCTGTTGGCTCAACACAAGTAGAGCGTCGTGCCATTAAAGACTCTGCCATAAACGCGGGGGCTAAACAAGTCTTCTTAATTGAAGAACCCATGGCTGCTGCTATAGGTGCTGGCATGCCAGTTTCTGAGGCCACTGGCTCAATGGTCGTTGATATTGGCGGTGGTACAACCGAAGTTGGTGTCATTTCTTTAGGTGGTATTGTTTACGCTAAATCTGAGCGTGTAGGCGGCGATAAATTTGACCAAGCCATTATTGATTACATTCGCCGTAATTATGGCATGCAAATTTCGGAACCAACGGCTGAAACCATTAAAAAGAAAATTGGCTCGGCTTTTCCTGGTTCAGAAGTACTAGAAGTTGAAGTGACCGGGCGCAATCTTGCTGAAGGATTGCCACGTAAATTTACCATTTCCAGTAACGAAATTTTAGAAGCACTCACTGAACCGCTTAATACCATCGTTGGGGCAGTTAGATCGGCCTTAGAGCAAACGCCACCTGAGTTAGGAGCAGATATCGCCGAAAAAGGCATGGTGTTAACGGGTGGTGGTGCTTTACTGCGTGATTTGGATCGCCTATTAGTAGAAGAAACTGGTTTACCAGTGATAGTGGCTGAAGATCCACTTACTTGCGTGGTACGTGGCTGTGGACGCGCGCTAGAGGAGATGGATAAATTAGGTAGCATATTTGCTTACGAATAACCTAAAATTAGCAATCATCGTGCTAGCATCGCATAAAATCAGGCCGTTTTTGCGGCCTAATTTATTATAGCAATTAAGATACGCGCATCAATAAAATCATGGCCTTAGGCTTTCAAGATAAATTCGAGCAACAGCAAACGCCCTCATTTTTTGCAAGAGGTCCTAGCGCCTTTGCGCGACTCATTTTTTTTACAACATTATCAATAGTATTGATGGTAATTGATGGGCGTTTACATTATTTATCTGGTGTACGTCAAACCTTAATGACTATGCTACATCCATTACAAGTTATTGCTGATTTTCCTGTTGATCTTTATCGAAATGCCGATGAATATTTTTCTACACACACTCACTTATTGAGTGAAAATGCTCAGCTTAAACAACAAACCTTGCAACAAAGCATTACTTTACAAAAGCTAAATACACTGACACTTGAAAACATTCACTTACGTCAATTACTACAAACAAACCAATCGCTGGCTGAACAAAGTGTATTAGGTGAAATCATGTACGTTGGACGTGATATTTTCTCAAAAAAAATCATTGTCAATCGTGGCCAAAAACATGAAATTGTGGCTGGGGAAGCCGTTGTGGATGCCAACGGTGTTATTGGTCAAGTAACACGCGTTTTTCCGTTAAGTAGCGAAGTGACCCTCATCACCGATAAGTCACTTGCCATTCCAGTACAAATTGAGCGCAATGGGCTACGTGCTATTGCCTTTGGACGTGGAAAAGATAACACATTAGACTTACCTTATTTACCCACCAGTGTGGATATTCAACGTGGTGATAAATTGGTGACCTCTGGCATTGATAGCGTTTATCCTGCTGGCCTATTAGTAGCCACAGTTAAGCAAATTGACAGCTCACCTGACTCACCATTTGCACGTATCATTTGCACGCCTACGGGTGAAACTGAAAATCACAGGCAAGTGCTTTTGGTAAAAACATCTACCCTTGAGACAAACGCCAGTCATGCCATCACAAATGGTAAGTTACCATTTGAACAAACTAGCTCATTTAAACCATTACCCGCGACTAACCAATTTAGCAAGCCTAACAATGCCACAGCCCTACCCAAAAACTCATCCTCTATAAAAACTGGGCTCTACCATGCCGCAGAGTAACCTTAAAACCGTCTATCTTTCACTGATTATAGCCTTTATATGCTTGCTATTCCCTTGGTCTGGCTACATGCTCAAGTTAAGACCAGACTTCGTATTACTTGCTATTATTTTTTGGCTAATTCGCGCACCTAGCTTATGTAATTTAGGAACAGCATGGTTTGCAGGCTTGTTTGTTGATTTAGCCACTGGAGGAATTTTTGGACAATATGCACTAGCCTATACCGCAACCGCCTATGCTGCCGTTGTTTATCAAAAGCGCTTAGTTTTATTTAATCATACACAACAATTACTTTATGTGTTTTTCTTATTAATTATCTCTCAAGTAGTTGTTTTAATATTAAAGGCTTTTTCTGGCATTCCGTTGTTTGGAGCATCATACTTTCTGCCTAGCTTCACTGGTGCTTTAATGTGGCGAGTAGCAGTGGCACTTGGCCTGAATACTGGTGGGCGTGCTCGTGGTACATAGCCTGATAATGCATTAAATATCGATATTTGACATGCAAAATGAGATAAAAGATCAACTGCACGAGCACTATTATTTTAGGCGCAGACTCATACTTGCTGGTCTGTTTGTGTTTGCAATGTTTGTTTTATTGGCTATTCGCTTTTATTACCTGCAAGTATTACAATACTCACGCTACCAAACAATGGCAGAAAATAATCGCATCTCTTTAGTACCCATCGTACCCAATCGCGGCCTAATTTTTGACAAAAATGGCGTAGTGCTCGCCAATAATCTATTTACTTACACCTTAGAAATCACGCCCACCGTTGAAAAAAAACAAGTTGAAGCCACAATTTCAGCATTAAATAAATTTATCGCCATTAGTGATTCTGATCGTAAGCAGTATTACAAATTGCGTGGCGCTAGTCGTCATTTTGAAAGCATTCCTATTCGCACACACTTAACAGAAGCGGAAGCCGCGATTTTTGCAGTCAATCATTATCGACTAGCAGGTGTAGAGATCAAATCAAGACTTTATCGCCAATATCCCTTGGGTAGCTTAACGGCACACACTGTTGGCTACATTGGGCGCATCAATGATAAAGATCTAGAGTCTATCGAAGCCGCAGACAATACATCTAACTACAAAGGCTCAGATCATATTGGTAAAAGTGGGATTGAACAATCTTATGAAGCGCAATTACACGGCATAACGGGCTTTCAACAAATTGAGGTAGATAAAGATGGCCGTGCTGTTCGTGTGATCTCTAGCACTGCACCAATTCCTGGCAAAAACATTACATTGTCTATCGATAGTAAGCTACAAGCTATCGCTGTAACAGCGTTCGGCGATAAACGTGGTGCTTTAGTTGCTATCGATCCCAAAACTGGTGAAATACTCACCTATGTTAGCCAACCAAGTTATGATCCCAATTTATTTATAGATGGCATAGACGTAGATAACTGGAAAATATTGAACGAATCACTAGACAAACCGCTTTATAATCGCCCCATTCAAGGTGTGTATCCGCCAGGCTCCACCTTTAAACCTTTTGTAGCACTCGCTGGGCTTGAGCATGGTCTGCGAGCACCACCCTTTGCCATTCATGATTCGGGCTACTTTACCTTAGAGAATAGTGTGCATCGTTATCGCGACTGGAAACCTAGTGGTCACGGCATTGTCGATATGCAACGAGCAATTACAGTTTCTTGTGATACGTTTTTTTATGGCTTAGCTATGGAGTTAGGCATTGACAAGTTGAGTGATTTTGTGCGGCATTTTAGCTTTGGCAAAAAAACTGGGATTGATATTCAAGGGGAAAATAGTGGATTACTACCTACGCCCGCATGGAAAATGAAACGCTATAAACGCGCATGGTATCAAGGGGATACGGTGATTACTGGTATTGGTCAAGGCTATACGCTAGTAACGCCATTACAGCTCGCGCATGCTACCGCTACTTTAGCCAATCGCGGTGTGGCCATTCAGCCACATTTAGCCACAAAAGTACAAAATATAATGTCTGGTAAAGTTGAAATTTTGCCGCAAGCGGTGCATGACACTATTACACTCAGCCAAGAGAACTTAGAAATTGTTAAAACTGGCATGATTGCAGTGACCCAACCTGGTGGAACAGCATCAAATGTAGGTGCGCATGCTGAATATAGCATTGCAGCCAAAACGGGAACTGCTCAAGTGATTGGCATTCAACAAAATGCTAAATATAATGCCAGTAGCATTGATGAACGTCACCGCGATCATGCCTTATTTATTGCCTACGCACCTGCAGATGACCCAAAAATTGCCCTAGCTATCATTATAGAAAATGGCGGTCATGGCGGCTCAGCAGCGGGGCCAATCGCTAGAAAAGTAATGGACTATTATCTACTAGGCAAAGTTCCAGAGGCTCAGCCAGCGAAACAAGTTGTAAACAAAGTGACTAAGCCTATTAATCATGAAGCTGATCAAACAATATCGACCCAACCAGTGACTGAAGAAGAGTTAAATGATTAATCAAATACTGGATAATTTAGGCAAACACATTGATGCATTTTTGATGTCATGCCTACTTTTTACTTTAATGCTAGGACTATTTGTTATTTACAGTGCATCCGCACCTTATTTATACAAACAAATGATCAATATAGTTGTAGCACTTAGCTGTATGTGGGCCGTGGCAAATATTGCCCCGCATCAGCTTCAACGGCTTGCCATGCCCCTTTATGTACTAGGTGTATTGTTGTTACTCGCGGTGGCTTTATTTGGTTACAGTAGTAAAGGCGCTCAGCGCTGGCTCAATATTGGTTTTACAAAAATTCAGCCTTCAGAGTTAATGCGTATTGCCGTGCCAATGATGCTCGCTTGGTACTTTGCTAATGTAGAAGGAAAGCTTGCCGCTCGGCACTTTGTAATAGGCAGCTTACTGCTTTTGGCGCCAGTCATTTTAATTAAAATGCAACCAGATCTAGGCACCGCTATACTCATTTTAGCATCTGGTTTTTATATATTATACTTAGCAGGGTTGAACTGGAAATTTCTTGCTGGCAGCAGCTTATCGCTGGCAATCATTACGCCTATTTTATACATTTTCAGGCAGCCATTACTCGAAACACTCATCAGCCATGGCTTGCTTCACGGCTACCAAAGAAAGCGGATTGAAATTTTACTTGGTGACATTCAGGATCCGTTAGGTGCTGGCTATAACACCATGCAATCTATTATTGCCGTGGGCTCTGGCGGTATGGATGGCAAGGGCTGGCTTAATGGTACGCAAACCCAACTCGACTTTTTACCAGAGCATCATACCGATTTTATCTTTGCCGTATTTAGTGAAGAGTTTGGTCTTATTGGCAACTTATTGTTATTATCACTTTTTAGTCTCATTATTATGCGGGGGCTTTATATTGCATCCACAGCACAAAGTACGTTCACTAGACTACTTGCAGGTAGCATTACATTAACCTTTTTTACTTATGCTTTTGTTAACATGGGGATGGTAAGCGGTATTTTACCTGTGGTGGGTGTACCATTACCACTTATTAGTTATGGTGGCACTTCAATGGTGACGCTGGCAATAAGTTTTGGTATATTAATGAGTATTCACTCACATAATAACTTGGCGGCCACATAGTGATTAATCTACTATGAATGAATCAACCCAAAGATCTAACAAAGAACCAAACCATGATTAACCTATGGATCAAACGATGAAAAATTTTACTAGTAAAAATAGCGCAGTAGTATTGAGTATTGCATTACTAACGGCATGTGCTGGGGTAGCCAATAAACCAGAAGTCAAAATACCAGCCCCACCAACAACTCAATCACCTGATAATACAGGCACAAAACCTGGTGGCTACTATTTGGACGATGGTCCTGGCGATGATGTGCCCGCTGGTATTGATAACATTCCAGATGCACAACCTAAAATTGAAACTCCATTAGAACGCGCCAACAAGCCCTACTCGGCATTAGGCAATCAATACACCCCGCTAACAAGCTATCAACCATATAATAAACAGGGCGTGGCTTCATGGTACGGTAAGCGCTACCACGGCAAGCAAACTTCTTCTGGCGAGGTCTATGATATGTATAGCATGTCAGCTGCGCATACTACTTTGCCTATTCCAAGTTACGCTAAAGTGACCAACCCTGCTAATGGGCGCTCTGTGATTGTACGTATTAATGATCGCGGCCCATTCAAGCACGACAGACTCATTGATTTATCTTACGCAGCGGCTTATAAATTAAGGTTAGCAAATCAAGGTAGTGCGTTAGTGAATGTAGAAATGATAGATACCCGTAGCAATGAAAGTATTGCAAAAGCCATTGGCAAACCAGCTGTAAAAGTAGAAACTGTGGCCGCAGTTGAAAGTAAACCCGTAAAAATAGTAGCTCCCGTCATAGCCTCGCCAGTCATTGAAGATACAACTGCAGCCACATCACCTGTTGAGTTAGAACCAGTGATACGCAGTGAACCAGCTGCCAAGCCTCTACCGCCTGTTGGCAACCCAGTGTCAAACAAGCCAGAAACCGCCACCTCTAAAACTAAGACAGCTGAGCCTATCACGCCCATAATAAATACTGCACCCGCTATCAAAAAAGCGAATAGCGGTGCATTGCAATATTTTGTCCAAGCTGGCGCTTTCAAAAGTGAAGCTAACAGCCAAGCTTTGCAAAAGAAAATACAAGGGCTAGCCGTTGCTGAAAATATAGGCTTAGATAGCGTGTATAATGACGGACTTTATCGCGTTAAGCTTGGGCCTTTCGCGAGCAAAAAAGAAGCAGATGCCGCTGCGAGTAGTATTCGCAAACAATTAGGCATTACTGCTATCATTAAAAACTAAACAAGTAACCATATCTCAACATGACATTTACAATCATTAAAAAACTCATACTCTTCACCGCTACCTTAAGTTTTGCAGCAAATATACTATTAGCGCAAAATGTTCAAGCGGCCGAGGCCGCTCCAGCACCTAGCGTAGCGGTTAAAGCTTACCTGCTTAAAGATCTCACCAGCAACCGCACCATTGCTGAGCTTAATGGGGACATGCGGGTAGAACCAGCTTCGCTCACTAAAATTATGACGGCTTATTTAAGTTTTAAAGCTATTAAAAATGGGCATCTAAAGCTCACGCAAACTTTACCTGTCAGTGAGCTGGCTTGGAAGGTTGAGGGCTCAAAAATGTTTGTTGAACCAAGGATCCCCGTCACAGTAGATGAGCTTTTGCATGGCATGATTATTGTTTCTGGCAACGATGCTTCTATCGCTTTAGCTGAAGGTGTGGCTGGTACTGAAGCTCAATTTGCCACCATGATGAACGCAGAAGCACAACGCTTAGGCATGAAGAACACCCATTACGTTAACGCAACTGGCCTACCTGATCCACAGCACTACACAACAGCTAATGATTTGGCAACAATTTCGGCAGCTTTAATTCACGATTTTCCTGAAGATTATGCGCGCCTTTATTCAGCCAAAGAGTTTACCTACAACAAAATTAAGCAACCTAATCGTAATCGCTTGCTATTTTTAGACCCTAATGTAGATGGCATGAAAACAGGCCACACAGAATCTGCTGGTTATTGCCTCGTAGCTTCTGCTAAACGTGACGGCGTGCGCCATATTTCAGTCGTACTTGGTGCTGCAAGCGATGCAGCCCGCGCTTCTGAAAGCCAAAAACTCCTTAATTATAGTTATCAGTACTTCGACACCACTTTGGTCTATAAAAAAGGTCAAAGCGTTGGCCAACCACTTAAGGTATGGAAAGGTGCTGATGATCAATTCGCCTCTGTAGTAGAAGATGCGTTTTACATTACCCTGCCAAAAGGCGAATATGCGAATGTAAAAGCCGTGATTTCAAGCACTCAACCCTTAATTGCACCGATTAAAAAAGGCCAAATAGTGGGTAATGTAAAATTCATGCTAAATGAAAAAGTGATTGATGAGCGTAATCTGGTTGCGGCAAAATCAATTGAAACGGCTGGCTTCTTTGGTCGTGCCTGGGATTCAATGAAGTTAATGATGCAATAAATGATGAGCTGCGTTCATGTCTAACAAAGAGCAGTCTCCCCCTTTAATTGACTTTCCCTGTGACTTTCCGATAAAAGTCATGGGTGAAGCGCAAGCGTCTTTTGCGCAAACTATCATCGAACTTATTCAAACCAAGCAACCCACTTTTAACGCTAACAATGTAGAGATGCGGGCGAGTTCTGGCGGCAAGTATATCAGCCTCACTTGCACGGTACATGTGCATTCTCAGCATGAGTTAGATAACCTCTATCGCGTTATCAGTACGCATCCGCTGGTAAAATTTGCGATCTAACCACTAAAAAACATCACTGTGCAATATCCGATTATTGTCAAAAAATTGGGCACAACCGATTTTGAAGTCACGTGGCATGCCATGCAGGCCTTTACACAAAATCGCGTTGCTAACACCCCTGATGAGCTCTGGTTAACACAACATCAGCCAGTCTACACTTTAGGTCTTAACCGTAAAGAAGTACGCTTACCATTACGTGATGACATTCCCCTAATACGCATTGATAGAGGCGGAAAAATGACCTATCACGGCATAGGTCAAGTGGTGATTTATTTGCTGATAGATTTAAAACGTCGCAATATCAATGTGCGTCAGCTAGTGACAATCATCGAAAACAGTATTATTACCTTATTGGCCAACAACCAAGTTGAATCAAATGCCCGAGCCAACGCACCTGGGGTTTATGTGAATCGTAAAAAAATAGCCGCACTTGGGCTGCGCGTTAAAAATAACTGCTGTTATCATGGCTTAAGTTTAAATGTGAACATGGACTTAAGTCCTTTTAAGGCAATTGACCCATGCGGATATGTGGGACTAGAAGTGACCCAGACGCAAGACTTAGGCATTCCATTCAGCGTTGATGAAACTGGCAATGCTCTACTAGAAATAATCATTAAAGAACTAACAAAACATGACTGAAATGACCACAAAAAAAATAGCGGGCGTTAAAGAAATCGGCGCAGCCAAAACTTCGCGCATACCCATTAAAATTATTCCGCAACCAACGCAACGCAAACCTGAATGGATACGCATGAAAGTACCTGATAGCAAACGTTATCAAGAAATCAAAAGTATATTGCGCACTAATAATCTACACACCGTTTGTGAAGAAGCCAGCTGCCCCAACATCGGCGAATGCTTTAGTAGCGGCACAGCTACCTTTATGATTTTAGGTGACATTTGCACACGTCGCTGCCCATTTTGTGATGTAGCTCACGGCAAACCGCTACCACCCGATATGAATGAGCCAGAAAATTTAGCGCGCACGATTGCACAAATGCAGCTTAAATATGTGGTGATTACCAGTGTTGACCGAGACGACTTAAAAGATGGCGGCGCTCAGCATTTTGTTGATTGTATCAAGGCAGTACGCACTTACTCACCCAACATTAAAATTGAGATTTTAGTACCTGATTTTAGAGGCCGTTTAGATGTAGCTATGGAGATTTTGCGTAATTCCCCACCAGATGTGATGAACCATAATCTGGAAACCGTGCCACGCCTTTACAAGCAAGCACGCCCAGGTTCTGATTATCAAAACTCACTTAACCTGCTAAAAAGTTTTGCCCAAATGTACCCAGAAATTCCGACAAAATCTGGTCTCATGCTAGGTTTGGGTGAAACTGACGAAGAAATTTTAG
>JBATAW010000030.1:0-18748 GCA_049662045.1 Methylophilaceae bacterium | reverse complement strand
GCCAAATTTCTTGGTCAGTACCGTCGTAATCGCTGCCGTCAATGTTGTCTTGCCGTGGTCAACGTGGCCAATCGTGCCTACGTTAACGTGCGGTTTGGTCCGTTCAAATTTACCTTTTGCCATTATTTCATTCCTTTACAATATTTTATTAATATTTAAGTTTACTAACATTTAAGTTTTATTAAAATTAACAAAACTTGTACAAATTAATCACGTAAACGCTATTACCGCCTAACAAATAGGTAAGTCTTGGTGCCCATGGCGGGAATCGGACCCGCGACCTCTCCCTTACCAAGGGAGTGCTCTACCACTGAGCCACATGGGCGTTTAGCTAATCGCTTGGAGCGGGCGACGAGGCTCGAACTCGCGACATTCAGTTTGGAAAACTGAAGCTCTACCAACTGAGCTACACCCGCATAGCCCCTTAACCTACGCCAACAGGCTCTTAAAACTCAACTTTATAGCAATAAACATTTATAGACATATACTTGGTGGAGGGGGAAGGATTCGAACCTTCGTACTCTGAGAGAACGGATTTACAGTCCGTCGCCTTTAACCACTCGGCCACCCCTCCAAACCGAACCCGTGATTATGCTGATTATTTGGCAATCTGTCAAATTTAAACCAGCAGTTAAATGGGTATTCACTTCAAGAAATTGGTGCCGGGTATCGGAATCGAACTGATGACCTTCGCATTACAAGTGCGCTGCTCTACCAACTGAGCTAACCCGGCATGAATTTTGAGTTGCGTATTATACGCAATTTTTGAAAAAAGGTAAGTTATTTTACGATAGTAAGTGTAGGCTTTTTAATTAAACTTGATTTTTTGTCTTCATTACTAACGATATCTTTATTTTTTTGTAGATTTTCAGGTGGTACGCCAACTTCAAAAAACATGCCTTGTCCATTTTCGCGTGCAAAAATCCCTTTAACTGCATGTATTGGCACATAAATATTTTGCGAAACCCCGCCAAAGCGCGCAGTAAAGCTGATGGCTTCATTATCCATTAGCAAATCTTTAGTGGCACTATAGTTGATGTTGAGCACAATCTCGCCCGCTTTAACATACGCCATTGGCACACGCGTATGCGCATCAACCACCACTAATAGGTGCGGTGTGCAGCTATTGTCTGTACACCACTCATGAATGGCGCGCACCATATACGGTTTGGTTGAGGTTAGTGTGGTCATGTTTTTTGCCAATAAATGCTATCAAATTTCACAAAAAATCTTACAAGTTGCGATACAGAAATCTGCCGATGGAAAATTGATGCTCTGGAAGCCGCGTGCAGACTGGCTTACAGAGCAGGTATAACAAAGAGGCTTAAAATTTACCTTTTTTGACTTACTTTCTCATCACTTTTTCTGATGGCGTCATTGCGTCAGCATACAGGGGTCTTGAAAATAAACGTTCAGCATATTTCAATATGGGTGCAGCCTGATTTGGCAGCTCAATACCATAGTGTCCTAAACGCCATAACAATGGAGTAACAGCAACGTCTAACATTGAATATTCATCGCCAAGTAAATAATTTTGCCTAGCTAAAATTGGCACTAGCAGGGTTAAATTATCACGGACTGTCGTCCGCGCCTTAGCGGCCTTTTCATCATCGTCGGATTCAATATCTTTGATATGGTCAAATAATTCTTTTTCAAAGTTATATAAAAACAATCGAGCTCGTGCGCGCATGACTGGGTCAGGCGGCATTAATTGTGGGTGCGGAAAACGCTCATCAATGTACTCGTTAATAATATTAGCTTCCGACAAGATCAAATCACGCTCAACCAGCACTGGTACATGGTTGTATGGGTTGATAATGGCCAGATCTTCTGGCTTATTGGCCATATCAACATCAATGACTTGAAAGTCCATACCCTTTTCAAAGAGCACTATGCGACAGCGGTGACTGTATGGGTCCGTAGTCCCCGAGTATAAAGTCATCATATTTTAGTGTATATCCTTCCAGTAGGCTTTTTTCAATTTATAAGCAAGTACCAATAACACGCTTAAGAACAGCATGACGAAATACCCTAAGCGGGTATATTTTTGCTCAGTTGGATCAGCCATATATGCCATATAGTTGGTTAAATCCCCCACCATGGCATCATATTCTGCTACTGACATTTTCCCAGGTTTTGTCAGCTCTAATTTGTGTGTTTCATGATTCATCGTTTGCTCGCCTTGCAGCTCGTATAGCACGTGCGGCATGCCTACGCTACATGATTTAGGATCAAACACGCAGTTTTTCCAGCCAGTTGGACTATCTGCATCACGGTAAAAGCCGCGTAAGTAGGTATAGACCCAATCCGCACCGCGCGCGCGCGTTTCTACAGATAAATCAGGTGGCGCAACACCAAACCATTTCTTTGCGTCACTCTTACTCATCGCTGACTTCATTGGGTCACCAATTTTATCGCCAGCAAAAAGTAAGTTTTCTTTCACTTGCTTTTCGGTTAAGCCAATATCAAGTAAGCGGTTATAACGCATGTAATTTGCGCTATGACAGTTTAAACAGCTATTAATAAATGTACGCGCACCACGCTGCAAAGATTCATGATTTGAGGCGTCAATTGGCGCGCTATCTAAATGAACCTCTGTATTTGCCAAGCTTAGTGTCGGCAAAAATACCAAGGCGAATAACGCTTTTTTCATTTGAATTTTAATGTTCATGATGATTATCCTGTCACTCTAGTTGGCACGGGTTTAGTTTTGTCTTTTTTGCTGTACCAAGGCATTAAGATAAAGAACAAGAAGTAAATTACACTAAAAATTCGTGCAATCACGGTAGCGATATCGGCCTTACTTAGCCAAGGACCAAATTGCCCCCATATATCAGCTGGCACTGTTCCCAAATAACCAAGGACGAAGAAACTCACCACAAACGCTGCTAACCAGCCTTTATACAAATTACCTTTATAGCGAATTGACTTTACAGGACTGCGATCTAACCAAGGCAAGAACGCAAACAAAACAACTGACAACCCCATTGCAGCTACCCCTGGAAATTGAGATATACCAATAGGTGGTACTGCACGTAATATTGAATAATACGGGGTAAAGTACCAAGTTGGCGCAATGTGCGCAGGCGTGACTAACGAGTTGGCTGGCACGAAGTTATTAGCTTCTAAAAAATACCCTCCCATCTCTGGCGCAAAGAAAATAATGGCCGCAAACACCATTAAGAACACCACCACGCCTACTAAATCTTTAACACTGTAGTAAGGGTGAAATGGAATGCCATCTAGCGGAATGCCCGTTACTTTGTCTTTCAGTTTTTTAATTTCAACGCCATCAGGATTGTTTGACCCCACTTCATGCAAGGCTATGATATGCGCGGCTACCAAACCTACAATAACCAATGGCAATGCAATGACATGGAATGCAAAAAAGCGATTGAGTGTGGCATCTGAAGTGAGGTAGTCACCACGTAGCCATTCTGCAATATCTGGCCCAATAAAAGGCACTGTACCAAATAAGCTAGTAATCACTTGTGCGCCCCAGTAAGACATTTGACCCCATGGAAGCAGATAACCAAAAAACGCTTCGCCCATCAGCGCCAGAAAAATGCCCATACCAAACAACCAAATCAGCTCACGCGGATTACGATATGAGCCGTACAATAAACCACGGAACATGTGCAAATAGATGACAACAAAGAACAATGAAGCTCCTGTAGAGTGCATGTAGCGAATCAACTTACCCCAAGGCACATCTCGCATGATGTATTCAACCGAAGCAAAAGCCATGTCTGCTTCTGGCTTATAGTGCATAGTCAAAAATATACCAGTAACAATTTGCAGCACTAGCACTAGCAATGCAAGCGAGCCAAAAAAATACCAGAAGTTAAAGTTTTTTGGCGCGTAATATTCCGTTAAATGCGCCTTAATGTTGCTAGTGAGGGGGAACCTTGCATCCACCCAATCTGTTAATTGACCAAGATATTTATTCATTATGCTGATTCCTTATCTACACCAACCAATATTGTGGTTTCAGTTAAGTAATGATGCGGGGGAATAACCAAGTTAGTTGGCGCTGGTGAGCCTTTAAATACTCGTCCTGACAAGTCAAATTTAGATCCGTGACAAGGACACACAAAACCACCATCCCAATCTGCCGTTACATTAAAGCTTTCATTGGGTGAGCAGCCCAAATGCGTACATGTACCCAACATCAGTGCATATTCTGGCTTAATGGAACGCGTTTTGTTATCGCAATACTTAGGCTGTTGCGGCACTTTTAAATCTGGGTCAGTTAGCTGCGCGTCATGATGATTTAGTAAAGACAGCATCTCTTTTGTGCGGCTAATAATCCATACTGGCTGTCCGCGCCATTCAGCAATCATTCTGGTACCAGGTTGCAATTTGCTGATATCCACTTCAACTGGTGCGCCTGCAGCTTTTGCACGCTCACTTGGCGTCATACTTAGTACAAAAGGCACGGCCGCTGTAGCGCAGCCAACCGCTCCCACTGCAGATGTTGCAATTAAAAACTTTCGCTTTTCTTGGTCGATTTCAGCTTTTGTTTGCTTGTTGTCATCGGTATTGTTTGACATTGGATTCCTTTTTCCGTCTTTTTGAGGACATTGCTTTAATTAAAGAAATATTTAAGACTTTTAATGCGATTTTTATAAACTTCTGGCATTATACATATTAATAAAACACTTTAAAAGTTTTATTTTATAACTGATTGATATAAAACGATTAAACAGGATTTTTTATCTCAATAAATAGATGCTGTAAGTTAAATTTTTCAGCTAAATGTGCGCCTAGTGCTTGCACGCCATAACGCTCAGTAGCATGATGTCCAGCCGCGATGTAGGCAACACCCGATTCTTGCGCTAAATGTGTCGTCTGTTCAGACACTTCGCCACTAATAAAAACATCAGCTCCTAGTGCTATCGCCTCTTCCATATAATCTTGTGCCGCCCCAGTACACCAAGCAATTTTTTGTATTTTTTTATGCCTATCGCCCAACACCAACGGTGAGCGCTGTAGCTTGAATTCAACATGCGTGGCAAAGTGCTGTAATGTGCTAGCTTGCGGCAATTCGGCAAAAGCCATCAGGCTATTCTCACCAGTATATCCTAGCGGCACAAGCCCCAACACGCGCCCAAGCTGTGCGTTATTACCTAACTCAACATGCGCATCCAAAGGTAAATGGTAGGCCATTAGGTTTAAGTTATTTTGCAGCAAAAAGGCTAGTCTTTGCCGCTTAATGCCAATGATTCGCGACTCTTCATTTTTCCAAAAATAGCCATGATGCACTAATATTAAGTCTGCTTTTTCATCGTAGGCAGCTTCAAGTAAGGCCATGCTAGCGGTGACCCCTGACACAATTTTTTGTATTTCAGCTCGACCTTCCACTTGCAAACCATTTGGGCAATAATCTTTAAAACGCTCAACTTGCAACAGTTGTTGGTTATAATGAACGAGCTCCTTAATATTGATCATCTTTACCACCTTAATAATTTAAATGTCTATTGATTTTTAACCCATTTAACCTCACATTATAGCTTTAGCGAATAACTACTTCCTCAATGAATTCCTCATTCTCAAAAAAACTTTGGTTAATTTTTGCGCAAAGCGTGACGGCTTGCTTGGGCATATTATTTGTATTGCGGCTCTTTTTCCCCACGCTGCTGGCAAACTTACTAGAAACCAAGCCCATTAAGAGCACTAACGCTGTGGTTGTTAAGCAGGCTGAGCCTACCCAGATTAAAACAGATATTATTGGCTCTTATAGCACAGCAGCTAAAAAGGCAATGCCTGCCGTAGTAAATATTTTTACCAGCAAAAAGTTAGCTCGAAATCCGCATCAACAATTTTTAGATGATCCGATGTTCCGCCACTTTTTTGGTGATCAACCTGATGATCAGGACTCGCAATCTCAACCTGAGAATAGTTTAGGTTCAGGCGTTATAGTGAGTGAGCAAGGCCTAATTCTTACTAACAATCACGTTGTTGCCGCTGCGGATGAAATTGAAGTTGCCATGGCGGATGGCAGAAAAATTCCAGCTAAAGTTGTTGGCACAGACCCTGATACTGATTTAGCCTTAATTAAAATTGAAGCGGATCACCTACCCGCTATTACTTTTGCTAGCTCCGAAAAAATTAACGTTGGCGATGTAGTATTGGCTATTGGCAACCCATTTGGTGTTGGTCAAACGGTCACGCAAGGCATTGTGAGTGCCTTAGGACGCAACCATTTAGGCATCAACACCTTTGAAAATTTTATTCAAACAGATGCTTCTATCAACCCAGGGAATTCAGGTGGCGCGCTCATCGACACTGAGGGGAACTTGGTGGGCATTAACAGTGCTATTTACTCACGTAGTGGCGGCTCAATGGGCATTGGTTTTGCGATACCTGCAACACTGGCGCGCCAAGTGATGGATCAAATTGTTGCTGGCGGCGATGTTACACGCGGATGGATAGGCATTGAGGCCCAGGACTTATCCCCAGAACTGGCTGAATCATTCAAACTATCAAGCGCCAATGGTGCGCTGGTTGCAAGCGTTTTACCAGATAGCCCAGCCAGCAAAGCAGGTTTGCATGCGGGCGATGTGTTATTAAGCATTGAAGACAAGCCCATTACTGACACCGCCAGCATGCTCAATATTATTGCGGCACTGCAACCTAACAAAAATGCGACAGTTAAAATTTTTAGGGATGATGTTCCTAAAGATATTGTGGTCTTGATCGGCAAGCGGCCTAAGCCAGCGGTCGAAAATGAATAGTTAAAAATTAGATGGGTTTTTAGCTTAATTTAGATTATTTACTTAAGCTTTCTAACCAAAAAAATATCGACAATAGATTAATGCTCTGGAAGGCGCATTCTAGGCCGCTTGCAGAGCATCAAAATAAGGTGTTTATTTATGCTTAAATTCGATATTATTTTGCGGGTGGCAGTATGGTATTTTCTTCAGCCTTTTTTGTAAATCCCGCGACCAACAACCCGACTTCATAAAGTAACCACATAGGTATTGCCAGCATTAATTGTGACACGACATCTGGCGGTGTGAAAATAGCGCCTACAATAAAGGCTCCAACTACGACATAGCCACGCGCTTCTTTCAGTTGCGTAATGGACATCCAACCAAATCGCACGACCATCACCACAGCAATCGGCACTTGAAAAGCCAGTCCAAAAGCAAAAAACATGGTGAGCACAAAATCTAAATACTTTCCGATGTCGGTCATTACGGCTACGCCTGCAGGTGCCACTCTAACGATAAAGGCAAATACAACGCCAAATACGACAAAATAAGCAAATGCCATACCCGCAATAAATAGTAAGCAGCTAGCAACAATCATCGGCACCATGAATTTTTTCTCATGTGTATATAAACCTGGCGCTACAAAAGCCCAAGTTTGATACATAGTATGCGGCAGTGCCACCACAAAAGCTGCAATCATCGCCACCTTAGTCGGCACAAAAAAAGCTGAGGTCACATCAGTTGCAATCATTTGCCCACCTGCGGGCAAACTATTAAGCAATGGCGCAGCAAGATGTGCGTAAATTTGATTGGCAAAGGGAAAAAATGCAATGAACACTACCAAAAAACCAATCACAATTCGAATGAGTCGATTGCGTAATTCAATCAGGTGAGAAATAAAATTATCAGTAGGCGTCACGGTAGGCTTTATATTGAAAAATTAATTAAACCTGATGACTGGCTTTTTTATTGGTGGCGCTTTTAGCCAAGGGGCTCTTTGCTGGCTTTGATTTTGGCTTTTTTATTGGCGTTGGCTTTGAATCTTTAACAACTTCTGCTATCTCGGTAACAAGCGGCGTGATATCTAGCTTGGATGGCTGTTTTGTAAACTGACTTAAATTGCGAGGTTTTTGATGTGGCGGTGTTAGCTCAAAACTTTCTAGTGGCGCTGCCTCTGAAAAGTTTGTTTGCAAGTTTAACTCAACATCAGTCTTTAACTTATTGAGTTGTGTCTGCGTCTCAACTTTTATCTGACTGGCTTGTTCTTGAATTTCTTGCTGCAATTTTTGCAACTCTTCAAAGCGCATTTCACGGTTAACTTCGTCCTTTACTTGTGCCATAAAGCGTTGCATACGACCCGTAAAAGCACCGAGCGTTCGTGCTAATTTTGGCAGTTTTTCAGGGCCAATAACAATCAAGGCCACAACAGCAATGATCATTAACTCCGAAAATGAAATATCAAACACGTGATTATCTTTTTTTACTTAATGATTGCCCAATTTAGCTATTTTTAGTCTTATCTTTTACATCATTTTCAATCGTCGTGCCCACTTTTTCGGCATCATCTGTCAATTGGCCATCTTTCATGGCTTTTTTAAACTCATTAACGGCACCACCTACATCTCCACCCATATTTTTCAATTTTTTTGTGCCAAACACGAGTACTACGATCAGCAATACAATTAACCAATGCCAAATGCTTAATGAACCCATGATAATCTCCTTATAATTTTGGCTTATAATTTTGGAATGGTTTTCCAACCACCCATCACATGTACATGTAAATGAAAAACCTCTTGCCCGCCCTCACGCCCAGTATTGAAGAGCGTTTTAAAGCCTTTTAAACCCTGTTCAGCCGCCAGTTTAGGTGCTAACAATAACATTTTGCCCAGTAATAACTGATGCGTAGTATTACAAGCTTGCAAACTCTCTACATGCAACTTTGGCACGATTAAAAAATGCACTTTAGCTGAGGGGTTAATGTCATGAAAAGCAATGACATCCTCATCTTCATAAATCTTTTTTGAGGGAATTTCACCATTGATGACTTTACAAAAAACACAATCTGCACTCACTTTGGCCTGCTTTCTTTCTCAGTAATACCAGACAAACCTTCACGTCGCGCCAGTTCGTCTAGCACTTCTTGCGGCTTAATATCAGCCTTAGCTAACATCACCAATGTATGAAACCACAAGTCTGCTGTTTCATAAATAATTTCTTGCTTATTGCCGCCCTTAGCGGCAATCACTGTTTCAGTAGCTTCTTCACCAATTTTTTTAAGAATGCTATCCATGCCTTTAGCGTACAGTTTTGCTACGTAAGACGTAGTTGGATCAGCGGCTTTACGCTGCTCCAGTAAGTCAGACAATCGATTTAGCACATCATTCACTTTTTAATTTCCGAATAAATCTCATTGGGACTTTTAATAACAGGCTGATCGATGACCCAGTGGTTATTTTCTAGTTTTTGAAAAAAACAATTGTTTCGCCCAGTATGGCAGGCAATACCGCCTATTTGTTCCACCTTAATTAACACAACATCTTCGTCACAATCAATGCGTATTTCATGCACAATTTGTGCATGCCCAGACTCCTCACCTTTACACCATAATCTATTGCGTGATCTTGACCAATATACCGCTTTTTTAGTTTCGTTGGTTAATTGCAAGGCTTCTTTATTCATCCAGGCAAACATCAAGACTTTGCCAGACACAAAATCTTGCGCAATCACAGGCACTAGCCCGTTAGCATCCCATTTAATGGCTTCTAACCAATTCATAGCCTAACTTCAATTCCATGTTTGCGCATATATTCTTTAGCTTGTAACACGGTATATTCACCATAGTGAAAAATACTGGCCGCCAACACCGCATCTGCACCACCAATTTGTATGCCCTCTACCAAATGCTGCAAATTGCCAACGCCACCAGAGGCAATAATTGGCACATCTACCGCATTTGAAATAGCACGATTAAGTGGGTTGTTAAAACCTATTTTCGTCCCATCTCTATCCATACTAGTCACTAGCAATTCGCCAGCACCAAGGCTCACCATGTGCTCCGCCCATTTGACCGCATCTAGCCCCGTTGGTTTGCGTCCACCATGCGTAAATACTTCCCACTCAAACGGTTGATTCTCCACTTTTTTTGCATCAATCGCCACCACAATGCATTGTGAGCCAAATCTAGTTGCGGCATCTTGTACTATTTTTGGATTAAGCACCGCCGTAGTGTTAATACTCACTTTGTCCGCACCTGCATTGAGCAAACGGCGCACGTCTTCAACTTCACGTACCCCACCCCCCACCGTGAGTGGGATGAAAACCTGCGAAGCCACTTCTTCAATAATATGTAGCAATAAACCACGATTATCTGAGCTGGCGGTAATATCTAAAAATGTGAGCTCATCTGCACCTTGCTCATCGTAACGTTTGGCAATTTCTACTGGGTCGCCTGCATCGCGTAGTTCAAGAAAATTCACGCCTTTAACGACGCGGCCATCGGTCACATCTAAACAAGGAATGATACGCTTAGCGAGCACTTAACGCATCCGCCAGTTTTTGTGCAGCGGCAAAATCTAACGTGCCCTCATAAATTGCGCGGCCAGTAATGGTGCCAATAATGCCTTCATCTGCCACAGCACAAAGCTTGCGAACATCCTCTAAATTAGTCACGCCACCACTTGCGATAACAGGAATTGTTAGCGCTTGCGCTAAGGCCACGGTGGCTTCAATATTGACCCCTGTCAACATACCATCACGGCCAATGTCCGTATAAACAATAGAGCTTACGCCATAATCTTCAAATTTTTTAGCTAAATCAATCACATCATGCCCAGTGAGCTTAGACCAGCCATCGATGGCAACTTTGCCATCTTTAGCATCTAACCCAACCATAATTTGACCTGGAAAAGCATCACAGGCCTCATGTAAAAAGCCAGGTGTTTTGACCGCAGCAGTGCCAATAATCACATAATCAATACCATCATCCAAATAGCGTTCTATGGTTTCTAAGTCACGAATGCCGCCACCCAGTTGAATAGGAATTTCTCCTTTTACCGCGCTGACAATGGATTTAATAGCACTCTCGTTAATGGGCTTTCCCGCAAAAGCGCCATTTAAATCGACCAAATGCAAACGTTTACCGCCTAAATCTACCCAATGTCGCGCCATTGCACCAGGGTCTTCAGAAAATACGGTGGACTCCTCCATTAAGCCTTGTTTTAGCCGCACGCAGTGGCCATCTTTGAGATCTATTGCTGGAATAATTAACATGATAAAAAGCTAAATTGATTAAGAAAAAAAATTAAAAATAGTTACGGTTTCCAGTTTACGAAATTACTCAGTAATTGCAAGCCCGCCGCTGCACTTTTTTCTGGATGAAATTGCACAGCAAATAAGTTATTACGTGCAATAGCACAGGTAAATGGTTTAGGGTATTCACTAATACCAGCCGTTAACGTGCTGTCATCTGGTTGCACATAATAACTATGCACATAATAAAAACGTGCTACATTATTTATGCCCTTCCACAACGAGTGATTTTGCACTTGATAAACTTGGTTCCAACCCATGTGTGGCACTTTAAATTTATCGCCATTTTCATCTTGCATGTCAGTTAACGCAAAGCGTTTTACATCGCCTTTAAATAAACCTAAGCCTGCGGTGTTGCCTTCTTGCGAATGTTCAAACAGCATTTGTAAGCCGATACATATCCCTAAAAAAGGTTTATTTTGCGCCGCTTGCAAAACAGCTTCACGTAAGCCACGTGCATCTAACTCGCGTATGCAATCAGGCATAGCCCCTTGACCAGGAAAAACCACGCGTTCTGCCGCGGCAACCTCTTCGGGCTTGCTCGTGACTAACACATTTTTTGTCGAAGCCACATGCTCTAATGCCTTAGATACTGAGCGCAAATTGCCCATGCCATAATCTACCACCGCAATATCTATTTTTTTCATGCTAATAAATTAACCAAATTGGTTTATAGACTGCCTTTAGTAGAGGGCATGATACCTGCCATGCGGTTATCCATTTCTACCGCCATGCGTAAAGCGCGGCCAAATGCTTTAAAAATAGTTTCGGCTTGATGATGCGAGTTGTGGCCTTTTAAGTTATCAATATGCAGCGTGATATTTGCGTGATTCACAAAGCCTTGAAAAAACTCATGAATTAAATCAACATCAAAGTCACCAATGGCAGCGCGTGTAAACGAACAGCCAAACTCCAACCCTGGGCGCCCAGAAATATCTAGTACTACGCGTGATAAAGCCTCATCAAGCGGCACATATGCGTGCCCATAGCGACGAATTCCTTTTTTATCGCCAATAGCCTGCGTAAAAGCTTGGCCTAAAGTAATGCCAATATCTTCCACAGTATGATGGGCATCAATATGTAAATCGCCATTGGCATTAACGGATATATCCATCATGCCATGACGCGCTATTTGATCAAGCATGTGATCTAAAAATCCCAAGCCTGTCTTAAATGCTGAAACACCAGTGCCATCTAAATTAATAGCAACCGTAATTTGCGTTTCTAAGGTATTTCTAACGACTTCAGCTTTACGCATATTGTGGGTACTTTGTTCTACAATTATTAACGAATACATGTATTTTAACCTAAAGTTTAACTAACACATTAACTTGTATCAGAAAAAACTAGTGCAAATAAAAAAGCCGACCAAATGGTCGGCTTTTAAAGTGCTACTGAACGCTTATTTTGCAGTCACGTTAACATCAACGCGACGGTTTTGCGCTTTACACTCTTCTGTATCGTTTGCAGCACATACTGGGTGATCTTGACCATAGCCCTCAGATGCCAAACGAGTAGCTTCAACACCTTTAGCCTCTAAAGCCGCTTTAACAGCAGCAGCACGGTCTGAAGATAGTTTCACGTTAGCTTCCGCAGAACCTGTATTATCTGTGTAACCACCTACTTTAATGCTAACTGTTGGATTTGCTTTCATAATTTCAGCAATGTTGTTTAATTGTGTTTCTGACTCTGCTTTAATGGTTGCTTTACCTGTATCAAATGTAATGCCATCCATGGTGAACCAAGTCATTTTGTTAACAGCATCTGGCCCTTTAATGAAAGTTTCTAATTGACTTTCTAGTTTTGTAGCCGCTGGTGCAGCTTCAACTACTGGTGTTGGCTCAACTGCCGTCGTTGCTTCAACGGCTGGTGCTGGCTCAACGGCGGGTGTTGCTTCAATAGCAGGAGCTTCTACTGCTGGCGTTTCAACAACAGGTTCCGCTGGTTTATTGCAGCCTTTCATTAAGAATAAGCCTAATAGACCTGCACCAATTGCTAGCACCCAAGGCAACCAATTAAAGCCACCTGCTGCAGCTTCTTTTACACAGCTTGCACGTGCAATGCCTGTAATTTCTTTTGCAGCTGCTGCAGGGTCAGCCGCACCGTAAATTGCTGCACCAGCAACGACAATATTAGCACCTGCATCAATCACTTGTTTTACTGTACCTGCTTTAATGCCGCCAGCGACTGATACTTTTGCACCTGTATTTAAGCTATTGACTAAAGCCAAATCGGTAAATGGTGTTTGACCAGCGGCTTGTTGGTCTAATCCAGTATGCACGCCAATGATATGTGCGCCTAATTTAGCCACTTCAAGTGTACGTGCTTTTTTATCGGTAACATTAATTAAGTCAACTTGTGCCTGTTTGCCGTATTTGTTAGCAGCATCAATCACGCCTTTAATGGTACCAAGATCTGCAGTACCTAAAACAGTACAGATATCTGCACCTGCTTTGTAAAATGGTTCTGACTCATAAAAGCCTGCATCCATTGTTTTTAAATCAACTAAGATTTTGTTGTTTGGAAATTTAGCGCGTAAAACTTCCAGTAATTTAATGCCGTTGTGCTTAATGCAAGGTGTACCAATTTCCAAAATATCTACATGTGGGGCAACTTTAGTGGCCAATGCAACCGTTGCGTCAAAGTCTAGCGAATCTAATGCCATTTGGGTTAGTACCATATTACATCCTCCCTTAAAAAGTAAGTGATAGAATCAATTACTCTAGGTTAAAAAGTATAAAATTAAAATAGTTATTTTGTGTAGAAATACACATTGCGCGATAGTATCATGCGATTGCTGAGTTATTAAACACTTTTTATGTTACTTTTTGTATGTTTGAAAATACTTTCACGATTAATGGCTCAACAAATAGCTCTTACTTTTTAGAGATTTTTTGTTGATAAATACTTCAAACATTAGCTTACTGGGCTACAAGCCAGCTCTAAGAGGCTTGTAGAGGCGCAAAAAAACCGCTCTGGGCTACTAGATGAAAGCAAGGGTTATTGTAAATTTGTGCTAGTGACCAACCTACGCTATTAATATTATAATTTACTTAAAATTAATGCCCAGTCTTTAGGATCGACTGGCGTAATGGACAAGCGATTACCGCGCTGCAAAATACGTAAATTAGCTAGCTCTGGTGTTTCGCGCATTTCTTTTAAGCTGAGCAAACGCGTTTTTCGCACTAACTTTACATCAACATTCACCCAACGAGGGTTTTCAGGAGTAGATTTTTCATCATAATAATGATGGCCTATGATAAATTGAAGGCGATCTGGGTAGGCAAGCGCGCTTACCTCTGCTACACCTGCAATACCTGGCACTTCGCAATTAGAGTGATAAAACAGCACCCCATCGCCCATTTGCATTTGATCACGCATAAAGTTACGCGCTTGATAATTACGCACCCCATACCAATCAACCGTTTGGTTAGGTTTGGCCGCTAAATCATCAATAGAAACATCTGAAGGCTCGGACTTCATTAGCCAGTAACGCATATTTACACTCTAATTTTTAAAGATTGATAATTTTAAAGCAATAACGCCACATAAAAATGCCATGTGTAAGTTTAAATTGATGCTTAACTAAAAGAACAAGTAACGAAATAAGTGTTTTTAAGACTCTTAGAATGGGGGGAGTTCTCCACGGACACTGAGTAGACCAGCATCCTGAACCAAAAAGGCTCAAGTGGTAACAGCCTAGAGCGCATTAGGTACACCAGCCGACAACCAAAAGGTTGTGGAGACGCGCGCACAGCAACTCGAATGACTAAAACCGATGCTATAAACTAGTTCAAGGAATTATTAGCCTAAACCGCACCGCAGAGAACAAACTTTAACTATGAAATACCATAGAATAATTTTACGCCTATTATTCATGATATTGTTGATTTTTTATGACTTAATTAGACGGTTCTTTCGTAGTATGAGCTTGGTCAATTTGATCTAGCATTTTGACCACTCTGCGCCTAATGTCACCCACATTTACATTACCATTTTTGGTATTAAGTAATTCGTGTGAAATATTCAATGCCGCCATAATCGCAATGCGTTCCACGCCAATAATTTTGCCAGTATCGCGAATATCACGCATTTTTTTATCTAAATAACTAACAGCTTCTAATAATGATGCGCGCTCTTCTTCAGTGCACGAAACAGTGAACTCACGCCCTAAAATATTAACATCTACTGCATTAGATTCGCTCATACTTGATGCTGCCTTTTAAGGCAAGCTCTCCATTAAAGCCTCAATGCGCTGGCTAGCTTGCTCCATATTAGCTTTAAGCTGTGCGGTATCATTTTGGGTGACATTTAAATCAAGGCGGAGTTTGGCATTTTCGTTACGCAAATCATTGCATAGCGAGATTAGCCCCGTTAATTTCTCTTCTAGTAAATTTAAGTCTGCGTTCATTTGCTTACTATAATTTAAAAAGTTTATTATAGTCAATAGTTAACGTGCATATTTAAAAGTATTACTGTACATATTGTTATTAACTTAAGGTATATATGATTTTTTATGTTGTTTTTGCATCAAATTTAAGTTGGTGTACGGTTAATTAAGCTTATAGATTTAAAAAATTGATTTTGGGTATTTCGCCTTTAAACTCCAGTTGCGTTACGCTGGCATGGTTAATTGATATTCTGAACAACCGCTTAAGTGGCATTTGCAGTACCTCAGCCACTAATGCCCGTATTAAGCCACCATGCGTGACCACCAATATATGTTGGCCTGGCGATTGCACGGCTAAATGATCGACAAAGTTTTTTGAGCGTAAATGTAATTGCCCGAAAGTTTCACCATTCGGTGGCGCTAAATTAGCATAATCGTCAGCCCATGAATCAAATTGATCACGCGGTATAGCATCCCACGCCGACATTTCCCAGTCACCAAAATTCAGCTCTTTTAAACGCGCATCTAGTTGAATGTGACGGTGAATTAAATTCAAGCTTTCATCGGCACATAATGCTTTTGCTAGCTGGTAACAACGCTGCAAAGGGCTCGCGTAAATCTTATCAAATTGATGCTCTGCTAATTTAATTTGTAGCCGTTGCCGCTCAACTTCAAAGTTATCAGAAATACCGACATCACTTTGGCCATAACAAATATTGGGGGCAATATCTAGCGTCGTGTGCCGCACTAATGTCAACTTCATCTTAGATAGCTTTCAGCAATAGACGCACTTGCTAACAATGCAATATAAAATACCACTTCCGTAAGCTGTTGCATTGCACCTAAACAATCCCCTGTGTAGCCTCCAATTCGTGTCTTGATTTTTGTGCTAAACCAATACCAAACCATCGCTACTGGTAGCAATGCAAGCCAATATACTGGGGTAAAAAAAATTATGGGGGCTAAGCCAAAAATCCCCGCTAATATCAACTCCTGCACGCTGATTTGCGTGGCAAGTGGTTTAGATTTTCCAGTGACTTTAACATAGCGCTGCGTGAACATCACGTACACAGCACAAAAACGACTTAAAGCATGGCCCGCAATTAAGGTGACAGGTATTAGCGCTACGATTTGATGGCTAAGTGCTTGGTACTTTGTCAGCAACACCAAAACCAAGCTGATTGCTCCATAGCTTCCTATGCGTGAATCAGTCATAATGGTAAGCACTTGCTCTCGCTCAAAACCTCCGCCTAGTCCATCTGTTGCATCTGCTAGGCCATCTTCATGAAATGCGCCTGTTAATAAGATTGTGGCCACCATACTGAGCAGTATGGCAAGATTCAGTGGTAATAATAAATTTGTTAGCCAAAATACCAATGCCCCCACCGTACCCACTAAAATACCAACTAGCGGAAAAAAGCGAGCGGCTTTATTTAAATCTACTTCTTTAAAATCATTTAAACGCACGTGGACGCGCGTAAAAAACATAATTGCTGTCAAAAAATATCGCCACTGGGCTTTTAAAGTGTTCATGACTTTTGTGAAACATTTGCTGATTCAAACGAGGCCATATTATTTAAAAAATTCACCGCTGATAATAGGAGTGGGTAAGCCAAAGCAGCACCTGTGCCCTCGCCTAGGCGTAAATCCATACGTAGTAGCGGCTTTACATTTAAAAAATCTAGCATTTTTTGATGGCCAGACTCATCAGAACAATGGCTAAAAATGCAATATTGCAAAATATTTGGCTGCATTTTTACCGCCACTAAAACTGCTGCCGTCGTAATAAATCCATCAATGATTAATATGCATTGCCTAGCCGCGGCTTGCAACATTGCGCCCACCATCATCGCAATTTCAAAGCCGCCAAATGTCGTTAGAATTTGTATAGCATCTACGGTTTGTAAGTCATGGGTTTGTAAGTCATGGGTTTGTAAGTCATGCCTTGCTAAAGCCTGCCTTAATACTGCTATTTTCTGTACCAAACCTGCATCATCAAGGCCTGTACCGCGCCCTACGCACTCTTCAATTGGTAAACCACACAATAGGCGCATTAAACAGCTTGCTGATGAAGTATTGCCAATGCCCATTTCACCAAAACCAAATACATTGCAGCCTTCTATCATTTGCGCATCGACGATATCCGCACCACGCGCTAGCGCAAGCGCACATTGCGCCTCAGTCATCGCAGGTTCTCTCATAAAGTTACGCGTCCCCATGGCTATTTTGGCGTCAATTAAATTACTTTGAGGATCAAATGTATAGTTTACCCCTGCATCTACCACCCGCAATCGCATATTATTTTGCGCTGTAAACACGTTAATCGCCGCACCGCCTTGCAAAAAATTAAGCACCATTTGCGCAGTAACTGCTTGCGGATATGGACTCACACCTGCCTCAGTGATGCCATGATCGCCTGCAAATACCAGCATGGTAGGCGCTTTTAATATTGGCGATAGCGATTGCTGAATTAGTCCAATTTGCACAACCACGCGCTCTAAAACGCCCAACGCACCGAGTGGCTTGGTTTTGTGGTTAATTTTATAAACTAAATCTTCTTTTAAAGCTTGGTTCGGTTTTGAAATATCAAATTGATGACTGTGCATTAGGAATACTTATTTTCGTTGTGAGTTTAATTAGTTAATGATTTTACCTGACAAAGTAAAAAATTTAAGGGGCTGTAGTAGATTAGCATTAATGATATGCTTATTAAATGAAGTTAAGTCATTGTAAGTTATTAAGAAAACAGCAGTTAAAGCTGCTTGAATATTTTGTACTGGAAGTCACAGCCAGATCAGCAGCAGATATGATGGAAATTCAAGCGAATACAGCCATCCTGTTTTACCGCAAATTACGTGAAATTATTGCTTATTATTTGGAACAAGAAGCGCATGAAATATTCCATGGTGCAGTCGAGTTAGACGAGAGTTACTTTGGTGGGGCACGTAAGGGTAAACGCGGTCGCGGTGCTGCAGGTAAAGTGGCTGTGTTTGGTATATTAAAGCGTGGTGGCAAGGTTTATACCAAAGTGGTGAATGACACTAAGGCAATCACCTTAATGCCACTGATTGCTAGGAAAATAGCGCCTGATAGCGTTGTTTACACGGACTGTTATAGAAGCTATAACGCATTAGATGTGAGTGATTTTTACCATGAGCGTATTAATCATTCAAAACTATTTGCAACAGGTAAGAATCACATTAACGGCATTGAGAATTTCTGGAATCAAGCCAAGCGTGTGCTAAGAAAATACAACGGGATTCCTAAAGAATCTTTCCCACTATTCCTAAAGGAATGTGAGTTTAGATTTAATTACGGAAGCCCTAAACAA
>JBATAW010000029.1:0-29917 GCA_049662045.1 Methylophilaceae bacterium | reverse complement strand
CCAGTTATGCTTGGCGGCCATAGCGGTTTGGACCCACCCCTTCCCATCTCGAACAGGGCCGTGAAACGAACCAGCGCCAATGATAGTATGCTCCTTGCATGCGAAAGTAGGTCACTGCCAAGCTATTTATTTAGACTCCTAGCGGAGTCGTGCATAAGCCCTCTCTGTGAGGGCTTTTTGCTTTTGTGCGCTCAGCAAAAAATTACACTTAAAATCTCATGAAAATACCGCGAGAGAAAAATATGCCGTTATTGGCTTGCAGTCGAGAGAGGTGATTTATGGCGTGTAATTTAACTTAAAAATAGATGTGATATATTAAGATTCAAAGTAAGAAAGCAGTGTTGTGCGCGCGAATAGCACTTTTGCATCAAAGCCTAACTTCAGCTTTATTTTTCATTTCGATTTCTTCACAGTAAATCGTTTTTTTTGCGACATCGTAGGCCATTGGGCGTTCGGTAAACGGGCAATTATATTGGTTGCCAACACTATTTAAATAGGCTTGAATATGATTGTCATCCATATTTTGTTGCCTAATACCCAAACTTAAATTTAGTAAATTAATAAAAGCATTTTTAAGATGCATGCTTTTTACAAGTTCAAGACCTTTGTTTGTTCCACCAATTAATAAGTTAATTAATGTGCTACTAAGACCGTGCGGCAGAAATGCTTTGATAAAAGTTGTTAAATATGTAAAAGAGTGTTTTTCTGATAATTCACGCTGACTTTCACTTAAAGTGTATGCTGGCATTTGTGTCTTTTGCATAAATTCAAGCTGCGCACGATATAAGCGATTGCGCATAAATTCCACATGAATAGATTCGCTAGCATTTTTTCTGTTCATCAAGCCATTGTTTATATATGTATATTACGCTCTCATCATGCCTTTAAGGTTATAACGCGCCAAACCTTGTGGTTTTAATAAAGCATTGAGTTCATCTCTATGCGTAATGCCAATTTCAGGGCTTACATAAAGCAGGTTTTCCAGCGAACCTAAGTTCATTCCATCAACGACTAATAGAATAGCATGCTCTATCATGGTAGATTCTTGACCTAAAACACGTGTGATAAATACATAGTTATCTCGCCAAAGTTGATAAGCTTCTTCTGATTTACCTTGCAAAATAAGAGTTTGCTTTACGTGTTTAGTAGGCGATTTAAGTTAATGAATATTTGCCCATTACAACAATTAGTGCCTTGCCAATCCATTATTTTGTAGAGACCAAAATAACGATTTAACAGTATTTTATTTTGCTCTAACATTTTGTTAATATGTGGTGCGCTTGTGCAGTGTTCAACATCATATTCAATGGCATCTTTTAATGCACAATTAATCTCATCTTTTTTATCAAGCCCTATAAACTTAATTCCAATTTTGGCATCATCTATTTTATTAATTGAACTACCCAAAATGTCTGATGCGTCAATCATGGTGAGGCCATGCTTAATGGTGTCTATATCAACGGGTGCGCTTAGACCTGAAATGACAACTGCAACATTGGTTTCATCTGGAATAATTCGATCCGCGCCCGCATAAAAAGCTTCTCTGCCTTCATCTGGCATTTCATCATAGAAATAGCCACGACCATACCAAATTAACAAGAGTAGAAATGAAAATAAAAAGAGGTAGATGATAGGTTTAGACGTTGAAATTTTAGTTTTCATGAGAGCATTGTAAATGGTGTGTTGAAATATGCAATTAGGGGTAGTAAATGACAAATAAAGTATTATATCAAGTGAAAATTTAGCACGAGAGAATTTTGCACCTCTAGAAGCCGCATTCAGACTGGCTTGCAGAGCATGGCAAGTAATGTAGTGTGTTTTAACACCAAATTAAGTCAGTTGATGGCAATTTTTTCTAGCGCTGTTCGATTAATAATTTCTATATGACCACGGCCTAAAGAAACCGCGCCTTTTTGCTCTAAGCGCTTCAGTTGGCGGCTGACGACTTCACGAGCGGTCCCTAATTCATCGGCGATTTGTTGATGTGTGCGGGTAATATTGACGGATTTTGCATCTAGCAACACTTTTGCTAGACGTGCCTCTAAATTGTGAAAGGCGACTTCATCTAGCAGAACGATTAAATCACTAATCAGTGCGCCGTAATTAGTCATGACAAATTTGCGAAATATGGCAGAGTCAACCATGAGTTGATGAAAGGCATTGGCGGGAATGAGTACATCTCGTATAGGTACTTCTACGATAGTGGAGGCGGGGTAATCGCTATTGCCCAGTAGACATGTGGTGGTGATGACACAGGTTTCGCCAGCACCTACACGATAAAGTAAAATTTCACGCCCACTGCTAGACATTTTATAAACACGCGATTGACCAGCAAGGCGCATGACATAAGCGCCGCAAGGGGTGCCTTCTCGGTAGCCCACTGTACCGATGGGTGCTTCAATGATTCGAGCGTTTTTAGCTAATATTACCTTTGCATGTTCTTCTAGTGCAGCTAGCTCAGGAAATAGCGTTAACCATTCAAGATTGTTGGTAATATTTTGCATATTGACACCTAAATGTTATTAGTGAGTATAGCTAATAGTGAGTGAAACTAGGTGATTGTAACGCGAAAAGTAATTGATGAGATAATGCTATATGTTAATAGCGTTATCTGCCTTAACGGATTGAATGCTAACCTTGTGTTAATGCTTCTTCAGGCACGCCGCACATTCTGTTTGCGGGCACTGCTATATCAATCAGTGTTGGTTTAGGTAAATTAAGATTTTCCATAATGACGATAAATTCAGCGAGTGTTTTACCCGCAATGCGAGGGTTGATGGTTTTTTCTTGGCCAATATTGCTCACACGGCGGCCGTTGTAATCATGCCCTGGGTAAACTAATGTGTCATCTGATAACGTAAATAGTTTGTTAACAATGCTGTTGTACTGTGCCTGAGCGCTCCCGCCCTGAAAGTCAGTTCTGCCACAGCCATTAATCAGTAATGTATCGCCTGTAAATAAACGATCACGCCATAAAAAAGAAGTGCTGCCCGCGGTATGGCCTGGTGTGGCAATGGCTTTGATGGTTTCATTTGCAAAATAAATTTCATCTTCATCATTTAGTTGAAGATCCGCTGTTTTTGCGCCACAAGCATCTGGTACGGCCGTTAAACAGTGGGTTTTTTGTCGTAATAAACCGCTACCTGTCACGTGATCAGCGTGCACATGGGTTTCTAAAGAGTATTTAAGGGTGCATTGATGCAGTGCAAGTAAGGCTAAATACTGATCAACATGCCTGTCAACAGGGTCAATAAAAACGGCTTCTCCTGCTTGCGTATCCGCGATAAAGTAAGTGTAGGTAGAAGATTCTGTATCAAACAGTTGTTTAAAAATCATGGCGGCTAATCCATTCATTGAGGGTTAAAATCACTGATTTATTATACTAACACACAATATATAAATAAATATAATGTATAAATGCTTTAAATCACAATAAAAAATTATATAACATTAAATTATATAATATATAATTACTTATTGTTTGATTAAGATCAAACATTTGGAGATGATATGGCTATCGTACTACAAGAAATTAACTTTGATGAATTACGCGCTTCAGCGGATAAAGCCTGTGGTTTAATGCGCGTGATGGCAAATACTGACAGATTAATGCTACTTTGCCAGTTATCGCAAGGTGAGAAATCTGTGGGTGAGTTAGAGCGCTTATTAAACATTCAGCAGCCTACATTATCTCAACAGCTGACCGTATTGCGCGAGGCTGAATTGGTCAGCACGAGAAGAGAAGGTAAAAGTATATTTTATAGCATCTCAAGTCAATCCGCTTTGGCCGTCATGCAAGTGTTAAGCCAACAAATTTGTAACGTTAACTAAGGATATATATGACCATTGAAATCACACAGCAATCAGCCGATTTTAGTACAGCACCACAAATTACTATGGATGATGTCGCTGAAATAGCCCGTATTGGTTTTAAAACGATCATTAATAACCGCCCAGATTTTGAGGGCGGAAATGATCAGCCGACTAGTGCGCAGTTACAAGCTGCCGCAGAAGCACTAGGGCTAACTTACGTATTTATTCCTGTGATTCCCAATAATATTCAGCCTGCGCAAGTGGCCGATTATGCTGTAGCTTATTCAGCTGCAGCTAAGCCAGTGCTGGGGTTTTGTCGAACAGGTGTCCGTGCTGGTAGTATTTATCAGCAAGCGTTGATGCGTTCAGGTAATTCATAAAAAAATGATAGCGTAGTATTTTAATTAAAATTTAAAGGTTCAGCCGTGAAAAATACGCAATCAGAATCAGTCTATGATGTTGTTATTGTCGGCGGTGGTGCGGCAGGGGGCGGCGTGGCGGCGAGCTTATTAAAGCGGCAAGCTACTTTAAAAATAGCTATTATTGAACCAGCTGAGCAGCATTATTATCAGCCAGCGTGGACATTGGTTGGTGGCGGTACATTTGATGTGCAAAACTCAGTGCGCCCGATGTCTGAATGTTTACCTAAAGCGGCAAAGTGGATAAAAGCCGCTGTCACCACCTTTGAGCCAGAAAATAATGTATTGCATACTGATCAAGGCGATGTGATTCAGTATGCACAACTGATTGTAGCACCAGGGCTAAAAATTAATTGGCAGGCGATTCCTGGATTATTAGAAACACTGGGTGAAAATGGGGTGACTTCAAACTATCGTTTTGATTTAGCGCCTTACACTTGGCAGTTGGTTCAAAATTTAAAATCAGGCACGGCCATTTTTACGCAGCCTCCTATGCCCATTAAGTGTGCAGGGGCACCACAAAAAGCCCTGTATTTATCTTGCTCCGCTTGGGAAAAAGCGGGAATTCTTAACAATATTAAGGTTGAGTTTAATAATGCAGGTGCCGTATTGTTTGGTGTGGCGGCGTTCGTCCCGCCGTTAATGGCCTATATGAAACGTTATAACGCAACATTAAACTTTAACAGCACATTGGTTGAAGTGGATGGCCCGAATAAAAAGGCTTGGTTTAATGTTAAAGATGCTGCAGGAACCGTTAATAAAGTTGAAAAAAAGTTTGATATGTTGCATGTGGTACCGCCACAATGCCCGCCAGACTTTATTAAAGCAAGCCCCATGGCGAATGCTGATGGCTGGCTAGAGGTAAACCAAACCACCATGCAGCACGTTCGCTATAGCAATGTTTTTGGGCTGGGGGATGTTATTTCTGCACCAAACGCAAAAACGTTGGCAGCCGTACGCCAACAGATTGTCACGGTGGCTGAAAATTTACTCGCTTATCGCGCAAATCAGCCGCTACCAACGACGTATTATGGGTACGGTGCTTGCCCACTCACGGTTGAAAAAGGTAAAGTTGTGCTAGCAGAATTTGGCTATGGCGGTACATTATTACCCACTTTTAAATTCATGAACGCGCTGTTGCCCAGCCGATTTTTTTGGTTTTTAAAGCAGCAAGTTTTCCCTTGGATTTATTGGAACGGCATGTTAAAAGGCCATGAATGGCTGGCGCGCCCTAGCGTCCCCACACCTGTTAAAGTAAACGAATCGAAATAAAAAGTGTTAGATCCCATTTTCATTTGTATTGTACTTGGCCTGTTTGTAGGGTTGGTGTTGGGGCTCACTGGTGCAGGTGGCTCGATTATCGCAGTGCCTTTATTGGCATTTGGCCTGCATTTAAGCATGACCAAAGCTGCAGCTATTGGCTTGCTTGCCGTCATGCTTGCTGCGACTGTAGGGGCAATACAGGGCTTTCGAGCTGGTATCGTCCGTTATAAAGCGGCAACTTTGATCGCGACTTTGGGGGTTTTGCTAGCGCCTGTTGGGGTTTGGCTGGCACTTCAACTGCCTAACCAAGTGTTAAGCATTTTATTTTCAATGGTATTGGTCTATGTTGCATGGCGAATGTGGCAGCAAAGTGCAAAAATAATTGAATTAGACATTGAAAAACAAGCCCCCGCATGTGCAGTAAATCCAGCGACTTCAAAATTATTTTGGACAGCGTCTTGCACACAAAAACTAATTGCTACAGGGGGTTTAGTTGGATTTTTATCGGGATTATTGGGCGTAGGCGGCGGCTTTGTGATTGTACCAACGTTAACCAAAGTGAGTAATTTAGAGATGCGCTCTATCGTAGCCACATCACTTGCCGTGGTGGCTTTAGTTTCGGCTTCTAGCGTGGCCAGCTCGCTTTATCATCAAGAAATAGATTGGGCCATTGGCGGCCCATTTACTGTGGCCACATTAATTGGTATGCTTGGCGGTGGCATGTTGAGCGGCAGGTTATCCAGCAAAATTACGCAACGTGGATTTAGTATTTTAGCCTTATTCATCGCAATCGCGTTGCTGATAAAGCTTCTCGTCACAGGTCATTAAAAGTGAGTTTTTAAGCTTAAATAATCACAACATTACCTCACCACCTCTGTAAGCGGCCTAGAATGCGGCTAGCAGAGGTGTAAAAATCCCTCGTACGATTTTTGTAGGATTGAACTTAGTGCTTGTTTTCACTAAATCTATAATTACATCAACCTATTACGCCTCTAAGAGCATTTTTAGCAACGCCAGCCCAAAGCCAACCCCAAATCCAGTGGTTTCACTTTCTACAGCCCCTAATCCGCCTTTACGCTTGGCTGAAGATAAATCTGTATGTAGCCATGCTACATCATGCTCAATAAACCGACCTAAAAAGCGGGCAGCATGTATATGGTCAGGGTCTTCATCGAGCGAGCATTGTTTAATGTCGGCAATATCGCTATCTAAATCGCTTTCATAATCTTCATCATACGGAAAAGCCACAATGCGTTCGCCAGATTTTGCACCAGCGCCAACGGCTTTGCAGGCTAGTTCAGGCTGGTTTGCGATGACGCCGCTCATACGTTCCCCTAAAGCGGTAATCATACTGCCTGTGAGCGTGGCAAAGTCTATCATCACGTCAGGGTTTTGACGGCTTGCAAGTGTAAGCGTGTCCGCCAGCACCATGCGACCTTCAGCATCGGTATGCACAATCTCAATGCTTAACCCATTTAAAGCCTTGACGACATCATTTTGTTTGTATGAAAGCGGGCCTATATGATTTTGTGCAATGGCTAACCAGCAGTCAAGCTTGATAGGTAATGCTAATTGCGTGGCGGCTAATAAAATACCCAGCGCAACGGCGCTGCCGTTCATGTCTTCATGCATACCTTGCATGTATTTAGCAGGCTTTAAATTGTGGCCACCAGTATCAAAACAAATGCCTTTGCCTATCAATGCAATATGTTTTTTAGAGGTGGTTGGCTGATAAGTTAAATGTACAATTGCCGCATCCTGCGGCTCACTGCCTTGACCTACCGCTACAAAAGCACCCGCCCCCATTTTTTTGAGGGTGGGCATATCATATTCTTCATGCGTCCAGCCATGGGTGTTCGCTAGATTTTTTAATTGATCACGGTATAAAGTTGGTGTTAACTCATTGGCGGGCAACATAGTGAGCTGGCGACAAAGCAGGCTACCCGACACGCGTGCGTTAACCTCAGCGTAATCATGCTCAGCTTTAAAGCCGTAAATGCTGACACTTTTTAAGGATTTAAAGGTATGGTCTTTTTTTCGATTCGGTAAATCAACAGCATTCACAGTTAGTACATAATAAGCCGCACAGGCATTGGTTTCACGAGTGGCAACTTCACCAAAAACGCAAATAGCAACACTGGCTGGCTCCTCTTCAAGAATTGGCGATGTCGCCTTGCACAAAAGCGCATGGCGTTGAAACGGCGTTAATTTATCGGTTAGCACCACAAAACTGGCTATTCCGCCATTGGGTAAGTCAAGTGTAATGGGTGTTTTTTTGAGGTCTTTGAATTCATTATTTGATCGTTTAAGTTTAGCGTTTAATAGTTCAGCATATGGAAAATTATTTTTGCAATGTTCAGAAAGGGCAAAAATGATGTGTTTTTCTGAAGTTAGCGACAGTTCGCTACCAATTTCTGAAAATTGCGATAATTTTAACGACATTTTTATTTCCTTAACTCTTATATAATAGGTATGACAACACTAGCAAATAGGCTGAAAATTGCAATGAAAACATGCGGTTTAACTTGACCAAAGTGCCTAAAAAAGCCACACTACGCTAGCTTAAAACAATTTTGCATTTAATTATACGCGTAGCAACCGCAATACGGAGAAATCTCAAGCATGACAACGAATTCACACGCTTCAATATCCAACAACGGCCTTATAGAAACTGACGCGCAAGAGACCCAAGAATGGTTAGACGCACTTGCCTCGGTCATCGAAACAGAAGGCGCTGAACGTGCGCACTATTTGCTAGAGGCCATGATTGATCAAGCACGTCGCTCAGGTAGTAACTTACCTTATAACGCCACCACTGCTTACGTCAACACCATCCCAACGCATTTACAAGCTAAATTGCCTGGTGACCCAGAAATGGAGCGCAAAGTGCGCGCATTGGTGCGTTGGAATTCGATTATGACAGTATTGCGCGCCAATGAAAAATCTCCAGGCGTGGGTGGACATATTGCGAGCTTTCAATCCGCCGCAACACTTTATGACACAGGCTTTAACTATTTTTTCCGTGCGGCAAATGAAAATTTTGGTGGCGACTGCATTTACTTTCAAGGGCACTCATCCCCAGGCATTTATGCACGGGCGTTTTTAGAGGGACGTTTTACTGAAGAGCAGATGGATAACTTTCGCCAAGAAACAGGCGGCAATGGCTTATCTAGCTACCCACACCCTTGGTTAATGCCTGATTTTTGGCAGTTCCCAACAGTATCAATGGGCTTAGGGCCAATTGCGGGTATTTATCAAGCACGCTTTTTAAAATATCTACATGATCGCGGTATTGCAGACACTTCAGGGCGTAAAGTTTGGGTGTTTTGTGGCGATGGTGAGATGGATGAGCCTGAGTCACAAGGCGCGATTTCATTAGCCTCACGCGAAAAATTAGACAACCTGATTTTTGTCGTTAACTGTAACTTGCAACGCTTAGACGGCCCAGTGCGTGGCAATGGCAAAATTATTCAAGAGCTAGAGTCTAACTTCCGTGGTTCTGGCTGGAATGTGCTTAAAGTAGTTTGGGGCTCATATTGGGATCCACTATTAGCGATGGATAAAGATGGTTTACTGAAAAAGCGTATGGAAGAATGCGTGGATGGTGAATACCAAAACTTTAAAGCCAAAGGTGGCGCTTATACACGTGAGCATTTCTTTGGTAAATATCCAGAGTTAAAAGAAATGGTCGCAGCCATGAGCGATAGCGATATTTGGCGCTTAAACCGTGGTGGTCATGACCCGCACAAAGTGTATGCTGCCTACCATTCTGCCGTTAACCATAAAGGACAGCCCACTGTGATTTTAGCTAAAACCGTTAAAGGTTACGGCATGGGCGATGCGGGCGAGGCACAGAATATCACACACCAACAAAAAAGCATGGATATAGAATCCCTTAAAAAATTCCGTGACCGCTTTGACTTACCATTAACCGATGCCCAAGTAGAAAGCTTAAGCTATTATCGACCTGCAGAAGATTCCGCAGAAATGAAATACTTAGCCGAGCGCCGTACCGCGATGGGTGGTTTTGTACCACAGCGCCGTCGTAAAGGTAACGAATTAAAAGTGCCAGCATTATCGGCTTTTGACAATATGCTTGTTGCTACAGGTGAGCGTGAAATTTCAACCACCATGGCATTTGTGCGTATTTTATCAACGTTAGTGCGCGATAAAGAAATTGGCAAGTATGTGGTTCCGATTGTGCCTGATGAAGCCCGCACGTTTGGCATGGAAGGCTTATTCCGCCAGTTGGGCATTTATGCGCACCAAGGCCAGTTATACGAGCCGATGGATTCTGACCAAGTGATGTTTTATAAAGAATCTAAAACAGGCCAAATTTTAGAAGAAGGCATTAACGAAGCTGGCGCGTTTTCTAGCTGGCTAGCGGCGGCAACGTCATACAGCGTCACGGGGACGCAAATGATTCCGTTCTATATTTACTATTCAATGTTTGGCTTCCAGCGCATTGGCGATTTAGCTTGGATGGCGGGCGATAGCCGCGCGCGCGGCTTCTTGCTGGGCGCTACGGCTGGACGTACCACATTGAACGGTGAAGGATTACAACATGAAGATGGTCATAGCCATTTAATGTCGGCGATGATTCCTAATTGCGTTTCTTATGACCCTACGTTTGCCTATGAGCTTGCAGTGATTATTCAAGAAGGTATGCGCCGCATGGTGCAAAATCAAGAAGATGTGTATTACTACATCACCTTAATGAATGAAAACTATAGCCACCCAGAAATGCCGAAAGATAGTGCTGAAGGCATTTTAAAAGGGCTGTATCGCTTGAGTAAATCTTCCAGTAAAGGTGAACCAGATAAACAATTGAAGGTTCAGCTCATGGGCTCTGGCGTCATTTTACGTGAAGTGATTGCCGCCGCAGCCTTGCTAGAAAGCGATTGGGGTGTATCTGCCGATGTGTGGAGTGCAACAAGCTTTACAGAGTTACGCCGCGAAGGTTTGGAGTGTGACCGTTGGAATATGCTGAACCCAGAGAAAAAACAAAAAGTAAGCTATGTGGTTCAATGCTTGAAAGATGCAAAAGGCCCAGTCATCGCTTCAACTGATTATATGAAGAGCTTTGCTGAGCAAATTCAACGCTTAGTACCTAATAAATTTGTGGCATTGGGTACTGATGGCTATGGCCGCTCAGATTCACGCGAGGCTTTGCGAGATTTCTTCGAAGTTAACCGCTATTACGTGGTGGTAGCTGCGCTTAAAGCGTTAAGCGACGAAGGCAAGTTACCCGCCGCTAAAGTGGCTGAAGCCGTTAAAAAATATAAGTTGGATTCAAACAAGCCTAATCCAACAACCGTTTAATAGAAGGTTTATATATGAGTTTAAAAGACGTTTTAGTCCCTGATATTGGCAATTTTGATTCTGTGGATGTGATTGATGTGCTGGTGAAAATGGGAGACAGCATTGCGCTTGATGATTCATTAATCACGGTAGAATCTGATAAAGCTTCAATGGATATTCCTGCGCCATTTGCTGGCGTGGTTAAAGAAATCAAAATCAAAGTGGGCGATAAAGTGGCGCAAGGAACGTTGATTTTAATCCTTGAAGCGCAAGCTGCTGGCGAAGTTAAAACAGAAGAGAAGGTTGAAGCTCAACCTGCACCAGTCGCCGAAGCGCCAAAAGCAGTGATTCCTGAGCCAAGCCGCCCAGCGCCTGAGCCACCAAAACAAGTGCAACCAGCGCACAAACCCGCCCCAGTAGGCGAGCGAATAGAGGTTGCTTCTGGTAAGCTAGCCCATGCTAGCCCCAGTGTGCGCAAATTTGCCCGTGAGCTGGGGGTTAATTTAGCCATCGTCAACGCCTCAGGCTCAAAAAACCGTATTTTACAAAGTGATGTACAAAGCTTTGTTAAAGGCGAGCTAGCCAAGCCACGCAGTGAAAATATGGGTGCAGGTTTGGGCGCATTAGCTACCTTGGCGATGCCAGTCATTGACTTTAGCCAATACGGCAACATTGAAACCAAACCGCTTTCACGCATTAAAAAATTATCGGGCGCAAATTTGCACCGCAATTGGGTGACCGCGCCTCACGTCACGCAATTTGACGAAGCTGACATTACAGATTTAGAAGATTTCAGAAAGTCGATGCAGACAGATGCTGAAAAACGTGGTGTGAAACTCACCATGTTAGCATTTTTAATTAAAGCCTCAGTGAATGCGTTAAAAGCCTATCCAAATTTTAATTCATCATTATCGCCAGATGGCGACAGTCTAATCTTAAAAAACTACTTCAACATCGGCTTTGCCTGCGATACGCCCGATGGTTTAGTCGTGCCTGTGGTTAAAGATGTACAACAAAAAGATGTGTTAGATATTGCGCGTGATTTAATGGACTTATCCACCAAAGCCCGTGAGCGCAAACTCAAAATTGAAGAAATGCAAGGTGGCTGCTTTACCATTTCTAGTCTAGGCGGCATAGGCGGCACGATGTTTACGCCGATTATCAACTGCCCAGAAGTGGCGATTTTAGGCGTTTCACGCTCAAGCATGCAGCCAGTGTATAACGCCCAAACGAAAGCCTTTGAGCCACGCTTGATGTTACCACTATCGCTCTCTTATGACCACCGTGTGGTAGATGGTGCTGATGGTGCACGCTTCACCAGCCATATGCGCATGATGCTGAGTGATGTTCGGCGTTTATTGCTTTAACAATAAAAGGCGCTTAGGCGCTTTTTTATTCTCTCTCACATACGCACGCGCATTCATTGTTAATCTCACTGCCCTACAAGCCGCATAAATATTGGCTCGCAGGGCAGGTAACTTGTTACCCACGTACTAATATTCTTGATTTTAGAACTCTTACTAGTGGATACAAGCTTGTTTTTCGCCTTTAGGCGAGTGACTTTCTTTTGCTTGCTCAAAAATAAGTCACCAAAGAAAAGAGCACCCCCTATCGCTTGTGTCCTACATTTCACATAATGATGGGCGGCAAGCGAAAACTCGCCAATTAAATCTTTTGGCTCAAACAATCGCTTGCCAAAATCACCCATCATTAAGTGAAATGTAGGCGCGATAGCAGGGGGCAACGACAAAACCAGTGGTCGCAGATGCACTTGAATAGTATAGCCTCTCACATACGCGCGCATTCATTGTTTATCTCATTGCCCTGCAAGCCGCATGCAGACTGGCTTGTAGGGCAGTGGTTAATACAATGAATAAATTAGGGGTTTTTAATAAAGTGTTTTATGCGGCGTTGCTTTAATCGCGCTGTGAAATAAGTTGGCAAGTCAGTGCGCTGACATAGGGCAGTGATTGTAAAGCGAGCATTGATACCCATAATTGCGCGTCTAAATTATAAAATCCGCGTGAAGTCAGCATGGCAATGCTACAGCCAATGAGCAGGATTAAAATAACCAGCTCTTCACCAATGGGGGCAATGCGTTGCCATTTGGTGAGTTTAGACTTGGTTTTATTGGTTACCACAAACACGCCTGATTTTTGCATGAGGCCGTTGATAATGCCTTTGGCAATGGCGTGAGATAGGCCTAAACTGGCGATAGAGGCGCCCAAAATATCGAGCCAGCTGCATTGCATGGTTTTGCGGTAAAGCATGGGACCTAAAACGGCTTTAATGGCTAAGAAGCATAAAATAGGCACAATCATTACTACCACGGGTAAGTTAAATTGCTCTGGAAATGCCAGCATGGCAATGGTCCAGAAAATTGAGCCGATGGTAAAAATTAGTTGTAGTGCTTCGCCAAACCAGCCAAACCAGCCCGTGAGAAAGTGATAGCGCTGGCTAAAGTTAAGAGTAGATTTTCCGATCAATTTAGGCATGTGATGCTTGAGTATTTGCATGGCACCAAACGCCCAGCGGCTACGTTGCGATTTAAGGGCTTTAAAGTTAGCGGGGGTGAGGCCGCGACCAAAAGTTTCATCGATGTAGCGCAGCTCTAAATTATTTTCGAGCAGGCGCAAACCGAGCTCAGTGTCTTCACAAATGCACCATTCAGACCAACCACCTAGTGTTTGTAAAGCATTGCGGCGGATTAAGGTCATGGTGCCGTGTTGAATCAGCGCGTTGCGTTCATGGCGGTGGTGCATGCCAATGCGGAAGAAGCCTTCAAATTCCCAATTGCACATGCGGTGAAAGAAATTATTTTCCCACTCTCGGTGTGCTTGTGGGGCTTGCACTACCGCCACTTGTGGCTCAGTAAAATGTGGCACTAAATCAGATAACCAATCTGGCGTCACTATGTAATCAGCATCGACCACGCCAACTACTTGTGCGTTTGCATGAGTTTTTTCTAGTGCAAAATTAAGCGCACCCGCCTTAAAGCCTGGCCAGCTTGGTAGATGGTAAAAATGAAAATGATCGGGTAGCGTTGCCATGTAGGCTTCTATAGGCTTCCATTTACTTTCATCTTTGGTGTTGTTATCCACCACAATCACTTCATAGTGGGTGTAATTAAGTTGATGTAGGCTATTAATCGTCGCAATCACCATGTCGGGCGGTTCGTTATAACAGGCAAGGTGAATCGAAACAAAAAGCTCTTGCTCGGCAGGCAAAGGCAATGCGCGTTTAAACATGCGTCGCCATTGTGGTTTAAACATCACCTCGCTAAATTCAACGGCATAAATCATCAGCACCAGTGAGGTGAGGGCAATCGCAAAAATGAGCCCAAAAAGCACGATTAAATCGCGCAAGGTAAAGTAATAATCGCCAGGCAGACTCCAAGTGATGACTAGGGTAGTAATGCAGGCTTGAAAAAGCACGGCCATAGAAAGTACGCCGCCCGCGCCCCAGTGTTTAAAGCGCCAAGCAATAAACATTAATGGGAAAAAAGCTAGTAAGCTAGACCAAATGGCTTTGGCAAGCCAACGATTGTCCTTCAAAACCGCGCCTTCTAGTGCGTACTTTGCTTTTCGGTCAGCATTAAACATGCCCCAGTAAGCGCCCGCCCAGCCTTCAATTTTCACTTTCCACGGCTGGTCAAAAGCTTCCATTAAATAGTAATCGTAATCTTGTGTGACATCTTTGGCTAAAAACTCACGCACAAAACGGGCTTGATTCACTTCATTGGCGACAGCCGCCCCAATTTTTGGGCCACGACTTGGCCAGCCTATTTCAGTGATCACAATTTTTTTGCGTGGATAGGCATCCATTAACGCTTGGTAACGCTCAACGGCGTATTGGGCGGCATTTTCAATCGGCACGCCTTCATGGTAAGGCAGTAAGTGCACAGCAATGTAATCGACATGCTTAACGAGCGCTGGATTTTTTATCCAAATATGCCAAGGCTCAGCCGTAGAGATTGGCACGCGTGAGCTTTTGCGAATATCATCTAAGTAGGGAATTAAATCTTTGACAGTAATATCTTTTCTAAGAATCGCCTCATTACCCACAATAGCGCGTTCAATATTGCTATAGGTGTTAATCTTTTCTTTTAAGGCCGCAATTTCACGGGCGTTGGCTTTTAAATCTTGGTTAATCCATGCGCCAGCCGTGACCAAAATATTTTGTTTGGCTGCCAGTGGAATCACTTCACTATTTTCTAATGAGGCGTAAACACGAATACGATTTGAATATTTTTTAATCAGCTTTAAATCTTGCGCAATATCTGCAGTACTAGGATAAGCTTTTTCGAGTGGGCTCTGGTCTGCACGATAAGCACTGTACGCAAAGCCATTTAAGGCGGGTTTTACGTTGATCAGCGGTAAGGCTTGATTAGAGAGAAACCATAAACCAAATTGGATGGTGGCAATGAAGCTGGCAAATATAAAGGGCTTGTAAATTTTTTTTATAAAATTAATCATCAACTTAAGCTCGGTGTAGGCTTGCTAATCGACTTCTGTCTAGGCCATAGTGTGATGGCCATTAAACAGTTGAGGACAAACCAAACAGACGCAGAAAGGTTGTTGGGTTCTTCAGACAGGCATAATAGCGAGAGTATAACAACGAACGGACAAAGAAAATAATTGATTTGAGATGAAGATATTAAAGTGCGGTAATTCAATAAAACCCCACCGCTCAGTACGATAATAGGTAAAACAAAAATGAGATTAGGGTAATCACGATAGCGACCATCTACATAGATTAAATAACTGGCAACAATGGCCGCTAACATTAAACCATAGCGCGATGCTCTTATCATAGCGCCTGAGGCAGAGCCTTGGCGGATGATGTGCAGTGGATCCAATACAACGATTAGCCAACCTAATAGGGCCGCGCTCCCTAAGGCTAACCATTCAGTGCCGTTACGGCAGGCGGAAATTAAATATTCATATTGCAGTAAGCCGATTAAACCCGCTAATGCCCCAAGGGATGCAGCGCTCACAAGTAAACCTGCGCTCGGTGGGTGTTTAATTGGTGGGTATTTAAATAGCAAGATCCCCACCCATAATAACGCGCCTATTAAAGCTAAATAGACGGGTGTGTAGCCATCATGGCGCTCGGCAACAGGGGCAGTTAATGAAAATTTTTGGGTTAAGTCGGTGTTATATAATCCCCAATAGCCACCCACTGTGCCTTCTAAATTGCGTTTCCACGGTTGGTCTACCGCTTCAATAATATTATATTGCCAGTTTTTATCATGCGCTGTTTGTAAAAACTCGCGGATATATCGTGCTTGATTAACTAAGCCGGGCTTTGACGCATTACGCTGACGTCCAATAGATGGCCAGCCAGTTTCGCCTATTAAGATTGGTTTTGTAAAAACAGTCCCTAATTTTGTCATGATATTAGACGCATGCATTACGCCGTCTTCAGCCGCGACAGGATTATTTTCCCAATACGGCAAAATATGCACGGTGACAAAATCAACATACTTCTCCATGTTTTTGTTTTTAATCCAAAACTCCCAAACATCTGCATACGTAATGGGTGTTTTAGTATGGCTTTTCGCATAGCTTAAATAGCGTATCATCACTGCTTGCTTTTGTTCTTGCCTTAAAAAAACCTCATTGCCAATAATAAGCCCTTTAATGGTATTAGGGTATTCATTCGCACGTTTTACAGCCAGTTTAATTTCCGCTTCATTATCAGTATTTATCCAGCCCACCCAAGCACCCAGATAAACTTTTAAGCCGATTTTTTGTGCGGCTTCAGGCACATAATCCATGCCTTGACCCACTGAATAAGTACGTACGCAGTCTGATATATGACTTAACTTTTTTAAATCAGCATCAATTTGAGCTGGGCTAATTTTAATGCCTAACACTAAAGGGGATTGCGCTTTGCCATAATAAGGTGAGTATGAAACGCATTGTATTGTTTTGCTTGGATTAAGCGCTGGACTGACAATTGAAACTGCTTGATTTTTCTGATAAAACCAAACACTTAATGCAAGCAGTAAAACAATATAAAAAACGCTATAAGACCAAAAGCGCTTTGCAGATTGGGTGGGGGATTGGTTTAACATAAAACTCCAGCTTAAAACGAACTATAGCTAACTATGCTATAGGGCTGACCTTCTAAAGCAACTAGTTTAGAAGCATTTTATAAGGCATAAACTTACATTGCTCATCATATTTTAATCAACAGCTGACTAAAAAACTGTGCAAGTTGCCGTTAATTTTTTAGAATACACAAAAAATCACAACTAACCTACACTAACACGATACAATCGAATTTTAACGTATAAAATTCGTAAAGTTGTAACAATATGAAAAAAATGCTTTTTTGCTTTGGTTTAAGTTCACTGGTTTTATCACCGCTAGCAAATGCTACTTTGGCTTTTGATGGTGTCAATTACAGTGGTGAATATCTATGTAAAGGTACTAATGAAAGCGTAGGAGACTATGCGGTGACGGTTAGCCTTAAGTTAAACAAGTTAAGTAGTCAAGGCAAGTTAGGCGTCTATGACTTTAATACTGAGACAGTGAATGCTGTGACGTATTTTGGCCAAGCGGTGGCTGATGGTAATCGCATTGCCTTGACTTTTAAATTATCTAAAGCGCCTAATGCTGAATATAGTACGGGTATTGGGGAGTTTAAAAAGCTAAGTGGTCGTCGTTGGGGTTTCCATCATAGATACTATGAACCTGATGATACTGGTGGCAATTACGGAACGGAATTTTGTACGATGCAAAAAACCTATATAACGCCGCCTGCTACCAGCCTTAAAAACACCAAACCTAACGCTAAAAAAACCGTATTAAAAACCAAATAATTCATTAAAAGTAGGCTATTCCAAGTGCTTTCAAAGTGGTGTTTGAAATAGATTAAAGAGCAAAATTATGCCGTAGTTTGCCCATGTGCCGCTAGGTTTAATGATAAAATCAACACATTCTATAGATAAGTTTTTACGAAAGTTTGCATGAGCAATTTAACTGAAATTAAAGTCCCCGATATTGGTAATTTTGACAGTGTTGATGTCATCGATGTGTTAGTAAAAGTGGGTGATACCATCGCTATTGATGATTTACTCATCACCGTGGAGTCTGATAAAGCCTCCATGGATATTCCTTCTTCTGGCGCAGGTGTTGTAAAAGAAATTAACGTTAAAGTGGGCGATAAAGTGGCAAAAGACTCGCTTATTTTAATGCTTGAAAGCTCTGGAGCAAAAAATGAAGCCCTAGAAGCCACACAGAATAAGGCTGTCAGCCCTGCTGCTGAAAAGACCACAGAAAAAGCCGCTGAAAATGTATCTTCGCCCACTGCCGCCGTAGCCACTGGCAACGATGATATGAGCACGCAATTAGTCGTGCTAGGTTCTGGTCCAGGTGGCTATACTGCGGCTTTTCGTGCAGCTGATTTAGGCTTAAAAGTGGTGTTGATTGAACGCTACTCAACGCTAGGTGGTGTGTGCTTAAACGTCGGTTGTATTCCATCAAAAGCTTTATTGCACACTGCAAAAGTCATTACAGAAGCGCAAGAAACCGCGCACCATGGCGTGGCTTTTGGCGCGCCACAAATTGATTTGGATGCACTACGCAATTGGAAAGTGAATGATGTGGTTGGTAAGCTCACAGGCGGCCTAGCACAAATGGCCAAAGCGCGTGGTGTTACCGTGGTACAAGGGGTAGGCAAATTTACCAGCCCTAATCAAATTGCGGTCACTGCGGCGGATGGCAAAGTGACTTTAGTCGGCTTTGAAAACGCGATTATTGCAGCAGGCTCGCAGGCCACTAAATTTCCTAATGCGCCTGAAGATGATCGCATTATAGATTCAACTGGCGCATTAGCGTTAGGGGATATTCCCAAACGCTTGTTGGTGATTGGCGGCGGTATTATTGGCCTAGAAATGGGCACCGTGTATGACGCACTGGGTACTAAAGTAAGCGTGGTCGAGTTTATGGATGGCCTCATTACAGGTTGTGACCGTGACTTAGTGCGCCCCTTACAAAAGCGCATGGAAAAACGTTTTGAAGCGATAATGCTTTCCACCAAAGTGGCAAAAATGGAAGCCAAAAATGACGGTATTCACGTGAGTTTTGAAGGCCAAGGCGTTGAAGATGGGGTGGTATCAAAAGAGCCGCAAGTGTATGACCGTGTGCTGGTTTCTATAGGTCGTAAACCAAACGGTAAAAATATAGGCGCTGAAAACGCTGGTGTGGCGGTGAACGAGTGGGGTTTTATTAACGTTGATAAACAACAGCGCACCAACGTAGCGCATATTTTTGCCATCGGCGATATTGTCGGGCAACCTATGCTAGCGCATAAAGCCACGCATGAAGCCAAAGTGGCGGCAGAGGTAATTGCTGGGCATAAAGTTGAATTTGTCGCCAGCGTCATTCCCAGCGTAGCTTATACAGACCCTGAAGTAGCCTGGGTTGGCATGACTGAAACTGAAGCTAAAGCCAAAGGTATTGAGATTGATAAAGCCAGTTTCCCTTGGGCGGCCAGCGGACGTGCGCTATCGATTGCCCGCACCGAAGGTACCACCAAACTGATTTTTGATAAAGATACCCACCGCGTAATTGGTGCAGGTATTGTGGGCGTGAATGCGGGTGAGTTGCTGGCTGAAGCCGTGCTGGCGATTGAGATGGGCGCAGATGCGCATGATTTGAGCCTCACCATCCACGCGCACCCTACTTTATCTGAAACCATTTGCTTTGCCGCAGAGGTGAAAGAGGGCACGATAACTGACATGATGCCGCCGAAAAAACGTTAACCGTAATTAAATGTGAGCGAATAGGATTTACCATGCAATCACTGTCAAATTTAACAAGAGTCGAAAAGCTCCGCATGATGGATGCACTTTGGGATGATTTAACGCATGATGTTGAGCCTTTGCAATCGCCTGCTTGGCATGAAGCTGTGTTAAAAGAAACCCAGCAACGCGTAGTTAATGGTGAGATTGAAGTGCTAGATTGGGAAAAAGCCAAAGAGCTACTGCGTAACCAACTTAAATGAACATTCAGATTTTAGGCGCCGCTTTTTCTGATATTGCAGTGGCTCAAAGATTTTATGAACAACAGCAAAAAGGGCTTGGTGTTTATTTTCAAGATGCAATTTTTGCCGATATTGATTCGCTGATTATTTATGCGGGCGTTCATCAACAGTTTTTTGGTTTTTATCGCACTCTCTCAAAAACATTTCCATTTGCAATTTACTACAGCGTTCAAGATGAAATAGTGATTGTTTGGCATGTGCTGGACTGCAGGGCGAGACCATCACGTACAAAGAAAATGCTCAAAAACTAATGCAAAAATTGACTTCTCTACTCACTGACTTGCTTCCCAAAGATCGGGTCTTTACCGACCCTGTTGATTGCTACGCCTACGCTTACGATAATTCGCGTAATTATCATTCTCCCATCGCCGTTGTTTTTCCGCTCACTATTGAAGAAGTTTCCAGCATTATCAAGTTTTGCAATGTGCATCAAGTGCCTGTTGTACCGCGTGGGCGTGGCACGGGTACAGCGGGTGGTAGCGTGCCAGAGCAGGGCGGGGTGGTGATGTCGCTAGAGCGTATGGATGCGATTGTGAGTGTGGATGGCGATAACCGTATGGCGATTGTTCAGCCTGGTGTGCTTAACCAAACCTTGCAAGATGCCGTCAAAAATGCAGGCTTTTTTTGGCCGCCAGACCCCTCCAGTGCGGCGTATTGCAGTATAGGCGGTAATTTAGCCACGTGTGCCGCTGGCCCGCATGCGGTGAAATATGGCGTAGCGCGCGATCATGTGTTGGGCTTAAAAGCGGTGACAGGCAATGGCGATATTATTCGTACTGGCTGCTACACCAGCAAAGGCGTGGTGGGTTACGATTTAACGCGGCTTTTAGTGGGCAGTGAAGGCACGTTGGCGGTGATTTGCGAAGCCACATTAAAGCTCACGCCTTTACCAAAGCACACTGGCGGCATTACTGCGGAATTTATAGATACGATGAGCTGCGCAAAAGCCATTGCCGCCATTATGGCGCAGCCTTACACGCCTAGCGCACTTGAGTTCTTAGATAACGGTGCGCTCAATTTAATTCGTGGTCGCCACCAAAACTTGCTACCTGAAAACGCCAAAGCCTATTTGATGATAGAAGTGGATGGCAGCCAACAAGAAATTGCCGAAGCCACCGAGGCGATTTTGCAAGCTTGCCAAGTAACTGGCTTAATAGAAGCTAAGCCCGCACACGACACCAAAGCTTTATGGGCGGCGCGCAAAGCGTTATCGCCCTTGCTTAAAGACATTGCCCCGAAAAAAATTAACGAAGACATTGCGGTGCCCGTGTCGCATTTGCCTGCCTTGCTGACAGGCTTAGAAAAACTCGCCGCGCAATATCAAATTAGCAATGTGAATTTTGGCCACGCGGGCAATGGCAATATTCACGTCAATTTATTGGTGAACCCCGATAATGCCGATGAAATGAAGCGTGCTTATGAGTGCCTAGATGAAGTGTTTAGCTTGGTGCTTTCACTGCAAGGCACACTTTCGGGCGAGCATGGCGTGGGCATAGCAAAACGGCCGTTTGTACCACGTGAAATTGATGCTACCACCATGCAATTAATGAAGTCGCTCAAGCTAACATTTGACCCGAATAATGTGTTAAATCCAGGTAAAATATTCCCTTAAGAAATCTGCTTTTTAACAGACACTTTTAGTCACATTTTAGCCCATCTTATTTCGATGCTCTGCGAGCCGCCTAGAATGAGGCTTCCAGAGCATATTTTTTTGCTCGGGCGTTTTTAAACACAAAAATAATAACAAATTCATGCTAATATTGATTAAATTTAACGCATATTTATTGGTGTCTGTTATAGCGCTAAAGTGCTATTTAACCCTATTGCATATACTTAACTATTAAACTAAAAAGGAAAATAATGAAACCAATTATCAGCATGCTGATGTTATTACAGCTAATTTTGTTGTCTGGGTGTGCAGAAACAGCCTATCAAACAGCACAAACACAAGCGAATGAAGCCAGTAAAAGTAAACCTATAGATGTTGCAATTAATGCGCCTTTTAATGCAAATGATGCAAAAGCCGCCTTAGCTCCTGGCAATCTCACCATTAACGGCGTGATGTATTCCCGCTTAAATATTACAGGCCGTGATGATTTAACTTGGCCACAATCCCCTTTGGTAAAAAATAGACCCTTCGTCAACATGCCTGTTTATTTATACCCAGCCACGCCCTATGTTGAGGAATACGCTAAACAACTTAATGAGCAAGATAAAAAAGTGAAAAGCTTTTGGTTAGGTAATCCCAATAAATATTTCAACCCAAAACCACAAGCTAAAAATATCATTTTCTCAAATGAGGCTGCTAAATATAGGTTAGTGACTAAGACAGATAATTTTGGGCGTTATTCATTTAAAAACATAAAGCCAGGTAAATATTATATTTACTGTGAAGGTAATATCTATGGCACCTACAACAAAGAGGTTTATGCGGGCTCATCAACATATTCAGATGGCACAGGTATATATGGTGAACATGGATCCATTGACCACACCAGGCTAGAGCCTGTAAATTACAAAACTTATATTATGTATTTAGAAGCTACAACGATTACTGAGTCTAAAACTACTGCGCCAATCGATTCAAGACTACGCGTTAACTACAATGAAATGAGCATTGCTTACCCTGATTAATATACTGAATGAATAAAAAACAGGCTTGAGGGTCTGTTTTTTGTTTGCGGGCATTTAATAATGACTATTGGCAGCTAATTTCCTTAAGCTTAGTAGATGACGCACTGGCGCGTATTGTTCTTAATACCTCTACTTGAGACTCGCTTAATTGATTAAAAATTAAGCTAGATTGAACGGACGGATTCCATTCGGCTTTTTGGATATTTTGCACCCCTTTGGCTTTGAGCTCATCTAGTAATTTTTGGGCAAGGGCTTCATCACCAAACAGCCCAAATGAGATGGCATTTTTCCATTTAGGCTCTTGCACAATATACAAGTCTTCCACGCCTAAATTTTTCAGCTCCGCGGCGTGCAAAAGTGCCGCTTGGTTAGATTCAAACGGTGAAATATAAACCCAAAAGCGTTTTGGTGTTTTGCTCGCTTGCACTTTAACCTCCGCGTTGAGTGCTAGTTTTGCAATCGCCATTTTAGCTTTTTCTAACTTGCTTTCTGAAAATAAGCCCCATTCAAAACAAGCAGTGGTGGCTATTGGGGCTACTTCTGAGGCTGGCGGCATCTCAGCTACTGACACTTCGGTTGATTTTTCAATCGCCATTTTTGGCAAAGCCTTAATTTCAGCTTCCGTCAGCAGGTGCATTTTTTCAGGCTCAAGTTCTGTCCATTTGATTTGTGGCGTGCTGTGCAGCAAAGTATCGGCATTAAAATAGGCGGCTAAGCCTAAATTAACCAATAATAATAGCCAGATCAGCACTTTCATGGGGTATAAACTCGCGCTTGCATTTTTTAATCTTTAGTGCCTATCTTTTTCAATGAGACGTAAACCTTGTAAAACTAAATTATCTACGATGACCGCTTGCCTTGTCACGTCGGCAATCAAATTTTCTTTAATTATTTTTGCATGGCCACCACTTAAAATCACCCGTGGTCGGCTTTTGTAAATACTATTTAAATGGTGCGACATCAAGGTGATGGCGCCAGAAATGGCGTGAATCGCCCCTGCATGCATGGCATCGGCGGTGTTTTTTGCAAAAATATCACGTTGATAAGGATCTGCTTTGTTGATATCTGGCATGGGTAATTGCGCCGTGGCAGCACTCAGGGTTTGTTGCATCGCATGTAAGCCAGGCACAATAATACCGCCTTTAAACAAGCCTATTTCTTGGTTGTTTTCAAGTTGCTTGCCTAGTCCATCAATGGTAATCGCTGTGCCAGCATTCACCACCACGCAGATGTTTTGCTCCATATGCCAAGCCGCTACGAGCGCCGCCCAGCGGTCAATGCCTAAGGTTTCTGGTTTTTCATAAGCGTTAATCACATCTGTTGTGCGCGGCGTAGCTTTCGCCCATTGCACATTTTTTATAACCAATTGATTTAGTAATAATTGTAATTTTTGCGCATGATTTTCACCCGCCACATTAGCCACAATCGCGAGTTCGCAAGTGGTATTGGCGGGTAACAATTCAGCGCTAGCGATTGTTTGATTATCGCAAACGCCTTGCCAAACTATTTGTTCCTCAGCACTAAATAATGCCCATTTGGTGCGGCTGTTGCCAGCGTCTATCGTTAATAACATAGCTGAACCTTACTTGTGACAATATAGCTTGCTTCAATTTGGAGTGCGACAATTTGCCACATTCTCAGGCACTTTTGGCTGTCATATAATTTCATTTATTAATTCACTTAAATTTCGGTTACCCAAATGCCACCTTTTAAACTTAAAGCAACTGCTAAAGTAGCGCACATTTTAACATCATGTTTACTACTTACCACAAGCATCGCGCATGCTGAACATCTTGAGTTGCCCGATGTTGTCATTAAAGCACAGCGAACCCCAGAAATAAAACCAAGTTTGAATGCGCAGGGGGATACAGCATCGTTATTAAGTAATGAGGCTGGCGTTAGTTTATATCTAGCAGGTGGGGTTTCAAGCTTGCCAGTGATTCATGGGTTAGCGGACGACCGAATTAGAATTAAAGTTGATGGGATGGACTTAATTTCAGCCTGCGCTAACCACATGAATCCGCCGCTTTCGTATATCGATCCTGCAAATGTCAGTGAAGTAAAAGTCTATAAAGGGTTGTCACCTGTGAGCTTAGGTGGTGACAGTATTGCAGGTATCATTGAGGTGAACTCGGCTAAGCCAGTATTTGCAAATGCTGGTGAAGATTTACTGGTGAATGGGCAAATTAATACGTTTTATCATAGCAATAATGACGCACGAGGTGTAAACCTCAGCGCTAGTGTTGCCAATGAATCGGTTTATATGCGTTACACAGGCGCTACCGTTGAAGCTAATAACTATATCGCTGGTAAAAATTTTAAAAATGCGAGTTTTGCCGCCACAGGACGCGCTTGGTTAGCGGCAGATGAAGTTGGCTCTAGCGCTTATGAGTCACATAACCAAGCGCTTGCTTTTGGTGTTAAACATGACAATCATTTGCTTGAGTTCAAGTTTGGCTTGCAAGATATTCCATACCAAGGCTTTACAAATCAGCGGATGGATATGACCAATAACGAGAGTCAGCAATACAACTTAAGTTACCAAGGGCAATATGATTGGGGGCATTTAGAAGCACGTACTTATCATGAAAAAACCCGCCATAGCATGCAATTTGGGGATGATAAGCAATATTATTTTGGCGATGCGCCAGGCATGCCGATGGAAACCGCAGGCAGTAATACTGGCTTGGTGCTCAAAGCCGATTTTGAGTTATCAGCGAGCAATGCGGTTAAAGTGGGTGCAGAGCTGCAACGCTACCGCTTAGATGATTGGTGGCCTAGCTCTGGTTCGGGCATGATGATGTCACCCAATCCATTTTGGAACATTTATCACGGTGAGCGTGACCGCTTTGATGTATTTGCCGAGTGGGATACAAAGTGGAATGCCGCATGGTCTTCACAATTAGGCATACGAAGCAGCACAGTGAAAATGGACACAGGCAATGTGCAAGGTTATAACAACATGGGTGGGATGATGGGTTATGGTAACCCTGCCAGCCCAACAACGATCCCTGGCGCATTTAACGCTGCGGATCGTGCCAGAACAGACCACAATATTGACCTCACCGCATTGGCCAATTTTACGCCCGATCAAAACCAAAATTATGAAGGCGGCTACGCCTTAAAAACCCGCTCGCCTAATTTATATGAGCGTTATGCGTGGTCTAACAACAATACCATGGTGATGAACATGAATAATCTTTATGGTGATGGCAATGGTTACGTCGGTAATTTAAATCTTAAACCAGAAAAAGCCCATACTTTAAGTGTCACGGGACATTGGCATGATGTAGCAAAAGAAAATTGGCAGCTCAATGTCACCCCATATTTTACTTATGTCGATGATTATATTAATGCTACCTCATGCGCCAACGTTGGTAAAGTTTGCCCAGCTCGCAACGATGGCTTTGTTAACCTCAGCTTAGAAAATCAAACCGCTAAGCTTTACGGTGTTGATATTGATGCTAAAAAAACATTAGGTGATGTGGCTGGTTGGGGTAGTTTTGATGCACACGGCGTGCTGAGTTACGTAAAAGGCAGCAGTAATTCTAGCGATGACAATTTGTACAACATCATGCCGCTTAACGCCATATTCGCGCTTGAACACCATTTAGGCCATTGGTCTAACACCATAGAAGCTAAACTGGTGGATAGTAAAGACAAGGTACAAGCCGTTAGGCAAGAACTTAAAACAGCAGGGTATGGTTTACTCAATGTTTATAGTAATTATGAATGGAAGCAAGCAAGCCTAGACTTTGCCATCATGAATGTGTTTGATAAAGGCTATGACAACCCGCTAGGCGGCGCATATTTAGGCCAAGGCGCAACCATGGGGACTGATGTGCCTTATGGTGTTGCAGTGCCAGGGATGGGGCGCTCGATAAATGTTGGTTTGACGCTTAAATATTAAAACTTAAGCATTAAAAATAGTTACTTACAGACATGAAAATTAGCTTATTAAGCCTTTCTTAAGCTAATTTCCCCCGCTGAAAAGCGTTGCAAACCATGCGCTGTTTCAACCAGTAAAATACCATCTTCAGACACGCTATTCACCACGCCTTGCACTTCGCGGCCATCAGGCATTAACATACGCACGGGCTGCTGGTGGTAAGCGTGGTAACTTGTCCATTCATCACGCAGTGCTGTAAACCCCTCCGCTTCAAACTGCTGCAATATATCAGCTAAATGTTTAAGTAAAGTGCCTAACAGTACACTTTGAGTAACAGGGCTTGTACTCACCAGCGCTAAATCTGTGGCGGGTTGGTCTATATTTTTAAGCACATGCTCAGGCAAGTTTAAATTAATGCCCACGCCAATTACCGCAGAACTTGGGCCATCCATATCGCCTTGCAGCTCAATTAAAATACCTGCTAACTTTTTGCCCTGATTTTGTTCATCAAGCACTAATACATCATTGGGCCATTTAAGTTGTACATTATTAACGCCTAATCTATTAAACGCACGGGTTAACGCCACGCCTACCGCTAAACTTAAGCCAGATAATGCCGCTGCACCACATTGAAAACGCCACAATAAAGAAAAAGTGAGGCTCGCCCCTAGGTGTGATAGCCAAGTGCGTCCGCGCCTGCCTTTGCCGCTGGTTTGTAAGTTAGCCGCAACGCAAGTAACATGCGCCGCACCTTGCGAACTTTGCTGCATTAAATAGGTGTTGGTAGAGGCCACTTCATCTAAAATTTGCAAGTTAAACCAAGCACCTTGCTCGCCGATCGCACGTAAAACGGCCTCTTTATTTAAAAAATCTATGGCAACGGGTAGCTGATAACCACGCCCGCGTACTGAAAAAATCTCAACACCTAACGATTGCGCATGTTGAATCGCACTCCAAATAGTGGTGCGCGTGACGTTAAAATGCTGCGCTAACGCTTCACCAGAGTGAAATTTTCCATCAGCAAGTTGGCGTAAAATCGGAAAAGTGAGAGTTTTCATGTTGGCGAGAGTTTATCACACCCGTTTGTAACCCTCTAAGCTAGTGTAAAATAACCTAAATTAATTTTTAGCGATTATTTATGTCACAAGATAAAACACCCATCCCCGTCGGCTCAAACTTTATTCGTGGCATTATTGACCGTGACTTAGCCGACAACAAACTAGCAAACAAACATTGGGCGGGTAGCCCAGGAGATGCCGCACACCATCAAGCGGGGCAAGTGGATGCGGCAAAAATCCGCACGCGTTTTCCACCAGAGCCGAATGGCTATTTACACATTGGCCATGCAAAATCTATTTTCCTAAATTTTGGCTTAGCGCGCGATTACAACGGTATTTGCCACTTGCGCTTTGACGACACCAACCCAGAAAAAGAAAGCCAAGAATATGTAGATAGCATCACTGAAATGGTGCAATGGCTAGGTTTTGGCTGGCAAAATAATGGTCAAAACGGCACAGAGAGCAATTTATATTTTGCCTCAGATTACTTTGATTTTATGTACCGCGCCGCAGAAAGCCTAATTGAACACGGCAACGCTTATGTTGATGCGCAAACGGCAGAAGAAATGCGTATTAGCCGCGGCACGCTTACTGAGGCGGGTAAAGATTCACCTTATCGCAATCGTAGCATTGCAGAAAACTTAAGCCTTTTCCGCGAAATGCGCGATGGCAAGCACCCCGATGGCAGCATGGTGCTACGTGCCAAAATAGATATGACATCGCCCAATATTAATATGCGCGACCCGACGATTTACCGCATTCGCCGTGCGCACCACCACAACACAGGTGATAAATGGTGTATTTACCCCATGTACACCTACGCGCACCCCATTGAAGACGCGCTAGAAACTGTCACGCATTCTATCTGCACGCTAGAGTTTGAAGACCAGCGGCCTTTTTACGATTGGCTATTAGAGCACCTTGCTGAGGCGGGCTTAATTGCGCAACCCATCCCTAAACAATATGAATTTGCGCGCTTAAACCTCACTTATGTGGTGCTATCAAAACGCAAACTCATACAATTAGTTGAAGAGAAACATATTAACGGCTGGGATGACCCACGCCTACCAACGCTAGCAGGCGCGCGCCGCCGTGGCTATGTGGCAGAAGGCTTTAAACTGTTTACTGACCGTATCGGCATAAGCAAAGCCGATTCATGGATTGATTATTCAACCTTTGAAGATTGCATGCGCGAAGTGCTTAACATCAACGCAGAGCGCCGCATTGCCGTGTTAGACCCTATTAAATTGGTGATTGATAACTACCCACTAGATTCTAGTGGTCAGTCTCAAGTGGAAGACTGCTTTGCGCCAAATCACCCATTAAAACCAGAGCTTGGTAAACGCGTAGTATCACTCACCCGCGAACTGTGGATAGAGCGTGAAGACTTTATGGAAGTACCAAGCAAAGGCTATTTCCGCCTCACACCAGAAGGCATGGTGCGCTTGCGTTATGGCTATGTTGTGAAATGCACAGGCTGCGAAAAAGATGTGCAAGGCAACGTCACCGTAGTGCATTGCGAATATCTACCAGACACTAAATCAGGCACACCAGGTTCAGACAGCGTTAAAGTCAAAGGCAATATCCACTGGGTTTCCGCACAACACGCATACGAATGTGAAGTACGCCTTTACGACAGATTATTCAAAGAAGCACATCCGGGCGAAGGTAAAGCAGAAGATGGTCGTGATAGAGATTTCTTAAATGACATCAACCCTAACTCAGTGACCGTGATTACCGCACAACTAGAGCCAAGTTTAAAAGACGCTAAAGCCGAAGACAGCTTCCAGTTTGAACGCCACGGTTATTTTGTGGCAGATAAAAAAGACAGCGTAGCGGGCAAGCCTGTTTTTAATAGAACGGTGACTTTGAAGGATGCTTGGCAGAAATAGAGACTAATACCATCACGTCATTCACGCGAAAGCGGGAATCCATGTTGAATTTAAATCAAAACCTAAAATGGATTCCCGCTTTCGCGAGAATGACGCAAACAAAAAAGTTATCATTTTTGCTAGAAACCGAGGTTAAATAATGACTAAAGAAATAGTACCTGCAAGCAAAGAGCTGCAAGACGCGGATACTGCGTTACGTCGAGCCGCAATTAATGCCAAAAAACAAGCTGAGCAACAAGGTACACCTTATGTCGTGGCTGAGTCAAAAATGATTAATCAGATGCAAAAACGTATGATTGTTAAAAACAAACAATAATATGGGGTAAGCGTTATGCTAATAAGGTATACGAGAGTTAAGAGAGGAAGTTAAATGTTAAAAAGATTCGATATTGAGAACTTTGGTCCGATTAAGAAGGCCAGTTTTGAGACTTTACAGAATATAAATTTAGGGGCTGAAGTAGATTAGCAGAGCCTGTAAATAATTCTGTGTAAATGCGGTTTTGAGTGCATTAATTTAAGGGTGGCACTCTGTCACCCAATTCAATACTAAAGCGATTCAGCGCAGCCTTCCAATCCCGTAGCGGCATCGTCCAT
>JBATAW010000028.1:0-11903 GCA_049662045.1 Methylophilaceae bacterium | reverse complement strand
GCTGCTCAACGAGCTCAGCAGGTAGTTGTGAGAAGTCTTTTGCAGACTTGTTGGTTGTGGACATGATAATTTCCTTTATACGTCATTGGTAAAATATCATTTACACAGATTTTTTTACAGGCTCTGGAGATCAAATTATTAATGCGCACGATTTTCGCCAATTTTAATGATTTTAAGAGTATTAGTGCCGCCTGGGCTACCAATAGGCTCACCAAAGGTTAGTAGTACTAAGTCACCTTGGTATACAGCTTCATTATGTAACAGCACTTGCTCCATCTCACGCAGAATATCATCACGGTTTTTACCTGCTTGCTCAATAGGGTAAGGATACACGCCACGATGTAGCGTTAATTTTCGGCGTGCCACTTTATCAGGCGATAGTGCATAAATAGGCACAAGGGTATCAGCGCGTGAAAGCCATTGCGCAGCATTTCCAGATTGCGTAAGTGCGGCAATGGCTTTAATATCAAAGTTGTCAGCCACATAAATTGCGGCCATAGCAGTCGCTTCATCGGTTTTTTCAAAATGACGTGTTCGTCTTTCGCGCAGTTTGTGCTGACTGTTATATTCTTTTTCAGCCTCTATGGCCACCCGATGCACGGCCTGCACCGTTTCTAATGGGTATTTTCCAGAAGCCGTTTCTGCAGATAGCATGACGGCATCTGTGCCGTCTAACACAGCATTGGCCACATCAGAAACCTCAGCTCTAGTGGGTATTGGGCTGCTAATCATTGATTCCATCATTTGCGTAGCGGTAATCACCAGCTTATTTTGCGCGCGCGCCATGCGTATCATACGTTTTTGCAAGCCTGGCACGGCGGCATCGCCCACCTCTACGCCTAAATCACCACGCGCCACCATTATGGCATCAGAGGCTTCGATTATTTCTTCTAAATGCTCAATAGCCTCAAAGCGCTCTATTTTTGCCACAATACTGGCAGTGCCACCCGCCTGTAATACCAATTTTTTCGCATACAGCACATCTTTTGCCGTTTTTGGAAATGAGATTGCAATATAGTCTGCCTCTAAAGCGATTGCAGTTTTAATATCTTCTAAATCTTTTTTTGTTAAGGCATCAGCACTTAATCCGCCACCCTGACGGTTAATCCCTTTGTTATTACTTAACACACCACCTGTGATGACTACGCAGTGAATCTGGTTACCTTTTACGCGATCGACCTGCATGGTAATACGGCCGTCATCAAGTAGCAGCATGACGCCTGCCTCGACTTCTTGAGGCAAGGTTTTATAGTCTAATCCAACTTGATCTTGATTGCCCAGCGCGCAATCAGCGTTTAAGATAAATAAATCACCCGTCTTAAGTTCAACCTTGCCATGTTCAAATTTACCAATGCGAATTTTTGGACCTTGCAAGTCACAAAGTACGCCAATGGGGCGGTTGAGCTTGGTCGCAATTGCACGGACGATTTCTGCTTTCTGAATGTGCTCTTCGGCTGTGCCGTGTGAAAAATTTAGGCGCACAACATTAACGCCTGCAGTCACTAGCCGTGCAATCATTTCTTCGCTTGCAGAGGCTGGGCCAAGTGTTGCAACTATTTTTGTTCTGCGTAATGTCAAAGTATTCCTTGTCATGAATGTAAATTAAGTGGATGTAAATTAAAAGGCGGTAATTCGCCACTTAAATAAAAAGGGGCATTTTGCCCCTAGTGATTAGCTAGTTTGAGCGCTTACTTTGCGCGTTGCTCGAGTATTTCAACGGCAGGTAATGTTTTGCCTTCTAAAAACTCTAAAAACGCACCACCAGCAGTCGAAATATAATCAATTTTATCTTCAATATTATATTTTTGAATAGCAGCAATGGTGTCACCGCCCCCTGCGAGGGTAAATGCTTTGGTATTTGCAATGGCCATGGCAATAGTTTTGGTGCCTTCACCAAACTGGTCAAATTCAAACACACCCACTGGGCCATTCCAAACCACTGTACCAGCTTTTTCTATTATGCTGGCTATTTCATTGGCAGATTTTGCACCAATATCAAAAATCATATCATCCGCCACTACAGAAGCTACATCTTTCTTAACAGCTGATTCATTTGCATCAAACTTTTTCCCGCAAACAACATCTACAGCAATGGGGATTGTTGCACCTCTTTTGCTCATTTTGTCCATTAGCGCGCGTGCTACGGGCACTAAATCATTTTCGCAAAGGGATTTGCCAATTTCATGACCATCCGCTTTTAAAAACGTATTTGCAATACCACCACCCACCACAAGCTGATCAACTTTATCTGACAAGCTTTCTAGCACGGTGAGCTTAGTTGACACTTTAGAACCCGCCACTATCGCGACCATCGGTCGTGCGGGGCTGAGCAACGCTTTGGTTAAGGCGACTAATTCTTCAGTCAGCAAAATGCCAGCGCAGGCGACAGGTGCAAATTTTGCAATGCCATGCGTGCTGGCTTCGGCACGATGCGCTGTACCAAAAGCATCCATCACAAACACATCACATAATGCGGCATATTTCTTGGCTAATTCATCATTATTTTTCTTTTCGCCTTTGTTAAAGCGGCAGTTTTCTAATAACACCATTTCACCGTTGGCAATCTCAAGGCTACCAGCAGGGGCTGAGTCACTAAGCCAGTTTTTTACTAAGCGCACTGTTTTACCGAGCTTTTTAGACATGACATCAGCGACTGGCTGTAGTGAATTTTCTTCAGAATAAACGCCTTCTTCAGGACGACCTAAATGAGAAGTTACCATCACTTTAGCACCAGCCTTGAGTGCATACTCAATGGTTGGCATGGACGCTGTAATACGCGCATCGGAGGTTACTTTACCATCGGTGACGGGCACGTTTAAATCTGCACGGATAAATACGCGCTTACCACGTAAATCTAAATCAGTCATTTTAATAAATTGCATGATGCTATCCTTTACTTAGTCTTTACTTGGCCCTTATTTGGCAATATGTTGAACAAGACGGATAAGGTTGCAGGTGTAACCATATTCGTTGTCATACCAACCCACCACTTTAACAAAGGTAGAGTCAAGCATAATGCCAGCATCTGCATCAAACACGCTTGCAGCAGGGTCTGTTCGAAAATCGGTAGAAACGACTTTTTCATCAGTATAGCCCAACACACCTTTTAGCTCGCCATTGGCAGCTTTTTTCATAGCATCGCAAATAGCTTCATAGGTCGTTTCTTTGATCAGGTCTACCGTTAAATCGACCACTGAAACATCAGCTGAAGGCACGCGCATTGCCATGCCTGTGAGTTTTTTGTTGAGGGATGGAATCACTTTGCCAACCGCCTTAGCCGCACCAGTGCTTGATGGAATAATATTCTCAAACACACTGCGACCACCACGCCAGTCTTTTTTAGAAGGCCCATCAACGGTTAATTGTGAAGCCGTTGCGGCATGAATGGTTGTCATCAAACCACGTTTAATGCCAAAATTATCATGCAATACTTTAACGAGTGGTGCTAAGCCGTTGGTAGTACACGAGGCAGCAGAAACAATGGCTTCGCCTTTGTAATCATTGTGGTTTACACCATACACAAACATCGGCGTATCATCTTTGCCAGGGGCAGATTGCACCACTTTTTTCGCGCCACCATTAATGTGTGGCTGGCAAGTATCTAGCGTTAGAAATGCGCCTGTTGATTCAACAATAATGTCCGCACCGCCTACCCTCCAATCAATCTTGGCAGGGTCACGTTCTGCGGTGATGTGAATTTTCTTTCCATTGACAATCAAGCTGCCATTGGCGGCTTCCATCTTTGCATTAAATCGCCCATGCACAGAATCATACTTAAGCAGGTAAATCATGTATTCAATGTCGTACGAGCTGTTTACCGCAACAACTTCAATGTCTTTGAATTCTGACTCGTTAATCGCAGCACGTAACACCATGCGCCCAATACGCCCAAACCCATTAATTCCTACGCGAATAGTCATGATTTTCCCCTTCATTGTTTGTTTAATAGAATATTATTCAGTTTACCAAAAAATAAGAGCCTCATGTAGAGACCCTTATAGGTATATTGCGCTAAATCAAGTAATCAATTAATTTAAAGCACGGATTTTGCAGTAGCGACTACATTTTCTACAGTAAAACCAAAGTGTTTCATCAAAGCACCGCCTGGTGCAGACTCTCCAAAGGTATCAATACCAACTACAGCACCATCTAAGCCAACATATTTACGCCAGAAATCTGGGTGAGCCGCTTCAATCGCCACGCGTTTTACGCCAGCGGTTAATACGCTGTCTTTATACGCTTGGTCTTGACGGTCAAATACATTGGTTGATGGCATAGAAACCACGCGTACTTTTTTGCCCGCTGCTGTTAGCTCAGCCGCTGCTTTTACTGCTAAATCCATCTCTGAACCATTCGCAATAAAAATCAAGTCTGCTTTACCAGTGCAATCAGAGAGTACATAGCCACCTTTGCGGATTAAATCAAAGTCTTTAGCATCGTGTTTAACACCTGGTAAGTTTTGACGTGAAAGCACCAAACTGGTTGGTCCTTCAACGCGCTCAACAGCCGCCACCCAAGCAATGGTAGTTTCAGTCGCGTCCGCAGGGCGCCAAACATCCATACGTGGAATGTAACGTAGGCCAGAAGTGTTTTCCACTGGTTGGTGTGTGGGACCATCTTCACCTTGACCAATAGAGTCATGGGTTAACACGTAAATGACACGTTGATGCATTAATGCAGACATACGCATACCATTTTTCATGTAGTCAGAGAACATATGGAATGTACCGCCGAATGGTAATAAACCGCCGTGCAATGCCACACCGTTCATAATGGCGGCCATACCAAATTCACGCACACCGTAAGAGATGTAGTTACCTGGTTTTTTGCCATCTACATGTGTAAAGCTGCCGCATGAAGTTAAGTTAGAGCCTGTTAAGTCAGCAGAGCCACCTAAAAACTCTGGCAATAATGGAGCGAGCGCGCCGATTGCATTTTGTGAAGCTTTGCGGCTTGCAACACCTTCTGCTTTTTCGTTAATTGCTGCAATAATTTTGCTTGTTTCGGCTTTCCAGTTAGTGGGTAGCTCATTAGCCATACGGCGTTTGAACTCTGCCGCCTCAGCTGGAAAAGCTTTTGCGTAAGCAGCAAATTTAGTGTCCCAATCCGCTTCACGTTTAGCGCCTTTAGCTTTTTGATCCCAGCCAGCGTAAACGTCAGCAGGAATTTCAAATGGAGGAGAGTTCCAACCAATTTCAGCACGAGTAGCCGCAACTTCAGCATCACCTAATGCAGAGCCGTGGCAGTCATGTGAGCCTGATTTGTTTGGTGAACCTTTACCAATAATGGTTTTACAGCAAATCAATGAAGGTTTATCCGTCACTTTTTTAGCGGCATCCATGGCTTTTTGAATGGCTGCTGAATCGTGACCATCTACTGATTGCACGTGCCAGCCATACGCCTCAAAGCGTTTAGCGGTATCGTCTGTGTACCAGGCTTCAATATGGCCGTCGATAGAAATACCGTTGTCATCCCAAAACGCGGTTAGTTTGCCTAAACCCCAAGTACCTGCTAATGCGCAAGCTTCATGAGAAACACCTTCCATCATGCAACCGTCACCTAAGAACACATAGGTCTGATGGTCAACAATGTCGTGACCAGGTTTGTTAAATTGGCTCGCCATCAGTTTTTCAGCCATCGCAAAGCCAACGCCATTCGCAACACCTTGACCTAACGGACCTGTGGTGGTTTCAACGCCAGGTGCGTAGCCATATTCCGGGTGGCCAGCGCAACGCGAGTGCAATTGACGGAATGACTTGATGTCATCCATATTTAAATCGTAACCAGTCAAATGCAATAAAGAGTAAATTAACATTGAGCCATGGCCGTTTGATAGCACAAAGCGATCGCGGTTAGCCCATTTCGGGTTACTTGGGTTGTGGCTCATATTATGATTCCACACTACCTCTGCAATTTCTGCCATGCCCATAGGTGCACCTGGGTGACCAGAGTTAGCTTTTTGCACAGCATCCATGCTAAGCGCACGAATAGCATTGCATAAGTCGTTACGTGTTGCCATTATTTTCTCCCGAATGATTGACTAGTTAGTTGAAGTTGAAACGGTATAAACTTGGGTTAACTGCTTTATTACGCAATCGTGCCACAGCTTTTTGTGTTTGTGACCTTATTATTGCTCAAATAGTCCTTTTCAGCAAGGGCTTAAGCGGGTTCTGCTATGAAAAATAAGCTTAAGTTAACTATGTAAATGCGGCTTTAAATTAGCAAAGAAAAATGGTCTAATTTTAATGCAAATAAAATCAATTTTTGAGTGGTTTTTTGCCTATCTTTATTTGCATAGGCCGCTAAGACCCATTCCAAGCCGTCTAGCGGGGTGACGAAATCTGCTCGAGGCTTTAACAAGCCATTAAAAATTAATTTTCTTGCCAGTCGTAATTGCCTGCAATACCGCTTCAATCACTTTACAATTACCTTTGGCATCAGCAAAGGTCAAGCGCGGTGATTTATTATTGAGCACACAATCACTAAAGTGCTCGATTTCTAGGGTGAAATGGTTACTTGGTGCAAAATGTTCTTCGCCAAACTTGCCATCTTCGGTCGCCCAGCTAATCACAGGTACATCATTTTGAAACACCCAAGTAGCGTGGCATTTTATCCAACCTTTAGTGCCTATAATTTCGTATTCTGATTTTCGGCTACGCTCAAAGCTAATATCAAAATTGCCAAAACGAGCGCGGCCTTGGCTGTCAGCGCCAAAATCTAGCACACCACTGGTGACAATATCTGCGCCATGCTCATTCAATTTAGCATGTGCAATAACGGATATCGGCTCAGCGGGTGCACCATTTTTTTGAAAGCACCAGCGTAAACTATGAATCGCATAAGGCCCAATATCCCACATCGCACCGCCACCATTCACCATGCTACGATTAATGCGGTACATGCGTGATTCTTTCATTAAAAATGAAAAGCTAGCACGCGCAGAAAGCACATCGCCAATTAAGCCAGAATCTACAATTTCTTGTAAGCGCTGATGTTGCGGGTGAAAGCGATACATAAAGCCTTCCATCACTTTTACATTAGCAAGCTTTGCGGCCAATTCAATCGCATCAATTTCAGGCAAACTGGTGGTCATAGGCTTTTCAATCAACACATGCTTGCCCACCGCAATAGCCTTAAGCGCCCACTGAGCGTGCTCCTCGTTAGCCATTGGGCAATAAATCGCCTCGATGTTTTTATCGTTGATCAGCGCACCCATGTTGTCGTAACAAGTCACGCTATCCGCATAGCAAGGCGCATATTTAGCTAACGTTGCCTTTGCCGCACCTGCACGGCGGCTAGCAATCGCTACTAATTGCGAATTTGATGCCTCAATAATGGCGGGTAAAAGACGCTCATTGACTCGGGCTGCGCCTAGAATGCCCCATTTTAGTTTTTTATCACTCATTGATTTCTCCATTTAATTGAACACCCAATGCTTGCAATCTGCTCCCTCGGTCCTCGCCCAGTTTCAGCAATTTTCTGCATGGCGTTAAACAAATCGCGCGTACTGTTAGGTGCTGTTTCTTTGCGGCTTTCATCAAAACGGCCACGGTATTGCAGCTCACCTTTATTATTAAAGCCAAAAAAATCTGGGGTGCATACTGCGCCATAGTTTTTGGCGGTTTGTTGCGTTTTATCGAGCAAGTAGGGGAATGAAAAAGCCATTTCCTGAGCGATTTTCTGCATGTTGTCTAAGTTGTCTTCAGGGTAATCAGTGGGGTCGTTACTCATGATGGCGACGGTATTCACACCTAACTTTTGCAGCTCACGTATATCCGCAATCAGGCACGGTAATATGGCTTTTACATAAGGGCAGTGGTTGCAAATAAACATGACTAATAAACCGCTTTTACCCATGATTGCATCACGCGTGATGTTTTTGCCGTCAATGTTGGGGAGGTCGAAATCTGGCGCTTGCCAGCCAAAATCGCAAATAGGTGGGTTGAGACTTGCCATGATGCTTTCCTTATTTAACATTACTTCCGCCGTCATTCTCGCGAAAGCGGGAATCCATTTTAGGTTTTATCCATTCAAGCTGGATTGCCACTGACGCTAGAGTGACGATATTAGGATATTATCACTTTTTATTTACGCATGTACTTTAAGTATGTCTAACCTTAGATTTTATAGCCCCGAAAAAATGCGCGTTGGCGCAACCGTTAAACTGTCTGATAATGCCGCAATTCACGCCGCTCGGGTGATGCGCTTGGGCATAGGTGATAAGCTCGTGCTATTTGATGGTAGTGGTTTTGATTTTGAATGCGTGCTCATTTCGGTGCAAAAAAGTGCCACTTTAGCGCAAGTGCTCAAATCTCATGTGGTCAATAATGAATCGCCGCTTAATATCAAATTACTGTTAGGGATTTCTGCGGGTGACCGCATGGATATTGGTATTCAAAAAGCGGTTGAGCTGGGGGTTAATCAAATTGTACCGCTTAAAACGGAACGTAGCGTGGTGCGCTTAGATGAAGATAAAGCCAAAAAGCGTGTAGAGCATTGGCAAAATGTGGTGATAGCGGCTTGTGAGCAATCTGGCCGTGCAATCATTCCGCAGGTTTTTGCCCCCGAGAGCTTGTCGGCATGGCTGCAAGCCAGTCTGCAGGAGGCTTCCAGCGGGGGTGATTTGATGAGTACACAAATTACCCGTGTTTTATTAAGCCCCATTGGGGCAAAAAAGCTGAGTGAAATCGCTAAACCAGTCGGCGAAATTCAGTTGCTAATTGGTGCAGAAGGCGGTTTAAGTGATAAAGAAATGGCGCTGGCTATTTCGCAAGGCTTTCAATCCATTGTGTTGGGACCACGCATTTTGCGCACAGAAACCGCCCCATTGGCCGCTATTGCCACCATGCAAACTATTTGGGGTGATTTTTAATGGGTTTGGATATTGTTGAGTTTATATTGGCCGCTGAAAAAGAGTTTGATTGTTCATTGCCAGATGATGAGTTGAGTTTAATGACAACAGTCAATGAGTTTACAAATTTAGTGCATCAAAAATTACTAGCAAAACACGGTTTTAAGCAAAAGCATAACAATGAAGAGGTTTTTATTAAAGTTAAGGCGCTACTTGTGAAACAACAAGGCTTGCGCGAACAAGATATTTTTCGCACATCGCGCTTTATACAAGATTTAAAAATGGATTAATGTTCAATTATTTGTAAATTGTACGAAAATAAATTAAAATAATGTAAATTATACAAATTTATTGAGGTAACTCATGTCAATTGGCCATCAAGTGCGGTTTTTGCGTAAATCACAAGGGCTGTCTTTACAACAATTAGCCAGCCTAACTGAAGCTGATGCAGGCAATTTATCACGTATTGAGCGTGGTGAATTAGGAGTTTCTGAAGCCATGCTGCGTAAAATCGCCGCCGCTTTAAGCACCACGCCTGCCGCACTTTATGCGCAAAGTGACGTCAGCCAACCCATTGCTTTGCAGTCTAATATACTAAGCCATAACACTAAAGATTTTGTGCACTGGTTTCGCTCAGCCACGCCATACATTCACGCGTTTGGGGGCCGTACATTTGTGATTGCTTTTGGTGGCGAAATTGTTGATGAAAAGCAATTTATAAGCTTAACGCATGATATAAACTTGTTGGCGAGTCTTGAAGTGCGCTTGGTATTGGTGCATGGCGCGCGCCCACAAATTGAAAAGCGCTTGATGCGCGATAAAATTACCCCATTGCTACACAATGGTTTGCGTGTGACAGATGATGCCGCAATGGAGGCTGTAAAAGAGGCCAACGGTGCGGTACGCGTTGAAATTGAAGCATTACTCTCAATGGGGATTTCTAACTCACCGATGGCAGGCGCAGATATTCGTGTAGCGAGTGGTAACTTTGTCACGGCAAAGCCACTGGGTGTGCGTGATGGCGTCGATTTGCAACATACTGGCGCAGTGCGCAAAATTGATGCGTTAGCGATTCAAAAGCGCTTAGACGATAATGCGCTGGTGCTGCTTTCACCCATTGGATATTCCCCCACGGGCGAAACTTTTAACTTGACCTTAGAAGATGTGGCAGTAAGCACCGCGATTGCATTAGATGCAGATAAACTCATTTTTTTGATGGATTCACAAGGCGTGCAAAATTTACGTGGTGAACTATTGCGTGAGATGACGGTAAAAAAGGCGACGAATTTACTCAAAAATGTAGCCGATACAGATAACCCATTACATATATCAGAAGACACCATGTACTACTTGCCCGCCGCTATCCGTGCTTGTGAACATGGCGTTGCGCGCACGCATTTGATTTCACGGCATATTGACGGGGCGATTATTCAAGAGTTATTTACCCATGAAGGTATTGGCACGATGGTGACGGAACTGCCTTTAGAAACAATGCGTCAAGCCAATATTGATGACGTAGGCGGTATTTTAAAACTCATTGAGCCACTTGAAAATGAAGGCGTGTTAGTAAGGCGTGGACGCGAGCGTATAGAGGTGGAAATAAACTATTTTTATGTAATGGAACATGACAATAGCTCGATTGGTTGCGCTGCACTTTACCCCTTTAATAATGAAAAAATGGCAGAGTTTGCCTGCTTTGCAATAGACCCACAATATCGTGGTGGTGGACGTGGCGATAGACTGTTTAATTACTGTAATGAAGAGGCAAAACGGCTAGGTTTTACCCACTTATTTTGCCTAACCACTCGCACTGAGCATTGGTTTTTAGAGCGTGGCTTTATTGAAAAAACTGCGGATGACTTACCTGCAGAGAAAAAGAAACTGTATAACCTGCAACGTAAATCCAAAGTGTTTATTAAACAACTCAGCTAGTGCCTAGTAAACCTTAATTCAAGTTGGCGCAATGTTGCGCCAGCTTGAATTTGAAAAATCATCATCATTTGGTTTAAGCAGCGCATTTGCTACTTAAGCCATTTGTTGTAACTCCCAACCAGCTTATCTAAATTTAGTTATATCGCATTCTAGACTCCAAAACTAATTCTTTTTGCCCTGACTTAACTTCAATAATCTCTGAGTAATCGACGGGTGTTTTAACTCTGAAACTCTGATCACGATAGTGTTGCACCGTGCCAACATAACCCCAAGCATCTCTTACATCGCTCGCACCATTTGCAACCGTCTCTGTACCAGTTGTGAATATATCTTGGCTTTGAGCTAAAACATAATAACGCCCAGGCTTTAATGATTTGAAAAAATATCTGCCACTTTCATCTGTTTTAGTGGCTAGAGAGTATTTGAAAATTTTAGGGTCAGGAATATACTTTCTCAACTGTTTTTCTTTAGAAAAAAGAGTATTACGTTTTTTATTTTCATTTTCCAAGCGAATTAACTCTAATAAGTGGTCGGTTACTGGATATAAGGAAACATCAACATTTGCTAAATAAACGGGTGGTGTTAAAGCTAATAGAGGGTCGACGCCCGAATTTTTACCGCCATTTTTTACTTTGTGATATAGCACGCCTTTAATATTGGTAGGTCCTAGCTCCATCGCTTCTTTAGCTTGTTTTTCATTAAAAGGTACCGTTATTTTTGTTTCTAGCGGTGTGTTGGCTTGGTTAATACTTGCTTGCTTCTCTGCTTGCTGCATTGGGCTGGCACAGCCTGCTAATGTAGCCGCCACAGCAATGCTCAATAATGCTGATTTAAAAAACATACTTAACCTTTCTTATCATTATTTCAAATTTATAAATTTTAAAGCGTTATTTAGATAGACAAATTTTTACTCATTATTGAGGCACACTTTAATTTCAGTTTTCTTACACTTAATCTCAAATTCTTAATATTTAAAGGAATAATATTAAATTAGGGGCTGAAGTAGATTAGCACTAAATACCAGCCCACTCCTTCAATATTAACAGTTGTTGTTTAGGGCTTCCGTAATTAAATCTAAACTCACATTCCTTTAGGAATAGTGGGAAAGATTCTTTAGGAA
>JBATAW010000027.1:0-43196 GCA_049662045.1 Methylophilaceae bacterium | reverse complement strand
AATCAACCTAAAGAAAATGGCGATAACACCATACTTGCTGACCGCGCATTTTCATCCGAAATGGCACAGAATATTGCATGAAACCCTCAACTTTACCTGCTGGCGCATTTCAATCTGATAGCATTCGCATGACCTGCCCTTAGTACAGTATCTTTATAAACTTCGCAAGATTTGTTAAAAAGTCTTATGCTATTCTTGTATCTCAAATTTAAAGTACTGTTAAAAAATGCAAAAACCAGCCGATTGGATACACTTTGAATATCGCTTAAACCGCGTGACAGATTATATTTATGCGCATCTTGATGATGCATTAGATTTAACCAAGCTGGCAGAAATTGCATATTTATCGCCTTATCATTTCCACCGCATTTACCGCGCTGCACGGGGCGAAACTATTTTTAATACCGTGCAACGTTTGCGTTTGCATCGCGCGGCCAATGCGCTGGCGCAAACCAGCTTAAGCATTGCTGCTATTTCAGAGCAGGCTGGTTATAAAAATGTTCAGTCGTTTACCCGAACGTTTAATACGGCTTATGCCATGCCGCCAGCACGTTACCGCGCGCATGGCAGCCACGCACCATACCTTCACCAACAACAACTTAGGAGTACGATTATGTTTAATGTTACTTTTACTAACCTTGCAGATATTGAAGTGGTCTGTATCAAACACATTGGAGCCTATTTAGAAATTGGGCAGGCGTTTGATCGCTTAGGCAGTTACTTAAGCGCGCGCCAACTCATCAGCAATAACACGCATATGCTGGGCGTTTATTTTGACGATCCTTCTGCCGTACCAGCAGCAGAGTTACGCTCATTGGCTTGCGCCACCGTGAGCCAAGCAATGACGCTTGAAGCGCCTCTTGAACGCTATACCATTGCTGGCGGTGAGTGCGCAGTGTTACGTTATCAAGGCCCATATTCAGGTTTACCTGCGGCCTATGATTGGTTTTATAGCACTTGGCTACCGCAATCTGGCCGCGAAATGCGTGATGCGCCATCGTTTGAAGAGTACCTCAATACCCCTATGGATACCGCACCAGCCGACTTAATAACACTCATCCATTTACCCTTGAAGTAACCAGAAAAATTTTAAATAAAATTATCTATACTTTTTGCCATTAAAATTGAGCACAAAAACTTGGCCAAAAGTCAGGTTAATAAATGGTCAAAATTCTCAATAAGTAAGCATCATTGTCTCACCACCTCCGTAAGCCGCATGCAGACTGGCTTGCAGAGGCATAAAAATCTCTCGGGCAATTTTTGGTCTAATAATGGTTGATTTTTTAAGCATATTTTGGCGCACCCTGTATAAAGCGTTATACTGTCATTTTTAGTTAATCAATACGCTTATGATTGTGATTACTGGCGGCGCAGGCATGATAGGCTCTATTATCGCTTGGCACTTAAACCTCTACTTAGAGCGCGATGATTTAGTCATCGTGGATAGTATTCAGCACCCTGAACAATGGCAAAATTTGGTAAAGCGTCAATACGCACAATATTTAGATAAAGACCAGCTGATGGCTTGGTTGCAAGGCGCAAATGGCAAGTCGCGCACAGATATTGAAGCCATCATCCACATGGGAGCGATTAGCGCCACTACCGAGCGCGACTTTAACAAACTGGTGGCGGATAATATTCATTATTCACAAAACTTGTGGGGCTGGTGTGCAGCTAACCAAGTGCCATTTTTTTACGCCAGCTCTGCCGCCACTTACGGCGATGGCACTTTAGGTTATGACGATGCCAGCATTGAAAACCTACGCCCGCTCAATGGTTACGGGTATTCTAAACATTTTTTTGATCAATGGGCATTGCGCCAAACCCCCAAAAACACACCACCTAGCTGGGCGGGCTTTAAGTTTTTTAACGTGTACGGCCCCAATGAATACCATAAAGAGCGCATGGCCAGCGTGGCTTTGCACACCTTTAACCAATTTAGCCAAACAGGCACTATGAAGCTGTTTAAAGGCACAAAAACAGGCGTTGCCGATGGCATGCAAATGCGGGATTTTGTCTATGTCAAAGATGCTGCTAGCGTGGTCGCCCATTTTGTAAATGTGGCCACCAACTCTAAAAAACCCAATCAAGCCTGCATTAATGGCATCTACAATATTGGCACAGGCCAAGCGCGTAGCTTTAAAGATTTAGCTACCGCCGTGATGGTAGGCATGCAGCGAGAGCCCCATATTACTTATGTAGATATGCCAGAAGACTTGCAAGGTAAATATCAATACTTCACCCAAGCCACCATGGTTAAACTAAAAGCGGCTGGCTATGTCGAACCATTCACCAGCTTAGAAGACGGCGTTAAAGATTATGTGCAAAACTATTTACTACAAGAAGACAAGTACTGCTAATGAAAGTAGGATCTGCTAATGAAATATGTTGACTATTTAACGGGCGAGCATGCCGCCCATATGGCGATGTTTAATGCGCTTGCGCCGCTTTTTCCGCGCATCAGCGATGTAGGCATTGCTATGCAAAATAGCATTAAAAAAGGTGGCAAAATTTTAATTTGTGGCAATGGCGGTAGCGCCGCCGATAGCCAGCATATTGCGGCAGAAATTGTTGGGAGATTTAAAAAAGAGCGTAAAGGCATGCCAGCGATTGCACTCACCACCGACACCTCTATTCTCACCTCAGTTGGCAACGATTACGGTTACGACTACATTTTTGCCCGCCAAGTTGAGGCCTTATGCCGCCCTGAAGATTTAGTGATTGGCATCACCACTTCAGGTAACAGTGCCAACGTGGTACGCGCAATGGAAGCCGCTAAACTCATTGGCGCTACTACGATAGGAATGACAGGCGGCTCTGGCGGCAAACTTAACGCCTTGTGTGATATTAATTTGGTGATGCCATCCAGTGTTACCGCGCGCATACAAGAAGCGCATATTTTTGTCGGGCATTGCTTGTGTGAAATTTTAGAGAGCGATTAAAAGGAATTTTCATCAGTTTACTATTTTGTGAATTGACTACTTTGTGAATTGACTACTTTATAAACTCACTTCGTGAAATTAATCGTAAAAACATCACCTAACCGTCATTCCCACGCAAGTGGGAATCCATGTTGACCTTGCAAATACGCTTAAATGGATTCCCGCTTGCGCGAGAATGACGAAAATGGGGGCTTTTTAGCGAAAATTGCTTCGTGAAAAAAGTTACAACTAACAATTTATTACTTACAACTTATCACTGACAACCACCTTAACCCTATCGAACCAACCATTTAAAAGCCCTAAACCCCATGCAACAAAAACTACTCAACACCGTTAAACAATTTGGCACCAGCCCACAACACGCACTGGTGATTGGCGATGTGATGCTCGACCGCTATTTAATGGGCGAAGTCAGCCGCATTTCACCCGAAGCTCCCGTGCCGATTGTGCTATTAAAATCTCAGCAAGACCGTGCAGGCGGTGCCGCCAATGTTGCCGCTAACCTCGCGCTGTTGGGCATTAAAACGCATATTATTGGTTGCGTAGGCAATGATAATGAAGCGAGCATTTTGCGTAACTTAATGACCAATATTGGCATTGAAAGCAGCGCAGTGATGCAATCAAGCCAGCGCCCGACCATTGCCAAAACACGCATTCTAGGTGGGCATCAACAAATGATGCGTTTAGACCAAGAAAATAGTACAAATTTCTCCGAGGCCGAAACCACTGCCCTGCAAGCCAGTATCTATGCGGCTCTCAGCGGTGCGCCAACAATGGTTATATTATCTGACTATGCAAAAGGCCTATTAAGTGAACCTATTTGCCAAGAAATTATTGCGCTTTGCAAAACCAAAAACATCCCCGTTTTGGTGGACCCTAAAGGCCGCGATTACCAAAAATATCAAGGCGCAACGGCATTAACCCCTAATAAAAAAGAAACCGCCGAAGCGTGCAACACCAGCACGAACGACCCTGATTTAATGCACAAAGCCACCGCGCTAAAAACCAGCTTGAATTTACAATTTTTAGCCGTCACCCGCGGTGAAGAAGGCATTACTTTATTAGATGCTGATACGCAGCAGATGGCACAATCGCACCACCTACCCGCCATTGCAAAGCAAGTGTTTGATGTTTCTGGCGCGGGCGATACGGTGATTGCCACCTTAGCCGCAGGGCTAATGAACCACTTAACGCCGCTAGAAGCTTTAGAGCTTGCCAACATTGCCGCGGCCGTGGTGGTGGGCAAAGTAGGCACTGTGCCCATTACCCAACATGAATTGCTTGAAGCACTCAGCAACCAACAAAGTAGTGAGCAAGCGCATAAAATATGTGATTTAAGCCAGCTGATGCAAAAGGTGAAGGCTTGGCAGCAGCAAAATCAAAAAATCGTGTTCACCAACGGCTGCTTTGATTTACTACACGCTGGGCATGTCACTTATTTAGAAGCCGCAAAAAAGCGGGGTGATAAACTGATATTAGGCTTAAATACTGATCGCTCAGTGAGCTCTCTCAAAGGCCCAACGCGGCCAGTGGTAAATGAAAATGACCGCGCGCGCGTGCTAGCCGCGTTAGAAAGTGTCGATGCGGTGATTTTATTTGATGAAGACACGCCGCTTAACCTCATTAACGTTATTAAACCCAATATCATTGCCAAAGGCAGCGATTACAGCGCTGACCAAGTGGTGGGGGGCAAAGAAGTACAATCTTGGGGCGGCGAAATTGCCTTGATTGATTTAGTCGCAGGCCGTAGCACCACAGGTATATTGAACAAAATTGCCAGTTAAGCTAGCCAGTTTAACCTATTGCAAACCGCTGCTCGGCCAATCAACATGCTAGCAACATCTCCCACCCTCGTCATTCCCGCGAAAACGGGAATCCATTTTTAGCTTTTTTATAAGTTCAATGTAGTGGCTTAATAAAACTATACACACCTATTGGGTGCTAAACTCATCTTAAAGGAGTACTAAATGAACAAAGCTAGGCTGCTTTACGAAACAAGTCATGCTAATCATCAAGAAGCCATCAGGGATATTAGTCATTACATTGTTGCTTTTTATAATGCCTATCGACTACACTTAAGCTTGGGTTATCTGTCACCCAATCAGTTTGAATCCAATTTGACAGAAATATATCAAAATAAGTCGATTGAGATTTCCTGATTTGCTAGACCATTACACGGTATATTGGCATCACGATCTAGCACCGTGGCTAGCAAGTATTGAGACAAATCTGTCAGACTCGCATATGTATAGCAAAAAAGGTAGCAGACGATACTGTTTGCTCATCTAACAATGACTAGAATATTTTATCGAAATTCATTTATACTTTTACAAAGACCAAGTAAATACATTTGGAATTAATCGTGTGTCTTATAAGCTTAAATTAGGCAGATAATATCTTAGTTTTATGTTTTGGTTCTATGTTTTGTAGCTGTTCAGAAATTGAATCTTACTTAAACATATTAATGAGATTCAACTTTGATTTTATCGCTATCCTATGACTGCATTGGGGACTGAGTGCGCATTCGCAACTATCCACAATTGGGCAGCCTAATGGTTGGCTCTGTGCCAACCACGGATGTCGCCGTTTTAACTTAAGGCAGTACCTATCAATTTAACATTTTCGAGGTCATATTTTGAGTAAAATCGGCGCTTCACTTTGTAGTTTCTATGCTTTAATTATCTTGCTTTGCTTATATTTAACTTACACGGCAGGTGGTGATTACAAAGGTCAGTATATATTTTTACAGTTACCAATTGTACTGCAAATGGCAGCGGTGCAAGCACTAGGACTTTCAAAATTCTTTACCAATCTGTCTTGGGTTGGTGCTTATTTACTGTTTGCGCTGCCAACTTTCATTTTATTATATGGTTTAGGCTGGTTGATTGATGGTCGCCGTGGCAAACCTACTGCTAAACTAGAAAAACTCTAAACTAGATAAACCAATACCCAAAAAATCTTAAAGACTCATAACAAATGCGCGTCAAAACAGTATTTAAAAATTTAGTCAAAACACATTTAGCAAGCTTAAACACCATGTTTGAAACAGAGCTGGCCAATGTCCTTCAACAGCCCTATGCAAGCGAAGCAAAATGTTTTTTTATAGAGTATGAATCGCAATCGTTTGACAGCCACTTTTCAGTTTGTTTATATGCCATTGACATTGAAGCCAACCTTGTTGGCAAAGTGCATTGGTTTCTTGAAAATAAAGCTGTGGTAATATCAGATAAAATTTACCTCTCAGAAGAATATGAAGCTATAGAGCCTTGGGCAACCGCTTCAACGATATTAGAAGTTTGGCTCATTAAACGCTGGGCGGCAGTAGGTAATAACAAACTGCCAGCCTATTTATCGCACCACGACAGTTACTTTGTTCAAGACATTGCCACTGGCGCACAAACCAACTGGGATAACATCATGAAAGTAATGAATGGCCTCTAAAGAAGAAAAAAGAAGACGTGCTGCTTTAGTGCAAGCCATTGTCGATAAAGACACCCAAAAAGCCATTGCTGAAATGCCGATCTCATTGCAAGATTTAGACAGTCTTTTTAATTATCTAGATGAACACTTAGAAACTGAAGGCTGCGACCACACCAACAATATCACTTGCCGCTTTTTAGCTAGCAAGCACCTTAATCAAGAAAAAATACTGCCTTGGCTTGAAACCTATGGCGGATATTGCGATTGCGAGGTTTTGGCCAATGTTGAAGATAGCTGGGAAAGTGAAATTAATAAGATGTCTTAAAAACTATTTGAGCCGTGCACCTAAAACCATTGTGGCGTATTTTTTAAATAGGGCTTTTTGAGTATACTAGCTCATTCACCATTGACCAAATTAGCATAGCCTATTCAGCATAAAGTAGATGCTTACATGAATATTATAAAAATGAACATAAAAATTACTGACTACTATAGCTGCTGTTGCCTTATCATTACCCATAGGGGGATGCTCAAATATCAAACAAGTAAGTGGCGCTGACTTTAATAGCCCAAACTCAACATATTAATGCTTTAGAAAGTGCGCAATACACCACCTACATCGGTGCCTCTGCATCTCGTGCGTATCTTGAGTATTGGTCGGCCAGCCCAATTTCCTCTATAGGCAACGCTACTGTGATTTGGGCGCCCATATCTGACCTGCCTGCAGATGTTGCAACAAAAATTAAGGCAAGTGTAAACCCATGGCTCTCTAAAAAATAAGTTAAATAACATTTTGGCTAGCTAATAAGCACAAATTTTATTCATTAAATATCATGCATGGAACAGCAGATGAAATACACAACCGCCTTACTTTTACTCGTTTCTTCTATCAATAGCTTTGCTGAAGCTGAAGTTAAGCCAGCAAAAGTGATGATTCCAATTTTTAGCCAAAAAATTGCATTTAAATTACCACTAACTTGGAAAACAGGCTCGGAAAATCGTAGCGATAACAGCTATATGATTGAGCTTATCCCTATAAATGAAAATATTGAATCGTGGCAAAGTCTTATTGTCATTCAAGGCTTTAAAGGTTTAGCTAAAAACATCACCCCTGATAAGTATATTGCAACAACGGTAGAAAACTATAAAGGCGTTTGTGGCAAAGACTTAATTTATGAGGCACTTGATAAAACCGTTATTGATGGATTTTCTACACAAATAGCTATTTTGGGGTGCGCAAAATTACCCAATGCAAATACTGGTGAAGTTTCATACTGGACAGTGATTCAAGGCAGTAACGATCTTTATGTTATTCAAAAAGCTGTACGGTTTTCTGGCAAAAATCCACTCACACGAGCTAACGCGCATGACTTTATTGCTATGTTACTTCCTATCGAGCTATGCTCGGCTGGAGGTGAAAAGCTTGACTGTAATAAATAATAAAACATCGGCTCAGCCAAGCATCAAAAAATGCTATGACTTAAATCTGTTAGCAAAAATGAGTGCAGTTTTAGTTTATTCAGCCATGCTGTTTACCACGGAGGCACGCGCGTTAGAATCTGGCGATGCAATCGACCCCCAAGGCACGCTCGATATTTTATTTTGCCAAGCAAATACGCTTAAACAATTAGATGCTGAGTTAAATAATACATATCAGAAAATTCTAAAAAGCTATGATAAGCCTATCACAGTTTATGCTGGACTCATTAAAGCGCAACGCACTTGGATTAAACTGAAGCAAGCAGATTGTAAAATGCCTTTATATTTAAAAAAACTGGCACTTTGCAATCACCCACGATGATGGATTGCGACATTAAACATACCAAAAATAGAGTACTTGTTTTGAATTCTGCTATTTATGAATAACTTAGCTAGCGGCTTTATATTCCCTATCTTTTAAACGTAGTACTAAAGATAAAAATACGATTAACTAAAAGAAAAGAATAACATGAACAACTATGATGAAAGAATCATCGAAACCAGCAAAATTAAACTGGTGTTATTAACGATTGCTAGTGGCGTCTTTGTTGCGCTAGGTTATTGGCTATACACGTTAAGCGATGTCGAAATCGCAACCCTTCACCGTTACAATAACCCACTCTTTGTCCATGGCTTAGGATTGGTGTGCATGCTATTTTTTGCAATATGTGGCGTCATTGGCATTAAAAAATTGTTAGAGGATAAACCAGGTCTAATTTTCAACCGCAAAGGTATTATTGATAACGCTAGCGCTGTTTCTGCTGGTCTCATTCCATGGTCAGATATTTTAGGGTTTGAAGTCATGAAAATTAACCACCAAAAAATTATCATTGTTAAATTAATTAATCCTGAAAGTTACATGGATGCCAATGACCCCATCAAAAAATGGCTGATTAAAGTCAGCCATAAAATGAATGGCAGTCCGATTGCTTTTTCATCCAATTCGCTAAAAATTAATGCTGATGCAATCATTGCGCTTTGTAACGAATATTTAAATAAATACGGCAAAATTGCATCACATCAAAATAAGTAGTAATCATGTTATTAAGCGACGAGAAAATTTTTCGCCTCTGCGAGCCAGTCTGCATGCGGCTGTCACACTCGACTTAATGCGCTATCATTTAGCGAGAATGGGGATGCCTATTGCGGGTATAGAGCACCAAAATAATGTACATGGTTTTTTAGCCTAAAATATTGTTTTTTTACTTGAAATTCAACCAATCGCCCACATTAAAAGCCTAGTGTTTATTTAATATTTTCAGGAGTTTTTACATGGCAAAAGCCGAAACCAATCCCAAACAATCGATGGCCTTTCAGGCTGAGGTGAAGCAACTTTTACAGTTGATGATTCATTCGCTTTACTCAAATAAAGAAATTGTATTGCGCGAGCTCATTTCTAACGCGTCTGACGCGGCGGATAAATTGCGCTTTGAAGCCATTAGCAATGGTGCATTGTATGAAAACGATAGCGATTTAAATATTAAAGTGAGCTTTGATAAAGCCGCGCGCACAGTGACTATTTCAGATAACGGCATTGGTATGAGCCGCGATGAGGTGATTGCCAATATTGGTACCATTGCAAAATCAGGCACTAAAGAATTTATGAATGCGCTTTCTGGCGATCAAGCTAAGGATGCTAATTTAATTGGCCAATTTGGGGTGGGGTTTTACTCTTCCTTTATTATTGCCGATAAAGTCACGCTCACTACGCGCCGCGCAGGTAGCACAGAGGCCGTGCGTTGGGAATCTGCAGGTGAAGGCGACTTTACTATTGAAGCGGCCGATAAAGCCAGTCGCGGTACCGACATTGTGTTGCACTTACGCAAAGATGAAGATGACTTTTTAAATGACTGGCAATTAAAATCCATCATCCGCAAATATTCTGACCACATCACCCTACCAATTTTGATGAGCAAAACTGAGTGGAAAGAAGGCGAAGACGGCGCAGGCGGTGAGATGGTGACGCTTGATGAATTAGAAACGGTGAATAAAGCCTCTGCCTTGTGGGCGCGTAGCAAAAATGACATTACCGAAGAGGAATATAACGAGTTTTACAAGCATGTTTCGCACGATTACGAAGCGCCACTCGCCTACTCGCATAGCCGCGTAGAAGGTAAACAAGAATATATTTCATTGTTATATGTGCCTAGCAAAGCACCGTTTGACTTGTACGATCGTGAACATCGCCACGGCATTAAACTTTATGTTAAACGCGTATTTATTATGGAAGACGCTGAAAAACTCATGCCGCAATATTTGCGCTTTGTACGCGGCGTGATTGACACCGCCGATTTACCGCTGAATGTTTCACGCGAGATTTTACAATCTAGCCGCGACGTAGAAGCCATTAAAAATGGCTCGGTGAAAAAAGTACTGGGCTTGCTAGAAGACATGGCGAAAGATAAACCTGATGACTACGCCAAGTTTTACAAAGAATTTGGCCGTGTGCTTAAAGAAGGCCCAGGCGAAGACTTTGCTAATAAAGATAAAATTGCTGGCTTACTCCGCTTTGCCTCAACTAAAGCAGATACGGATGAGCAAGTGGTATCGCTCAGCGATTACATTAGCCGCATGCGGCCTGAGCAAGAGCTGATTTACTTTATTACCGCAGATACTTTTGCCGCCGCGCAACACAGCCCGCACTTAGAGATTTTCCGCAAAAAAGGTATTGAAGTTTTGCTGATGAGTGACCGTGTGGATGAATGGTTGCTGGGTGCCTTAACGGAATTTGAAGGCAAAAAATTGCAATCGATTGCTAAAGGCGATTTAGATTTAGGTAAGCTGGAGTCTGAAACTGAAAAAGAAATTCAGAAAAAAATTGAAGAAGAAGCCAAAACTTTGGTTGAAAAAATAAAAGCAACGCTGGGCGATAAAGTGAAAGATGTGCGTGTAACGCACCGCTTAACCGACTCACCCGCTTGCTTGGTGAGCGATAAAATGGATATGTCTGGCAACTTAGCACGTATGCTCAAAGCGGCAGGCCAACAAGCGCCTGAAAGCAAGCCGATTTTAGAAATCAACCCAACGCATAAATTGGTGAAACGTATCGAATCTGAAAGCGAGGCCAACCTGCAAAACGAACTAGCCCAACTACTGTTTGACCAAGCGCTACTTGCAGAAGGCGGCCAATTAGACGACCCAGCCAGCTTTGTTAAACGCATGAATAGTTTGATTGCTTAAGCATTTCATTGCGCAAATAATTTGCATGAGTGATTAAGCTAATTTAATAAAAAAGCCCGAAGATTCGGGCTTTTTTACTTTTAATATTAGGCAGGTTTTTTAGCGCCAAATGGATGCACGCTGGTTTTGTATTCAGCTAACAGCTTATCAATGCTTGGCTCACCATTAATGGCGCTTTTAATCGCTTGCTTGGTTGCCCGATAATTCCACTCCTGCACGCGTTCATCCATATCAGCCCGCGTGCTGATAAAAACCCCAACGCAAATAAAGACATTATCAACTTCATCCTTGGGGATAGTGCCATCTGCCACACAATCCATCACCGCCATGGCAACCCCGCGCTGGGCTGGGCCAAACATTTGTACGGCTTGCTTTTCATTGCGGATAGTGACTTTGTTAAACATCACGGTGGCTGGTTTAACCATCATATTGGGGGCGACAATTGCCAATAAGCCATTAGCCCCCTGCTTTTGGTCAGTCAGTGTGCGGCAAAAAGCATCTTCTGCGGCGCTACCACGCGGACCCATGACTAAATCAATATGCGCCACATTGCGCAAATCTGGGCAGTTTTCCATCCCTGGTCGATCCTCAACCACCAACGCCTCACCTACTAATACTCGGTCAATCTTGGCCATTTTGTACTCCTCCACTTGTTATGTTGTCATTAACCACTTATTACATCGTTAGGCAGTTGAACAAATATTAAGTTTCTACGGGGTAACACGTAGTGATTTAACTGTGATGTAGCAAAATTTCATGGCATTACTATAACGACATCAATAAAAAACCGCCAAGCACAAGCAAGGCGGTTTTAAAATTATCAGAATTTATTTTTAGGCTATTCTTTAACGGTGGGTGGGCCTTTAAAGCGTTTTTTCTCGCCGAATCCAAACCAGAACACGGCCATGATTGCCAACATAATCAGTGCCAAGTAAAATACTTTTTGGTTAGGCGGCTGCATACCTGCATAAGCCAGCAAAGAGCCACCTATAACAGCAAGTAAGGCAATAAGTTTTGATAATTTACCTAGGCTAAATGGGCCTTTATGCGTCCAAGTTTTACCTTCTGCCAATATACCAGCCGCTGTTGGCATCACATAAGAGATATACAAGAACACGGCTGAACCCGTTGCAAGTACGATAAAAGCATCACCATACAATGTAGCCGCTATGGCTAAAATAGCAGCTGTCCAAGTTGCGTTAAAAGGCGTTTTAGCCTTACCATGCACCTTACGTAACACGTTTGAAAAAGGCAAACCGCCATCACGAGAAAAAGCAAACATCATGCGTGAAGTTGAAGTGAGGCAAGCCAAGCCACATAAAAAGTTAGAAATAAAAATACCAATAGATAAGATAATACGCACACTATCTGGCAATTGGTGTAATAGTGCATCAAAAAAGGTATAACCTTGTTTTACACCTTCAGCCAAATCTGGCATCACCAGTATAAAAGAACACACCATAATGTAACCAAAAATTGCAGAATAAACCACCGCTTTGATAATTCCGCGTGGCACACTATTAGCCGCATCACGGGTTTCTTCAGAAGTATGTGCTGAAGCATCAAACCCTGTAATGGTAAAGGTTACAAACAGTAAACCACTTAAGAAAGGCAATACAAAACCTTCTTGTTTTGGCCATACGCTACCTTCAGTACCCGTAAAATTAATAAAGGTAAACAATTTTGAAAAATCGAGATGGGTTTTTGTAAAGACTAACAATGCAACAACCAGTGCAGCGGCTACAACAAAAATTAAATAGCCTGATATATCGGTTAGTTTAGTCGTGAGTTTTGGAAAGCTAGCATTCAAAATGGCTTGGATAATGGTGATGAAAGCAATAAACCCAATTTGAAACCCCTGCCCCATCGTTTCAGGTGCAATGTTAAGCATGGGAGCAATCAGCGTTTTAAAAAATGGGTCGTAAACACCAAAATTGACTGCCGCAACAACAAAAATCAAGCCCAGCAAGTTAAACCACGCGGTTACCCAGCCATAACCCTTACCGCCCAGAATTGACCCCCAATGGTATAAGCCGCCTGCTGTTGGGTAACTTGAGGCAATTTGCGCCATTGCTAAAGCAACCACTAATGCAAGCAGAGCCCCTACCGGCTAACCTACACCAATAGAAAAACCACCACTTGCCCCTAAGCCTTGGTTAAATGCACTAATACCGCCTGCCAAAATACAGATGATAGAAAACGATATGGCAAAATTTGAAAATTCACCCATGTGCCGGTGCAATTCTTGCTCGTAGCCCATTTTTTGTAAATTTGCAATATCTTCTTCTAATGACGCAGTTTTATGTTCTGTTTTACTCATTTTCTGACCCCCTAGGTGATTCATTAAAAATCTTCAAGAAAAAGTTTAACTCATGTTACTAAACTGAATTGCGAAAAGTACGGCTGGTATAAAGCAGGTGCTATAAGTAGGTAAACTCGCTTTCTTAATCATTACAAATTGTTAATCAGTATAAATTTATACAATAAGAATACAAGCGTTATTTTTAAAACAGAAAATGTTAAATCAAAGCCATTTAAAAATAGATTCGACACGGCATTTTAAATACTAAAAGTTGATTCGATTCTTTGAAAAAAACTTCACTTGCGGAGCAACTAATCTATGTAGCATAATGTGCTTGACCTGATGTAGTCTCAATCTTGATGTACTTTCAAATAAGGTACGGCGAACATGGCAAACTATCAATTAACGGTAGGCATTCACACCTATCAGTTTGAAGATTTAAAACAAGTCATGGCAAAAGCTTCACCCGCCAGATCAGGCGATTTTCTAGCGGGCGTAGCCGCCGAAACCTACGCTGAACGCATGGTTGCGCGCATGTGTTTGGCCGATGTACCACTAACACGCTTTTTAGAAGAGCTGCTTATCCCCTATGAAGCTGATGAAGTCACACGTCTCATTATAGACACGCATAACCAACAAGCTTTTAGCGAAATTAGTCAATTTACGGTCGGGGATTTTCGTGATTGGCTACTCTCAGATGCAACAGACTCAGCTACATTAAAGCGTGTTGCTACAGGCATCACCCCTGAAATGGCTGCCGCTGTCAGTAAAATCATGCGGAATCAAGATTTAATCTTAATTGCTAAAAAATGTCATGTCACTACCCGCTTTCGTAACACCATTGGCCTACCCAATCATTTGTCTGTTCGCTTGCAACCTAACCACCCAACGGACGATATGCGTGGCATAGCCGCCTCGATGTTAGACGGTTTACTGTATGGCGCGGGTGATGCGGTGATTGGTATTAACCCCGCCACCGACAGCCTGCCAGCTCTCATGGACTTATATCACATGGTGGATGAAGTGATTAACCAATACGAGATTCCTACGCAATCTTGCATTTTGACGCATGTCACTAACCAAATTCAGTTGATAGAGCGTGGTGCACCCGTAGATTTAGTGTTTCAATCTATTGCTGGCACAGAAAAAGCTAACCAAAGTTTTGGTATTAACATTGCATTGCTTGAAGAAGCACAATCAGCAGCACATTCGCTTAACAGAGGCACCGTTGGCGATAACGTCATGTATTTTGAAACTGGGCAAGGTTCAGCACTTTCTGCTAATGCCAATTTTGGCGTTGACCAACAAACTTGTGAGGCACGCGCCTATGCCTTAGCACGACATTTATCGCCCTTGCTTACAAACACAGTAGTGGGTTTTATTGGCCCCGAATATTTGTATGATGGTAAACAAATCATCCGCGCTGGTTTAGAAGACCATTTTTGCGGCAAGCTGCTTGGCGTGCCGCTGGGTTGTGATGTTTGCTACACCAACCATGCAGAAGCTGACCAAGACGACATGGACACGCTCATGACCTTGCTCGCCAACGCGGGGCTGACTTTTATGATGGGTATTCCTGGTGCAGATGACATTATGCTGAACTACCAAACCACTTCATTTCATGATGCACTGTATTTGCGCAAAATCCTTGGTTTAAAAGCTGCACCAGAATTTGAAACGTGGCTTAAAAAAATGCAAATTATGGATAACCATGGCCAAGTGCAGCCTATCAGCCAAACGCACCCTATTTTACAAAATATGCCTGCGCAACTGTTAGGGCTGGGTTAAGGATATTGTTCATCATGACAAAAAAAATCTCACCCATCACCACAACTGACCCGTGGCAACAACTTAAAACCTACACACGCGCGCGCATTGCGCTAGGACGCGTAGGCACAAGCTTGCCTACCAGCGAAATATTAGACTTTGGCTTAGCGCATGCCATGGCCCGCGATGCCGTGCATTTAGCGCTGGATGTTGATGCCTTGTCGGTACAATTAGAAAAACTTGGTATCTCCACCATACAAGTCAATAGCAAGGCGGAAAATCGCCCGACTTATTTATTACGGCCAGACTTAGGCCGCCAATTAAGCGTAAAAAGTGCAGAAGATTTACGCACAATGCGCCCTTCAAAACCCATCACGATACTCATTGTGGTAGGTGATGGCTTGTCTTCACTGGCGGTTGAACGGCATGTGTTGCCTCTGTTAGCAGAAATTCAACAACAAATGCCGAGCGATTGGGCTATCAGCCCACTAGTCATCGCATCACAAGCACGTGTCGCCATCGCAGATGAAATTGGTGAAATGATGGGCGCAAGCATGACCGCCATGCTCATTGGCGAGCGTCCTGGCTTAAGCTCGCCTGATAGCCTTGGCATTTATCTAACTTATCAACCTAAAGTTGGCTTAAATGATGCAAATCGTAACTGCATTTCAAACGTGCGCCCTGAAGGTTTAAGCTATGAAATGGCCGCAAAAAAAATGCTTTGGCTCATTAAAGAAGCCATGCGGATTAAAGCTTCTGGGGTTAGCCTAAAAGATGAAAGTGACGTGACTGAAATTAGCCAGCAAGCAGTATTAACTTAACTTTTCTAGCTAATGATCTGCCAAATTTTAGCTAGCTTGGCATTTCAAACAATGCGATAGATTCCACATGCGCCGTATGGGGAAACATGTTAATCACACCTGCCGCCTTAAGTACATAGCCTTTTTCGTTCACCAATACGTCAGCATCGCGCGCCAGTGTGGCGGGGTTGCATGATACGTACACAATCACGCGAGGATTTTTTATACCGCTGAGAGCCGTATTCTGGCTAGCTTGTAGCGTGCCTTCGGCAATGTTAGCCGCTTCTTGGGTATTATTAGCCAGTGATTTCACTAATTCAAACGCCCCATCACGCGGCGGGTCTATTAACCATTTATCAAAGTACCCGAGTGTCAATAAACTTTCTGCCGTCATTTTAAATAAATCCGCTACGCCAAAATTTACGTGGGTGATTTGGTTTAACGCAGCACTTTCGTTAGCTCTATCCACCAAATTAGCCAAACCCTCAAGCCCAAGCACTGATGCGCCACTACGCGCGATTGGCAAAGTAAAATTGCCAATGCCGCAGAAAAAGTCCGCAATACTTTCTCCCGCTTTTGGCGCGAGCAATTGCATGGCACGGCGTATCATCACTTGGTTAATTTGTGGATTCACTTGAGTGAACTCATTCGGCTTAAACGGATACGTTAAATTAAACTCTGGCAGACTATACTGCAATGTGGGGGCGGTTTTTGGGCTGTTTGGAATAAATAAAGGCTGTATCGTATCTGGGCCTTTGGTTTGCGTCCACACTTGCACATTGTGATAATCAGCAAATGCGCTAAGCACAGCTTCATCATTAGCGTTAAGTGCTTGCATGATGCGAAAAATTAGTACAATCACATCATTCTCTCGCCCTTCAATTTGTTGGGCTTCGCCGACCGCCAGCTCAATTTGCGGCAAATGGCTACGAATACTTAATTGTGCAATCATCTGTTGTAGCGGCGCTATAAGGGCTGAAACGCACGGCACTAGCACTTCGCATGAGTTCATATCTGCCACGTAGCGTGTAGCTTTTTCATTAAAGCCGACCAACACGCGTGCTTTTTTATCCACATATTTAACGCTTAAGCGCGCCTTGTGGCGGTAGCCCCAGGTTGGCCCATAAAGCGGTGGCAGCATATTATCTGGCTGCACTTTTCCAATATGTTTTAAGTCATTTTCAAGTAAACGTTGCTTGGCGGCCACTTGCGCGGCAAAATCTAAATGTTGTAATTTACAACCACCACACAAACCAAAATGGGGGCATTTTGGTGTCACACGTTGGTTAGATTGCTTGAGCACTTCCACCACATTAGCCACTTCATACGTGCCTTTAATGCGGTGCGATTGATAGCTGACTTTTTCACTAGGCAACGCACCATCAATAAAAATGGTCTTGCCATCTACATGCGCAACACCACGGCCTTCTTGGTCTAGTGATTCGATGATGGCGTGTTTTATTTCGGGCAAAACTAAGGGCTTATTGCGATTTCTAGCGTGGCGTGCCATGAGAGAACCTGTGAGAATTTTGAAGCGAGATTTTAACGTATATCGGTGTAAAAGGCATGGCTAATAAAGCGTTTAAATTTTAGCCTTTTTTAACGTGTTTTTACAACGGTTTTTTGCTCGTATAACTCATGAGTAATCGGCCAACCCAAGTATTGGGAATTTCTTGTTGCGTCACTAAATAATGAAAGGTTTTTGTATCATTAATTAAATAGCGTTGAGTAGACTTTACATGGTCCAAACCACAAAAAAGCAGCTTATCGCCAATAAATAGTGGCGTATTAATATCGGGTAGTACTAGCTTATTATTATGGCGTACGAGTAGCAACGGTATGATTGGTAAATCATTATCACCTTGCCCTGGGTTCATGAGTAAATGTCTGAGTTCTACGGCTTGCCCATCCAACAGTAATTGGCAAACTGCTGATGCCATCAAGGGTGAAAGTGTTAAATCCCATGTGTCTGGCACTTGCTCACCGAGTTGACTCACCAACTTTGCAATCACACTATTTGCCCAAGCATTCGATTTTTGACGCGCGATTTCTAAAAAATCTGCCAGCATGGGTGAAATCATGTATGACAAGCAAGTTTGCGCAATAATATCACTCGGTTGCATTGAGATATCGGCATTAAATTGCTGAAACAATGGCTCATTATGTCGCTTGTTTTTACGGATGATTACAAATAATCTTGGGTTAAGTTCACACGCGGTCATCACAATGGATAAATTATTAATGTCATCATCAGTACCCGCCACAATGCCAACCGCATGCTCGACGCCTGCTTCTTGTAAAATCTGCGCCTCTACACCACTGCCAACAATACAATCTTGACATTGCGTACCCACGGGGTCAGATTCAATCAAGCGTAACTTAAACTGCTCACTTTTTAACCCATTCACCACCGCTTTGCCAAATCGACCATAACCGCACACAATCCAATCGCCATCAGGAATAGCCGTGGGCGCAACGATTACATCGCCAGGTGCATTTGTCAGCCATTCATGTAGTAAATATGCCCCCAACGCGTTAGCGCGCATGGCTAAATGCTCTCCAAAAATATGGTATGGGTTAATAATATGGTCGGTGCCAAAAGAGGCCATATTGGCCGCAACAACCTCACTCTGTGCCCGGGCTAGTACTGGTAAGTGAGGCTTGATTAATTTAATGGCGACGGATATAGCCAGATTAGCATGGTCATCATCCGTGATAGCAGCCACCCCTTGGCACATCGGGTTTTGCAAGCCCGCAGATAGAAGCACTTCTGCTAACTTAGCATCTGCACATAAATGCGGAATAAAAAATTGATAGTCAGTCATCTCAAGCGTACGCACACGCTCTTCTGAAATTTCAATGACCACTACGCGCAGCTCGTTTTTGTCTAATGCGCGAACTAGAATGCTGCCTGTTTCGCCATAACCACAAATGATAAAAAATGGCTCATGCAACACTTTAACGCCATGTTTAAACTTTTCTAGTTTAATTGCCTGTTTAAGTGCAGCGTCTTGAAATAATGAAAAAATGGTCCCGATGGCGTATAACCAAGCGATGATAGACAAATAAATAGACAGCGCCATCCACAACCGTTGGTCGTTAGTAAACGCATAAGGAACTTCACCATAGCCAAGGGTGGTGGCAGTAATACTTAAAATATAAAACGCATTAAAAAAACCTAGATGGAAAGGCTTACCCAAATCATCTTGACCAGGAATCATCACTAAGCCAATGATACTAATAGAGAAACTCGCAATGAGTACCAGCAAAGGCACACGCATGCGCCTCAAAATTAAAAAAATAATCTGGTTTAAGTTCAAACAGCGGCTCCGATTATAATGATTATCGGCGCAATGTGACGGTTTCGAAAATGAGCAAAATCACTGAAGTCACGTTAGCCAAAAATGCACCGCCAGAGAGAGAAACAACACCCACAATCACCTCAGGATTGCTGCTATTTGGCCCCGCTGCAGCCCAAATAATGGCCGCGGCTATTAACTGCAAATCTGCAACCAAACTAGTTGCCAAGTGAATCGCGCCGATTTGAGTGCGATCGCCAAATTTAAGCACGGTTGATATTAAGTTCACCGCAATGGCAAAATACAACTCATAAGGTAAATGATGCTTGGGGTTATCTATACCGCCCACAAAAAAACCAAAATTCAAGGTCATGGCTAAAATAATAAAGAAACCAAAGATGACTTTTTCTAAATTCACAACGACACTCCCTATTTTTAAACTTTGATTATTTTACCCTACTACCTAGTTGCAAAACGTTCTATGATAAAGGGCATTTTTTAAAAAATCGACAAATTTTGATGCCGCAATAACGCCCGAGAGATTTTTATGCCTTTGCAAGCCGCATTCTAGGCCGCTTACAGCGGTACTTAAACAATGATGCTTAAAATAACTGGTTTTTAAAACAAAAAACTATTAACTAAAAGTACAGTCAATAGGTGTCCATAAAAACACTATAGCTTATTGCATCCACTCACTGCCTGCAATAACGCTACAACCTCAGCATAGCCAGCCTCTTGCGCTAGCTGCAATGCCGTTTTACCATAACGTTCTGCTGAATTAATATCCTCTTTGCAACTTGCCAATAAACTTTTAACGGCAGCTTTATTGTTGCTTCTCGCAGCCTCTATTAAAGCTGTTGAGTAATACGGAACCCTTAAATTTAAACCTAATTTTTTAACTAAACTTCGTTCACGTTGCGCGTCAGTTTTTACTTTTTCTTCTGCTACATCATCTAACGTCATCCTATTTCTCCATTGCGAATCTCCACAAACCACTTCGGGTAGAGACTTCGTAAGCGCTAGACTTTGATATAAATTCAGCGGCGTTGTGGCGTCACTCAGCAATACTGGTGAAGGCGATAAAATACCTCGCCGCTGACTATCTGGTCGCACAGTGCCATAATAGTTTTGTCCCCAAGCGCAGACATACCCCTCTTTACTTATGGCTAGCGTATGATCCCAGGTAGTAGAAACAATCATTACATCCTTCAAATTTAGCACCTTAATTGGCGATAAAGTTGATTCGATTTTTGAGGTTCCGCTTCCAAGTACCCCATCACCCACACCATTAAAGCCCCATGCATAAACTTCACCAGTGCGGGTTTTAGCGATCATATGTTGAGCGCCGCCAGCAATTTCACTAGTATTTTCTATCGTTATAATTTTTCTAAACTGATGGACGTTTGTTGGATATCGTGGCTCCAAAAAAGCTTTATTGGGATCACTCAACCATCTATCGGGCTCGCGCCCAGCACCCCAAATTGATCCATCTGCTAATAAAGCATAAGAGTCATTCACGCCCGCAGAAATGGCCAACGCATTTCTAAATGCCACTTTAGGCGTGGCAGTACCACAAGTAAAATCATCTTTTGCCAAATTACTGGTTGCATAGCCCAGTTCACCATTCACATTACCACCCCAGGTGAATACATCACCATTGGCACTTAGCGCAACACCATGAAACTGCCCCATAGCAATCGCTTTGATATGGCTTAAGCCAGCAATTTTTTTTGGTGCGGTGCGGCCATTCCAACAATACACATCACCTGTGCTGCTGATCATCAACGATTGATTATCGCTACCTGCTATTGCAATAGCAGGCGGAATGTTGCGGATGCGAATAGGTTCTTGAATTCTAGTTTTGCTATACAGCGCCTTTTCACATGGATTAATGCCTTTATCATTCCAGCCTTGCATTGCTAATTTACAAAATGTTTGGCTATTATTTTTTGCTAAAAAATCTTGCATTACGTATGGGCTAAAGCCCCATTCAAAAATACCACCATCTTCAGCTAAAGCAAGGCTATGATCCATACCAGTAGCGACAGCTTTTATTTTTGACAAGCCTAATATCTGAGCTGGTGCTATTGCTTTTTCTTCACTGCCTAAACGGTAATTTGCGGCCTGATATTGACCCCACCAATACACATCACCTTGGCTATTGACTGCTAAATTATGATAACGTCCCGCTGAGATTTGAGGTTCTATCGCATAACTTACGCTTGTATAAACGCAGCAAAAAAGCAATAGCAAGTTCAGCAAATGAAGAGGCTGATATTGATAACGCGTAAACATTCGTTCAATCCTTAAGTTGCTGTTTTGGAGTTCCGTCGCTAAATCTAAACTCACATTTCTTGAATCATGGTCATGATTCTTTAGAAATTCTATGGTGCCTACTTAACAAACGCTTAGCTTGATTCTAAGAGCATGCTCTTGCATAGACGGGGCTATCAATATCATGCCTATTAACGTACCCAAGCGGCTAAAAATTCTGCCCAATGCGTACCAGAATACGTGTGTAAAGTGTCACGTACTAAAGTAATTTCCGCCTCATAAGCGGTAGGCGATAAATGCCCGCGCATCAGCTGAAAACGCAAATACACCAAATGCGTATTGGCCACATCGGTTTCGCAATAATTGCGAATCGCCTCAATTTCACCTGCTTGATATGCGCCCCACACTTTGCTGCCATCCATGCCTAACTTACCTGGAAAGCCGCATAACTGTGCAATCTCTGTGAGTGGCGCATTGGCGCGGCCGTTAAACATCGCTAGTAAATCCATTAAATCTAAGTGGCGTGTGTGGTAGCGGCTAATGTAATTATTCCATTTAAAGTCTTTATCATCTTCGCCTAAATCCCAATAGCGCGGCGCTTGCACTTGGTTCACCATGGCGCGGTAATGCAGCACAGGTAAATCAAACCCACCGCCGTTCCAGCTAATAATTTGTGGCGTGTATTTTTCAATGCCATCAAAAAAGCGTTGAATAATTTCAGCTTCAGTAGAATTTTCATCGCCAAGTGTCCATACTTTAAAATGGTTGCCCTCACGCAAGGCGCATGAAATAGCACAGACTTTATGTTGATGTAATGGCAAAAATTCACTGCCATTTTGCTGTCGGCGCTGATGAAATGCGATGCTGGCAATATCGTCATCAGTAGCATGCGCAGGCACATCCAGCAAGGTACGTAGCCCAGCGGTATCGGGGACAGTTTCGATATCAAAAACGAGTGTAGGTGTCATAAAAAAGCCAAATTTTTATTGTATTATAAGCCGTTATGCGCCGTGATTTGGCACATTTTCTTCGGGCAGGTCGCGCTTCCATAAATCAATATAAGTTTCTGATTCATTTAACAAATCTTCTTCCATATCTTTGAGCGCGTTAGGCTCAGGTTGCGGCGTATTAGGTGTAATTGCGGTGTAACCTAGCCCCAACTTACCACCTTCTACATGAAAACCTATAAACTCTAAAATGGTGGGAAACATATCAAAGTGCAGTACATCATCACGCGTTTTAGTCACTTTTTTAAGCGAAATAAATTGATTATAAATATGCCGCTCTGGCACCTGTTGGAGCTTATCCCACACGGGGTTATACATCGCGAGATGGTCACCAATAATCACCACATTGGTGTCTTTTAGGTAGCCATTTTTCTTAATAAAATTCATAAAATCCGTGACTTGGTTAGAAGTACATTCCACCACGGCTGGAAAGTCTTTAGCGCCATTTTTTTTGCATAAATTTGAATAGTGCACACTAGGTCCATGAGTATCAATCGTCGTAAAAGTAAGATTAAATGGTTGTTTTTTTGCATGTAAACTCACTAATTTAGCTTTAACTTTAACTAAAAGATCATCATCATACAGTCCCCAATAGTTCATTTGATTTTTGCTTAAAAACCCTTTGAGTTCTTCACGTCCATAGACTTCATCATAATGATGGTCTTGAAAAAATTTGCCTTTACCAGAAAAAGATAGCGCATCACCACCCATATACACGTTATGGTAACCATGCGCATGCAACACATCCCCTAGGCAAACAGCTTTGGGTAAAAACGCTTTAATATTTGAGCCTTGGTCGTTACCGTCATATATCGTCACGCTTTTGAGTGGCAGCCCGCAATGCGTTGCGGTAATGCCCGCGATGGTCCAGCCTGTGCCAGGGGCTTGGCGGTAACTATTAAAACTAATACCACCTATTTTATCGATACTTTTTAATAAATTTTTACCAAATAAGGCCTCATCTTGGTAAGTGTTTTCTAAACTTTCCACATAAATCAACACCAAATTTTTAGGCGCTTGGGCTGTAATTTGCACTTTTTTAGGGTTCAAATAATGCTCGGCAAAATAATCTCGCCCAAATTTTTGATGCATATAGGTTAACAATGAAAAATTTGCACCAAAATAAATAAACGCACCCACCAAAGTGTAAAGTGGCGCGCGATGATAAATTAGCCAATATACCGCTTTAGCCATTTTTTCGGTTATTTTATGCCACAAAGCAGTGTGCGTTGGGTAGGTTTTAAGCCGATAAACCAAGTATTGACCAAGTAACACTTCAACCAATGCGAGTGCTAGCGCAATAACCAGCGGCCACCCTAGACAGGTTTTTATAAAACTACGCTTAATACTTTCGTCAGTATCCACCAGTCCTTCCATACCAAATTGTAAATGATAAAGAATCTGCTCAAGTGACGGATTACCAAAATTGTGATGTATCCAAACCGCTGAGAATATTAAAAATAACGCCACATAATAGGCCGCAATGCGAATAGCCAAGCGCGCGTAATGCCGATGCTTAACAAAAAACTGAATGAGTGTTGTCATGGTGTTAAGTTAGTGCGTTGATGAGGCTTGATGATGTCGCTTTATATTGAAATAGCTAAAATACGTCTATTTCAACCGAATGTGTCACTTGAATATCAATAGATTGTAAGACTTTAAATCCTAGGTACTAGCCGTAAAAAGCAATTTTTAATTTTAATTTCTAGATATTTGGTCATTCCCGTATTCACGGAAATGACCTTTCTTACAAAGCTCTTAATGCAGTTACTTTTTCACCCAACCACTCGCCCCTTGATAAAACCAGCCACCTTGCGCTTTGTCTATCCAACGGCTTGCAAACGTGCTTTGAATTTCACCTTGCCATTCTGGGTGCGCGTTTGCAGCGGCAATTTCTTTATATAAATTATTGCGGTCTGCATTTTCAGCAGAAATCAAGCTGTTAAGGCCGCCACGGTCTTTTAGCGGCACGGCATTGGCATCTTTAACAGCAATTAAACCATCTTTAGTCAGGCCAACCGCACCACTTGCATAATAAGCCGCTAATTGGCCATGACGCGCTTGCATACTACTTTTTATAGCTGAAATAGCAGGCGTGTTGATTTCTAAATCTGCAGCCGCACTGACGAATTGGCTTGCTAAAACTAAGTTAAAAAATACAACTAAACTAATGAGTAATTTTTTCATGATTTTTCCTTTAATGGGGCTATTTAGCGGGTTCGGCTGGCGCTGGCGCAGCTGATTGGGGCTCACCTGCTTTGGGTTCAATGGTTTTAACATTCGGCTTTTCACCGCCTTTAAGTTGCCAAACATCATCAATAATTTTATCTGCTGCTTTTTCGGCGGCGGCCGCAGGAAAGTAAATATTAATCGTAACGCAAGCAGGTAAAATCACTGCTGCGGGTAATGCCCAAATCCATTTTTTCATGTTAAGTCCTTAATAAAAAACCATTTTAATTTTTACTTATTTCACAATTGCTTTGCTATTACCATCTGTGACACGTTTAATCCGTTCTAATAATTCATTCCAACCCACCGTTTGATTGTACCCCATCACAGTGATTGAAGGTATGCCACTCCCTTTAACGATGACATACCCCTGTGGCGTTGACTCAATACCGCTCATTTCACATACATCGTTGCGTAACTTACAGTTTAAACCCATTTTTGCATAGTTAAACTGCTTAAAAAATTGTAAAAAACTGCGTTGTATGGCCGCTGCCGCGCCTGCACCACCCAGTGCAGATATGTTTTCAACCGCGCGTTGCGATATTTTTTTGTCGTAATTTCCAGGGCTACTATAAATGCTCGCATCAAATTTAACCGTTTTCCAATTTTGCAGTTCTAAATCATCCACATCGCCATCTAGCTTGCCTTCAATCGCGCCAAAGCTAAAGGTGCGCGTTAAGCTGCCTAAATCTAAATTGCGCATGACAATATCTGCATTCAATTGTGGCGCAATGCCTAACGGAGTTTTCATCGTTAAATTAGTCACAGTAGCTTTGCCATCAAATACATTAAGCACTACTTCACCGTCGGTAGTTATTAGACCACTACTATACGTTACCAATGGAATTTGGGCCGAGGCCTTGCCTTGCATGACGGGGATATTCAGTGCATGGCTAAAATCTGCCATTGAAATAGGCGTGAGACTAGCTTGCAAATGCCAATACCATTCCTTACCAAGGTAAGCGGCGGAAATATCTGATAACTTTAACGCACCATCTAAAATAGGCAATGTGACATTAGGCGCGGTTAAGGCATAGCGATTCACCACTGCGTTAATTTTTGTGTCACCTAATGGTAAATTGAGTAAATGTCCATTTTGGTAGGAAAAACTGACTTGTTGAGGGTCATCGTAACTCCAAGGCACATTGGCGTTCATGTGATAAAAAGCAAACTTTTTGTTTTTATCGTCGATATTGACATCGTGTAATTGTAAATAGAATGACTTTATTTCTGCATTACTTCCAGCTATTTTTAACGCGGCCTTACCGCCTAATTCGGCATTATCAAAAGCAGTTTTATCTAACAATGGTTTAAACACTAATGGATAAGCATTGGCTAAATCTAAATTGGGCATGTCCGCCTCAAAGCGTGTTAGATAATAGTCATTAAGTCGCATTTGGCCATTAAAATTCAGTTCGCCTACAGAGTTAAGGGTAAGTTTTGCCGTGTCAACCGTGACGCTATTTTGATTAAAAGTACCTGCCGAAGTAAATTGATGGCCACTGCCGCTCAAATAAAAGGGCTGCCAAAACATTTCACCATTTGCCCATTGCAAGGTGTTTTTCCATTGATAATGATCGCCTGTTTTTTGCACAGTCAGCTTGAGATTTCCTGATAATTTCTCTGCTGCATGCAAGCCCGCCGCATCACTAAAGCTGGCTTCTTTTAAGTTTAAGTCCCCATTAAAGCCATTGGCAAGTGGGGTGAAATTTAAGCTAAAAGGAATATTAAGTCGCTCAGCTTGATATAACCCGTGATCACATTGCCATTGGCCTTGCAGCAAATTTTTAGGGAGATTACAGCTTAATTTGGCTTGCCCCCAAGTTTTGTCAGCGGTTTTTTTAAAGTCAGCATTGAGGGTAGCTAGTACTTTAGCTTTTAAATCTAGTTGTAATGCCGCGTTGCGTGCCTCAAACGATTGATATTGCATATGCGCGGCTTTAATTTGGCTGGGTTTTTGTGCAGTTAAGTCTACCCACGCCTGTGCATTTTTAGCCGTGGCTTGCTGAAACTGTACTTTATCGGCGTTAAATGTTAGTACCTCTTTGGCAGCTAAATCAAGCAATACGGCTACTTTATGCATGCTTACTGGCTGATTTTCTATTTTATTCACCGTCACATCATCTGCAGTGATACTAACACTACTCACTGCCCATGCATTAGTTGCCATTAAAGTAGTGGCAAATGCAATCAAGCAGACAGTGATGTGACGCATTAACTTGGGAAAACGCCAGTAGATAAATAGCGGTCACCCCGATCGCAAACAATGCTCACAATCGTCGCATTTTCAACCTCTTTTGAAAGTTGCAGTGCCGCATAAAGCGATCCTCCACTTGAAATGCCCGCAAAAATACCTTCTATTGTGGCTAATTTTCGTGTGGTTTCTTCTGCAAGTTTTTGCCCGACGTAAATAAACGCATCCACACGTTTAGCATCATAAATTTTGGGTAAATATTCTTGAGGCCACTTGCGTATTCCAGGAATTTGAGACCCTTCTTCAGGCTGCACGCCGATAATTTGAATATCTGGATTTTGCTCTTTTAAATAACGCGAAGTGCCCATAATGGTACCTGTTGTGCCCATGCTTGAAACAAAATGCGTGACTTTGCCTTGCGTATCACGCCAAATTTCAGGGCCGGTGCCTTCATAATGCGCTTGCGGATTATCCATATTGCCAAATTGGTCAAGCACAATGCCTTCGCCCTCTGCTTGCATTTTAAGCGCCACATCCCGCGCCAGCTCCATACTGCCGTCTTTAGGTGTCAGCACCAGCTCTGCACCATAGGCTTTCATGCTTTGGCGGCGCTCAATACTTTGGTTTTCTGGCATCACCAGTATCATTTTATAACCACGCATTGCCGCCACCATCGCTAATGCAATGCCTGTATTACCACTGGTCGCTTCAATTAAGGTGTCTCCTGGCTTAATATCTCCACGTGCTTCAGCCCGCATGATCATGGATAGTGCTGGCCGATCTTTAACAGAGCCAGCGGGGTTATTGCCTTCAAGTTTGAGTAAAATAGTGTTGCTGCTGTTGCCATGTAAACGCTGTAGCTTAACCAGTGGCGTGTTGCCTACAAATTGATCTAAGGTTTTAAACATACTTACTTTCTATTCAATTGTGCCAAGTATATGGCATAAAAACCTAAGCCCACAAATGCAATTAAGGCCATTTGCGGTATGCTTAAGCTAAGAAACGTCCAATCAATCGCCGCGCAGTCGCCTGTGCCTTTAAACACTAAACTTAACGCTTTTTTAAGTGGAAAATTATCAAACATATAATCAAAACCCACACCGCAATCGGCCACCATACTGTCACGATGCGCTTGAATCCACCAATGGCGCATGGCCCAACCTGCGCCTACGATGGTGGCAATAAGCTGTAAGCCTGCAAAGAATTTTGGGTATTTGTTAACCAAGCCAGCGATCAAAAACAATACTCCAAGCGACATAAATACAATACGCTGCGTTATGCAAAGCGGACATGGGTCTAAGTTGTAACGCCCTTGCAACCATAGCGCGAGGCCAACCAAACCAAAACTAACCACAAACCCTAAAAAATATCCACCACGACCAGCAAGTAATTTATTTAGCATATTCATTCACAATATATAATCTCATTAACTATTTTATCATCTAAGCGAGCGAGCATTGGCAGATTTTCCCGCAAATTTAACCCCCACTAAAATGTTGACCGTGACCGAGCTAAATCGGTTAGCCCGCGAAGTATTGGAGATGAGCTTTCCACTTTTTTGGGTTTCGGGTGAAGTGTCAAACTTTACCCGTGCGGCGTCTGGGCATTGGTATTTTTCACTCAAAGATGCAGGCGCGCAAGTGCGTTGCGTGATGTTTAAGGGCCGCAATAGCTATGTAGATTTTACGCCACGCGAAGGTGATAAAATTGAAGCACGCGCCACCGTTACCCTCTATGAAGCGCGCGGCGACTTTCAACTCACCGTTGAATTTGTGCAACGCGCTGGCTTAGGCGCACTATTTGAAGCATTTGAAAAGCTCAAAGCCAAACTCAGCGCTGAAGGCTTGTTTGATGCCGCTTTCAAGCAAGCTATCCCAAAGCAGCCAAGCGCGATAGGCATTGTTACTTCGCCCGATGCTGCCGCTCTGCGCGATGTGCTTACCACGCTAAAACGTCGCAACCCCAATATTAAAGTGATTATTTACCCCACCCCTGTGCAAGGTAAAGGTGCAGCGCAGCTGATTGCCAACGCCATTCGCACCGCCAACCAGCGTGAAGAAGTGGATACGTTGATTATTTGCCGTGGCGGCGGTAGCCTTGAAGATTTATGGCAGTTTAATGAAGAAATCGTCGCACGCGCCATTGACGATTCGGCCATCCCCACCATTAGCGGTGTGGGGCATGAAACTGACTTCACTATTTGTGACTTTGTGGCTGACATGCGCGCTGCCACGCCAACTGCGGCGGCAGAGCTGGCTTGCATGGATAAAGCCACTCATATTAATCTGCTGGCTAATGTACAAACTCAACTTAACAAGCAAATGCGTTTATTGCTTAACCAACAAGCCCAAAAGTTAGATTATTTAGCGCGTAGGTTAATATCGCCCGTGCAGCAAATTGAACATAAAAAAAATCAGCTCCAGCAACTTGCACATCGTCTAGAAATTAGCTTTCAACGTAGCTTACAAACACAACATCAACAACTATTGAGACTAAACAATAGTATGACGCACCTCAACCCACAAGCGGTACTCACGCGTGGCTATGCTTTTGTGCAAAATAAAACGGGAGAAATTATTAGCTCTACTGCACAGCTAAATACTAATGATGAAGTCACCCTAACTTTTGGCTCAGGTGTTGCGGATGCAAAAATTAGTAAAATTAGGTAATAAAATAAATGATGCTTATACAAGTATGTAGCTAAAAAACTGCACATCTCAAAATCAAATAAGCCGCACTCGCCACTAACTATTTAGGTTTATTTTAATTATTAAACTTTGGTAGCTTTGTATTTTTATTCATGTTCAAGCCAAACGTGTCTTGATCAAACTTCATGCGAAAATTAAAGTAAAGGCCTTTTGTACGAAATTCCGCGCCACTAAAATCGCTGTCTGCGAAGCCTTTTAAATTGTAGCCCACTGATACCCAAGTGTTTTCCATGAGGTTATAGCCTAACGATGCACCGTAGGCAAAGCTTTTTTGCCCACTTTTCCAAGTACGTAGCATATCACCGCGCACGCCTAAATCCCACTTAGCATCGATGTCGTATCGTAACTCTGCCCCCAACAAATCGGTATAACCACTGTAATCTTCGTTATCAATAGAATCTAATACATATTTAGCGCCATATTGCATTGCAAGCTGCGTTTTACGATTAGGCATGTAATTCGCATTAAAATTATTAATGAGTTTTTTGGTATTGATATTCGATTGTGCATTTGACGATTTATCATCAATATAATCTATGCGATCTAGCCAAATCCAACGCGAGCCATTTGGACGATACGCTGCACTTAAACGGGCATCAATATTGCTGTTCTTAGCACTTTCACCATTAACATCACTATAGCTAATGCCTGCTGCCACCGTGCGGCCATTATCTAAATTGCGTTGCACGCCCGCTAATAAATTGATTTTATCTTCTGTGCTGCTGGTGCGATATTCCACACGGCTGTTAGCGCTCCAGACTTTATTATTGTAGTGCGCGCCAAGCGAAGTAGCGGTGTAATCACTAGTGGTTAATCCGTTGTTAAAGCCAGTACTTGAGTAGCTATCAGAATTGTTAATACCTACCCCATTTAAACCACCACCACTTGCCAGTGGCACGTTAGTGTTAAGTTGACTTGCTGTATTTGAAATGGTTTGGCTACGATCAAAACCAGCATCGGCTTGCCAATGTTCATTAATTTGCCATTTTTGTATTAAGCCTAAACTTGCAAATAATCGGTTGCCATCTTGTTGAATTTGATCGCCTAGCGCTGTGGTCATTTCTCCACCTTGCCATGGTGTAGCACGTAAGCCCACGCGGCTGGTTTCCGCTTTTAAGTTAGCACCATGCGCAATTTCATGTTCGGCAAAAAGTGTGGTCTTTGGGTTAAGTTTATAGTCCGCGCCTATCCTGTAGCGATTTGGGAAATCACTGCTACTAGCGCCGCCATCCAGCGATGTTTCTGTATTAGCACGCAAAATTAGTTTTTTATCCAAAAAGGCGTAACTTACACCCGTTGTTAATTGCTTACTAGATTGCGTGCCAGTATCGCCACCCGTGCTGCTAGTGGTTAAATTTTTGTCTTGTGCCAACCGCAGCCCCACATTAGCAGTCACCGCATCTTTTTGCCATTGCACGCGCGCATCAGCTAAATCGCGCTCCGCGCCTGTCGTCAATACTTCTTGGCGGTAAGCTTGGGCCTGTAGCTGGGTTTGGTCGTTGATTTTATAGTTTCCATCTACGCCCATTTTGCGTGTACCCGCCTCACCAGCCGATTGCTGACTTAAACCAAAGCCAGCCTGCTGCTCACGTGCATAGGCTTTTGCAGTATATTTTGCATCCTGGTGCGTGGCTTCAACCAACCAAGCATTTCCGCTATTGGCGTTATCATTAGTTGTTACATTGCTTGTTGCATTGCTGGTTAAATTATTTTCGTGGTTACTATTGGCTAATTCCACACGAATTTTAGTTTTATCACTGGCGTTATAGGTCGCATCAACACCAGTTAAGTTGCCGCTATTGCCTGTATTTCCTTCGTGAATATGACTAACACCAATTTCGGTTTTTTCGTTTGGTTTAAAAGCCGCTCGACCACCGTAGCTCATTTTTTCGTCGGTTTTAGTGTCGTTAGACTCATACTCTGCGACGATGTACGTTGGGTTTAAATTAGCATCACGCGATTGAATGGGTTGATGGAAAAACAAAGTACCAAGATTGGTATCAATATCGTAATCTATGTATCGCGTAAAATTTTCAGTATTTAAAATGACTTCATTATGAAAACGATCGCGTGTTTCAACTCGCACTTTGTCTGAGTTAACGACAATATTTCCACTCGTTAAACGATATAAACCTGAGGTACCATCACCACGAATCTCATCTTTTTTAAAGGCTTGTGCACTATTGGTTGCAAACGCGTTATATGAGACTTCTTTACCGCGAATTTTGCCTTTAAATTCTGATTTCACACCATTTAAAGTACGGCTATAGCGCGAAAGCTCTGTCACCGTTAGTCCCGTGTCATAATCGCCGAACATGGCATAGAACTTATTTTTTTCAATTTTTAAATACAGCTTACGTGCGCTTGCTGCATCAAATTGTGGCTGTGCCGCATCTGCATACAGCGTGTAATACTGGTTTGGGTCAATGGCTTGTTTTAAATTATTAGTCCCTTGGCCGCGCTCTTTTGCTGTGTCATACGCCATGGTTAATAAATACTCGCCTTTAATGGTGCCTTTGGCATAAAACGCGATACGATCTTGGTCAAACAACTGGTCGGCAACGCCAGAATCTTTCAAAGCGGTCATATTGCCGCTGAGTTTTTTATGGCCAATGGTTCCTTCGGCAAAGCCGACTAATACCCAATCGCGTTGTCCTGGCATTAACCATGCGCGCACTTCTTTTTGCGCTTTATTTTCGATCGACTCAAAGCTCCCTAGTGTAAAGTTAAGTACAGCTTCACCTGTTTGCGTCGTTGGCATCAATTCAATAAGCGCAACACCATCTTCACCAATAACATAGCGAGATTTTCCACCTAGTTTGCCTGCTAATGGTTCGCGTTGAATCGCCTCAAACTGGTCTAGCGTTTGATACGGCGCATTGACTTCAAACTCGCCAGCAACGCCACGACGCACGGGCTTACCTGCATCATCTAAAAAGCGAACAGCGATGACGGGGTTTGTTTTTCCATCCGCCATTAAGTGTGAGCGTTTTTCGTCTAACACTGCACGCACAGGGGTTACCCCATAGTGAATGGTGCGGGTTTCTTCAAAAATCACTTTTCCAGTTTTATCAACAATCACAACACTTAAAGTATTTTCACCCGACTTAAGTGGCACTGAACTCCATGTAGAAAGTTTGACCGTGCGAGCTGCATTTTGCAGTGCACCATCAAAGTTTAATGGGCTCACTTTTTCACCATTAATTTTGACAGAAACAACTTGATCTGGTGCATGTTTAACGGCCACTTTTACAACAGGTAAAGCTGGTTGAAAATTAGCTTGTGGATGCAGCCACTCAACGCCAGCAGAGGTGCTAGCCAGCCAAGCGCCATCATAAGGTAACTTTTCAACCAAGCTTAAGGCTTGCTGCTTTGCAACATCTTTACTAGGCTTAGCATCATCATTGGCTGGTAATGTTTCTGGTTTGATATTGCCTTTTTTAGACCCATCTTTTTTAGTCTCAGCATTGCTTTCAGCAACGTTGTTTTCAGCAATTTTTTTCACATAAAAATCTGCACGCCATAAAGTACCACCCTGAATATTCACAAATTGTGAATAGTTACGGCCTGCAAAGCGGCTGTTTACCTCACAAGTCATGACTTCATAACCTGCAGGTAGCGAGTCTTTATCTAATTGCACAACATGTGTGCCAGGCCTGATATTGTCCGCATGCCAGCGACCATCTTTATCGGTCGTTATATATGTACCATCTTCTAATAAAATTCGGGCGTTTTGCAGGCCGACTAAATCATTTTCAATTTTGCCATCACAGCTACCCACAATCACACGGCCAACAAGCAACGATTTTTGTTGATATAAATCTTCACGCACCGTAACACTCGCACGGCCAGTGTTAGAGTTATGACTGGTTGATTGCGCGGTATTTTCTGCCAGACCAATTTTTGCACCCGCGGTGACTGATGCCACATATTTAAGGGTTATTGTTGCGCTTGCTGCCATGTTGCCTAGATTAAAGCTTAGCGTACGGCCATCGGCAGTAATTGCGGGGTTAGTCGCAGCTAAGGCAATGGCGTCTAATTTTGCAGAGTTTTTAATATAACGAAAACCTATGGGTAATGTGTCAGCAATAATGACATTGGTAGCCGCACCAGCAGCACTATTTGTGATGGTGATGCTATAAGGTACAAAATCTCCGATGGCCACTATATTTTTAGCGGTGATTTTAGTAATTAACAAGCCTCCAGTGGTGTTGCTAGGGTCTAGAGGCACGTCAATTTTAACGGCAGGGCTTGGGTTTAGTGTGAAATTACCCCCATAAGAAGCGCCTGCTGTTAAGCCAGAGCCAATTGGGCCGATGATCACAAAGCCTGCTGGCAAGCTAGCAATCGGTTTAGTTGATACAAAAGCGTAGCCTGTTGACGGTACAATTTGTAAACGATAAGTGCCAGGCGCGACGCGAGGAAAGCGATAACCACCCGCTACCATCGTTGCATCGCACACGGTATTACTGCCTGAGACCACTGGATTTGATAAAGTCGTTGTGCCGTTATCGCATAATACTGTTGCAGGTAAACCAGTGGCGTTATCAATCAGTGTGACTGTGGCGTTGTTAACGGGTGCGCCTGTTACGCTATCAAATAACACACCAAAGGGGTCAACCAATGCAGTTGCGCTCACTGTTTTAATGGCATCAAGTGCATCGGTGTAGCTGGTACTAATTTTCTCGTTGCTTGCAACATTGAGCTTGCAATCCCCTGCCACCGCTACGTTATTGGACTGAATATAACCCACAAACACACCAGTTGATAAGCCTGTTTCAGTTAACGTAATTGTTTCTGAATCACCTAGTGGTGTGGTGATTGTGGTGGTGATTGTTTCAGCCACCAATGGATTTTTATTTTGATCTAAATCTGTTACGCGAATAAATATTGGGTCGCCATTGTTATAGATCGTGGCTGGCGCAAGGCGAATGACCCCTGGTATCGTCAACACGGTTGCAGGTGGGTAACTTGGTGCTGCAAGCGTTGTTGCGCCACAAGTGGTTGTGCCAACTTGTACATCGGCACTATTCGTGCCTGCTGCGTTAGGGTCATATTGTAAAAATTCGATTTTTCCAGGACTACGCCCAGTGATAGTAATGTTGGCACTACCGCTACTGGTTAATGGTACACCTAACACTTGATAACTCGCACTGGCCGTATTATTAATCACACTACCAAAAGGCGTAGCTGCAATGGTGGGCAAGGTAAAAGTGAGTGCGAATAAAGCTGAAGTCATCAACGTTTTATGCTGCGTACTCATGCGTTTAGCGCGCAGCATAAAACGTACTGGCATTGCGGCCAGTACGCTATTTAATACTTTAGGCAACACTGCACACACGCAGTTTAATGCGTGTGTGCAGTGTTGCTGTGATAATACTTTTAACATAAAAGTAACGTCAAGGTGCTCACTAAAACTTACTGTACAAAACTGTTAAAGTACACAGTGATGTAATCGCCCGCAGCTAATGATGCCGCTGCAGGTGCCGTAATAGCGCTGGTTGCTAACACGTTGTAAGTCACAGTCACAACACCTGCTGCCACTGCTGCACCCGCCGTCACTGCATGCGCAGCTAAGCCTGGCGCTGTAACGCCTGGGCCTACGCCCGTACCTGTTACTGCACCAAAACCTGATGCAGATAAAGTATTAGCCGCATTACCACTGACGCAGTTAGCTGCTGGAGCGGCGCCACTATTCAGTTTTGGATCAAAGGCTAAGGTAGCTGCTAAGGTATCACTGACGGTTGTCAACGTGGCTGCCGCACTCCCTGTATTGGCAATGGTAATAGCATATTGCACGGCCGCACCTGGGATATTTTTGGGATTAGTTTTGCCATTGAACGGATCACATATTGGTGTCACTGTTTTAGTCACCGCTAAAGATGCAGTGGCGACAATATAGGTATCACGTGCAGAGTGCTTCGCATCTCTTACAATATCCCCTTCACTACCAGCCAAGTCTGCAGCAACAATCTCAACACCAGCTTGTGTGTTAGCAGCAGTTAATTGCGCAGCCGTATATGAAGCACTTTGTGCTGCAACTGTACCTGCGGCATCAACTGCTTCTGCAGTTAAGCCAACAGAGCCTGTTTGGCCATTGGTTGCAGCTGCTGGAACATCACACACTAAATAAACATTTTTGGTCGCATCGGCCGCTAAGTCATTAATATAAGTAACTTCAGGGTCTGTGCCAATTTGTAAACCTGCTGTAGCGCCAGACTCTACAAATGTTCTACAGTTAGCAGTGACAAAAGTAGTGACACCCGTAAATGGGTCAGCTGCGCCCACGGCCAAATTATTGTTAGTTAACTTATAGTCTTGTGTCGTGTTACCCGTGTTAGATACCTGATAAGTTAAATACGCAGGTGGGTTAGGTACGGGTGTTGCCGCTACTTGCCCACCCACCGCAGTAACACGCGCCGCATCTACTTTGGTCACGGTGACGATAATTTTATTATCCACTTTAAAGTCAGTGGTTTGTACACCTGCTGTTGCTGTGTCGCCATCTGACAAAACACCCGCTTGAGCAACGCCGCCAACACTATAGTTTAAGGTAGCCTGGTTTACAATGGTTGTGCCTGAAGCTGTGCCTAGCGCCCATACACTTGAGGTTGAGCCCAACATCAAGCCAGCGGCAATTAAGCTCAGGACTTTTAGTTTTGACGGGCCAGAATTTTGATTCCAATTCATGGTGATTCTCCTAATATAAAATTTCAAAAAATTAACTACATTTAAAAACAAATAAAAACTACTGATCAATTTCTTTTCTACTTCTTAAACTTAACTTACGGATTATTCTGCATGTAGGTCAACCCCCGTAAAGTTGCCTACCTAAGACTTTTGTTAGCGCATCATGCACTCGGTGAACAAATGTCCACATAAACAGATTGAGCCAACAAATATGGGCGATAACAGGTGGAGGCACTGGCTGCGGTATCATGTAGTGGACTGGATACGCACAATGCCATTTAAATAAAAAATATTTCATATTTAACAATAACTTAATTTAAAGTCGTTTATTTAACGACGGCTTTAAATTGCACTGAGCTTGATTGACCAGCGGCGAGTTCACCCTGATAAACCCAACGAATATTCGTGTAATCATCGGCTGCTGCAGGGCGCGTATTGCCTTCTTTAGTGGTGACAATTAACTTATCTTCTTTAGCAAATGTTTTACCGCCATCGACAGAAAATGTAATGTCGGTATTTACGCCAGAAGCACTGCCAATGGTGTAGCGCATATCTTTAGGAATGGGATTGTTAATGAGAATATTGGCCACAGGTTTAGCAATGATATTTTTAAACGTTGTGGTATAAATAACCTCACCATCTGGTGCTATTTTTTTAGCTATGACACGCTTAGTTTCTTTAGTGCCATCTTGATGTTTAACCACCACATCCACTTCTGCTTTACTGGTTAATTCAACGCTATCTGCCGCATAAACTGGCATGGCAACACTTAAGCTAAGCGCACTAGCAGTAATCAAAGAAAAAACTAACTGTTTGGTTTTGCTTGTAATCATATTCATGGTATTTCCTTTAAAAAATAAAAAAACTAAAAATAACTTACGTTAATTAACAACTGCTTTAAACTCAATAACAAAGTTTTGTGGTGCATTTACATTAGCAAAATTTACCGTCACGGTGCTAGTGGCAAAGCTCACGTTATCCGCATCAACGGCATCTGTGCGCGCAATATTGTTCACCTGAGTACTATTGGCGACATAGGTTAAGTCGGCTGGAATTGGATCACTCACTATTAAGTTATTCACTGTGCCGATACCTGTCACTTGCGCTTCTATACGGTAAGTCACGACATCATTAGGTTTAAACGCACTCAGGCAAGCAGGTGATGGGGTGCAAACAATGGATTTATTGAGCACTACAGAAAGTCCCACTTTGTAGGCTGATGCAGCAGATGCGGCTGCATCTCGCAAGTTATCCCCTGCTACACCTGCTAATGGTGCTTGCATGTCAGCAAAAACAATATCAACCGCATTGGTGGCAACGCCTGTTGTTGGTGTCAATAGCGCCCCTAAACCAGCACTTCCACCCGCGCGGGTTTCTGCATGCAAGGCAACCGCTGCGACTTGGTTAGAGGTAGCGGTAGATGGCATATTGCAAACGAGATAAACGGTACGGCTTGCGTCTGGCGCTAATTCATCAACAAATGTGGCAATATCTTGTGTGGCTTGATAGCCAGCCGTAGCGCCACTTTCAACAAAAATGCTGCAACTGGTGGGGTCAAAGCTATCTGCGCCACCTGAAAATGGGTTCGCTATCCCAGTGAATACACTACTTAATGCGTAATCTTGTATTGAGTTGCTTAAATTGGTCACGCTAAAAGTTGTGACCACAGCTACCTGCCCTGCACTCACGCCCACTTCAGCAGTATCTAGCGTGCTGACTGCCAAATCAATTTTATTGTCCACTAAAAAATTGACCGTATTACTATCAATGGTAGGTTGACCTACAGCGCCTACAGCATAGCTAACCGTAGCCACATTACTAATGACTGACCCCGCCGCAGTACCAGCGGCATTTGCAGAAACACCAAGCCCAGTCAATAAAATGGCTAATACCAGTTTTAAAGCATATTGAGCAAATTTTTGAATGTGGTTAGTAGTGTGCATTAGTAAAACCATCCTAATTCACCGTCGTATTAAAATAAACTGTCACAGACTCACCGCCTTTTAACTCGCCAGCAGCGTAGCCTGTGGCCGCAGGTAAAGCCGTAAGAAAATCTAGCGAGACATTTGGTGATGCAAAAGTTGCCCCATCGCCATCTGCACTGCTGGTTAAAAATTTAGGGTAGCCAGATCGGGTTGAGCCTGCCACGCTAATATTAAAACCTCTGCCCGTAGCACTCTGCGGTACGCCAGGTGCAGCACTAACACAAGTTGCCGCACTGGCACCCACAACAAGGTTTGGATCAAGAGTTAAAAAACTCACCAAGCCATCCGTCACGGTGTTTAATATCGCCGAACCTGACAACAGATTAGTAATGGTCAGCGTGTAGCGGCTAATCGCACCCATAATGTTTTTAGGGTTGCTTGTACCATTAATGGGGTCGCAAATTAACGTCACTGTTTTAACAAAACTTAATGAAGGTACTGGTGAATACAGCACATCTTGCGTGAGTGAAATAACAGAATTATAGGAATATTGAATAAACGAGCTAGCGCTCTCTTGCAAACCTATGGTAGCGGTATTACCGTTACACTGAACATTTGCGCTGTTGTATCTAAATCGAATAGTTTGATCTTCACCTAAGACCATTTGAAACGAGCAACGGCTAGCTGCAACGTTATAGCGCTGAATATTGTTAAAAGAAACGACAAATTCTCGATTTGGCGCACTACCTACCGTGCCATACGTCACCGAACCACCTGTTGATGCCCCTGGATTCAAATCATCCCAAAAACCTAAAATAGCATCTGCAGGAATAGTTGTTGCAAAAAGTGAGTAATTCGTCCAAGTTCTTGTGCTGCCTGAAGAAAATGTTAAAAAGCCATTGGTGGTAATGTACACTTGTGTGCGTGCCGCGCCTGCATAATTAAAAGTAAATGGTAAGGGCACTAACTTATATCCATCATCAGCGTTACCCGTCCAAGAAGTAATCGCGGTGTTAACAGCAGGTATTTGAAATGCCGTTTGGGTCACAATTGTTTGCACATAGGCGGCATGAGCACTAGCGGACGCAAATAAAGTGATCAGCAAAATCAACGTCCGTATTGTTACAAATTTTGTCAGACATGACGAAAATGTGCCTAGATAACACATGGCGGTGAAATTGAATTTTGAAAGTAATCGAGAAAACATCATCGCTATAAGTCGCTATTAATCAAAATTCACACTAATTAAAAAAATTACATTACTCATCAATAAAGTCCCAGCTGAAATTAATAATAAAATCTAACAATAACAAGAAGATATATAAGTTTTTGGTATTATTTCTAAAACATAAAAAGACCAAAAACTCAGCATTTCAACGTTGTGCTTATATTGCTTACTCAACACCAAAAATGTGGCTCAACATATGTATTTTTAAACAGGGCATTAAGCCGATCAAACTCACACAGAATAAATTAAGCAATAAACATGCCATTGATAAATAATCCTTATCAATCAATTACATTTAACATTTATTTACAATTTCACCTTAATATTAATTTACATTTTTTGAAATAGGCGACATTTGGATGACTAGATTAATTTAGCTGCATAAAAAGACTAAATCAAAAAAATATTGACGAAAGATATTTTGCTAAAGTACCAAAAAATATGGTGATGCTTTATGCAAAATAAAATGCGTGAAGTTGTTGGTTTGGCGTTACAGTTAGAATAGCGATGCAGTCATTCAGACCATAAGCGCAGGCTTAGCAAACACGAAAATCCGTAAAATTCGCAAATAAAATGGGGGGGAAGGCTGTATTGCTGAATAGAAATACCGCATAAAAACTATATATAATACTACGAGGATTTTTTACGCCTCTGGAAGCCGCATTCTAGGCCGCTTGCAGAGCATCGAAATAAGATGCATGCCTTTTTACAGGGCTTGCAGCAAATTTTGACTAGCCAACTTCACTGGCTAGTTCAATTCTTAAGTTTAGTAAATCTGATAGCACTAAAAGTCGTGCAAGGTCTTTTTTATTAACCAAAAAGAACGCATAACTATCGCCTAAGGTGTCAAAACTCATCAAGGCTAAGCCTGATTTTTCAAGTTGGCTTTGCATAAATGGTATTAAGTTGGCACTGTAGGTTTCAGCTGGATATGTAAATTTAAAGTCATTGTCCATCAGCGCTGAAATACCATATTCAGCATCTTCTGCGCTAAATTTCCAATCAATATTCCAAAAATTTATCGACGCCATAAACTCAAAATAAGCGTCATAATCTTCCTCATCCACTTTTTTCAAACGCTTTTTGTAAAGTGCAAACAGTTTTTTTGCTTCACTATTTAGTGTTTCTTGGTCTAGACCATCGCGTGTCGCTAATTTGAGATACGCTTTTAAGGTCGCCATACTTACTTTTTCTGGTGTGGTTACAGAAGTAGGCCTTGGTTTCACATTGGTTGGCAATTCAATTTTTAAATGCGCACAAAGCGCATATAACACCGTTTCTAGCGCCTGTACGCCTTTAATCTCTAACTCTGAGCGTATGGCGAATCTAGCATCTGTTTCTTGCGCATTTTTAAGAGCAAGGCCTGGTTGAAGCGGTTCAATATAGTTGCTTTGCAATAGGCTTTTAATGTAATGAACAAAATAGCCTGTATCGTGCAACACTCTAAAACTATTCATTTCAGCACTATTCTCACAACAAAAGAAAATTAAAAAAACCTGAGGGATTTTTTTTCTGCCATATTTTTTCATTTCAGCAGTGGAGTCACCATCAAATGCGATATGAATAAATGTATCTGAAAACCCCTGCGCAATATCCTCATCGCTGACTGGCGCTATCTCCATTTTTTGATAGAGTTGATTTAATACATCATAAGCGGTTTGATAACCACTGGCTTGTATCTCAAGCTGGGAGGCTTCATCGCTAAATGTGTCAGGGAATCCGTATAAATAAACATTAACTTCACTTTTAAGATCAGGAACTTTGAGCTTTATGGTATTTTTTTCGTGATATAAATACGCATGAATTGCATTAAAAACTTGAAATTGGATGATGGATTGCGTATTCATTGCTCTCTAACGCCTGTTAATTTTTGAGAAGTCTTTAAGCGCAGGATGATTATAAGAGATCAATTAATCGTGACTGCGTTAAATATAAGAAAATTTGTACAACATAAATCACTCGCCTATATTAATAGTCTTTTTAGGCGGCAATACAAATTCGCCTGGTTGTTGATTTAACCTAGCACCTAATGTTTTTAATAAAGTCTGCCACTGCGCAAAGCGAACTTTACGTGACTTAATGGCCACATACAACGCCAAACTAAAACTTACCGTCAAATTCATAAACGCGATTAACATGAGACCAAATGCTGCATAAAGCGCTTGTTGCCAAGTGATGGCAAAGTCTAAACCAACGCTTGCAAAACCAGTAAATGCCGATGAAAATGCGATATGCCTAATATCCACGGGCAAACCTAATAGCACGCCTAGCCCAGACATGCCTCCTAGCAAGCATCCAAAATAAAAGTTACCCGCTAACGCTCCTAAATTATGTTCAATATAGTTAGAAAAACGCCTTAATAACGGTTCACCTAATAGGTTTCGTAGCCAAGTTAAGGCACGTAAACGCTGTGGAATTTTGTTATAGACCGCGAGATTGTCATGGTAACCAGCAATTAGCCCTGATAAAAATAAACACACGCCAGCGATAGCCGCATAAAAGAGTGACCCAGTATTGATGGGGTCTATGCTATCAATGTATGCTGTAGATTTTTCTACGCTCAATAAGTGCTGCCCTGTTAACAGCATAATGCCCCAAGCAATCGCCATCGCCACAGGGATTGCTAATGCAACATTGCCTAAAATCGCCACCATTTGACTGCGCATGGTATTGGCTATCATTTTAACCAGATTTTCTACTGCACTAGAATGGCTATCCGCATTATCAATGCTCGCGGCAATGGCGGCAGCTGTCATTGCAGGTTGTTTTGTAGCCACCGTAAAGTGCAATAAATGAATTAAAATAAAGCCAAAGCCATAATTTAAGCCAAATAAGATGGCTGCGGTAAGCGGCGCAAAATGCATGTTTGCTAATAAAATCTTAAGTAGCGCCATCAATGCAATCACCACCCCAGCACCCATCGCAGAGCGCATCAGTGCATAATATTCTTTACGATTTTGCGTAATATAGTGCTCTCCAGCTTGGCTAGCATTTTCAGTCACACGTATAGCCATGACCTGCATATTGTCATGCAAATGCCCTCTCACGTCATTTTTATGGCGCTCACAATACACCAGCTCTTTAAAAAGCGTCACAATCTCTAAAGTATTGGCCTGTTTTTTTTCAAGACTTTTAGTATTTAAGTAGTCGAGAATATGCAGCAAAGGCTCTAATCGATTTATTTGCTTAGATATTTGCAACAATATGTTTGTCAGGCGGATACTCGTGCCCTCTTGTAAACTATTACGACGAATTTTATGAATCACCGCCTTACATTGGTCAAGCATCACTAAAATATGTTGAACATCAGCCTCTTTTATCGTCTCATTTTGATCGGTCATTTCCAAATACTTTGTCAACTCGTTATGTTGCGCAATAAAAGGCGAAGTGTATTGTTCCAGTTCAGGGTGATTGCGTAGCAACTCAGGTTCTAAGCCCAAAGCTGTTGTTCGATAAGATAATACCTGCACCGCTGAAGCTAATTGCAGCTTGCAAGCATCCACCTCTTCTTGGTTAGCCTCGTCAAATCGGATGGCTACGATCAATTGCAGCCATACTTCATCGGGTACAGCGTTTACCCAAATCTCATCTGATTTTTTAGAAAACAGTAAGCTAAATAAATCAATTAAATAGCGCTGATCTACTGCTTCAGGCAACAATTTATGGGCAATTCGGCGCTTTAACTCCGTAAAAAACCCAGTAAAAATAGAGTCTCGTGAGATTAAAAAAAGTGAAACGGGGTTATGCTCAGT
>JBATAW010000026.1:0-11119 GCA_049662045.1 Methylophilaceae bacterium | reverse complement strand
TTAAACCAAACAGCTAAGTTAAATTTAACATGAATAAATTCACGTCAAACAAGTTAACTGCGTCTAAGTTAGCTTGTCTTTCTCCACAAGCACCCACACTTATCAGTTGTTATTTTGTTAAAGAGCTGTGCTAAATATAGTGTTTATTTTTAGCTTTTCGTTAGCGCTTTGCGTTAACGAGGTGCGCATTATACAGAGCTTTTTGCCCGCGTCAACAGTAATTTAGAAAGATTTTTAAATTAATTTTGACGTGTTGAATAATGACGCTTTTGTTATCTTTCGCTGTGGTGTTTTACTAGCGAAGCCGCGCATTTTACAGTGGCAAACTTTTTGGTCAAGCAGTATTTTGAGTTTTTTACAAATTTATTACAACTTGCTGAAATAAAGCTAAATTAATTTAGGGGCTGTCCTAGATAACACATAAATGTTATAAGGACGGCATCTAATTTAAAAGTCGTTGGAAGCAACTAAGGGGCAATGAAATGACAACACAAATGAATACAACTTATGTTAATGCGTTATTAGCAGATGCCTCTTATATGAAATTAACCAAAGCAGATGGAAGTGTTGCTTCTGGTGAAAACATTAAGTCCAACTTAAAAGACCGCCTCACCCAACCCCTCGCCGACTTCATTACAACTAATTTGGATACGCTCAATCAACGGCCTGATTCATTGCTAGATGGCTTCATTGCAAAATCGATGCGCCTCGTCTTGATTGATTTAGCTTAACGCTTAAATAACGTAAAAATATCATTAAAAACCACGTATTTTCACGCTTAATTATTTCACTGCCCTGCAAGCCGCCTGCAGAGCGGCTCACAGGGCTATAATTTCTTCTCGTATAATTTTAATTGCATATAGCTAATTAATATATAGATTTAAGTCACTTAATATTTGCTATTTTTATGTGGCTGCCTACTTTTAAAAAACATCCATCAAATGGGATGTCAAAGACGGGTTGGTGCAGTCTACGATTAAATGCTCCATTATTTTCTTTGAGAAAATTTTATGAGCCTTATCGCACATTAATTTTTGCAAACTTACGCTTACCTACTTGCGCTATTATTGTTACGCCTTTATTTAGCTGTAAGTTTTTATCTTCGATTTTTTCACCATTCAACTTTACGCCGCTTTGCTGAATGGCGCGCATGGCTTCAGAGGTGCTTTCTACTAGCCCCGCCATTTTGAGCATTTGTGCAACGCCAACGCTTGCACCTTCTATATTAATGCTGATTTCTGGCACTTCGTCAGGAATGCCGCCTTTGGCGCGGGTTTGAAAATCATTGAGGGCTTTTTCGGCATCGACTTGGCTGTGAAAGCGTGCGACAATTTCTTGTGCAAAGCTGACCTTAATATTGCGTGGGTTGCCCCCTGCGATAACTTGCGCTTTCCATTGTGCGATGGTGGTTAGGCTTTCAAATGAGAGTAGCTCGATGTAGCGCCACATTAAATCATCTGAAATTGACATAATTTTGGCAAAAATAGTTTCTGGCGCTTCGGCAATCCCGATGTAATTACCTAGGGATTTAGACATTTTATTAACACCATCTAAGCCTTCAAGTAACGGCATTGTAAGCACACACTGTTGCGCCATGCCTGATTGTTTCTGCAACTCACGGCCCATGAGTAGGTTAAATTTTTGGTCAGTACCGCCTAATTCCACATCTGCCTTTAGGGCGACAGAGTCGTAACCTTGTAGTAAGGGATATAAAAATTCGTGGATGGCGATGGGCTGGTTAGCTTTATAGCGCTTAGTAAAGTCATCGCGTTCTAACATGCGTGCAACGGTGTGGCTGGCTGCAAGTTTTAACATGCCCGCTGCGCCAAGTTCGGTGAGCCATTTTGAGTTAAACACCACTTCGGTCTGCTCAGGCTTTAATATTTTAAATACTTGTGCGGTGTAAGATTTAGCATTTTCTTGCACTTGTTCGGCGGTTAAAGGTGGGCGCGTGGCACTTTTACCTGTAGGGTCGCCTATCATGCCTGTAAAATCACCAATTAAAAATAACACTTGATGACCTAGCTCTTGAAACTGACGTAGCTTGTTAATTAACACAGTATGGCCGAGATGTAAATCTGGCGCAGTAGGGTCAAAACCCGCTTTAACTCTAAGTGGCTGACCTTTTTTTAGCTTTTCGATGAGCTCTGCTTCGATTAAAAGCTCGTCCGCGCCTCTTTTGATGATGGCTAGTTGATCATTTATTGGGGTATTTGATGCCACGTAAGTCGTCCTTAATGCTAAATTAATGGTGTTGCAAATAGCGCTAAAATTTTTTGTATTATATTAATTGTTACAGTTTATTTACTTGTTTTAGATGAATATTCTGTTAATATTTGCCTCCGTATTAAACTTTAATTGAGGTCGACACGTGCAAACAAACGAGACTAATCAAAGTAACAGTCAAAGCAACAATGAACTATCCCCTCCTGCCGTTAGGGACGCTACTAAACAAAGCGCTATTTTAGCGCAAATCGCCCATAAAACTGAACGTAAGCTTAAATTACGTTGGATATTAGCCATTTCATCTTTGCCTTTATTTGGCATTTTTACTGCTTTTGGTATTGCCCCACAAACTGCCGTGGTAACGCCTACGGCCATTGTTGAAGAAATTGGCTTGCCTAGCGCACAACCAACCATGACCAGCAATGCCGCACAATATTTTTGGTATAAGGAGCGCGTGCGCCGTGATGACACTTTAAAATCAGTGCTGTCACGTTTAAATATTCAAAATAATGATGCAATAGAATTTATTCGTAATGACGCAATTGCCAATGGCATTGCTTCTGCTTTAAAACCTGGCCATACCATTCAAGCTCAAATAGATATTAATGGCAGCTTAGTTGCGCTTGAGTACCAATTAGATGGTAATCAATTTGTGTCTGTAAAACAAACCACTCAAGGCTATGAAGCTAATAAAATTGTGCATCCGTTAGAAAATCGTACCATTTTAAAATCTGCCAAAATTAAAAGTACGTTATTTAGCGCAACAGATGATGCCAATATTCCAGATGATGTTGCTAAGCAACTCGCTGAGCTATTTGAAAGCAATATTGATTTCAATGCTGACTTACGCCGTGGTGACCAACTTAACGTGATTTACGAAGGTAGCTATGACCAAGGTGAATTAGTTAGTACTGGCAAAATTGTTGCGGCTGAATTCACTAATAATGGTAAAACTTACCGTGCCGTCGGTTTTAAAAATGTAGTAGGTGAAATGCAATATTACACGCCTGAAGGCATGAGCTTGCACAAAACATTTTTACGTACGCCGCTAGAATTCACTCGGATTAGCTCAGGTTTTAGCTTGGGTCGCTTTCATCCAATATTACAGCACATTAGGGCGCATGAAGGCACTGATTTTGCTGCACCAATTGGCACACAAGTCAAAGCCTCTGGCGATGCTACCGTTGATTTTGTGGGACAAAAAGGTGGCTATGGCAATGTCATTGTGCTTAAGCACGAAAATAAAGTGAGTACCGTATATGGTCATTTATCACGCTTTGCTGAAGGTTTACATGTTGGCGAGAAGGTCACTCAAGGTGAGTTAATTGGTTATGTAGGCATGACAGGCTTAGCCACTGGTCCACACTTACATTATGAGTTTATGGTGAACGGTGAACATCGCGACCCTATGACGGTTGCTTTACCTAAAGACAATTCGTTGATTGGTGAAACAAAACTAGCGTTTGATGCGCATAGCAAGCTTGTGACAAGTCAACTTAATTTACTTAGCAACAGTAATATGGCCTCTTTAGATTAATTACATATCCACATCATGACGGCTGGAGAGCTTTATATCGGACTCATGTCTGGTACCAGCCTAGATGGTGTGGATGCAGTTTTAGTTGAGTTTAAGCAGTCGCACATTCCGAAAGTGATTGCCACGCACTTTGTTAGTTATCCAACCAACCTACGTGAGCAGATTTTAGCGCTACAACATCCCACCATTAACGAACTTGAAATAACTTGCAAAATGGGCAACCAACTTGCCCAGCTTTATGCAAAAGCGATCAACGAATTACTAAACAATAACCAAGTTTCACAAAGCCACATCACCGCCATTGGCTGCCATGGTCAAACCATTCGCCACCGACCTGAGCTGGGATTTACCCTGCAAATTGGTAATAATGCGCTACTTGCTGAACTCACTAATGTTACTGTTATTGGCGATTTTCGTAGCCGTGATATTGCAGCAGGTGGGCAAGGAGCGCCACTTGTGCCTGCATTTCATCAGGCTGCTTTTTCTCATCCAGATAAAAACCGCATGATTGTGAATATTGGCGGCATTGCTAACATAACATCTTTAGAAAAATCTGGTCAAGTACTTGGTTTTGATTCTGGGCCAGGTAATATGTTGATGGATTATTGGACTAAATTACATCTAGATAAAAACTATGATGCCAATGGCGAATGGGCTGCGACAGGCTTGGTAATTGATAGCTTGTTATTTGATATGTTGGCTGATCCCTACTTTGCACTACCCCCACCTAAAAGCACGGGACGCGATTTATTTAACGAGAATTGGTTAAAACAACATTTAACTAAACCAAATTTACGCGCTCAAGATGTAGCACGCACCTTAGTAGAACTTTCCGTGCAAAGTATTTACGATGCCATGATGAACACTTCTAGTGCAGTGGATGAGGTTTATTTATGTGGCGGTGGCGCACATAACGGTTTACTCGTTGAACGTCTAAAAGCTAAGCTAGGTGACAAAATTTACCTTACTAATACTGATGCTTTAGGTATTGGCGTAGATTGGTTAGAGGCTGTTGCATTTGCTTGGTTAGCCCGTCAGACAATCTCAGGCAAATGTAGCAATTTACCCCAAGCAACTGGCGCAAATGGGCCTAAGATTTTAGGCGCGATATACCAGCATTAAGCCGTTTAGCTTTATAATAGCGCAAACAATATGGAATAATGCTATGAAAGCTTCCCTACCAAAGCCTACCAAGGCCACACTCACTTTTGATAATGGTGCACCCGCCATTGAATTGCCGATGTTATCGGGCACCGCTGGAAATGATGTGATTGATATACGCAAGCTCGGCAAACATGGTGTTTATACTTACGACCCTGGGTTTATGGCTACGGCTGCCTGTAGCTCAGATATCACTTTTATTGATGGCGAAGAAGGTTTACTTTATTACCGTGGCTACCCAATTGAGCAATTAGCTGAGCATTGCGACTATTTAGAAGTCGCTTATTTGCTCATGCATGGTGAACTGCCAAATATTAAAGAAAAACAACAATTTACAGAGACCATTAACGGTTGCACCATGTTGCATGACCAGCTGAACAATGTATTTGGCGGTTTTAGACGTGATGCTCACCCGATGGCGGTCATGGTAGGGGTTGTAGGATCACTTTCAGCCTTTTACTTTGATGCGATGGATATTCGCGAACCTAAACATCGTGAGATTTGTGCTCATCGCTTATTAGCAAAAGTACCAACCATCGCTGCTTGGAGCTATAAATATAACCTCGGTCAGCCATTTATGTATCCGCAAAATCATTTAAATTATGCTGAAAACATCATGCATATGATGTTTGCAACACCTTGTGAAAAATACGAGCCTAACCCCATTTTGGCTAAGGCACTTGAACGTATTTTAATTTTACATGCAGACCATGAGCAAAATGCCTCAACCAGTACAGTACGTTTAGTGGGTTCAAGTGGCGCCAATCCATTTGCTTGCATTTCTGCTGGTATTGCCTCTCTGTGGGGACCAGCACACGGTGGTGCTAATGAGGCCACCCTTAAAATGCTTGAAGAAATAGGTGACATTTCTCGAATTGGCGAATATTTAAAGCGTGCCAAAGATAAATCTGACAGCTTTAGACTCATGGGTTTTGGGCATCGCATTTATAGAAACATAGACCCACGTGCGGCTATTATGCGCAAAACTTGCCATGAGGTGCTGGATGAGCTTGGTTTAAATGATGATCCTATGCTTAAGCTTGCAATGGAGCTTGAAAAAATTGCTCTTGAAGATGATTATTTTGTTTCTCGCAAACTTTACCCTAACGTCGATTTTTATAGCGGAATTGTCATGCGCGCAATGGGCATTCCTAATAGTATGTTCACTGCCATATTTGCGCTCGCCCGCACCGCAGGTTGGATTGCACAATGGAGCGAAATGCACTGTGACCCTGAAGCTAAGATAGGTCGCCCTAGACAGCTTTATACGGGTGAAGCAAGGCGCAATGTCGTGCCGATGAATAAGCGAGCGTAAGGGTTTAAATATTGTGCGTTTCGACCATCTTTAGTCACTACCAACAATAAAAGCCAAGCTAACGCTTGGCTTTTATACATATTAACTATACTAAACGCAGTACTAAACTAAATCTGCTTAAGCAGAGAAAGATGAACCACATCCACAAGTGGTTTGTGCATTCGGGTTACGAATCACAAACTGCGAGCCTTGCAAACTATCTGAGTAATCAATTTCTGCACCCATTAAATATTGCAAGCTCATCGGGTCAATTAACAAAGTGACGGTATCTTTTTGTACTTGCGTATCATCTTCGTTCACTTCTTCTTCAAAAGTAAAGCCGTATTGAAAGCCTGAACAACCGCCACCACTCACGAATACGCGCAATTTAAGGTCAGGTGAGCCTTCTTCTTCTATCAGCTCTTTCACTTTTTTTGCCGCATTATCGGTAAATACCAACGGGCTTGGCATTTCTGTGTTTTGCAACTCTGTCATTGTGTTCATCATTTAACTCCTAATTTTGTATTTGTTCATTATGTTGTATTGGGGCGACTAAGTCAAATTACAAGTTATTGCTACCAACCACAAGTTATCCATCACCCAAATACACTAGTCTGTCCCAATCACTGCACTTTTTTTGTCCCTTTTTACCTAGTATGAGAGCACTTGGGCTGCCAGAAGGTTCACTCACATGACCAATTATTGATCCTTCAATGCGTAAACCAACTGAAAAATTGATATTACCTTCGATGCGTATGTCTGCTCCAACTAATTTATCAATGGTATTTTGAGTTTTAGTGCTATTTTTTAACATTTATCCCCTCCAATTGCTAGGCAACTACAAACACTGCTATTGTCTAATACTCATCGAAAATACCAAAGCCATTATGAGCGAACAGCTACTTACTTAGCGGTTAAAACATCAGGTTTCATAGCGAGGTGCTATGGCAGTAAAGGTACGATTTCTAAACCCGTGCTTTCTGCAATATCAAACATAATGTTCATATTTTGTATTGCTTGCCCAGCCGCACCCTTAACCAAATTATCTTGAACCACGACCAAAGTTAAATAGCCGTTTACATGCGGGTGTAATGCAATGCGTATTTGGTTTGAGCCACGTACCGAGCGTGTTTCTGGAAAGACTCCAGCGGGCAACACATCTACAAAGCGCTCTTGCGCGTATCTTTGTTCATACAATGCTTGTAAATTTGTTGAGTTTACTTTTGTAGAAATTTTTACGTAAATTGTGGAAAGCATACCGCGTATCATCGGAATTAAATGCGGTACGAAAATAAAATCTAGTTTTTCACCCGCTAATTGGCCACCCGCCAATTGACTTAGTTGCGCTTGAATTTCTGGTTGATGACGATGCCCACTCACCCCATAAGCTTTCATATTATCGCTCGCTTCAGCAAATAATGTAGCAACTTCTGCTTTTCTACCCGCGCCTGAAACACCTGATTTTGAATCAGCAATGATGGGCGTACTGAAGTCGATTAAGCCTTGTTCTATCAACGGTGCTAAACCCAACAATACGGTAGTTGGGTAGCAACCTGGGTTACCAATCACTTGCGCCGTCTTAATTTTTTCCCGATAAAGCTCTGGAATTCCATATACTGCTTTTTTCAAAATAGTAGGACAACTATGTGGCATTTTGTACCATTTTTCAAAAACTTCGGTGTCTTGCAAACGAAAATCTGCCGCCAAATCAATCAACTTAACGTTTGCATCCATTAAAGCTTGCGCTTGACTCATCGCCACACCATGTGGGGTAGCAAAAAATACAACATCACATTGGCTTAAATTGGCATTAGCAGGATCAGTAAACGCTAAATCAACATACCCCCGTAAGCTGGGAAACATTTCAGCCACGGGCAAGCCCGCCTCACCACGCGAGGTTATTGCAACTAATTCCACATAGGGGTGCAACGCTAATAAACGTAATAACTCAACACCGGTATAGCCCGTGCCACCGACAATACCTACTTTAATTTTCTGATTGATCATAATTAAGTTAATTTACCAATGACTATTGAGTGGGATTATAAGGGCTTAAGCCAACACTTGAAATAAAAAAGGTCGCATGTGCGACCTTTTTTTCAATTATTAAACCTAACGTTAAGAACAGCTTAGCGTTTAGAGAATTGTTTACGACGACGCGCTTTGCGGAAGCCCACTTTTTTACGCTCCACTTCACGAGCATCGCGCGTTACAAAGCCAGCTTCTGACAACGCGCCTTTTAAGTTTGGATCAAAATCAATTAACGCACGTGTAATACCATGACGAACCGCGCCTGCTTGACCAGACTCGCCGCCACCAATCACATTGACCATAATATCAAAGCTAGCTAGATTGTTGGTTAACTCTAATGGTTGACGCAAAATCATGCGCGCTGTTACGCGTGAGAAGTACTCATCAACAGGTTTATCGTTAACAACGATATTGCCTTTTCCTGATTTTAAGAACACGCGCGCTACTGAACTTTTGCGGCGGCCTGTACCATAATTATATTTACCGATCATCTTAATTATCCTTAGATTTTCAATGCTTGCGGTTGTTGTGCCGCATGTTCATGCTTGTCGCCAGCATAAACTTTCATTTTTTTGATCATTGCATAACCTAATGGACCTTTAGGCAACATCCCTTTTACCGCTTTTTCTAAAGCGCGACCAGGAAAGCGATCTTGCATTTTAGAAAAAGTTGTTGTGCTAATACCACCTGGGTAACCAGAATGGCTATGATACAACTTACCATCACCTTTGTTACCCGTTACTTTTAATTTGTCGGCATTAATCACGACAATGTAATCACCCGTATCTACGTGTGGCGTATAAATAGTTTTATGTTTACCGCGTAAACGATGTGCAACCGCGCTAGCTAAACGACCTAGCACCAAGTCTGTGGCATCAACCACAAACCAATCGCGCTTCACTTCATGTGATTTTGCTGAAAAGGTTTTCATTTTGTTCTAACTAATAGCTAAAAAAATTAAGAGGCGGATTTTATGCCGAATCACTAGTGTTTGTCAAACGATATGTTGTTCTTTTAACATCTAATTTTATACTGGCTTAGCGTATTGCAGCCAGTAATGTGCTACCAAGCCTAAAAACACCGCAAAACCAAACCAATTGTTATGTTGAAATGCTTTAAAACAAGCTGTTTTTTCGCGGTTTTTTATTAGCCTGTAATGATAACTCGCAACTACCGTTGCCAAGCCTAAACCAGCAAAATAAATAACACTTAAATGCAGCATTTTCCCTGCTAGTGCAAGCAAGCTTAGGGTAGTGGCATAACAAAACATGATTGCCACAACATCATATTGTCCAAAAGTAATGGCCGATGACTTAATGCCAATGTTTAAGTCATCTTCACGATCAACCATCGCGTACTCAGTATCATAGGCAATAGCCCAAAAAATATTGGCCACAAATAGCACCCATGCGACAGGTGGAATATGATTAGTCACCGCGGCAAACGCCATGGGAATGCCTATACCAAATGCAATACCCAAATAAGCTTGTGGAACAGCAAAAAACCGCTTGGTCAGCGGGTAAGTAGCCGCTAAAAACATGGCGGCAAATGATAAGTAAATGGTTTTTTTATTGAGCAAACACACTAAAACTAATGCTGACAAACCTAAGCCTACGACCAACCAATAGGCTTCTTTTTTACTCACCTCTTTGCTCACCAAGGGGCGATTTTTTGTGCGCTCAACCATACCATCATATTTGCTATCGGCAATATCATTCATCACGCAGCCTGCGCTACGCATAAGCACCGTACCTGTGACAAAAATTAATACAATGATCCAATCAGGCTTGCCATTGCCCGCAATGACAAGCGCACAAAGTGTAGGCCATAATAACAATAAAATGCCAATTGGCTTATCTAAGCGCATTAAACGCTCATAGGCATTAATTTTTTGATTAAGACTTTTGCTATTCATTACTTATGCTCATTTAGCTTATGTTATTCAACTTAATATTTATTTAATAGCGCTGGCAAAAAAACCTCTGTTACCAAAATACTAGCGCAATTTAAACTAAAAATCGAACGCCGTGCCCATAAGTAGCCCGGCTTATGGGCTATATGCCTTACTGCATGCTGATAAAGCGCATGGTTAGAAGATAGTTTTTTATAACTTAACGACCTGCGCTTAACCTTAGCATTTGCAAACAAAGTCGCCCCAAGTGGCTTGTTTCCTAGCTTTCCTAGCCCATTCCATGCGCCGCGCAAGCTATTTTTTGGCAGCACACTATGGGCAAAAACTACCGCTTGGCCTTCTCCTTTTAGCAACACCTCGCGCACTAATGCAAATTGATAACTTGGTGAGCGCAACAAAGCAGCTTCATCTTGCAAAGGTCTTTCATCTTGTAGCCGCACCGTCTGCACGGAAAAATTAACATACCGCTGCTGTAACCTCGCGGTTAGCGAACTTGCCTCTATTAGCCAAGTGCCAAAGTTGCCACTTAAAATTGGCTTATTAAGCCACTTGCTACGCTGATTAAAATATTGATGCTGATTTTTCACAAACGCATTATCGCACACGCAGATGCTTTGCTGATTGCGGCCAGCATCACCATGCAAAAATTTAACTATTTCGCCATGAAATATAATGGTTTTCTAATGACTTTTTTAACCTTAATTTAGGCAACATTGTTTGCACTGCCCTGCAAGCCAGTCTGGATGCGGCTTTTCACATTCAACTTAATGCGCTAGCATTTAGTGAGAATGGGGATACCCCTTGCGGGTACAGAGGCATAAAATTCTCTCGGGAGGTTTTATCAATAAGTTGAAGTTGAATAATTGGAGTATTTCTGTTCCGATACCCCACCATCGGAATGCCTGATAAAATCAAAGGCAAGCCTTGAATTGCTAAGTCCTTGTTCCGATACCCCACC
>JBATAW010000025.1:0-23764 GCA_049662045.1 Methylophilaceae bacterium | reverse complement strand
CCCATAACTCCAAGCCGTACCCGATGAAACAGGGATGTCAAACTTAATAATAGTATTACGCCTAATGGCCTCAAGGCGGGCTAATTGCAAACCGCTTTGTATCGATTCTGCTGCCCCGCGTATTTGGCTGTTCGCCACGGTTTGTTTAAATTCTGGTATCACAAGCACCGCTAAAATAGTCAGTATAGATACCACTATCATCAACTCTATTAGCGTCATTCCATTTTGGGCAGATTTAGCGCTAGTTAAAAGGCGGGGCATGTTTAGCGCTGCCTGCCTAAATCGGATAATCGGTAACTAATTACTCTGTTTATATTTTTTTTCATTATATTTATATTTTTTTTCATGATGCATTTACTTTTTTGGTTAATTTAATCATGCCTCAAGCACTTGCCTACGTCTAGTATTTGCTGACAATCGGTTTATTTAAGGTGATAAGCGGATAACTACCAGATTATTAAGAAAAAACTAACTTGCCGAGTTCGTTAGAAATACCGCATAATTCAACTTATAAGTTACTCAAAACCAGCCAAAATTAAATGAAAAAAAGCATTTCGTATTTATCTGCAATATTTGAAAAAAATAAAACGCTGGCAATTGCACTGGTTATTTCTTTGCTTGTTCATCTCCTAGTTTTAAGTCAATACACCATTAACTCGGCAGCACCACAAAGTGCACAACGCACTTTTGAGGTTGAGTTAAGCAGTGTGAATAAAACACAGCTAGCCGCCACTGAAACTAAAAGCAGCCCACAATCTGAAGCCCCAGCCAAAAATACACCACCAGAACCATTACAGCCTACACCAGCCGCGCTAAATCTTGCTAAAGCCGCTGAAACAAAAAGTGAAAAGGCCGTGAAACAAGCTACTGAACTCCCTAAAGAACAGGCCAAACCAGTCGAACCATCTGAAGTGGCTGAAATAAAGCCTATTATTAAACCAACGCCAGAATCTATTGCTGAAGCTAAGCCTAAGCCTGAACCCATTGCTCCACCTACACCTGAGTCTGTTGCAGAGGCTAAGCCAGAGCCAGTTAAACAAGCAATGCCTGAACCTATTGTTCCAAAGTCTGAGCCGCAATTTACTGAAAATGCTCCCCAACCTTCCGCCGTTGATATGCAGGCAAGCAACACATCGCAAGCAACATCACCACCGAGTAATCAGAATAGTGGGCTACTGCCTAGCCCAGCTAAGCAAGCCAGCGGCGATAGCGCTGGCACAAAAAGTTACAAAAATATTGAAACCGACTTCGAAGTGTATCAAAGCACAGATCCGAGCATGATTAGCATCAATAAAGTGGCATTTAATACAAGAGGCAAAAAAGACATTAATCAAACTTACGCACTGACGCAATCCCTGAATACAGTTTCATCCACAACCCCAAGTTTGAGTGAGGGCATTATTAGCCGCACGGGTTTAAAACCTAACTATTATGCGGCCAATGGTAAAAGTGCAAATTTTGCGTGGTCTGATGGGGTGATAGAACACAACCATCAATTTGAAAAACTGAAAAAAGGCACGCAAGATGAAATGAGCTACATTTACCAATTTATGTTTTCACCGCCAACAGACATAACAGAAGTTGTTTTTTCAGATGGCACGCAATTCATTACGTATCGGTTCAACAAGCTAGGTGAAGAAGTGTTGCCCACTAAAATGGGCGAGATTAACACCGTGCATTTATTAAAAGATGGGGATGAAAAAATTGACCTTTGGTTAGCGGTTGACTACCAATATATTCCAATCAAAATTCGACAAACTGCTAAAGATGGTACTTTTACAGAACAAATAGCCGTTAGATTAGCCACCACGTTAGCCGATGACCAAGCGCCATAATAGCTAGTCTTTAAAGCTTCACTTACTCACTTTGACTAAGGCTTATGACTAAGTCTTTGTTAGCATAGGGCTGCGAGCCTTATGCAGACTGGCTTTCACATTCGACTCAGTGCTTTAGCACTTAGTGAGAATGGGGATGCCAAGAACTGGTACAGAGCATAAATTTTTGCTCTGGCGGTTTTAAGCTTAATTAATCAAGCTTACTGTAGGCTTTAAGTGACGCTTAATATGAGTTGATTTAACTTTACCTAGCTCAACATTTTCAATAGTCACTTCCAAATTTCACCACATTATTTTCATTACATTAAACAAAAAAAATCACAGTGGGGTTTAAGCACTGTGATTTTTTAACTGACATTTAAACTTTTACTGCTAAAAGTTCAAGTCCAGCCTAATCTAAAACAATTTGGCTTGACTACTCAGCCTCAGTCCAAGAAAGCCGCTTAGTTGGATTGACGCCTGGTGGGGTAACTACTTTATCTATCGTATGACAACCTGGCCCCGTACAAGGCACATCGCCTTCACCATCACCATTAACAATGGTATCCGTTCTCACTTGGCCATCTGGCGTCATGAACAGCCTTGGTGCGGTTGCAATACCAATACCAATGTATTTACCTACTATCCCAAACTCATTCGGTGCAGCCCCAGTTAAAAAGTCCACCTGATAACCAAATGAGACGGGATTACCAGGCTTAGCTGCGCCACATACTGTTGTCACACCCGCAATCGCCTGACTGGTGTTGAACAATACAGTGCCTCCAAAAATGCTTGGATCTGTAAATGATAGTTCTTGAGTCCCCACTGGAAAGTCTAGCACCCAACCATTTTTATCATCCAATGTATCTGTTGTTGATGAAACCACTTTTCTAATCGCCTTGCCAGCCCTGCAAACACCCGCATATTGTAGGCTTTCATTGATGCTTAAGGTCAATGGATTATCTACAATAGTGGGGCAAACATCTGCGACAGCTTGTTGCAAAATAAAATCTGAATTAACTCTGGGGTTGCCGTAACTCACACCTGTATCTTTTACCGCATAAAAACTTTGCTGCGCGGTACTGCCTATATCAACTTGACCGAGGTAGCGACCCGTACCTACAACAACCACAGGCTCGCCTTTAATTGACGTAATAGCAGGTTTAGTCGTGATAGGCTGTACGTTGCCGCTTGCATCTTTAAATGTGGCTAATAGCAGTTTATTGTAACCGCTCGGGGTAATCGTAAAACGCCATAAATTACCTTGCAAATCACCCGAATAAACCAGATTAGTAACCCCATCAACTGGGGTAAATTGGGCTATTTTTGCTAGCCCACTTGGATTAGCAACACTCCCTACCCCTGTCTTAATATTAGCAGATGAACTCACTAAGATACCCGTTTCCGCATCTAGTACAAATAAATGCCCGTCTCCATCTCCTACGCCATTTTTTGCGCAACCTGGGGTTGTCGCTGGGCAATTATCATAGCCTGAAGTGAGCAGGACCACCCAATTACCATCACTTTGCTTAGTAATCACTGGGTTACCAAATGAATAACCCATATCATCCTGCGTATACTCCCACAGTAATTTAGGGGTATTAGGGGTGGTAATGTCTAGCGCGTAAAAACCTGTACCGCCACCATTTAAACCACCCACTAATATGGTTTTCCATTGGCCGTTAATATACACATCTGAAGATTTTGGCGAGCCTTCAACAAAATACTGATGTTTATTGGCGTATTGTTTATCTGCCAACGTATATAACCTAGGAATCACAAATGAAGGAATATAAGCCCATTGCTCTTGGCCCGTTGATGGGTCAAAAGCATGCAACATACCATCATTTGCCGCCGTGTATAGCATTGGTGCGCGCGTAGCATTGGTAGCTTTAAAAGCTGCATAACCTGGGTTAAATGCTTCTTGTAATACCTGATTAGAGGTTGATACATATTTTGACTCCGCAGTGACAATATCACCTAGCAAATGCACGCGATGCCTATAGTATTTATCAGCGTCAGTTAACACGCCCTCTTCACCACTGCGGTCACCTCTTAAGAAGTTCACCAAGCCTTCGCCCCCTGCACCATTTGTGGCCACAGTCACGCTAGTTTGCGCAGTTGTATTTAAGCAACCTGAGCCTATGATACAAAATTGCGTTAAGCCCGTGAGTTGCGGAGTCCCATTGAGTAGCGAAGGGTAAGCTGGGGGCGAGGTTGAAATATGTGGCGCTGTAAAATAGTTACCCAACCCTGCTGAAACAAGGTTAGCCCAAGTAAAGTTAATTAAGCCATTGGTCCCCGCGTTGCTAACGGTACCTGCTGTATAAATTTGACGTGTTGTATAGGTTTTTGCATCAAGCAAAGTTTGCGCTGACCAATTGTAGGTAGTTGGGTCAGGGTTAGATGGATCATATATTGGCGCTGCCCCAGTAGTAATGTTGAGCGTTTGGCTAATTAAATCACCCGTCCATTCGCCCGCTTTAAAAAATGAGCTATACAGTTTATCGTTGTCAGCATCAATTTTTGCGCTAGCCACTGCAGAAGAGGCTGCAGCACCGATTAAATTTGCATTCGTAATCTCCGTTAATAAGTTTCCTAAGCCCTCTTTTAATTTATCTGGGTTGCTGGCATTAAAATAAATACCATGGCCATTGACGGCGGCATGCCATAAATCATCAATCGTGCTAGGATTATCAATGATTGGGAATGGCCAATTACAATTTCCACCAATAAAATTAACTGCATCATCAGGCCATACACAAGTGGTTGGGCCTTTAACTGTGTTTGCAGAAATATAGCCATAGTCAGGGTTACCATCTTTGTCATAGCTAGGTGAGGCCACCATTTGACCACGTGCGCCTAACCCCACGGTATAAGTCGTCATGTGTTGATTGGTTGCAGTGTCGTTTTCATGTGTGCTCACCAAGCCCGCGGTACAACGGTCTGTGGCAGGAATAGCCGCATCATAAAAAGGTCCACCACAATTATTTAATGCAGCTGTTCTTAAGTTGGTGTTGTAATAATACGCGGCTGTATCGGCTAAGGTGTCAGTAGTGCCAGAAGCAGGGTCAACAATGGGTGCAGAACATGTTGTTTGCACATAATTATTGCTAGCGTCAACCGCTGCGGCTTGACAAGTTGCTACAGACGTTGGCCCAGTGGTCACAGTGCTACAACTTGTTGCAATAAAACCATTCGCGCCAGTCGCTGCGCTATTAGTGCAACTTGCCACGGCTGTGACAGGGCTAGTGATTTCATTATAGCAAGCAGTCTTGGTAAAAGTGTTTGCTACCGTCGCAGCCACATTACAGGTTGCCCCTGCCGTTGCCGCACAGTCACAACTAGCCACTTGCGTAACAACATCTGCATCAGGATAGCAAGTAATCGTTTTACCACTGACTGGTTGAGTCACAGGCGCAGTACAGCTAGCAACATATTGTTTTACCTTCGATATGATTGTTTGGCACTCCACATCTGCACCTGAACCATTCATAGGCGTGTCACTGCATGAAGATGCGTTAGCCCAAGCAGGGTTAGTGGTTTGGCAGGTGGTAGTAATCGTACCTACCGTGCCTGCATTACAAGTACCCGTATTCACCCATGCTGGCACAGGTGGCGTTGGGCAAGTCACTGTTGGCCCACCGAGCGGGTCAGTGGCGCTACAAGTGGCCACAGATACATTACCTGTATCATTAATTTGCTGGCAAGATATCCCCAGTGAAGCATTAGCTGTACATTTATCGGCCTTGGTTTCACTCACATTAACCCAAGTACCACTTCCCGCTAAATAGGCACAGCTCACCCCTGTTGCTACGTTAGCAACACACAGCGGGTCATTACCCACTAAAACAGGATTAATATTTTGACAAATCGTATGTAGCCCTGCATTGGCTACACAAGTGGTGGTATTAGCCCAAGTGGGATCAACCGCCCAAATACAGTTTACACCTGTCGCAGCATTAGCGGCACAAGCGGGGTCATCTGCCTGATAGACATTTGAGCTTGGTTTATCTTGACAGCGGTGATTTGCAGAGACGGTACATGATGCCACATCGCTCCAAGTGGTATCTGTCTGCCAAACACAGCTGACGCCTGTTGCAGCGTTTGCAACACAAGCTGGGTCGTTGCCCACTAAAACTGGCGTAATGCTCTGACAAAAAGTATGTTGCCCAGCGTTTGCTGTACAAGTGGCTGCATTGCTCCATGTGGTATCAACCAACCATTGGCAACTAACCCCTGTAGCCGCATTTGTCGAGCATGATGGGTCATTTGCCACAAAAACAGGCGAGCCTGAAGTTTGACAAGTCACCCCTGCTGCTGCATTAGCCGTACAAGTGGCTACATTCACCCAGCCTGTGTCATTTATAGTACAAGTAGTGGTTAACCCTGTGCCACTTGTGCCAGCCGTACAGCTACTAAGGCCATACGTGGTTGAATTAGTAGGCGCTAAATCTTTACAAAAGGTAACAGGGTTACCATTCGCCGCGGTACAGGTACTGTTTGTCCATGACGAAGCTGTGCCAGGAACACAAAGTGGGCGGATAGCCGTGGTGCCTGTGCCAGAAGTACAATCATTGTTAATAGTTAGGCAATTTGTACCCTCAGTGTTACAAATTTGAAAAGATCTAGTTTGTTTTTGGCGTTGTGTCGTGGTTTTGCTAAATGTAACCGTACGTTTTTGTATTTGTGTTTGATACTTTTGCAAAACATCTTGCTTCACTTGCACAGTGGCTTGAAATTTTTGCAACACATCTTGCTGCTCTTGCCGTTGCGCTTTCCATCTTTGCAAAATATCTTGCTTTATTTGCACTGTAGCCTGAAATTTTTGTAATGTCGCTTGTTTTTTCTGCCATTGATAGCTACGTTGCAACACATTAGAATCCGTCTCCTTTTTTTGTAGTCTCGTTGTTCTTTTCTGAATTTGCGTGTCTTCCTCTTGCACACGACTCGCCGTTTTTGTGTAGCGTGTTTGAAGCTGGGTCTGTTGGCTTGTGCTTTGATTGTAACTGACAACCGAGCCATCATAGAATGGCCTAGGTAATAAGGCATCTTCATTACCCATTTTTGTACCATCTAACTTTTTGCCACCAGGGATTGCACCACTGCTGTTTGTCCAAAAGCCATCGGTAGAAAGTATGGTGTAATTACGTTGGCAAGCATACTGAACTGGGTCATTTGCAGTTACACCGTTAATAGTCGTCACTTTGCCTGCATAGAGTAGCCCTGCATTAGATAGTGCAGCGCGTAACGGCGTAGCATTATTGGGGGAGCTGCCATATAATTTTGCATACCAATTGGTTTTTTGAGTGGCGGTAAAGTCAGTAATGTTCAGAAAATCTGCACCATTATTATTATTAATGGTCATATAACCAATACGAAATTGATCGCCAATGGCATCAAAAGCTAGCCCTGTGGATGTTTTCATCATCAGCATACGGGTACGGTAATAGCTATACCAATTGGCAAAGTTTTGACGCTCATCTTTATCCGTCGCATTAATCAAGCCATCATTGTTAATATCCTTAATACCAGGCCCTGAAGTTGCGCTAACAATCACTTTGGTAAACAAAGTGTTGACTGGATTCGTACCGTCAAGTTTTGTGGTATCACCAATGGGGCTATCACACTCTTGATAAAACAAACCATTCGCATAGTAGTAATCTTTTAGCTTTTCTGTCGTTTGTGCGCCTGAATAAGCATAGTAATAGGCTGCTTGCGCAGTACCTGCTGCTTCAGATTTAAAGCTAGTGCTGATATTAGTGGTACCGCCACTCGTGTTGTAGCCATCTTTCCAAGCACCCGTAAAGCTCGCATTAGGGTAAATTACCCCCGTCGCAGTAATGGGCGTACGATAAATCACATTGGGGTTGTAATACACGCCATTACACTGGCTGCTGGCATAACCATAGTGCGTCGAAAAGTCAGCCGCATTATCTGGCATATAATCCCAAGCCATACTGCCAGAGTCATCGAGAATCAACATTAGATTTGGTTTAACCAAATTGTTAGCTGCATTTGAGGTAAAAAGCGGGACGGGCGAAATATCAGTCGCCGCGGCTTGGGCTACATTAATAGGCACAACACTTGCTGTGAGTGTTGTTATCATTAGCGCTAGTAACGTAGCCCCAATCTTATTAAATTGATTGTATACTCTCATCGTAAAACCCCTTTTTGCCTGCTTTAATTAGTTAATCTGGCACAATTATTAATATGTATTCATTACTTTTTGTTGCAGCACTCTTTAAATTACATTGACACAATCGTTTGCACATAGCTTGTTGTGTTGCGCGGCCCAACCACCCTGACCAATATGCGATAATAAGTCGCTGAGCTTATGGGCGTGAGCACACTTTCACCACCCATATCTTGACCATCACTTGCAGCAGATGGATCTCTAGCACAGGCGGTCAAAGGGTCTTGATTAGAGCCAGTGTCTGCACATAAACGCTGAACAATAAAAGCAGTCCTGTTACCTGCTGCATCAATGCTTTCTGACGCATTACAAATGCCTGCGGTCATGGGTATATTGCACGGTACAATTGAGGTTGGTGCTACTGTATAAAGATTCCAAAATGCTGTCCCTACGCTAGCACCTCCTGTAGGGGCTTTAGCAATATACCCATTAGCAGGTATATTTAAATTTAAGATTGCCTTGCCACGATTTTCGAATAACCAAGCAACCGCGGCTTCAGTGCCTATATCGGCTGAAGCTGTCGTTGCACGTTTAAAACCTAAGTTTCCCGTGATATCGGTATTGGTATTCACTGAGCGAATAAGCGCCACAGAGGCTAGAGACATGACTAACAACGCAATCATTGCTATAAATAGCACCACGCCGCGTTGCCTAGCGATTGGCGTTAAAGGTTGCTGCAATTTTTTTTGCGGACTAACATTAATATACTTAGCATTAACATAGTTAGGATGATTAGCCATATTTTATGAATCCTTAGACCAAACCATGTTGCGTAAAGGCACAACTGACTCATAGATGTTGTAGCGGTAACGTTTACAGTTAGCATCTGCACTTAAGTCAATCGTTAACCCAGCTGGGGTTGTCATACTGCAACTAGCGGTCACATCGGTTGCTTCAGCCTTAGGGCTACGCGAAACCACGGCAATACGCACCGCTTTGATGCGATTGCGATCACCCACCGTCATTGAAGTGCCAAATGCCCCAGTAGCATCAACCCAGCTGGTGATGGCATTTGAGTCGGCGGCAGCAGAAATACCATATTGTGCTTGCATATTCACAATATCGGCCACGGTATCTGTTGCAGCGTTAGCATCTAACGTGAGTTGCAAATTGCCACCACTCACTGAGTAAGTTGTTGTGTGCCAAGCCCCTAAACAGGTCAATGTCGCATCTAGTTGCGCTGGCAATGGAACAGACTCGTTGCCATCAAGGGTAACCACAGTATTTCCCAATAACGCAGCTGGGCTTTGCAATCTAGTGATCGCACAATCACCATCTTTATTCACTATTACAACATCACCATCTTTACAACCTAAGTTACTAGCGACATCAATAGTGCGAGAAATAGGCTTGGTTAATATTTTTGTCGGCAGGCCGCCAAATGACGTTTCTGCATGGCGCACAATCACTGCATCAGAGCCAGTACCACCATCAATAATGGTGGCTGGGTTTAAGTCTTGCTCGTCTGTTATGCCTGTGCCGCTAAGTGAGGTGCAGTCAATCGTAGAACGTTTATCTACATGTCTTCCCGTAAACATTAAGCCATAACCTGCTGACTGCAAGTCTTTTGTCATGCTATAAAGCGCAACGTTGGCATTGGTTTGCGCATCTGCCACCCCTGTGGTGGTGCGTTTTTGTGTTTCAAAAAGACTCATCGATTGCATAATGGCTAAGGTGGCTAACAACGCAATGACCATGCCAACCATGAGCTCTACCAAAGTAAAGCCAGCTTGTTGATGGCGTACTGTTTTATAACGCTGGGTTAATCCTAAATTTTGTTCGCTTAATATCATTCTATATCTGCCTAATTTTCGACCACTACCGCTAACGTGGTGTAGCAATGCGCTACCTTCATCAAGCACGGCGCCGTAGTATCAGAAGCTGCTGGCGTTTCATTGGGCTCTGTCCAACCTACTGTGACTTGAAATACATTAGGTGATGGATTTGTGACTGTGCGCAGCCCCCCAGGCAGTGCGGTAATGGCTGTGCTACTTTCAACTAAAGTCGCTGCACTAGCTGGGTTTGCCCACATCGCGCCGATTCTTTGTTGGGCAATATAGCTGGCATCGCCTCTAAACTTTGTGCTGGTGGTGTTTTTAGTCATGTTAGCTTGCAAACCGACTAATGAGAGTATGCCGATAGAAAATAATAAAATCGCAATTAATGCCTCTAACAACACAACCCCTTGCTGATCATGAAGCGCATTTTTTTTAAGCTGCTTATTTTTGAAATTTATCATGTTCACTATTTCATCCAGAGTTCAATCACTAGCATGCGCGTGGGCTAGAGCCCGCGTCTAAATTTGGGTCACACATTTTCACTTTGCCACCAAGGCCAACAAGTACTCTTAAACTTATATTTCCACCTGTTGTAGAAAAATCCACATGGTCAATAGGAAAACTACCAGCAGCCGTGCCGCCTAGTGCAGTAAAGCTGACCGTTGTTGCGGGATTATTACTAGCATCTACCGCGCTTACAGTGACATCTGGCGAGCCTTCTCTACCTGGCTTTGATTCAATCACTGCGCTGTCTGAAGCTTGCCTGACAACCCATGCGCTGTCAGAACTCAGCACAAAATCAACTTGCATATTTCGACCAACGGCTTCTGCTCTTGCCTTTGATAACCCATTTGACACAGACTCAGCCGCATTGCGAATATTAGAATTTTTTATCATGGCCTGAAAACTTGGTATTGCAATGGCTAAAATCACGCCCAGCACACTCAGCGTGACCATTAGCTCAATTAGGCTAAAGCCACGTTGCTTAAGGTTACATTCTGCGTGGGTCACAATTAGCATTGCCCACCTTTACTAGTCACCCAGCAGGTGTTAGATGTTGGCGTAGTACCATCAAAAGTAGAAGTTTTAGCGTTACTTTGATCAATGGTAAAAGAAAAATTGCCCATATCTTCTGCGGCTACGCCAGTAGCAGTGATGGTAAAGGCGGTTGCTGTGTTAGTGCTATTGCATGTGTAACTAAAATATTTTGCACCCGCTATCGTGCCATTGCAAGGTGCCACCACCGTAGAGGGGGCAGCCGCATCGGCATAGGTGCGATTATCTTGATAATATTGCTCCATTTTTACTTTTAAATCTGCCAAGGTTGAGGTTGCCTCTGCCGCTTTACCACGCTTAACATAAGCCGTGTAATTGGGCATTGCAATAGCGGCTAAAATACCAATAATGGCCACCACGATCATTAACTCAATCAAGGTAAAGCCCGTTTGGGTTGGCTTGGTTTGCTTAAATATTTGCTTAGCTTTAGTGTTTAAGTTACGTTTCATTAGCATTTTCCTTTTTGCTTAATTGAAGCATGCCTTAAGTGCTAAGTCCATGTCTAGCGCCAGCTGATATTCGGTTAGTTTGGGTAGATAAGCGGTTATTATGGGGATTAAAAGCGATGAATTAGCGACTAAATCATGCTTAGATTTTTGCCTTATTGTTTCGATGAGCGCGATATTTAGGTTAAAATAAGCGCTTGATTTGTTGGTGCAAAGGTTTTGAATGATGAAAAAAATGAGTCGTTACTTTTTGTTAGCAATAGCCCTGTGCTTAAGCTTAAACGCTTGTGGCACCAAAGGTCCATTGTATATTCCTGAGCAACAATACCCGCAACCCGCTGAGCCTGCTAAGTAGCAGGTTTTTACGCCCACTTTTTAAATAAGCCACCATTGTGAACGTATTTACTCTTAAATCTGATAACTCAAAAAAAAATAGCATGCATGTTGAAAATGTGGCACTTAAACACATTGCTGAATTGTATGACACACCCTGCTATGTTTATTCAAAATCCGCATTAACACAAGCCTTTGAAAGCTTTAACGCGGGCTTAAAAGATTGCGATTCTTTGGTATGCTTCGCAGTAAAGTCTAACCCAAATTTAGCCATTTTGAATTTATTTGCACGGCTTGGCGCTGGCTTTGATATTGTTTCTGGCGGAGAATTAGCGCGCGTGCTGGCGGCAGGTGGCAATGCAAAAAAAATAGTGTTTTCAGGCGTTGGCAAAACTGAAGCAGAGATGCAAACAGCCCTTGAAGTGGGCATTTTTTGCTTTAACGTGGAGTCTAGTAGCGAGTTAACTCGCCTCAATACGATTGCCCAAAAACTGGGTAAAGTTGCGCCTGTTTCACTGCGCGTTAACCCAAATGTGGACGCAAAAACGCACCCATATATTTCCACTGGCTTAAAAAATAGCAAATTTGGTGTGGCGTATGAAGATGCATTGAATGTTTACCTCAAAGCAGCGGCGATGCCCAACATTGCTATTCATGGCGTAGACTGCCATATTGGCTCGCAAATTACTGAGTTATCACCTTTTTTAGATGCCTTTGACCGCGTACTAGCACTGGTTGATGCGTTAGAAAAGCATAACATTCACATTCAACATATTGATTTAGGCGGCGGTATTGGCATTTGCTATCACGATGAAACCCCGCCAGCATTCAGCACCTATGCGGCCGCCATGCGTGCCAAATTAGGCAGTCGCAACGTGAAATTAGTATTTGAGCCAGGCCGCGCCTTGGTGGGTAATGCAGGCGTTTTGCTAACGAAAGTGGAATACCTCAAACCAACAGAAAGCAAAAATTTTGCCATTGTAGATGCGGCGATGAATGACTTAATGCGCCCTGCCTTATATGATGCTTATCACGACATTCAGCCTGTAGAGCCGCGCGATGGTGCCACGATTACGTATGAAATTGTTGGCCCAGTCTGTGAAAGTGGTGATTTTTTAGGCCACGATAGAAACCTAGCGCTAGCAGAAGGTGATTTACTCGCCATTATGTCTGCTGGCGCTTATGGCATGAGCATGAGCTCTAACTACAACACGCGTCCACGCGCGGCTGAAATTATGGTTGATGGTGATACTTGCCATGTGATTCGTGAACGTGAAAAAGTGCAAGATTTATTCAGCTTAGAGCATCTTTTACCTTAAATTGCGCTTGCGTTTTTAGCAGGCTTCTTACCCATTAAACACGTTAGCTTTAGTCGTTAATTTAGAGTGGCTAATTTAAGTTTTTTACCGCCTAAAATTAAGCCTTTTCAGTGGCTAAAACACTCCGAGCGAACTTTATGCCTCTGCAAGCCGCATGCAGACTGGCTCACAGCCTGATTAAATAATGTGCAACTTATTTTCGGTAATTTAAGGTCATTTAACGCATGCGCGGATAATAATATATCGCCACTTCAAGCACGGGCAACTCAGTCATTATGGGTCAGTAAAAAAGCGGCATTGAATGCCGCTTTTTATATGCTTGCATTAACTCAGATAGAGTTTTAATCAAAAATAACAGTTTTATTGGCATATAACAAAATTCGGTTTTCGATATGCCAATTCACCGCTTTAGATAACACGACGCGCTCTAAATCGCGTCCCTTTTGAATTAAATCTTCCACTTCATCACGATGTGAAATACGGTCGATACCTTGTTCTATAATCGGGCCTTCATCCAGCATTTCTGTCACGTAATGCGCGGTTGCCCCAATCAGTTTTACCCCACGCTCAAAGGCGCGATGATAAGGCCTGGCGCCAATAAAGGCGGGTAAAAATGAGTGGTGAATATTAATGATTTGCTTAGGGTAACGCGCCACAAAATCAGGGGATAAAATTTGCATATAGCGCGCCAGTACAATTAAATCTATATGATATTGCGCAAACAATTTAAATTGTGCCGCTTCAACATCTGCTTTGGTTTCTTTAGTGACGGGCAAATAATGAAAATCAATGCCATAAAATTTCACCAGTGCTTCGGTATCACGATGATTACTCATCACTAATGGAATTTCACAGGCTAGCTCACCACTTTTGTGGCGATGCAGTAAATCAGCTAAACAATGGTCGTACTGCGACACCATAATAGCGACACGCGTTTTTTGGGTGGATTTTTTAAGCTGCCATTGCATGTTAAATTTGGCCGCAATGGGCGAAAATGCTTGGGCAAAAGCGGTATCATCTAAGTCAAAATGCGAGGTATCCCACTCTACACGCATTAAAAATAGATTATTTTCTGCATCTTGGTGCTGGTCTGCGTGTAAAATATTAGCATCGTGCTGATACAAAAAATCAGCAATGGCTGCCACAATACCCTTTGCATCTGGGCAGGTAATTAATAAAGTTGCAGAGTTTTTCATAAGTAATGACTGTAAAATATTGACGCAATTATACCTAAATTACCAACAACTTAACGAGTTGAACACACTATTTGAACATTATGCAAACTGAAGACAAGCCATCACAAAACCAAAATCCAGCCGATATTTTGCTGGCTAACCCACGTGGTTTTTGCGCTGGGGTTGACCGCGCGATTATTATTGTTGAGCAAGCCTTAGAAAAATTTGGCGCGCCTATTTATGTGCGTAACGAAGTGGTGCATAACAAATTTGTGGTGGACGAGCTGCGCAACAAAGGCGCTATTTTTGTGAACGAGCTAGATAAAATCCCCACCGGCAGTACGGTGATATTTAGTGCGCATGGGGTTTCTAAAGCGGTGCGTGCCGAAGCGCAAGCGCGCGGCTTAACAGCTTATGACGCCACCTGCCCGTTGGTGACTAAAGTGCATATAGAAGTGGCCAAAATGCGCAAAGCGGGGTTGGAAATTATTATGATTGGCCATAAAGGCCACCCAGAAGTGGAAGGGACTATGGGTCAAGTAGAAGCAGGTCAAGTTGAAACGAGCCAAGCGGATGAAGCTGAAGACACCAGTTTGGCCATGTATTTGGTTGAAACACCAGACGATGTGACGACTTTAATGGTTCAAAATCCAGATAAACTCGCTTATGTAACACAAACTACGCTCTCTATAGATGACGCGACAGCAGTCATTGATGCGCTTAAAGCAAAGTTCCCTAAAATTCAAGCGCCGAAAAGCGATGATATTTGCTACGCCACGCAAAACCGTCAAGATGCCGTAAAGATCATGTCGAAAGCTTGTGATTTAGTGATTATTGTTGGCTCGCCCAATAGCTCAAATTCAAACCGTTTAAGAGAAGTGGCGCAAAATCAAGGGGTTGAAGCGTATATGGTGGACAATGCCAGCTTTCTTAAAGCTGAATGGCTAGTGGGCAAAAAGAAAGTGGGCGTTTCGGCTGGCGCATCCGCACCAGAAGTGCTGGTTAAAGAAGTGGTTGCGCAACTAAAGCAATTTGGCGCGGCTAATGTGACTGAGTTGCAAGGCGTGACTGAAAGTGTGGTATTTCAGCTGCCTAAAAATTTAACGCAGGCGACCGCTAAGAATGTTAAATAAAGGGACAGTAGCGTCATTAACCTTAATCCAAAAAAACGCATTTTTACGAACTAATCAAAGTATATGACACCACAAAAATCTGAAAAAAATCTTAGCTTTATAGTGCTCATGTTGTTTGCATCTATAAGTGCTTTTATAACAGCTATCTTAATTATTTTTGGGCGATATTTGGAAATAGGCTATAAAACCACGCCAGATGATATATCGTATGCTGGCATGCAAATTTGGGATTTGCACCAAGTGTTTACTGTTATTACACTTGTTTTTATATTTTGCGCACTGGTTTGCTTTTTTTGGCAAAAGCTGTTTAAAAAAGTCCTCAGCTTGCCTAGCGCTTTGTTATTACTGCTGCTCTTAATGCTGTGGGCGGTTACTTTTTTTCCTTATCCTTTTGAGTTTCAATTACGATATTATGCCTCAGCCTCTAAAGGCACCTACATAATACTCGCGCAAAATTCGGGGGATTTTATAGATGGCAATGAAGACTCATTTGCAGGAAGTAAACAAACTGGGGAAGTGGAAAGCTTTTATGATGAAAAGAGCACCAATACCCGAAATTTTAATTGTGTGACCAACCGCGCTTGGTGGTGGAGAAAATTAGCCATTAGCCAAAGTTTTTATCCCATTTTAGATAAAAAAAATCATTTAAGCCTTTTAGAAAAAAACTGCAAAGAAATAACGCATGAATAGCTTTAAAACGCCTGTTTCAGTGCTAGTGCTGATACATACAAAAGATTTACAAGTGTTGATAATGGAACGGGCTGATAAAGCGAGTTTTTGGCAATCGGTGACTGGTAGCCTAGAAAATAATGAAACCCCACGCCAAACAGCCGTGCGTGAGGTGTTTGAAGAAACTGGCTTAGATACCCACTTGTATGACTTACAAGATTGGCAAGCTTCAAACGTTTATAAAATATACCCGCTTTGGCGGCACCGCTACGCGCCAGGGGTCACTGAAAATCGCGAGCATTTGTTTGGTTTGCAACTTCCTATGCCATTATCCGTCCAACTTGCACCAAATGAGCATGTGCGTTATGAATGGGTGGACTGGCGCGAAGCTGCAAAACGTGTTTTTTCGTGGACTAATGTCGATGCCCTAAAAAGATTAGGTGAAAAGCATCAATTATCGTTATAAAATAGACAATCATTCTTTAGCTAGTCGTCAGGTGAAAAAATATGCAAGTTTCCGCTATTAAATTTGAAAAATTTCAGGCCGCTGATGATGCCGATTGCCAGCGCCGTATTATTGCAGCACGTGCAAAATTGGGTAAACGCTTGGTGATTTTAGGCCATCATTACCAAAATGAAGGCGTTTATCGTCATGCGGATTTTACAGGCGACTCACTTAAACTTTCGCGTTATTGTGAAAGTTTAGACGCTGAGTTTATCGTCTTTTTAGGCGTGCATTTTATGGCGGAAGTAGCCGATATTTTAAGCCGTCCCGAGCAAGTGGTAGTATTGCCAGACCTTGCCGCGGGCTGCTCGATGGCCGATATGGCCAACTTAGCTAAAGTAGAACGTAGCTATCGTGAACTTAACAAAGTACTGAACTTTGATGAAACAATTACCCCAGTCACCTACATTAACTCTGCCGCAGATTTAAAAGCCTTTTGCGGTGAGCATGGCGGCATTGTCTGCACCAGCACCAACGCCCCTAAAATTTTAGACTGGAGCTTTAAACAACGCGAAAAAGTGTTGTTCTTCCCCGATCAAAATCTTGGACGCTGGAGCGGTTACAAAATGGGCATTCCACTAGAGCAAATGCCCGTGTGGGATCCAGACCAACCGATGGGCGGCTTAACCATCGATGAAATTAAAAACGCCAAAATTTTGCTGTGGAAAGGCCATTGTGCGGTGCATCAAATGTTCCGCCTACAAAATATTGAGCATTTTAGAAAACAGCACCCAGATGGTTTGGTGATTTCTCATCCAGAAGCGCCATTTGAAGTCTGCTTAAATTCCGATTACGTTGGCTCAACAGAATATATTTTAAAAACCGTGACAGATGCCCCTGCCAACAGCAAATGGCTGGTGGGCACCGAACTTAATTTGGTGAACCGCCTAGCCGCGCAAATGAAGCCGCAAGGCAAGCTGGTGCAGTTTATGAGCCATGTGGTGTGTGAATGCTCGACCATGGCGCGCATAGACCCGCAACATTTGGCTTGGTGCTTAGAAAACTTGGCTGAAGGCAATATTGTGAACCAAATTAAAGTGCCAGCGCATGATGCCAAATTAGCAAAACTGACGCTAGAGCGCATGTTGCAAGCCTCTTAAAAATAAGCTAATTTTTCATTATTAAATTCAATGCCCTGTAAGCCAGTCTGCATGCGGCTTACAGGGCATTTTACTTGACAATGAAACGCGCGTACGTAAGGAACAAAAAATGTCAACCATAGAAAGCTGCCCACTTTGCCAACCAAGCTCGCAAACACTTTTATGGCAAGATGATTTTTGCCGCGTGGTGTTGCTCAATGATGCCGATTACCCCGCTTATTGTCGGGTAGAATTATTAGCGCATGTCAAAGAGATGTCTGACTTAGCGCCTGTAGACCGAGCGCGGATGATGAAGGTGGTCTTTGCGGTTGAGACAGCGATGCGTGAAGTGATAAAGCCCGACAAAATCAACCTTGCTAGTTTAGGCAACAAAACACCACATTTGCATTGGCATGTGATTCCACGCTTTGAAGGCGATCGGCATTTTCCAAATTCACATTGGGGAGTCGCCGTGCGAGAAAGCAGCCCTGCCCCACTGAGCGCTAGCGCTCAACAACAACTCACTGAGCAAATAAAAAAACGGATTCTCTGCGCTTTAAGCGGCGCGTAGTTTTAAGATATTTTTGAAGTGATTCGGATCTTTAAGGTGCGTTAATTCGCCTTGATGCGGAAAAATTTGATCATATAAGCGTGATAACCAAAAACGTAATGCAGCTATTCGCAATAAACCTGGCCAAGCTGCTTGTTCTGCTTCATTTAATGGGCGTACGGCTTGGTAAGCTTTAAGCATTGCATTTAAACGTAACGTGTCTAGCTGGCCATCGGCATGCACGCACCAGTCATTTACCGTGATGGCTAAATCATAAGCAAGTACATCGTGGCAAGCGTAATAAAAATCAATTAAACCGCCTAATTGCGTGCCATCAAACAACACATTATCGCGAAACAAATCCGCATGAATCACGCCTTTTGCCAAAGCTGAGGTATCAAATTGTGCTTGAAATATTAAGGTTTCTTTAAGTAGCTGTTGATCTTCTACAGGCAAATGCGGCAACACTTTGGCGGCGGTGCTATTACGCCATTCTGCACCACGCTGATTATAACTATTGTGTTGCGGATATTGCTCTTCAAAAAATTGCCCCGCAAGGTGCATTTTAGCTAATACACGCCCGACTTCACTGCAATGGGTAATGGTGGGAGCTTCAATATCTTGCCCCGTTAAACAACTCACTAACGCGGCTGGTTTGCCATTGAGCACATGCAAACATTGGCCATTTTTATCGGCAATGGGGCGCGGGCATGGAACACCATGCTGTGCTAAATGCGTCATTAAATCAATAAAATAAGGCAGCTCTGCCAGTGTATTTTGCTCAAACAAGGTCAGCACAAACTTGGCGTGTGTGGTTGTTACAAAATAGTTGGTATTGGTAATGCCAGCAGATATGCTTTTTAAATCAACCAGTTCCCCGATGGCATAATCTTGCAACCAACTTTGTAACTCTGGAATACTAACAGGCGTAAATACAGACATAAATAGGCAATCAATCCATCATCTAGTAAAGCAGCGCGCTCAATTAGAATCTAAAGATTATCCATTTTGGAATAACATTGGGTGGGTTTGGGCCGTCGTTAACCCAAGCGCCGTCTTGATCTTCTTTATGTAAATAATACGGCACACCATGTGCAGGGGTAATTTTCATCATATAAAGCTGGCCATGTACACGGTACTCTTCGATGGTTTCACCCTTTTTTTTCTTAATGGTGATTTGTGGCTCGTCAGGATTTTCTTCATTACCTAGTGCGGGCGGTGGCAAATCTTCTAGCGGCACAGCATCTGCAGGCGTAGGCGTAGGCTGATGTGATTGTGCATCGGCAGCCAAAGCAGAAAACGGCAAGGCCAACATGGCCAGTAATCCAACTAAATAAAATGGGTGATTTCGCATTGAGTGCCTACTTTCAAAGTAACTTGGTTAAGCCCATTCTATCAAAATTAGGGCTTATAAAACTACCCAACTTACAAATAAAGATGCATGCGCTCTTCTTTTGGTGATAACTTAAAGCCGCGCGCTTCATAATGCTTAAAGATTGCTTCGACAATTTCAGTAGGCTCATCAATCAGTTGTATCAAATCAACATCCTCAGGTGCAATCATTTTTTCATTCACCAAGGTGGTTTTAACCCAGTCTAACAAACCACGCCAAAATGCCGTACCCACCAAAATAATAGGTATTTTCAAGCTTTTACCCGTTTGCACCAACGTAATCGCTTCCATCACTTCATCCAGCGTGCCAAAGCCGCCTGGCATCACCACATAAGCACTGGCGTATTTTACAAACATCACTTTACGCATAAAAAAGTGTTTGAAATTTTGACTAATATCTTGATAAGCATTGCTGTTTTGCTCGTGTGGTAGCTCAATATTGAGGCCAATACTCGCAGATTTTCCTGCATACGCACCTTTGTTAGCGGCCTCCATAATGCCAGGTCCGCCGCCTGATATGACGCTAAAGCCAGAGTTGCTTAACAAACAAGCAATTTCTTCTGTGAGTTTATAATACGGGTGGTCTGGCGGGGTGCGCGCACTACCAAAAACAGACACCGCTGGGGTAATTTCTTTTAAGCGCTCGGTCGCATCCACAAATTCTGCCATAATCTCAAACGCGTGCCATGATTCATGGCTGGTCTGAAAGCGCCCTAGCTCTTCTGGGCTGGTGGTGATTGGTGTTATTTTTGCATTTTTCATAAATTAAAAGGTCTCACAAATGATGAAGACGTTGTTATTAGTAGATGGTTCATCTTACCTGTATCGGGCGTTTCACGCCATGCCTGACTTGCGAAATAGCCGCAACGAGCCTACTGGCGCTATTCAAGGCGTGCTTAATATGTTGCGCCGATTACATAAAGACTACCCAAGTGATTATAGCGCGTGCGTATTTGATGCCAAAGGCAAAACTTTTAGAGATGATATTTTCCCTGAATACAAAGCCAACCGTGCCAGCATGCCCGATGATTTGCGCGTGCAAATAGAGCCACTCTTTGAGGCTATTAAAGCCATGGGCTGGCCGCTAATTGTTGAAGATGGCGTAGAGGCCGATGATGTGATTGGCGCACTGGCCAAGCAAGCTGAGCGTGAAGGCATCAAAACCATTATTTCGACGGGTGATAAAGATATCACCCAATTGGTGAATGCACACATTACCGTGGTGAACACCATGCGCGATGCCTTTCGCAAGGTAGATGACGTGCTGGATATTGCAGGTGTAGAAAAGAAATTTGGCCTGCCGCCCAGCAAAATGGTGGATTACTTAATGCTGGTGGGTGACACTGCCGACAACGTGCCAGGCGTTGAAAAAGTGGGCCCAAAAACTGCCGTGAAATGGCTCACCCAATACGGCACGCTAGAAAACATTATGGCCAATGCCGATAACATCACGGGCGTGGTGGGTGAAAACTTGCGTAAAACGCTCACTTGGCTACCCACAGCGCGCGAGTTGATTACCATTCGCTGTGATGTCGGCATACAAGAAAGCTTGGCCAATTTAGCACCACAAGCGCAAGATAAAGCCAAATTAATTGCGCTGTTTGACCGCTTTGAATTTAAGTCTTGGCGACGTGAAATTGACCCCGAGGGCAAATCAGCACCGCTGGAAGCCGCACAGAATAAGGCTGTCAGCGGTGGTGAAATAATGTCGCCTCAAAACAACACTGAAAACCTATCTTTGCTCAGTACTTATGCGCCTAATTTATCACGCCAATATGAAACCATTTTAACCACTGAGCAATTAGAGCATTGGTTAGCAAAATTACAATCTGCAAAGCTGATTTGCTTTGATACCGAAACCACTTCGCTAGACCCAATGCTTGCCAAAATTGTCGGCCTATCATTTAGTGTTGAAGCTGGAAAAGCCGCTTATTTACCCCTCACACATGATTATTTTGATGCGCCTGAGCAGCTAAACTTTGCCCAAACACTCGCCAAAGTAGCACCAATTTTAGAAAATGCGAGCATTAAAAAGGTGGGGCAAAACGTTAAGTATGACCAACACGTGCTAAAAAACCACGGCATTACTTTAAACGGCATTGCGCACGACACCATGCTGCAATCATACGTGTTTGAAAGCCACAAAACGCATGGCATGGATGCCTTAAGCGAGCGCCACTTAGGCATTACGCCGATTAGCTTTGAAAGCGTGGCGGGTAAAGGCGCAAAAGCGGTGACTTTTAACCAAGTAACGGTTGAAACTGCGGCAGAATACGCAGCTGAAGATGCTGATATTACCTTGCAATTACATGAAGCGATGTACCCACACATTGCCGCAAGCGCCAAGCTGGGCTTTATTTATAACCAAATTGAAATGCCTAGTTCACAAGTGTTATTTACCATTGAGCGCAATGGCGTGCTGATAGATGCCAATATGCTCAACAGCCAAAGTAATGAAATTGGCCTAAAGCTCATTACGCTTGAAAATCAAGCGTATGAATTAGCAGGCCAGCCTTTTAACTTGGCTTCACCTAAGCAATTACAAGAAATTTTGTTTGATAAACTGGGCATTAAGCCGACCAAAAAAACGCCCAGTGGCGCGCCCAGCACCGATGAAGACGTGCTGCAAGAGCTGGCACTTGACCACCCACTACCCAAAGTGTTGCTAGAATATCGCGGCTTGGCCAAATTAAAATCCACCTATACTGACAAACTGCCCAAAATGATTAACCCTCAAACTGGGCGCGTGCATACTAGCTATAACCAAGCCGTGGCCATTACGGGGCGCTTGGCGAGTAGCGACCCTAATTTGCAAAACATCCCCGTGCGTAGTGCCGAAGGCCGCCGAATTCGTGAAGCGTTTATTGCGCCATTAGGCTCGGTGATTGTTTCAGCCGACTACTCACAAATTGAGCTGCGCATTATGGCGCATCTATCGCAAGATGCTGGCATGCTGGCGGCCTTTGCCAATAATGAAGATATTCACCGCGCCACCGCGGCAGAAGTGTTTGGCGTCGAAAAAGAACAAGTAGATAACGAACAACGCCGCTATGCCAAAGTGATTAACTTTGGCTTAATCTATGGCATGAGCGCCTTTGGCTTGGCGCAAAACCTCAATATTGAGCGTAGCGCCGCCGCCAACTACATTGAACGCTACTTTGCCCGCTACCCCGGCGTAAAAGCCTATATGGAAAACACCCGCGCCATCGCCAAACAACAAGGCTATGTAGAAACCTACTTCGGCCGCAGATTATGGGTGCCAGAAATCAACAGCCCCAATGTGCAACGCCGCAACGGCGCAGAGCGCGCCGCCATTAACGCCCCCATGCAAGGTACGGCGGCTGATTTGATTAAACTTGCCATGATTGCCGTACAAAATTGGCTAGTTACTGAAAAACTACACGGTCAAAATTTAAAATCAAAACTCATCATGCAAGTACACGATGAACTGGTGCTAGAAGTGCCTGAGAGTGAGTTGGAATTAGTGAAGCAAACATTGCCAGAATTGATGCAGAGTGTGGCTAAGTTGGATGTGCCGTTGTTGGCCGAAGTTGGCGTGGGAAGTAATTGGGAAAGTGCGCATTAGCATAATTGGAGATAAAAATTGATATTAAAAGAAAAACAACTCACTAACAGTACTGACCCAAAATTGAAGGCAGGCGAAGATGCTGAAAAACAAATGGCATTTTATCTTGGTCGTGTCTTTGGTAAAGAAAAAGATTGCTTTGTACTCAATGATCTTCGAATTACCCATAAAGATGATACAGCACAAGTTGACCATCTCATCATTACCAGATTTGGCTTATTTATTATTGAATCAAAAAGTGTACATGGTGAAATCTCTGTCAATAAGCATAAAGAATGGACACGCACATACATGAACAAATCACAGGGCATGGCATCTCCAATTTTACAAGCAGAAGCTCAAGGTAGAGTATTGAAGGACTTTATTAGAGAAAATAGAGAGTTGTTGCTAGGTAAGATGCTATTTGGAACCACACAAAAAGGTTTTAAATTTTGCCCTGTATTTATTTACGTAGCTATTTCAGATACTGGAATTATTGAAAGAAAAACCGATATTCCTGAGCTACTAAAGGCAGATCAAGTTTCGCAAGCAATCTCTGAAAAACTAAAACTGAGTTTCTAGGTTGCTCACAATATCCAAAATGTGAATTTACTGATTATAAGAAAAGGGTCTTAGGAAGTTAAAGCGGTTTATTTCTTAATAATTTGAGTACTTCAAGGTACATATTAACAGCCCTATGGTTAAAGCGAAACTCAGTTTCTTTCAGGTGCAAATAGAACGTGCGTTTAGATAC
>JBATAW010000024.1:0-59420 GCA_049662045.1 Methylophilaceae bacterium | reverse complement strand
TTAAACCAAACAGCTAAGTTAAATTTAACATGAATAAATTCACGTCAAACAAGTTAACTGCGTCTAAGTTAGCTTGTCTTTCTCCACAAGCACCCACACTTATCAGTTGTTATTTTGTTAAAGAGCTTCATTTCGGAGTTAAAAATCAGTAACTTTTAACTGGTTGCGGGAACAGGATTTGAACCTGTGACCTTCGGGTTATGAGCCCGACGAGCTGCCAGACTGCTCCATCCCGCGTCCGATTCGACGCTGCTAAATCCGTGTTGCGTCTAGAGGTGAGACTATAGCAAACCTTGGCATCTACCGCAAGTAGATTTACGCTTTTTCTTTTAGATAATTATGTAAATAAAATTTACAGCTGATTTTTCATGATGCCTTAGCCCATGATGCTACGCACGTAATCTAAGTCGGCTTGAGTATCCACGCCAGTGGCAGGCGTATTGTCAGATACCAGCACGGCAATTTTATGTCCATGATGCAAAACGCGCAGTTGCTCTAAACATTCCACCTGCTCAATTAAGCTCGGCTGCAATAACGCATACTGCTTTAAAAACGCGACACGATACGCATAGATTCCTAAATGCCGATAAACGGGTAATGCTTTTGCAAGCTCTGCATTAAGAAAAGTATCTCTCGGGTATGGGATTGGCGCGCGACTAAAGTAAAGTGCATTTAATTGCGCATCTAATACAAGCTTAACCACATTCGGGTTTAGGAAATCAACTTTATCATGAATGCGGTGGCAAGCTGTTGACATGACTGCAAGTTTACTATGACTGAGCGTTGACGCCACTTCAGCAATGAGAGCAGGGTCAATCAAAGGCTCATCACCTTGCACATTGACGACGATTGCATCATCTGCCCAATTTTGTTTACGCGCTACCTCAGCAATACGGTCGGTACCACTAGCATGGTCAATGCTCGTCATTATCGCTGTATAACCGTAACTCTCAACGGCGTTAACAATACGCACATCATCGGTTGCAACCACCGCTTGCTTTGCGCCGCTACGCATGGCTCGCTCGACCACCCACACCACCATCGGCTTGCCAGCAATGTCTAATAAAGGTTTGCCTGGCAGCCTAGTACTCGCAAAACGTGCTGGTACGACGACATAAAAATCTTGAAGCGATGCGTTCAAATTACTCAACTTTTTCATCTTCCGCCAAATGACGCGCTTCCTCTTCTAACAACACTGGAATACCATCTTTAATCGGGTATGCCAACCGCGCTGATTTAGAGATTAATTCATTACTCGCTTTATTATAAACAAGCGGCCCCTTAGTGACTGGGCAGACTAATATTTGTAAGAGTTTAGTATCCATTGTTGATGCTCACATTCATTTTCAATTTATTCAATATCAACCCAATTAGGGTCGGGTTTAGTGGGCCAGTAATCTCAGCTCGCACGGGCAAATACCATGCTTCTGACAACTTTAACTGCTGACATTTCACGGCATCTTTTTCGGTCATTAGCAATGTTTTATGGGCAAATGGCGCTAAATCTTGCACATTATAAGCATGGTGATCAGCAAATGCCTGCTGTTCAAACTGTAACCCAAGCGTGCTTAATTGTTTAAAAAAGCGCTCAGGCTTACCAATACCTGCAATAGCCATTAATTCTTTATCTTTAAAATAGCCAGCAGACTGTTGACCAACAACCCCATCCACACGTTCAAAAGTAACCCCTTGCAATTGCATATTGTAAAGCGGTGGCCAATAATCTTTTTGTTTTACGGTGATGCCACTATCCACAATTGCATCGACACCTTTTAATCTGGATATTTTTTCACGCATTGGGCCAGCAGGCAACAACTGTTGATTGCCAAAAGCGTCATTTGAATTAATCAGCGCAATTTCTACATCGCGTTGTAAGCGATAGTGTTGCAGGCCATCATCGCTAATTAATAGATTGCATTGCGGGTAAGCGGATAGTAGTGCCTGACCTGCCGCCACACGATCTGCACCCACAAAAATCGGGCAATGGGTGCGTTTAGCTATCAGAACGGGTTCATCACCCACTTCAAGCGGATGACTATCTGCATTTACCTCAGTCACTTGCTTTGCGTTACCCCCATAGCCTCGGCTAATAATGCCAAGCTGACAACCTGAAAGCTGCAATTGCTCTGCTAGCCAAATCACAAATGGTGTTTTTCCCGTGCCACCCACGCTAATATTACCAACGATGATAACAGGCACTGGCAATTTTGTGCTTTTTAGCCAACCTAAACGATAAAACGCTTTTCTAACATAGACCAGTAACCCAAACACCCAAGACAACGGAATAAGCACGATATGCCAAAACGAGGTAGTTTGCCATTGCTGTTGAAGCCATTTAGCCATTAGTGGTGTTCAACAGCTAGCCACTAAATTGCTTTTGATACAGCTTGGCATAATGGCCATCTTGTTTAACAAGCGCCTCATGCGTACCGCTTTCGACTATTTCACCTTGTTCCATCACCATAATACGGTCAGCATTTTCAATGGTGCTTAAGCGATGCGCAATAACGATGCTGGTGCGATTTTGCATCAGCGTATCGAGCGCGGCTTGCACATGCTGCTCAGATTCGGTATCGAGCGCAGAGGTCGCCTCATCTAACAATAATATGGGGGCATCTTTTAAAATCGCTCTTGCAATGGCAATGCGTTGGCGTTGGCCGCCAGAAAGTCGTACGCCTCTATCGCCAATTTCACTGTATAAGCCATTCGGCTGCTGCTGAATAAAGTCCCAAGCATGCGCTGCCTTGGCCGCATTAATCACTTCTTGCTCAGTCGCGTTTCGCAATACACCGTAGGCAATATTATTAAAAATGGTGTCGTTAAATAAGATAACATCTTGGCTAACCAAAGAAAACTGTTGACGCAAATTGGCTAACGGTAAGGATCGCATATCGACACCATCTAGCAAGACTTGCCCCTGTTGCAGTTCATAAAACCTTGGGAGAAGATTAATCAGTGTCGTTTTACCGCCGCCGGAACGCCCTACTAGGGCTAATTTTTCACTAGGTTGAATGTGAAAACTCACATCATTCAGCGCTGGCTTTTTTGCATTTTGATAGGTGAGCCCGACATGCCTGAACTCAATTTCCCCTAAACTACGTGGGACATCTTTATATCCTTCATCCACTTCTGGGGGGATGTCAATCACGCCAAAAACGCTCTGTGCCGCGGTGAGCGCAACCTGCATTTCTTCGCTCATGGATGTTAAGCTTTTAATCGGTGAAATTAACATCAATAAAGCGCCTACAAAAGCAGCAAATTCACCAGCACTAAAGCGCCCTAAAGCGTAATACACGACCAAGCCTAAAGACACCGCTGACAACAATTCAACCACCATACTATTTAAACCAGATAACCTAGCTAATCGAATTTGCATGCGCCGATTTTTAGCGGCTACTTCTGCAAATCGCGCGTTTTCGTAATCTTGTGCGCCAAAAATTTTAACAATGCGCTGCCCAGAAATGGCTTCTTCAGATGCCTGCGTCATTTGACCAACGGACGCCTGTGCTTCTTGCGCCGCATTTTTGAGTTGCGGGCGCATTTTTTTTAAATAAAGCACCATGAGTGGCGCTACGATAAAAAATACCAGCGTTAGCCGCCAATCTATGTATAACATGTAGCCGATAATACCCACTACCGTTAATGAGTCACGTACCAAGCTTAAGGCCGACTTTGTCACGGCATTGGCCATTTGCTCTACGTCAAAAGTGAGTTTTGAAACAATGGTACCCACTGACTGGGCATCAAAATAGCTAATGGGTAAGCGCATCAGCTGGCTAAAAGTATCTACCCGTAGATTTTCAACCACGCGCCGTGCCACCCATCGAATTGAAAAACCTGCAGTAAAGCCAGATAAAGCGCGGATTGCCATCAGCCCAAATAACATAAAAGGCAGGTATGTGACTTTATCAGCGGGCTGCTTGTCAAAACCTTCATCAGTGACTTGCTTGATACTCGCTAAAAAAGCCGTATTGGTGGCAGACAGCACAATCAAAGCCAAAATGCCGATGATAAATACGGTTTTATACTTCCATGCATAGCGAAAAAGCCGCCTATACAACACTTTTGAAGTGGGCATATTGGCGGCAATGTTTTTATGCTGGGATTGCTTGGTTGTCGATGTCGACATTGATTGCGTCGATTAATTGATTAAAAAAATATTTATTTTGATTGAGTAGCAAACGTAATATGCGTCAAACCCACCGAACGTGCGGCTTCCATCACATCCACCACCGATTGATGCGTACTTTTTGCATCTGCACTAATGATAATTGTCGGCTCTGCGCCGTTTTTTGCCGCCTCTTTAATGGCAGCGCCTATGCCTGCCACCGAGGTGTCAGACAAACTTTTGCCAGCCACCACATATTTACCATTTGCATCCACGCCCACCTCAACCGTTTGTGGCTTTTCTTGCGGCGCACTAGCATCGGCAGTAGGTAAGTTAATTTGCAGTTCACTGGTGCGTGAAAAAGTAGCACTGACCACCAAGAAAATAATAATCACTAACAGCACATCAATCAGCGGCACGAGATTCATCTCGAGTTCTTCATGACGTCTTCCACGTTGAAAATTCATGTTTTTTTACTCTATTAAAATTTAGGGGTGCCCTTAGCTACGCTCGCCGTGCATAGTCTCTACCAATTTAATCGCTTGCTGCTCCATGCCCACTAGCAAATCATCTACTTTTGAGCGGAAGTAACGGTAGGCGATCATGGCAGGCACAGCAACCACGATACCCGCTGCCGTATTGTACAAAGCCACTGAAATACCGCGAGCAAACTGTGCTACATCATGTCCGCTGTTGGTAAATGAGCCAAAAAGTTCGACCATCCCAATCACCGTACCCAGCAAACCAAGCAAAGGTGCTACTGTTGCAATGGTTCCTAAAATTGGCAAGTATTTATCCAGCTTATGCGCGACCGCCCTACCAGATTCTTCAATCGCCTCTTTTGTTACTTCGCGTGAGTTATTATTATTTGCTAACGCGCTAGCGAATACTTGTCCTAGCGGTGAATGCTGCTCAAGCTTAGTAATGGTCTCTTTTGTGACGCCACCTGAAGCCAGCCAGCCTTGAACCTCAGCCAACAACCCTTGCGGTGCAACAGATGATTCACGCAAGGCTAGTGCGCGCTCAATAATAATGGTTAACGCAATCACTGAAGCAATAATCAACGGCCAAATTGGCCAACCTGCCGCCTTAATAATTTCCCACATAAATACAACTCCAAATAAATTGATACTACATAATACGGATTGAATTTTCTCTTGCGATACTTTAGCCTGTAGCGCGCGTTTGGGCAAGCTTCAATCTATAGGTTTCAGGCATAAGCACAAATAAATGCATAATAAATATAGCTGAATTTTTTATGACCAAATTAAAAGTAAACCAACACAAAAACCACGCGAGAGAAAATAACACCGCTGTGAGACTAATTCTAGGCCGTCTGTAGCGGTGAGTAGATAAAGCATGCATAAAAATGTTTACTTGTTTTTTATACAGGATTGTATTGATCGTGCCAGTAACGTTGATATTGCTGCCGCCAATAGGTAGTGCTGATGCCATTGAGCTCAGTAAAGCTTAACGTGACTGCGCCTTGGTAATCTGAACGATAGATTAAACTTTGGGCGGCTTTGTAACGCGCGAGTATTTCTGCTTTTGGATGTTTATAGCGATTGAGATAACCTGGTGTCAATATACTGATGCTAGGCGAAACATTTGCAATAAATGCTGGGGTTGATGAAGTTTTACTGCCATGATGCGGCACAATTAACAGATCACTTTTCAGTTGCTGTGCATAGGTTTCTATCAATTCTAACTCATCGTTTTTTTCAATGTCGCCTGTTAACAGTATGCTACCCGCTTTACTGGTGATTTTAAGCACACAACTACGGCTGTTATCTTTTATGGCGTCGTTTTCGTAACTTTCTAAAGTGGGGTGCAACACTTCAAAATCAACGCCATCCCAAGCCCAACGCTGCCCAGCGTAGCATTGTATGGTTTCTAATGGTGTTGATTTCAATGCACTTGGTAACGCCGAAATTTTTGGCAATGAACTATCTAACCACTCTACAGGCATGAGCGTTAAGATAGAATTTAGCCCACCGCTGTGGTCTATATCATCGTGGCTCACCATCACCCCATCTAGCTTTTGAATACCTTCTCCGCGTAAATAAGGTACCACAATACGGTTGCCTGCATCGGTTTGTGCGTTAAATTTTGGGCCAGTATCATACAATAAACTGTGATTTGCCGTATTAATGACCACACTTAAGCCTTGCCCAACGTCTAGTACGGTTACTTTCATTTCACCTAGCAACGGGTGCGCAGGCAAAATAAACAACATTGGCAAAAACCCAAACAACCCAAGCCACCGCATGGGAAAGCCGCGTGGTAGCAACAGCCATAAAACCCCTAACACAGCGGGTAGCAAGGTCCAAACGGGTGGCGCTTGTTGTTGCCAAGTCGTTAGTGGCAAATTATTAAGCTGATTAAGACCCCACATGGTTAACACTAATGCTTGATATGCCCAATGCAATGGCGCATCAAATGGCAAAAAACTCCCTAGCAGCGCTAATGGCGTCACAATAAAGCTAATGAATGGGATAGCGAAGGCATTGGCAATAGGTGAAATGATTGAGGCCTGATTAAATAGCACCAAAATTAAGGGCAACATACCAATTGTCACCGCCCACTGCGTTTGTATGGCGGCTTTTAGCCAATGCACTTCACCGATGCGCGCGCCTAGCGCATAAGCCAGCATGGCTACTGCACCAAACGATAACCAAAATCCTGGCGCATTAACCGCCCAAGGGTCGAGCAATACCACTACAAATAAGGCCAAAGCTAGCACTTGCTTAATGGCAACAACGCGCCCAGACCACAACGCCATGGCAAAAACCAATAACATATACAAGGTGCGTTGCGTGGGTACTGAAAAACCTGCAATGAGGGCGTAGGCTAACGCCACCGTCACCCCTGCAACGGTTGCGGCTTTTCTGGTGGGTAGCATTAAGGCTAATTTAAGGTGGCGCCGCCAACCAATATTTACCAACCCAAACGCTAAACCCGCTAACATCGTAATATGCAGCCCAGAAATACTCATTAAATGCGTGGTACCCGTGCGCAAAAAAACTTGCCAATCTGCAACAGAAATTTGGCTATCATCGCCCATTACTAAGGCTTGAATCACCCCGCTATAAGGCTTATTTGCTAGCACCCGCTGTATGCGTTGCTTCGTTTTTTCACGTAAATGCTCAACTACATAACTTGGCCGCCAGACAAAATTATCTAGCTTTTTTAACCCTGCTTTGCTTTTAATGCTGCCTGTTGCACGAATATTTTCACTCAAAGCCCAAGATTCAAAATCAAAGCCATGCGGATTTTGTGTGCCGTGTGGTCGCTTTAACCGCACATTCAGTAGCCAACGCTCACCTACGTGAAAATCATTGGCCTGCCCATCTTCATCCGTTTCGGCTAAGGCTTTTTCTTTACTAAAAGGGGATGTTAAATATTGATTAAGGCTAATATGGCGTGGCACAACAGCTTTTTCTGTTAGAATTTTTTCTACATTAAAACGAAAGCGCACGCCGCTTTCTGTTGCTTCTGGTACGCTAGCAACCACCCCTTGAACAGCAATGGTTTTTTGCTCCCATTCGCTTGGTAGCGTATCACTCAGCCGCCACATGGCAAAGCTAGTTGCCCAGCAAACCCCCAAAAGTAAAAATGCTAGACCAAATAAGCCGTTTTTAAAAATAATGCTTTTTAAAACAAGGTTAAATTGAAAGAATCGCTTTAAGCGCGAATGCGATTGCGAAAATAAAATTATGCAGGCTAGCGCCAATGCACCCAATAACCAAGCTACACTGGGCAATTGCGGCATTTGCTGCACCAGCCATGCACCAACCACAAAACTGATAATCGCCAATAGCATGTTTTATCGGCAACTAAGGTTTATCGGCAACAAATGATGCTTTATAAAGGCTGCAACTGCCCATCAACCAAGCGATATTGCCGTTGCATTTTTGCGGCTAACTCTAAATCGTGCGTCACCACTACCAAAGCCACATTTTGCGTTTGGTTAATCTCTAGCAGCATATCAAACATGGTATGCGCGGTATTTCGATCAAGATTACCTGTAGGCTCATCGGCCATTAAGCATTTTGGGTGGGTGACAAGAGCTCGCGCAAGCGCAGCACGCTGTCGTTCACCGCCAGAAAGTTCCCCTGGTGTATGTTCTAGACGATGTGCTAGGCCAACTTTTGTCAGCGCATCTGCCGCCTGCTCAAGCGCTTGGTGGCGCGGTGTGCGGCGAATGAGCAAAGGCATGGCGACATTTTCAATGGCGGTAAATTCTGGCAATAAATGGTGAAATTGATAGACAAAACCGAGCGCCTCATTGCGCAATACGCCTTTATACGTTTCACCAAATTTAGCAATATTGCGGTTTAAAATGCGCACTTCTCCACTGCTTGGCGCATCTAAACCCGCTAATAAATGTAGCAACGTACTTTTGCCCGAGCCAGAAGCCCCGACGATCGCCACTTGTTCACCCGCTTTAATGCAAAGATGAATGTCATTGAGCACCGCTACATCTAACCCATGATAAGTTTTGTGTAAATGTTGGCAAGCAATAATGTTATCTTGGTTCTCAAAGTGACTCATAGCCTCAAAATTATTCATAGCGTAGTGCCTCAGCTGGGTTGATTTTAGAGGCTTTCCAGCTTGGGTAAAGCGTTGCGAGCAAGCTTAAAATAAACGCGGTGATGGTAATTACCGTCACATCAGACCATAGCAATTGTGATGGCACGACAGAAATTTGATAAACATTTTTATCTAAAAATTGCACATGAAATAGTTGCTCAATAAATGGCACAATCACGTCAACATTCAGTGCAATGGTCACCCCCAACAACACGCCCAGCACTGTACCAATCACCCCAATCAGCGCACCTTGCACGATAAAAATTTTCATAATGCTAGCAGGGCTAGCACCAAGTGTGCGCATAATGGCGATGTCGGCACGTTTATCAGTCACGGCCATAATCAAGGTAGAAACAATATTAAACGCTGCCACAGCCACAACTAGCGTCATGATAATAAACATCACGCGTTTTTCCATTTTAATGGCAGCAAACAAATTAGGGTTTTCATCACGCCAATCGCTAATATAAAAACCACTCATATTTTTTGCGCCCATGCTTCGCAAGGCAATATCTAATTGCGGCGCCACATTAACGGTATTCATCGGGTCATCTAAACGCAAACGCACACCCGTGACATCGTCACCCATGCGATAAAGTTTGGCGGCATCTTCAAGGTTAATTAACGCTAAACCTGCATCATATTGTTGCATGCCCATTTCAAACACGCCAACTAAGTTAAATTGCTTCATGCGCGGCATGATGCCTGTAGGCGTCGCGCTACCGTTGGGGGTCATCAACACAATTTTATCGCCAAGGTGCACGCCTAAAGAGCGCGCCAAATCAGCCCCTAAAACAATATTAAACTCCCCTGGCTTTAAATCTTCTAAACTGCCAACCCGCATTTTTTTGCCAAGCTCTGCGACTTGTTCTTCTTCGGTCGGCACAATGCCTCGCACTAAGGTACCTTGTGCATACTGGCTATATGAAAGCATGCCCTGCCCCATAATATAAGGTGCAGCGGCTTGCACTTGTGGCACTGCTTTCGTTTTAGCTAACACCTCTTGCCAATTTGATAAATTAGCATTGCCCCCAGTCACTTGCATGTGTGAAGCCACGCTTAAAATGCTATTGCGCAAAGCATCACCAAAGCCATTCATCACCGATAAAACCACTATCAGCACGGCAACGCCCAAGGCAATGCCAGCCATACTAGTGATTGAAATAAATGAAGTGAAATGATTTTTACGCTTGGCAATGGTGTAGCGCAAGCCAACAAACAGCTCAAATGGAAGTGGTTTCATAAGGCGAGATTTTAACAGGCTTTTTAAAAAAACCACCAGCAGAAAGCCGCCTAAATTTATCTAAAAACCCCCTTGATTATCCCCCGAGAGAAAAACATGCCTCTGGAAGCCGCATTCCAAGCCGCTTGCAGAGCATCTAAATAAGATGTCTCTTGTAACTTACGTTTTAAAGCTGTTTTAAAAGCAAAATATCTGTTTAAATTTTTGTTCTAATAACTTAAGCTAAATATCTGCTAAAATTCGCTTATGTTTACAGGAATCATACAATCCGTTGGTGCCATACAGCGGGCAAGCCCTGCAGGTGATGATATTCAACTGCGCATTAACACCCATACATTAGAGATGGCTGATGTTCAGCTAGGCGACAGCATTGCCGTTAATGGTGCTTGTTTAACTGTGGTTAAGCTTAGTCCTTCGCATTTTGAAGCGCATGTTTCAAAAGAAACGCTTTCTGTCACCGTTGGCTTAAACCAAGCTGGCCCAGTGAATTTAGAAAAAGCATTACGTCTCAGTGACAGGTTAGGCGGCCACTTAGTGAGTGGTCATGTGGATGGAGTTGGCGAAGTGGTGAAGTTTACCGCACTAGGCGATTGCTGGCAGTTAGACATACGTGCACCGCATGCCATTTCAAAGTACATTTCGGTTAAAGGCTCAATTTGTGTTAATGGCGTGAGCTTAACGGTCAATCAAATACTACAAGACACTTTTAGTATCAATTTAATCCCTCACACTTTAGAAAATACCGCCCTAAACACACTCATCACTGGCCGTTTAGTGAATTTAGAAGTCGATCAAATCGCACGCTATGTCGAGCGCATGTCGGAATGGAATACATCAAATGCAGCAAGCCATTAGTAGTGCAATCGAAATTATTGAAGAAATCAAACAAGGCCGCATGGTGGTGCTGGTGGATGATGAAAATCGTGAAAATGAAGGCGATTTAGTATTAGCCGCCGAGTTTACGACGCCTGCGTACATTAACTTTATGGCTAAATTTGGCCGTGGTTTAATTTGCTTAACGCTGAATGAAGCACGTTGCCAGCAACTTAATCTGACGCAAATGGTGCAAAAAAATGGCGCGCGCATGGGCACTAATTTTACGGTGTCAATAGAAGCGGCTGAAGGCGTGACAACGGGCATCTCTGCCACAGACCGCGCCCGCACTGTGCTAGCCGCAGTCACAAAAAATGCCAACCCTAAAGATATTGTTAGCCCTGGTCATATTTTTCCACTAACCGCACAAAATGGCGGGGTATTAGTGCGTGCTGGACATACCGAAGCGGGTTGCGATTTAGCTCAGCTTGCAGGGTTAGAACCAGCCGCGGTAATTTGCGAAATTTTAAAAGATGACGGCAGCATGGCACGCCTGCCTGACTTAATCCCCTTTGCTGCCGAGCATGGCTTAAAAATTGGTACCATCGCTGATTTAATTCAACATCGCGCTGAAACTGAGCGCCTCATCGAGCGCGCGGCTGAGCGAACCATACAAACCCCTTACGGTGAAATGCAGCTGATTGCCTACCGCGATAATATTGCAAATGCGACACACCTAGCCTTGATTAAAGGCGCACCTACGCCTGAACATGAAACGCTAGTGCGCGTACACGAGCCGCTTTCCATTTTTGATTTGCTCGACCGTAGCACTTGCACCCATAGCTGGAACACGCTTAAAGCCATGCAAGCCATCGCCCAAGCAGATGCTGGTGTGATGGTATTACTCCATCAAACTGAAACAAGTGACATGTTGGTAGATCGCATTCAAGGAGCCGACGAGCCTATACGTTATAATCAAGAGCTACGCACTTATGGTATTGGCTCGCAAATTTTGTTAGATTGCAACGTTGGCAAAATGAAATTACTGGCTAACCCAAGAAAAATGCCAAGCATGGCTGGGTTTGGTTTAGAAGTAACAGGTTATTTAGAGGCAGATAGTTCGCCATAACATTAGAAAATGGTAGCATAACACTCATTGGAAAACATCAATCTTACAGGTCACTTTCTCATAGCGATGCCCGCCATGATTGACGCTTACTTTTCAAAATCTGTTACTTTTATTTGCACGCACAATTCAGATGGTGCAATGGGCGTGGTTATTAACCACCCAACAGAGATTACGCTCAAAACATTGTTTGAAAAAATTAATGTCCCGCTCGAAAATAATGATGTCGCCAATCAACCTGTCCTGTATGGCGGCCCTGTGGAACCTGAGCGTGGCTTTGTACTGCACGAGTATGATGAAGCGTTGACAAAAGCGTGGGATGGTACGGTTGCCATAACAGATAATATTGCACTCACCTCTTCAAAAGATATTTTAGAATCCGTGGCCATGGGCAGTGGTCCAGCAAAAATGCTACTTTCTCTGGGTTACGCAGGTTGGGCAGCGGGCCAGCTTGAAGAAGAAATCAAGCAAAACACATGGTTATCAGTGCAAGCCAAGGATACCGATACTTTGCATAAAATTTTATATGAAACGCGTTATGAAGATAAACTTAATGCCACTTTAGCGTTATTAGGTATTGATTTTGCGATGCTTTCAGATGTTGCAGGCCACGCATGACAGCCTGCACTTTGCATGGTCAGCTCATTGATAACGAACAGATTTATGATGCCAATGCTGTTGTAAGGGGCACGGTATTATGTTTTGACTTTGGCGAGCAACGTATCGGTGTTGCTGTAGGTGAACACTTAATCGGCACTGCCAACCCACTGACCACTATCGACCATGAAAGTAACACGGCTCGCTTTGAAGTAATTAGCGCATTAGTGCAAGAGTGGCAACCAAAACTACTCGTGGTCGGCTTACCGCTCAGTGTCAATGGCGTAGAAACTGCATTAACGCAGCTATGTAAAAAATTTGCACGTAGGCTCAATGGCCGCTTCAACCTGCCAGTGATGTTGATTGATGAGCGCTATAGCTCAGTTGAAGCCAGCGTCAAGTTAAATCAAACTGGCATTAAAGGGCGTGCACAAAAACAGATGTTAGATCAAATCGCAGCACTGACCATACTACAAAGTTATTTTGATAGCCTTTCAACATGATGATACCTCGAATAAAAATGTCGGTTAAAATAGGCGTATGAGCTTAAAAAACATATCTATACCAAACGCGGAAGACCTGCTTAAAAAATTAGCAGCTGATCTTGAACCCTTATTACAAGCCAATACGGCCTTAGTTGGCATCCAAAGTGGCGGCGTATGGCTGATGCACCGTCTGTTAAAAATGTTAGCAAAACCCATTGCTGAAAGCAATATCGAACATGGTACGCTTGACGTGTCATTTTATCGAGACGACTACGCGCAACGCGGTTTAAAACCTGAAAATCGCCCAAGTCAAATCAGTTTTGATGTGGCAGGGAAAAACATTATTTTAATCGATGATGTGTTCTATACTGGCCGCACCACCCGTGCCGCCATGAATGAATTGTTTGATTATGGCCGCCCCGCAAGTATTACGCTGGTAGCCTTGGTAAACCGTGGTGGCCGCGAGTTACCAATTGCGCCACAAATTACAGCGGCAAATATTACCCTAGAGGCCACACAAAATTTACAACTAACGCAAAATGCTGACGGGTGCTTAAGCTTAAATATCATGACCAATCTCAACACAGGTAAAATGTAGTGATGCTCAACCCTCAACTTGATGCTGACGGAAACCTACGACATTTGCTGTCAATTGAGGGTTTGCCCAAAAGAATTCTCAATCAAATTTTAGATACTGCTGAATCATTTGTAGGTGTGACAGAGCGTGATGTTAAAAAAGTACCCTTGCTACGTGGTAAAACGGTGTGTAACTTATTTTTTGAAAACAGCACCCGCACCCGCACCACCTTTGAAATTGCGGCCAAACGCCTCTCTGCTGATGTAATTAGTCTGAATGTGGGCGCATCATCACAATCTAAAGGTGAAACAATATTAGATACCGTCAATAATCTCATCGCCATGCAAGCCGACATGTTTGTGGTGCGCCACTCTCAATCGGGTGCTGCGCATTTTATTGCCAAACATTTACCTGAGCATATCCATGTTATTAACGCGGGCGATGGTCGCCATTCTCATCCCACGCAAGGCTTGTTGGATGTGTTTACCATCCGTAAATACAAACCTGATTTGCATAATTTACGCGTAGCCATTGTAGGTGATGTGCTGCATTCACGCGTTGCCCGCTCTGAAATTCATGCGCTGACCACACTAGGCGTGCCAGAAATACGCGTGATTGCCCCTAAAACATTGTTACCCACACAAGTAGAAAAGTTAGGTGTGCATGTGTTTCATGATATAGATATTGGCTTAAAAGATGTCGATGTGGTGATGATGTTGCGCTTGCAAAATGAACGTATGAATGGAGCGCTGTTACCTAGCACGCAAGAATACTTTAAAACCTATGGCCTAACCCAAGCGAGATTAGCTCTGGCCAAGCCAGATGCCATCGTTACGCATCCAGGCCCCATGAATCGTGGTGTGGAAATTGATTCTAGTGTTGCGGATGGTAAACAATCGGTGATTTTGCCGCAAGTCACTTACGGCATCGCCATTCGAATGGCGGTGATGGCAATGCTAGCAGGGAGAAGCGCGTAATATGTATATTCATATCAAAAATGGCCGTGTCATTGACCCAAAAAATAATATGGATAGTCAACAAGATGTATTCATTAGCACAGGTAAAATTGCCAGCTTAGGCATTGCACCACCAGCGTTCAAAGCAGATAAAACAATCGATGCTAGTAACTTAATTATTTGCCCAGGCTTGGTGGATTTATCAGCACGATTACGTGAGCCTGGCGATGAGCATAAAGCCTCGCTGATTAGCGAACTACAAGCCGCAGTTGCGGGCGGCGTAACGAGTTTAGCCTGCCCACCTGATACTGACCCAGTGCTAGATGAACCAGGTTTAGTAGAAATGTTAAAATATCGCGCCAAACAACAAGGGTTGGCGCATGTGTACCCACTAGGCGCCACGACTCGGCGATTAGAAGGCAAAGCCTTATCTGAAATGAGCGAGCTGCAAACTGCTGGTTGTGTTGGCTTTTCACAAGTCAACCATGCCATTGTTGACACGCAAGTGTTATGGCGCGCAATGGAATATGCCGCCACATTTGGCTACACCTTGTTTTTTCACGCTGAAGAGCCTTTTCTAGCTAAAGATGGCGTCGCACATGATGGTGAAGTAGCCACAAGACTAGGTTTAAAAGGTATCCCTAGTGCCGCGGAGGCATTAGCGCTGGCAAGCATCCTGCGTATTGCCCAAGAAACAGGGGCTAAAGTCCATATTAGTCGCCTATCTACCGCTGAAGGTGTGGCGATGATACGCGCCGCCAAGGCACAAGGCCTTAACATCACCTGTGATGTTAGCGCAAATCAGCTGCACCTAACCGAGCATGATATTGCCTACTTTGATGCACAATGTCACCTCAAACCACCTGTGCGTGCGCAACGTGATAAAGAGGCCATCAGCGCAGGTTTAAAAGATGGCACCATCGATGCAATATGCTCAGATCACACCCCTGTAGATGATGATGCAAAACTCGTCCCATTTGCTGAAGCTGAAATCGGTGCAACGGGCTTAGAGTTACTGCTCAGCCTACTATTAAAATGGGCGCAGCAAGACAAGGTGAGCTTATTAAAAGCTATTTCACTCGTCAGCCAGCATCCAGCCAATATTTTAGGTATCTCTGCTGGGTGTTTAAGTGTAGGTAGTGAGGCTGATATTTGTATTTTCGATGCACTGGGATATTGGAAAGTCCAAGCAAGCGCGCTCAAAAGCCAAGGTAAAAATACGCCCTTTATCGGCTTAGAAATGACTGGCAAGGTCAAATTCACTTTGGTGAATGGTAAAGTTGTTTATCAAACAATCAGTTAAAATATAAATGTAAAGTATCGTATTGAAGTATTGCATGTATTCCATTGAGCGCGCAAAATTGCGCTCGTTATAGACCGTGTTTTTGCTTAGCGCAACAAGCTTGGGTTATTACCTTTTTTAGTATATTGGGAGATGGATAATGAGTGGATTAACTTGCTGTTTTTGGTGGTTTTTAGCTGGTATTTTACTAGGCTGGTTGCTTAATTGGCTATTTAAAAGTTGCTGCGGTGGAAGCTGCAAAACCCAACACGACCATACACCACATACGCCACAAATGAATACGGTTGTCACACCACCTGTCGTTCCAAAAGCCGTAGAACCTGTAGCCGCACCAATTATTGTTGCACCTGTTGCAGCCGTACCTGTCGCGCCAAAAGCCGCAGAGCCTGTTGTAGTGGCGCCTGTTGCTAAAGTGTATACATTTGACCAAGTGGCGGCAAAAGCTGCTGGCTTTGACATTAGAAATGCAGACGACTTAACCGTTGTTGAAGGCATTGGTCCAAAAATTAACGAGTTATTGAACGCTGATGGTATTAAAACTTTCGTACAATTAGCCGCCACTGCAGCGCCTGTCATTCAAAACATTTTAGATAGAGCGGGTCCTCGCTTTGCGCTAGCAAAACCAGGTACTTGGCCACAACAAGCGGCGCTTGCTGCTGAAAATCGTTGGGCTGAACTGAAAACATTACAGGACAACCTTAAAGGTGGCGTTTAGGGTTTAACTAACGTCAACGATACTAACGATTTCAAGGAGAGTTTCTGTGAGTAACTCAAAATATAGTTTTTGGACATGGCTGATTGCCATTATTTTAGCCATTTATCTGTTTTGGCAATGGCAAAATGGTCACGGCATGGGCGCATGTTGTGCAACACCTGCGACACCTGCGACAGCAGCCCCTGTTCCCACTGCCCAAGTAGTCACAGCCCCCGTTGCCGAAGTACCAGCTAATGCTGAGATTTTTACTTGTAAAGCCACCGCTGATAAATTTGAATCAACAGGTAGTTTAGCTAATGTAGCATGGGCAAATAAAAGTACCGACTTATCTGCATGGTTAAAGGCAGGCGGTGCCGATTGGCAAGCTGCTTGTATAGGCGCAGCGGTTACCTTAACGGGTACAGTTGATTCTGATGAAGCAAAAGCCAAAGCGGGTGCCCAAGCACAGGCATTTTTTGGTGACAAAACTTCGGTGGATAACCAGTTAATGATAAAAGCGGCAGAAAAAGCCCCTGAACCAGCCACTGCCACAACACAAGTACCTACAGCTAACTTGTACTTTGATACTGCTAAAACGCATTTAGCAGCGGATGCCAGCACAACACTGACACCAATTATCGAATGGTTAAAGGCCAATCCAAATACAAAAGTAGCGATTTCTGGTTATCATGACCCGCGTGGCGGCAAAGCAAGAAATATAGCGCTAGCCAAAAACCGTGCTAAAGCTGTACGAGAAGCTTTGAAGGCTGCTGGTATTGATGAAGCAAGAATCGAAATGCGCAAACCTGTCAGTACTGAAGGTAGCGGAGATTTAGCTGAAGCTAGACGTGTAGAGGTCACTGTGGAGTAAGTGAAGCCTATCTAGTGTAACAAGGGTAAGCGATAAAAAGCCGATGATTTACCTCATCGGCTTTTTTCCTTATAAAAGGCATTAGGACGCTCTGTTATGTAAGCACCTCTATACGTTAGACTAAATAATAACTATGTTTTTCTCATTTTTTGATTTAGCTCACAGGCTTATTCATCAAATGTATTATAAATTTCGCTAAAAATGTGAGCAATGATAAAATACACATCAAATGTTTTATCATCACTTAAAAAAGTTAACGCCCATATTGGTGATACTGCTTGTATTACTTCAATTAATTTCACCTATGTTGCATCAACATCCTGCCGATTCCTCTCTGGAGAAGGTACAAGGATTTCATTTGCATTTTGATGATTATGGATTTACCGATTCAAATAAAAACGCAGACAAAGTGCCAACATTGTCTGTGCAAAAGCATACTCCCCAAGTGATTGGCGTTCCAGTAGGTAATGAGACCAAGCAGCCGCTTTTGCCTATGCTGACTTTAGTTTGTTTATACTTTATTTTACTGTTTAATGGTTTGATTTTAAAACCAATCTTTTTCTCGCCTGAGATCAATATTCAGCGACGAAAAAATCCTCGTTTCACCTCCACCCAGCTACGCGCGCCCCCTTTATAGTCAATACTAGGCATTAGTTGCCTAGTGACCGTTCTAACGATTAAGGCTTTAATCGTTGGCTGTATTGACTATTATGAAAGTGATTCATGAAAAAAATTATATTTTCAGCAGTTACCATGTATTCTCACGCCACTTTAGCGTTAGTCCATTGCTTAATTTTGGTGTTATCGATATTAAGTGCTGATAGCCATGCAATGCCTACCGCCGAGGCGGAGCATGAGGATCCAATCACCATTAACTTGCAATTAACGCTTCGAGAGGTGCTAGAAAAGACCTTTGCGCGTAGTCCTCAGCAAAGCGTCTTACAAGCAATGGATGGCGAGGTACAAGCGCGATATATCCAAGCCAGTGGTGTAATGCCTGCCGTGCCAGCCGTTTCAATTCGCCATCAGAATGATGCAATAGGTAGTAGTCGTGGTGAGCGTGAGTGGGAGGCAGAAGTGGAGTTGTCTGTTTGGTTACCTGGACAGCGTGACGCCCGCAAAATCGTTGCTAGTGATACCCAAGCGGGTCTTGCTGCTGGCCGCGAAGGCTTAATGTTACAAATAGCGGGTGTACTGCGCGATGCGGTGTGGGATATCAACATGAACAAGGAGAACGTAGTCCTGTTTGAGGCGCGATATAAAGCCGCTCAACAATTAGAAGATGATGTAAACCATCGCTACAAAGCAGGCGAACTAGCCAAAACCGATTTAATGCTCATGCAAAATGAAACCCTGCAATCTGAGATGCTTTTGCTAAAGGCAAATGCGGAGCTCAAACATGCGAAACATCGTTATATTGTGCTGACTGGCTTTAATGAAATGCCAGAAAATGTGGCTGAGTCTTTATCAAACTTAAAGGAACTCTCTGATCAGCACCCGCTAATAAAGGAAGTGGAATCTAAAATTGAGTTAGCCAAAGGCGAGCGTAACTTAGTAGCCACAGAGCGCCGAGACAATCCGCAATTGACATTATCGGCACGCAGCCAGCGTGGCGCTTTTGATAATGCTTATAACGACAGTGTCGGCATTAAGGTAAGAATACCGTTTGACGGCGAAGTACGTAATGCGCCATTGCTAGCGGCTGCAGAGTCTAATATAGCCAAAAATGTAGCGGATCGCGATCGCCTAAAACTCACGATGCAAACCATGTTTCATGAGGCTGAACACAGCCTGAGCGTCACCAACGCAGAAATTAAACTGGTCAGCAAACAACATCAAATTACCCAAGAAAGCCTAATACTTGCCAAAAAAGCCTTTAGTCTAGGTGAAACTGATTTGGTGAGCTTGATGCGTGCGCAAGCTTTAGCTTATGAAGCTGAGCGGGCTGTTGCCAGCAAAAAAATACAATTACAGTGGGATATAGCCCGCTATAACCAAGCCGTAGGAGTTTTACCATGAGTATGAAAAATATATTGAAATGCACCTTATTATTGGCGGTTATTTCTAGCAGCTTACTATCAAACCATTTGCTCGCAGCCAATTTATTGGCTGAAAATACCACACAAATTGTGATTTCATCCAAGCAGCAGCAGGCGATGGGCATTAAAGTTGGCGCTTTAACAAGCACCGTAACGCATGTCAGCCATCGCCTGCCTGGCGAAATCATTGTGCCTGTTGGTCAAGAGCGTGTTGTCAGTGCAATACAAGGCGGGCTCATTGATTCAATTAATGTGGCCGCTGGCACTGACGTAACAAAGGGACAGGTGCTTGGTCACATCACTAGCCATGAAATGCTCACCCCACAACGTGAATATTTACAATCCATCACACAATATCGCTTAGCCAAAAATTCATTTGATCGAGATGCAGCGCTTTTTAAAGACGGCATTATTGCACAGCGCAGATACTTAGAAGCTAAAAGTAAACTCGAAGAAACGACTGCAATGCTGTCGCAACTTAAGCAGTCTCTCAAGCTTAGTGGTATGGGCGATGCGGCTATTGCTCAATTAGCGCGCACAGGTCAATACTCGAGCGGACTGAGTTTTACTTCACCGATGAGTGGCCAGGTACTAGAGCAAATGGTGACATTAGGTCAGCGTGTAGATAACGCTACGCCATTATTTAAAATTGGTCGCCTTAATCCGTTATGGCTTGAAATGCATGCGCCTGTTGAGTTAAGCGCTTCAGTTGTAAAAGGGATGCGAGTTAAAATTAACCAATTTGAAGCCGAAGGCAAAATTATTGCCATTATTCGCAACGTCAATAAAAATGATCAAACCATGCGCATACGTGCAGAAATCACCACCAATACAGAAAAGCTTTCTCCAGGGCAATTTGTTGAAGCTGAAATTATTTCAGCAAACGACCAAATCTCGACCAACCAAAGTAAAAAATTCACGATTCCAAAAAATGCAGTCACAAGATTAGGTGCGGATTCTTATATTTTTGTGCAATCAGCACAAGGATTTACACCAGTAAAAGTGAATGTGCAGGCAGAACAAGTCGATACAGTGATTATTACCAGTAAGCCACCCTACAGTTTAATGGGGAAAGAGCAAGTAGCGGTATCTGGTACAGTTGCGCTTAAAGCGGCTTGGACCGCAGAAGCTGAAGGTGGAGGAAACTAGCATGCTAACAAAGTTAATACAGTTTGCGCTGACGCAGCGCCTGCTCATGCTTGTACTTACCTTAATATTACTTGGGGGTGGTGCTTTAGCAGTTAAAAACTTGCCTATTGATGCGTTTCCTGATGTTTCATCAACACAAGTGAAAATTATTATTAAATCTCCAGGCATGACGCCAGAAGAAGTGGAGTCACGCATTACAGCACCGATAGAAGTTGAAATGCTAGGCTTGCCAAACCAGACCATGTTGCGTTCTGTCGCCAAATATGCGCTCACTGACATTACGGTAGATTTTGCCGATGGCACTGATATTTACTGGGCAAGACAGCAAGTGACAGAGCGGCTTAACAGCATTTGGAGCAGCTTACCCAGTGATGCGACTGGCGGCATTGCACCGATGACAACACCGTTAGGGGAGATGTTTATGTTTACTGTAGAAGGAGGCGACCTTTCATTGCAAGAACGCCGTAGCTTGCTTGACTGGGTGATTCGTCCACAACTTCGTACTGTCCCAGGTGTGGCAGATGTCAACTCGCTTGGCGGCACAGTGCGTAGCTTTGAAATTGTGCCAGACAATCAGCGCATGTATGCGCGTGGCATAACTTTAGATCAGTTGCAACAAGCGTTGCAGCTCAATAACAAAAATGACGGAGCTGGCAGGCTGGATGATGGCGAAGAGTCATTATTAGTGCGCACAGAAGGCAGTTTTAAAACCATAGAGGATATCAACAACACTGTTATTAAAGCCGAAATGGGTGTGGCTATTCGAGTTTCAGATGTTGCTAAGGTACAAATAGGCGCATTAACGCGCTATGGTGCCGTCACTAAAGATGGTAAAGGTGAGGCGGTTGAAGGCTTGGTATTAAGTTTGCGTGGTGCAAACGCGCAACAAGTTGTGAAAGGCATAGAGGCCAAGCTGGAAGAAATGAAACCCAGCTTGCCAAAAGGTGTCCATGTCGAAGTTTTTTATAATCGTGGCGATTTAGTTGAGCGTGCGGTAGGAACGGTCTCAAAGGCTTTGCTTGAAGCTATTGTGCTTGTTGTTATTTTACTCATTTTATTTTTGGGCAATTTGCGCGCCGCATTAACGGTGGCTTTAGCTTTACCTTTAGCGGTGCTGATTACCTTTATTTTAATGGGTCAATTTAACATGTCTGCCAACCTGATGAGTTTAGGCGGGCTTTCGATTGCCATTGGTATGTTGGTCGATGCTGCCGTGGTTGTGGTAGAAAACATTGTTTCTCATCTAGCGCATGGCGAAAACGCTAAACTACCTAGGCTGCATTTAATTTACCGTGCCGTAAAAGAAGTCAGTGTGCCTGTGACTTCTGGCATTTTAATTATCATCACCGTATTTTTACCATTGCTCACACTGCAAGGTTTAGAAGGTAAATTATTTAGCCCTGTTGCACTCACCATCGTGTTTGCTTTGTCAGGTTCGTTAATACTTTCCCTGACAATTATCCCTGTTTTGGCCTCATTTCTGCTCGGCAAAGTAAGCCACGAAGAGCCTTGGCTAGTGCGTAAATCCTTAGCCCTGTACGAGCCAGCTTTAAAATGGTCTCTTGTTAATAGCAAAAAAGTCATCATAGCCGCGTTGATAGCATTGGCAGTGACTGTTTTCGTCTATCTGCAAATTGGCAAAACGTTTATGCCAACAATGGATGAGGGCGATATTATTATGCAAATTGAAAAGTTACCTTCTATTAATTTAGCAAAGTCTGTTGAGTTAGATAGCGCAGTGCAGCACGCCGTACTGGCCAATGTACCTGAGGTTAAAGGTATTGTCTCGCGCGCAGGTTCTGATGAGCTAGGTCTGGACCCAATGGGCTTGAACCAAACGGATAACTTTTTAGTGCTCAAACCACGGTCAGAATGGCGTTCTCCTGATAAATCCAAACTAATTGATGCGCTTCGCAAAGTGGCAACCGACATGCCAGGGATGGCGTATGCGTTTACGCAACCCATTGAAATGCGCGTCAATGAAATGATTTTAGGCGTACGTGGCGACCTGGCAATTAAAATTTTTGGCAGTGATTTAGCGAAATTAAATCAAGCAGCGCAAGAGACCGTTAATGCGATTAAATCTATGAACGGTGCAGAGGATGTTTATACACCGCAGAATGATGGCGTGCAATATTTGAAAATTGAAGTTAATCGCCTTGCCGCAGGCCGTTTAGGCATTGATATTAGCCAGATTGAATCAATTTTACGCTCGCAACTTGAAGGTCAATTAGTCGGCATCGTACAAGAAGATCAGCGCCGTACGCCCATATTATTACGTGGTGCAGATGCACTTCGCCAATCTCCTGCGGACTTCGCTAATTTAATGTTGACCTTACCCAATGGCGTGAATGTGCCAGTGTCTAGTGTTGCAAAACTAGAACGTGTAGAAGGGCCAGTGAAAGTTGACCGCGAACGTGGCGCGCGCATGGTGGTAGTGGTGGCTAACGTGCGCGGTCGTGACTTAGTCGGCTTTGTGAGCGAAGCAAAAAATAAAATTGCCCAGCAAGTTAAATTACCCGAAGGGTATTCTATGCAATGGGGTGGGCAGTTTGAAAATCAACAGCGTGCTGCAGCCCGCTTGGGTGTGGTTGTGCCACTTGCACTGGGCTTAATTTTCTTATTGCTGTTTGCTACTTTTCGCTCAGTAAAACAATCCGCGCTTATTTTGTCAAACATTCCATTTGCCATGATAGGCGGTGTTTTTGCTTTGTGGGTTTCTGGAGAATATCTTTCAGTGCCAGCCTCAGTAGGATTTATCGCTTTGCTTGGCATTGCTGTATTAAATGGCGTTGTTATGATGAGTTATTTCAACCAATTGGTAGATCAAGGGTTGCCGATAGTAGATGTTGTGATGGAAGGCGCAAAACGCAGATTACGCCCAGTGCTGATGACCGCTAGTATTGCCGCATTTGGCTTAATACCATTGCTTTTCGCTAGTGGTCCTGGTTCTGAAATCCAACGTCCGCTCGCCATTGTTGTGATTGGCGGCTTAGTCACATCAACTATTTTAACGCTGATTATTCTACCAATTTTATTCCAAAAATTTAACAAAGAAGTCAAATCGGTATTAACCAAAGGGATAAATCAATGACACCTTGTTTATTAACATTAATTACCAGCCCATCACTAGAGGAAGCAATGATTGATTGGTTGTTAATGCAAACTGAAATCAGCGGCTTTAGCACGAGTAAAATTGATGGACACGGTGCTAGAGAAAAAAGCTATAGCGCACTAGAACAGGTGACGGGGCGTCAGAAAAAACTACAATTTGTTGTTCATACAGAGACTACAATTGCTGCAGAATTAGTTGCTCAACTTAAGCAAAAATTCAAAAACACTGGACTACACTACTACATAACACCAATCATTGAATTTGGAAGTGTATAAAACCATTTATTAGAATAACGCTACTTCAAAACGCCAATCAACTTTTTGGCCGCCTAGCTTTTGCCATGCAATCACTTCCTCTTCAAGCAAATAGTGAGTTTGAGGAAACTTATCAGGCCAGTTTTTTGGTAGTATAAGCTGTATCGTAAATTGTTTGACTTTAAGCTTAATGTCTTGCAGATTAGGCTTATTTCTAGCATGACAAAAAATAACGGCTAATCGCAAACAGATTAATTGCATGACAAAAGCTCGGTCAGAAAAATCTGCCTCTAAGCGTTTTAATTTACCTTTGCAGCCTAATATCAATAAGCTTAAGCAGTGTAATTCATGTTGAGAAAACCCTGCTGGCTCAGTATGCTCGAGGATGTAAGCCCCATGTAATTGCGCATCAATCGGTGAAACAATGCGGCCAATTTCATGCAAAAATGCCGCCGAGCGCAGTTTGTTGGCATGGGTTTGTTGTTCATTTAATAAAAAATGAATATTTTCTGATATTTTGCTGAATAGCTGACTGGCCACTTCTGCCACATTGCTGGCTTGGAATTCATCTACTGCAAATTTACGAACCAATCGCTGAATTGATGCGTTTCTTAAATCGATCATTTCACCCGTTTTTGCTAGCATGTCATATAACACGCCATGCCTAAGTGCGCCTGCTGCCACGTTAAGGGTATCAATTTTCAAAAAGTCAAAAATGGCCATTAAAATAGACAAGCCGCCTGCTATTACAGGCTTGCGATCTTCTTTTAGCCCTGGCAATCGTAATTTATCAATATGTTTAGCGCGTAATAATACATCACGTAGCCACTGTAAATCTGCATAAGTGATTTGGTCTGCTGGCCGGTCATGTTGCATCAGTACATCGGCCACCGCACCCATGGTTCCAGATGCCCCGTAGGCAATGTCCCATTGCTGATGGTTAAAGTGCTCACCTAGTGTTTCAAAAATTGACTCGGCAGCAATTTCAGCCCGAATGAAAGATTTTTCTGTATAGTCCCCAGTCGCAAAGTGTTTTAACGACCATGCCACTGAACCAACATGCAATGAAGCCGTGTGGTGTGCTATGAAGCTCTGCCCAAGAATAAATTCGGTTGACCGCCCGCCGACATCAATTACTAAGCGCCGCTCATTTGATTGTGGCAAAAACCGACTGACGCCTTGGTAAATTAGGCGCGCCTCTTCCACCCCAGAAATTACCTCAACCTCAAAGCCCAATGCTTTTTTAGCTAACTTGATAAACGCATCACGATTTTTCGCCTCGCGCAAAGTTTGCGTCGCCACTGCGCGTACATGCGCGGCATCAAACCCTTTGATGCGCTCACCAAATCGTGCTAAACAACGAACACCGCGCTCGATAGACTCAGCGGACAAATAGTGATTTTCGTCTAAGCCACCACCTTGGCGTACCGCCTCTTTTAGATATTCCACACGCTCGATATGCCCGTTATCAAGACGCCCGATTTCTAATCTAAAACTATTAGATCCTAAATCAATCGCTGCAAACAGGGTGTTATCTGCTTGCAGGTTATTTTCTACTTGATAGGTATTTAGCATAACTAACAGTATGCCATTTTTGAAAAGAGTATTGAGGAAAAATCAAAAAAATGTGGGATCTTTTGTAGCAGATTTTAGCCAATGAATTTGACTGTTTTTAGCATAAAATAACACGGATTTAAACGTCATCTTATTTTGATGCTCTGGAAGCAGCCTAGAATGCGGCTTCCAGAGCATTAATTTTTTGTCGTATGAATAATGAGCGATAGCACCTATAATCTGCAGGCATAACCCTCGCGGTTACTCGAGAGAAAATTGACTTAATTACACAATACCTAAACCCGCTAAACCAGCTCCGAGATCTTTACCATGCGCGGCTTTACCTTCCAGTTTAATTTTGAGGCGAATATCGTTCACTGAGTCAGCATTACGCAGCGCATCTTCGTAGGTAATCATTTCGGCTTCATGCAAATCAAACAACGACTGGTCAAATGTTTGCATGCCTAACTCGCGAGATTTTGAAATAATTTCTTTAATTTCATGCACATCGCCTTTAAAAATCAAATCTGAAATTAACGGGGAATTAAGCATCACTTCTATGGCTGCTACGCGACCTTTGCTCTCTTTTTTTGGAATTAAGCGTTGCGATACGAAAGCTTTAGTGTTGAGCGACAAATCCATGAGTAGTTGTTGACGGCGTTCTTCTGGGAAAAAGTTAATAATACGGTCTAAAGCCTGATTGGTGCTGTTCGCGTGCAAGGTTGCCATACATAAGTGGCCAGTTTCAGCAAAGGCAATGGCGTAGTCCATGGTTTCACGGTCACGAATTTCACCAATCAAAATCACATCAGGTGCTTGACGTAGCGTATTTTTAAGAGCGATTTGCCAGTTATCGGTATCTACCCCAACTTCACGTTGCGTCACAATACAATTGCGGTGCTCGTGCACAAATTCAACAGGGTCTTCAATGGTGATAATATGGCCATAGCTATTGGCGTTGCGATAACCCAGCATCGCCGCCATCGAGGTGGATTTGCCTGAGCCTGTAGCCCCAACAAAAATAACCAAACCTCGTTTTGTCATAGCCACTTCTTTTAATACTTCAGGCAAACCAAGGTCATCAAACTCTGGTATTTTAGTGGTAATGGTTCTAAATACAAGCCCGACTGAGCCGCGTTGAATAAAAGCATTTACACGAAAACGGGCAACACCAGGCAACCCAATCGCGAAATTACATTCATTGGTTGCATCAAATTCAGCGGTCTGCCTATCGTTCATCACAGCACGAGAGATTTCGCGCGATTGCGTCGCGGTCAACACCTGACTGCTAACAGGCGTTACTTTACCGTCAATTTTCATCGCAGGCGGAAAATCAGCCGTGATAAACAAATCAGATGACTTTTTTGCTATCATTAAGCGAAGTAAATCAAATATATATTTTTCGGTCTGACTTTTATCCATTTTCTACCCTTATCGCAAACTTAACAAACTATCTTTTTTTAAACCCAACTAACCCATAATGTTATCTTTATTGGCCGCTTTTGAACGCGCTTCATTGGCTGAAACAATATTGCGTTTAACCATATCTTGTAAATTTTGATCAAGTGTCTGCATGCCAACATTTTGCCCAGTTTGAATCGCAGAATACATTTGCGGAATCTTGCCTTCACGAATCAAGTTACGAATCGCTGGGGTGCCAATCATAATTTCATGTGCGGCCACACGACCTTGCTCATCTTTAGTTTTCAGTAAAGTTTGTGAAATAACGGCACGCAAAGACTCTGATAACATGGAGCGCACCATTTCTTTTTCTGCCGCGGGAAACACGTCAATAATACGGTCGATGGTTTTAGCTGCAGAGCTAGTATGTAGTGTACCAAACACCATGTGCCCAGTTTCTGCCGCAGAGAGTGCTAAGCGTATGGTTTCCAAATCGCGCATTTCACCCACTAAAATGACATCAGGATCTTCACGCAATGCCGAACGTAAGGCGTTGTTAAATGAAAGCGTATGCGGCCCAACTTCACGTTGATTGATTAAACATTTTTTTGATTGGTGTACAAACTCAATGGGATCTTCCACCGTCAAAATATGGCCAAATTCAGTATCATTAATATAGTCAATCATCGCGGCTAATGTCGTCGATTTTCCTGAGCCTGTAGGCCCTGTGACTAAACAAAGCCCTCTTGGCGTTTCGGCAATTTCTTTAAAAATCGGTGGGCAATTTAGCGCTTCTAAGGATAATATTTTAGAAGGAATGGTACGAAAAACGCCACCCGCCCCACGATTATGGTTAAACGCATTGACACGAAAGCGCGCTAAATTTGGAATCTCAAAAGAAAAGTCGCACTCTAAGGTTTCTTCAAAAACCTTACGCTGCCCATCACCCATAATGTCATACATCATGTCATGCACTTGCGTGTGGTCCATGGCTGGCACGTTAATACGGCGAACATCCCCATGCACACGTATCATCGGTGGCAAGCCCGCAGAGAGGTGTAAATCTGATGCTTTATTTTTCACCGAAAAAGCAAGTAAATCTGAAATATCCACAGCGGACTCCTAATAAGGTTAACGGTAGCCAAAAGGCAAAATTGAATGATATACTGACTACTGTATATTAATCAATAAGTTATTTCAAGTTCTTAATTAATGATGTTAGAATTAACGCATCATCTTTGTAGATATACGACAGTGACTACAATTTACAACAACTTGCAGGCGATGCTAAGCAACATTCAAGCCATTAAACTGGGTGTAGCTGACTTAAATAACGTTAGGTTGTTAGCGGTTTCCAAGGCGCAAGCTGCGACTGTCATCCGCGAGGCTTTTGCGGCGGGTATTCACCAGTTTGGTGAAAATTACTTACAAGAAGCGATAGAAAAACAGGCCGCACTGAGCGACTTAAGCATTGAATGGCATTTTATAGGGCCGATACAAAGTAACAAGACGCAGCTTATTGCTCAACATTTTGCTTGGGTACAAAGTATTGATAGATTAAAAATTGCGCAACGCTTAAACGAGGCAAGACCTAGCAATTTACCGCCTTTACAAGTATGTATTCAGGTCAATATTAGTGATGAGGCGAGTAAAAGCGGCGTCAAGCCCAACGGTTTGGCCGAGTTGGCAACCGCAATAACACAAATGCCGCGCTTGCAGTTACGCGGATTGATGGCGATTCCTGCGCCGACGCAGGATGTGCAAAAGCAATGTGAGCAATTTAAAGAAATGCGACATTGCTACGATAATTTACTAACGCAAGGCTTTAAGCTCGACACGCTTTCGATGGGCATGTCTGAGGACTATCTAGCCGCTATCGAGCAAGGGGCGACGATGGTACGCATAGGTTCTGGTTTATTTGGCGCAAGGAATTACCCAACAAAGTAATCATCAACATTTGATAAAGGTATAAATACAATGCACATTAGTTTTATCGGCGGCGGCAACATGGCAAGGGCTATTATTGGTGGCTTAAAAATCAATGGTTTCGATATGCAAAATATTACTGTGATTGAACCTACTGCTGAAAAGCGTACTCAATTAATTGCTGACTTTGATGTGCAAACTGCGGTTGAATATAGCAGTGTGCCTAGTGAAAATATGATAGATGAAGTTATTCTGCTAGCGGTAAAACCTCAACAGCTTCATGATGTTTGCCAGCAAATTGCGCCGTTGCTCACCTCACAACTCGTTATTTCCATTGCCGCAGGGGTGCGCAGCGCAGATATTTCACGCTGGTTAAATGCTCACTCCTCCATTGTACGTGTGATGCCGAATACACCTGCACAAATTCAAGCTGGGGTATCAGCCCTGTTTGCTTTGCCTCAAGTTAAGACAGCGCAACGTGAACAAGCCGCCAAAATTCTATCAGCAGTTGGCCTTATATTGTGGCTCGATGATGAGTCAAAAATGGATGCCATTACCGCAATTTCAGGTAGTGGACCAGCGTATGTGTTTTACTTGATTGAAGCTTTATCTGACGCGGCGGTGGCACTGGGCTTGCCAGTTGACCATGCGCGTCTGCTCGCCCTAGAAACCTTTGCTGGCGCCAGCATGCTTGCTAAACATAGCACAGAAGACGTTAAAACATTACGCGCTCAAGTCACTTCAAAAGGTGGCACCACTGAACAAGGTATTTTAGCCCTTGAAGCAGCTAACATAAAAAATGCCATGCTACAGGCAGCCATGGCGGCAGCCGAAAAGTCACGCGCTTTGGGGGATACACTTGCTCAGTAATGCTTTCATTTTTATAGTGCAACTCCTGTTGAATTTTATAACAGGGTTATTTTTGTTACGCTTCTACTTTCAGCTAGTCAAAATTCCATTTCAGCACCCACTTGGGCAGCTCGTTGTTCAATTAACTAACTTTGTAGTTAAACCAGCGAGGCGAATCTTACCGAGCTTTGGCAAACTTGATACTGCTACCCTTCTACTAGCATTAATTGCACAGTGGCTACTAGCCGCAGCCATATTTTGGAATGGGCCGATGCATGCATTAGGCTATGGTAGCAGCGCCTTGCTTGCCATCACTGCTACGTCTATATTTGGTATTTTAAACATTTCCATCACTGGCTTTATCATTGCTGTGTTACTGCACGTCATTTTAAGCTGGGTGCATCCCGATTCTCCCGTTATGCCACTTTTACACCAATTTACCAACCCAGTAATGCGCTATTTTAGAAAGTGTGTTCCACTTGTAGGCAACGTTGATTTAAGTCCACTTGCCTTTACCGCAGGGGCACAGTTTTTGCTTTATATGTTAAGCGGTTTACAGCAGCATTTGCTCTCTTATTTAATTTTGCCCGCCGTATCGTGATGAGTAGAAAGTGACCAATATGATCAATAAAATGACTGATCCACCACAAGACTCTCTGCCAATAGCCACGAGTTTGAGTGGAAAAATCACCGAATATTCGATTTGGCGCGCAAATCTTATTTCAGCAATTGATGAATACATAGATTGGCTTGGCTACGAGTCTAAAATTGACTCTATTCAAGAGTTGCGCCTTTATGATATTAAAGAAAATTTAAAGCACGACCAGCTAATTTTGGCTTTTTTAGCCGAATTTTCCACGGGTAAAACTGAGCTGATTAATGCCCTATTTTTTTCCGATTACAATCAGCGCTTATTGCCTAGCGCGCCAGGGCGCACGACCATGTGCCCGACAGAGATTTTTTGGGATGACCGCGAAGAACCGAGTATTCGACTATTGCCTATCGAAACCAGAGTCAAAGATGACTCTCTTGCTTACTTAAAAACCACGCCAGATGTTTGGTATAAAATTCGCCTTGATGCTTCTTCTGCAGACGCTATGAAGCAATCTTTATCTGTGCTGGCTAAAACCAGAAAAGTCAGCTTAGAGATTGCAAAAAGTCTAGATTTTTGGAATGAAAATGACCTTAGTATGGTCAGAATGCTGGCGGAAAGCGGCACGATTGAAATTCCCGCTTGGCGTCATGCGCTCATTAACTTTCCACATCCTCTATTAAAAAATGGCTTAGTGGTCATTGATACCCCTGGTTTAAACACCATGGGTGCAGAACCTGAACTCACGCTCAGCGTCATCCCAAGTGCCCATGCAGTACTGTTTTTAACCGCTACCGATACTGGTGTGACCAAATCTGACATGCAAATTTGGACAGATTACGTGCATAAGCGTGCCGCACATAAGTTAGTGGTGTTAAATAAAGTCGATACGCTCTGGGATGGTCTGGAAACACCCCTTGAGCTAGAAAACATGATTTACAAACAAAAGCAAAATACCGCGCAAGAGTTAGGGGTAGATACCAGAAACGTTTATGCCATTTCTGCGCAAAAAGCATTGCTTGCAAAAATTAGAAAAGATGACGCATTACTTAAACGTAGTGGTATTGGCTTATTAGAAGACGCGCTTGCTACGCAACTCATTGATGCTAAACATGATATTTTAGGCCATGCCGTGGTGACGGAATGTTCTAACATGATACGTGCCTCTCGTAAGGTAGCGAAGATGCGTGTGGACGGCGCAAAAATACAATTGGATGAATTACGCACTTTACATACGCAAAGTCGTGAATCCTCTAAAGAGTTGTTAGCAAATGTGGTTGCCGAGCGTAAACGTTACGAAGCCTCTTTAATCTCTTTTAATCAAGGGACAGAGAAAATTAAACGCTTAGGCGATAAACTGCTACGTCATTTAAGTTTAGGCTACTTAGACACGACGCTGGCCAGAACGCGGCAAGATATGGGCGATAGTTGGACCACTACAGGCTTAAACCGTAGCATGAAAGAACTAACAGCGCAGGCCAACAACTTAGCCTCTGATATTTTGCTAGAAAGCAAAGCAATCAAACGGCAAGCGGATGATTTATATCAACTATTTTTTAACAAGCACGGCTTTGAAAAAACAGAAGCGAATGCTTTGGATATGTCTAAGTTTACCAACACGATGATAACTTTAGAAAAAATCACCTCAGACTTTTGCGCTGATCCTATCAACATATTGACTGAAAAGCATTTTTTAATTCGTCGCTATTATGTGAGTTTAGGTGCTCAAATTCAGCTTACCTTTGAAGAAGCGCATGGTGATTGCACCAACTGGTTAAATTTCGTCGTTGACGAGCTGAGAGAACAAATCGATACGCATAAAAATTCACTTGATGCACGTGCCGCCGCACTAATGGAAGCGCATAACAGCGCGGATCAACTCTCGGAGCAATTAGCTTTAGCGGAAAATGCTTATAATAAAGTACAAAAAGAATCGAACGAGCTAGACGGCATTTTGCTAAAGTTGATGCGCTGTGCAAAATTTAATTCGCGTAAGCCTAAAATTGAAGAGATAGTTGCGCCTGAAATTGATTTTAACCTGCCAGTCAATACTTCTTTATCCAATAATACGCCGTTAAATGCCCCTGGTTCTGACACTTTAAATTAGGTCAATTGCCACTACCGCTCTGGAAACGGCCTAGAGTGCGGATATCAAGCACTGGTAACAGCGGCATTAAAAATGCGCGTAGATTTAAAAAGGTTTTTTTAGGTTTTTAAGAAGCTAAATAACACAACTGGCGCGGCTCATGATTACATTAAAATAATATCAAAATTTTCTTGGTTGTAGCTACGTTCCACTTGCGTTGAAATTGGCTTGCCAATAAAGTCTGATAAATTCACTAAGCTTTGTGATTCCTCTTCAAGCAGCATATCAATCACTTTTGGCGCGGCTAATATGCGCAATTCACGCGCGTTAAACAGACGAGCTTCACGTAATAATTCGCGTAATATTTCATAACACACAGTTTGTGCCGTTTTAATTTCGCCACGTCCTTGGCAAGTTGGACATGCCTCACATAGGGTATGCGCTAAGCTTTCACGGGTGCGTTTACGCGTCATTTCAACTAAACCTAGGGCACTAAAACTACTAATACTGGTACGTGAACGGTCATACTCGACCTCTTTACTCAGTGCTTGTAGCACCAGCTCACGTTGCGCCTCTTCATCCATATCAATGAAGTCGATAATAATCAAGCCACCTAAATTGCGTAACCTTAGCTGGCGCGCAATGCTTTGCGCAGCTTCTAGATTAGTTTTAAAAATGGTATCGGATAAATTTTTTCCGCTAACAAAACTGCCAGTATTGACATCAACCGTTGTTAACGCTTCAGTTTGGTCAAAAATCAAATACCCCCCAGATTTAAGCTCCACTTTGCGTGACATGGCCTTCTCAATTTCTTGGTCAAGGTTATACAAATCAAATATGGGGCGATCGCCATGATAGTGAACCAGCTTATTAACTGCGGTATTGGCATATAAATTAGCAAAGTCCACCAATATTTCAAAGGTTTCTTTTGAATCAACGCGCACAATTTCTGTATTAGCACACACCACATCACGCAGTACGCGCATTGGCAAATTTAAATCTTGAAATATGAGCGAGCGCTCAGGCACTTCTGTATTTTTAGCCAGAATGTGTGCCCAAGTTTTGGTCAAATAATCTATATCTGCCTGCAATTCCGCATCGGTAGCTGTTTCACACATGGTACGAATAATGTAACCACCCATAAAATTTTCAGGCAATATTTTCGTTAATCGGTCTTTTAATGCTTCACGCTCTACTTCGTTTTCAATTCGTTGAGAGACCCCAATATGCTTTTGTTGGGGTAAATAAACCAAAAATCGACCAGCGATGCTAATTTGTGTGGTCAATCGCGCGCCTTTTGTACCCATGGGCTCTTTAATCACTTGCACCATGACAGACTGACTTTCACGTAATACGCTTTGAATGGGCAATGGCGTTTCAGCCTGCACACACTCATGAATATCCCCCGCATGCAAAAACGCCGCACGCTGCAAGCCAATTTCAACAAAGGCTGATTGCATGCCAGGCAATACACGGCACACAACACCTCGATACACATTACCCACTAAACCCAGTGAAGTGCTACGCTCGATGTGTATCTCTTGCACCACGCCAAGCTCCATTACGGCAATGCGGGTTTCTTGCGGCGTGACATTAATTAATATTTCCTGGTTCATAAGGTCATTACCCCTGCTTTTCTTAATAATTGTGTTGTTTCAAACAACGGCAAGCCCATCACCCCAGTATAACTACCTTCAATACGCTTAATCCACATCGCGGCTAAGCCTTGAATACCATAGCTGCCAGCTTTATCGCGATGTTCGCCAGTGGCAATATACGCCTCAATTTGCGAATTTGAAAGCGGCATCATCTCAACGTTGGTGGATGAAAGAACGACTTCTAATGTGTGTTGATAAGCCAATGCCACCGCCGTGTGTACCACATGCACACGACCAGATAGCGCACTTAACATTGCACGCGCATCGTCATCATCTAAGGGTTTTCCTAACACTTTATCATTGAGGACTACCGTAGTATCCGCCGCTAAAATGGGTAAGTTCACATAGCCTAATGCCTGTACACAAACCTCCGCTTTTTGACGCGCTACACGCAATACATAATCAATCGGTAGTTCATTTTTTAAAGGTAATTCATCAATATTTGCAGGCATCTTGATGTAATCGACACCCATTTGCTTAAGCAGTTCCGCGCGTCGCGGGCTTTGTGAGGCAAGATAAATTTTAGGGTTCATACTTAAAATTCTTTTAGAATATTCATTTAGAAATTCACCTCTGATTAACAATGGTGCTCATGTTCAGCTGCTTTTTCTACACTAAAAACGGCTTGATTTCGTTTAATTAGCACAATCAAAGCGAGAGAATAAACGAAAGTTGAAAGCATAATCACACCAACAACCACTGCTTTAAATAGCGCGAGGTGTTCAAAACTATCTGGAATCATGGTCAACATCACAATAGATAACCCACCTTTAATACCTGCAAAAGTGAGCACACTGCCCCATCGCAAATTAACAGTGACCATTTTGTCAGTTTTGTGACTCATCCAAACAAAGATGCCCATGACAATGGCACGAATAACCGTTGTGGCAATAAACATGGCAATAATTTCAGTGCGGTATTGCCATAGTAAATCCATATCAATCATTTCAGCCATCGCCACAAACAATATGGTATTGGCCACCATCGCTAGCAATTGCACATCTTCTTTAGTGCGCAGATGGCGATTACGCTCTTCAAAAGTGGCTTTCACCCTTTGCAATAACAAGCTCACAACGCTTGATGAAGTATTCAGTTTATCCGCTTCTTCATGCAGGGCAATTTCATCACTATTGACCTCATCATCTGTTGCTTTATTAATGACGTGATTGACTGTAATGGTAGCAAAAATACAAGACAGTATGCCCGATAAGTGCAAGTGAGAAGATGCTCCAAATAAATTTAGCAAGGTATAAAAGTGCTCAGAAATTTCAAATGCACCGTAACCTGTTATGATCAATACCATCATTTCAGCCATTCTATTTTCGGTCGTTTTCATCAATCGCAACCCGATATAACCAACGATTACACCGACCAATAATGAGCCGACAATCACCATCATGCTAATTTCAGCAATATAAATGGCGGTGAGCTCACCGCCTTCTAACGCATATAAGCCAATGAATACAAATACAATTAAGGCGGTTGCATCATTAAATAAGCTTTCACCTTCGGCCAATATTTTGAGTTGGTGCGGTAATTCAAACTTTGAAAAAATACTCACCACTGAAACAGGGTCAGTGGCTAACACCATTGCAAATAAAACGATGACGGCTGCGGCTGAGAGTTGATATGGCGCTAATAGCCAATGGGCTACGGGAAATGCGATTAAAATAGAAATAACGACTGCCACCACCGCTAAATACAATAAACTCCAAGCATGCTTTTTCAATTCTGTTAAACGAAGCTCAAGTGAATCTGAGATTAATAAAATAGGCAGTAAAAAGATCACGAGTAATGCAAATTTATCATCATTACCCGTCATAATCGGCGCCTGTTGAAAGGCATAGTGCGCTGTAAAAGATAAGGCAATCAAGCCTAGTGGCGTGGGAACTTTGAGCTTATCTTCAAGCTGTAGCGCAAGGTATAAAATACTCGCAATCATTAAAAGGGTTAAAATCATTTCGTATAAGTACCTTATTGATTGGTCGCCATTGTCGCATATTGGCAAGCGCTTACAAAATTCGCCTCATGAAATAAAAGTTATCTACGCTTTATCAATATGCGTATGCAGCTAAAAATAACAATTCGCGTTAAAATACAGCGATGACTCAACTTAAAATGCAAACCTCACATCAATGGATGCCCCACGCCACCGTTGCCGCTATTGTTGAACAAAATGGCAAATTTTTACTGGTAGAAGAAACGACCGACCGTGGCAACCGTTTTAACCAACCTGCTGGCCATTTAGAAGACAACGAGACCCTGATTGAAGCCGCTATTCGCGAAACGCTAGAAGAAACCGCCTACGACTTTACACCAATCGCGATGCTCGGCATTTATCATTGGAAGCACGAGCATAATGACACAACTTATCTCCGCTTTGCCTTTATTGGCAACATTGGCACGCACTACCCACAACAAGCGCTAGATGATGGCATTATCCGTACTGTATGGATGAGCATTGTAGAAATTCGCGAAAAAGCGCACCTAATGCGTAGCCCACAAGTGCTGACTTGTTTTGAAGATTACTTAAGCGGAAAACAATATCCACTCGACTTAATAACGCATTTATAGCGCCAAAAATATATCAAAAAAATCCTGCGAGCGATTTTTATGCCGCTGCAAGCCGCATGCAGACTGGCTTAGCGAGCAGGTCAAACAATGTGTTGCTAAAATCAGCCTTAAAAGTGATTAAAAATAAGTTGATGGTATTCACTACTTTCCCCCCGTTAAATTGACCGTTTTTAAATTTACAGTTCTAAAGCGGCATAAAATTAGATAATGTTTTTTCGCTCATGCCCGCGTAGCTATAATGATTTGGTAAAAACCAACGGATAGATTGCATTACAGCGCGGTATTTTTCTTCACTTTCAAAATTTTCAGGTGTTGTGTTCAACACAATATCTTGCGTCATCTCTTTAGTTTGTGGATTGCTACGCTGCATTAATAACACTTTAGGCTCAACAACCCCTTGCGCTTTTAAAAATTGACTTAACACTTGCCGTGTAGCGGCAGGCAAAATACTTTCTGCTGGCTGCCCAGTCAATACTTCTTCATTTTCTTTAATCACCTCATCTTGCTGCGCGTTTTTAGAAAAAAGCGTTTTTCCAGTGGTGTAAAAAGCCTGGTTAATGTGTAAGTTAACAATGTCTCCATAGCTAAACACCCAGTCTGGCTGCGCTTGAGTTGGGTTAATCACCACGCCATAGCCTGAACTTAACAAAAAGTCATCTTTCATATGCTCAATCACAAAACATTGAAATGGTTGATTAGGCTCAGGCAAAAACAGTTGAAAATATGGAAAACCATCAGGCCCTGTGATGATTTGTGGGTCACCACAACGAAAACTGGCTTGAAGCGCATTCTCTAAAAATGCCTGTTGCCAAGCATCATCACGTTCTGTATGTGGGGTTTGCACTAGCTGACCAATCCGTTGTGTTTTTTCTAAATCGCCCAGATAAGGCGTTTTAGCAGGGGTCGATGGTTGACTTTGCTCAACGCTAGGCTGAGGTTTAACATCTTCATCAGCTGGTTTTTTCTTTAAAAAATCAAATAATCCCATAGAGATTTTTCCTTTATTTTTACAATTGAGAACGTACCGTCACGTTGATGTTTACTTTTTATTAGACTCAGTATCTTTTGACTGAGTGCTGACCATCAACGATGACAGTCAAAATCAGCCAGAAATATTAGTGCCAACGGTGTTAAAATTATAGCCTAATAGCATCTAATCTGATGCATGGCGGGGAGTTACATGGGTAAGAAAAAAATAGTTGTTGGCCTTTCTGGTGGCGTGGACTCAAGCGTGACGGCTTTGCTGCTCAAAGAGCAAGGCTATGAAGTCATGGGTTTATTTATGAAAAACTGGGAAGACGACGACACCGATGAATATTGCTCAAGCAAACAAGATTTAATTGATGCGGTATCTGTAGCTGATAAAATCGGCATTGATGTTGAAGCAGTTAACTTTAGTAAAGAGTATAAAGACCGTGTGTTTGCCAATTTTTTAAGCGAATATCAAGCCGGCCGCACGCCTAATCCAGATATTTTATGCAATGCTGAAATTAAGTTTAGAGCGTTTTTAGACCACGCTGTAGGCATGGGTGCGGATTTAATCGCCACAGGACATTATGCGCAAGTGCGTGAAAATCCGCTAAAACCTGGGCTGTTTCAGTTGATGAAAGCCGATGACGGTAGCAAAGACCAAAGCTACTTTTTATATCGCTTAAATCAATCGCAACTCAGCAAAACTTTATTTCCGCTCGGTCAATATTTAAAACGTGAAGTGCGCGAAATCGCTCGTCAAGCAGGCTTAATCAATGCCGATAAAAAAGATTCCACTGGCATCTGCTTTATTGGTGAGCGACCTTTTCAAGAATTTTTAAGCCAATACTTACCACGCAATCCTGGTGACATTAAAACCCTTGAAGGCACAACAGTTGGTCAACATGAAGGTTTAATGTACTACACATTAGGTCAGCGTCAAGGTCTAAAAATAGGTGGCAGCCGTGAAAGCAACGGTGAACCTTGGTTTGTTGCGGCAAAAGATATGGACAAAAACGAGCTCATCGTGGTGCAGGGTCACGAGCATCCATTACTGCTGAGTGATGGCTTAACCGCTGGGCAACTGACGTGGATTGATAATGAAGAACCCATCACCAACTGGGTATACGCCGCTAAAACCCGTTATCGCCAACCTGATGCCCCCTGTGAAATAGACGCGTTAAGCCAAACTGAAGTCACTATCAAATTTGGCCAAAAGCAATGGGCGGTAACCGCAGGGCAAAGTGCTGTGGTGTATGAAAGTAATGTGTGCCTAGGTGGCGGCATTATCACCACCGCAATCTAACCAAAAGCTTGGCGGCATTATCACCAGCGCAATTTTAAACAAAAATAGAATAACTCCGATGGCAGAACTCTACTCATTATTAGAAACCCGCGTATTAGGTGCCTTAATTGAAAAATCGATTACCGTCCCTGATTCTTACCCACTCACGCTAAATTCATTGCTTGCGGCATGCAACCAAAAAACCAGCCGCGTCCCAGTGATTGAAAGCAATATTGCCGACATTCAAACCACGTTAGATGCTTTAAGACGACGTTCACTGATTTTAGAAACACATTCTGGCCGCACCGCGCATTATGCGCATAATGCTGGTCGTGTTTTTAGGGTAGATGAAGCAGGCGTTGCCTTGCTAGCAGTACTCATGTTACGCGGCCCGCAAACGCTAGGTGAGCTACGCATTAACGCTGACCGTATGGTTAAATTTACCGACACCGCCGCCGTTGAGGCAAAACTAGTTGAGCTAAGCGAGCGAGATGAAACTGCTGGCCGTATTGAAAGGCTGACGCAGTTGCTACCCAAAGTGGCGAGCGCACGCGAGGCGCGCTGGTGCCATTTACTAAGCGGCGAACCCTTAGTCAACCAATATAATGCCGACATTACAACCCAACATTTGGACGCAGTGAGCGCAAGTGAAGTAGATATACTCAAAAAACGCATCAGTGCACTAGAACAAAAACTTGCCGAGTTTGAGGCTTGGGCGGAACGCCTGAATGCTGAACTGGGGCTAAGTATGAATATTAGGCAAGAATAATGCCTGACACCAATTCTGACAGCAATATTGACCAGCTTTGTCATGCACTTTTAGCGGTAGAAACGCAACTTGAGCTTCTCAGCCGTCAGTATTCAACGTTGTATGCATCATATACAGGACAAGCATTTTTAGAACAGCAACTGCTAGCAGCAGACAAATTGGATAACTTGATTTTGGCCGCCACCCATGAAGCCGCCTCAACCATAGGCTTTATGCGCCAAAATATCAGCCTGCTAGCACAGTTTATTCAATTTAGAACGCAATTTAGTCAGTGGTCAGACCAAGAACTAGCGCAAATGATTGATAACCCAGCGCTAACCATGGCTAAAAAAGTGCAACTTAAGGCTAAATGTGCACCAAATAACAGCCCAATTGCAGAAATAAAATCCACTTGGAATGCATTGTTTAATCAGCAAGACTATGCGAAAATAAAATCCAAGCTCAATATTGAATAGCAAAAAAAGGCTCATCCATGCACTATATTTTAGGCAGTTTACACATTTTAGTTGCCCTGTTTTTTGCGGTGCATGCAATACGCAACGGCAGGCAAATGTATTGGTTGTTAATTTTATTTTCTTTTCCCCTGCTAGGGAGTTTAGTGTATTTTTTTGCTGAGTACTTACCTAGCTCAAAAATGGAGCGTGGCGTTAAAAAAGTATCTAACGTTGCCATGCAAATGCTCGACCCGACGCGAGAGTTGCGTGAAGCACGACTAGCATTTGATCTGACTCCTACCGTACAAAACAGAATGCGTTTAGCCGCCGCATTAGATGGTGCAGGTGAATATGCAGAAGCAGTAGAACAATTTGATGCTTGTTTAAACGGCCCTTTTGCAGGTGACGCCGAAGTTTGTTTTGGCGCGGCTAAAGCAAAATTTCATAACCAGCAACCGCAGTTAGCCATTCCAATGTTGCAAGCATTAAGGGCAAAAAGTAATAGTTTTAGAGCGGAAGAGTTAAGCGTATTACTGGCACAAAGCCATGCTGCCAGTGGCGACAATGCCAGCGCTGAACAAGAATTTATATACGCTGCCGATAATTTTGGCTCAGCCGAAACACGCGCACTTTACGCTTTATGGGCGGCTAATCATGGTAGTTTAGAAAAAGCCAAAGAATTAAGAGCTGTCTTAGAAAAAGATTGGCAACACTGGAACAAACATACAAAAAGCCTGCATAAGGCAATATTCAACCAACTGGATGCTGCGATTGCCAACGCAAAATAGTTAAGGTTTTTCTAACGGGTTTGGCAAGCCAACTACAAATATTAAAAAGCTTACTGCTTGCACTAGATACCCAAAAATAGCGACCGCCCCTAATTTAGCCAATGCAGGCTCCAACTCTGCAATTGAATCGAAGAGCCTAAATTGAATAATAGTGGTACTCACCAGCGAAGCAGCAACCCCCACCAATAGCCCACCAAAAATCAACCCTGTAGTCCAATTTTTCATGCGGAAGAATAAAATACCCGCTGCCAACAAAAAAATGAAGCTAGGCAAATAGTGGCCATAGGCAAGCACTAACTTTAACAGTTTTGCCAAAAAATCTACTGCATTTTCCATCAGTTTAGCCTTTCAAAAAATAATGATGTATTAAGCTCAGCCATATTCGGCAAGTCATTTGCTTATTGCAGCGCTAATTTGCTTTTGGCATTGTGTCTTTAAATGATGCGCGCTGAACGAGTGCTGCATTTAATTTAACTAATTGCGGATGCTCTGCTAATAAATTTAGCGCTTTAAAACGCAAATCTAAATAGCCTAAGGTACAGCCCACTGCAATATCGGCCAAGCCAAAGGTCTCATTAACACACCATTTCTTACCCGTTAAATCTAAATTAAGCACACTCAAGCCTCGCTTAACTTTGTCTAACTGCTTAATAATAAAGTCTGGATCTTGCTGCTCAATAGCTTTGCGCTGCTCAAGCATCATCGCTACTGCCGCATCGCAAACGCCACCGGCAAGCGCTTCCCAGCGACGCACAGTAATTTTACCTGTGTTATCTAATGGCATTAAATGGGCAACAGGGGTGCGGTGATCTAAAAACTCAGCAATCACACTTGAATCATACAAGCTATCACCATCATCCATAATAAGCACAGGTACTTTTCCTAAAGGATTATAATTTTTAACGGGGCAGTCAGGGTCAGTCAAAACCACTGATTGCAGTTCAATATCCACATGCTTTTCTATCGCCACAATACGTGCCTTGCGGGCATAAGGGCTGTTGGTTGTGTATAAAAATTTCATTTTTTTCTGCCTGCATACCTAAATTTTTGAATTCACTGCTATTTACAATGAATCACATTATAATTCAAATTTCTCAATCAACATTATCGCTATGTCTTTATTTAATCAGCAATATCCAGCCAATTCAACCGCTTTTGAAGCTTTAGTTAATGACCAAGTTCGAGCGGCTTTGCTTGAAGATGTAGGCACGGGTGACTTAACTGCGCAACTCGTGCCTGTCACACAGCAAGTTAACGCAAGTATTGTTGCCCGTGAAACGGCCATAGTTTGTGGCATCAACTGGGTAAATGCTGTTTTTAAACAGGTAGATTGTGCGGTCAAAATTCATTGGTTAGTGGCTGAGGGTGAGCGGGTAAACTCCAATCAATTACTGTGTGAAATTACGGGTACGGCTCGCTCGCTACTGACTGCTGAGCGTTGCGCTTTAAATTTTCTACAAACTTTATCAGCTACCGCGACACAAACACGCTGCTATGTAGACGCTATCGCTGGCACACAAGCGCATATTTTAGATACACGCAAAACCATTCCAGGGTTGCGTTTAGCGCAAAAATATGCCGTCACCGTCGGTGGCGGACAAAATCAACGCCTCGCTTTGTATGATGGCATTTTAATTAAAGAAAATCACATTGCATCCGCAGGTAGCGTTAGCGCAGTGATGGCACAGGCATTAGCACTTGCTACAAACAAAAGTATCCAAATTGAGGTAGAAGATCTAGCGCAATTAAAAGAGGCACTGAATGCTGGTGCAACTTCGATTTTGCTAGATAACTTTACTCCTGCCTTACTAAGCGAGGCCGTTAACTTCAACAAAACCCAAAACAACCCTGCCATTTTAGAAGCTTCTGGTGGCATTACCTTAGAAAATGTGCGAAATATCGCCCTCACTGGCGTGGATAGAATTTCTATCGGTGCCATTACCAAAAATATTCAAGCCATTGATTTATCCATGCGAGTAAAATAATGCAAATCAAATAATGCGAATAAAACGAAGATAATCAAGTAACTTAGCACAATTTCTTAGCACATTTTATAACGTTGTCATGGTAAGATAAGTTATCTGCTCTAATTAAAAAGAGATAAGTAAAAAGTCACCAAGCATGAATCACCCTGTCACAATCACCAACCCAACTGGCCGCCTCACGTTAGGCGATGTTCTGCGCATGCTGGTGAGTGACGGTTCGGTGGACAAGGCTGCAGCTGAAAAACTTTATAAAGACCGCAAGCTCGATAGCTCAAAACTACATCCTTTAATCGTGATTGGTGAGCAAAAATGGAAAAACCTTAAACCACCACATCGACCATTTACAGTAGAGGGCTTATCGACTTGGCTAGCATTGCGCGCAGGTTTAGATTTTTACCACATTGACCCCCTTAAATTAGACTTTGGCTCTGCTGCAAAACTATTTTCGCAAGGCTATGCCGAGCGTTTATTTATCATGCCCATTTCAGCCAAAAATGGTGAGGCTATCATTGCCACCACAGAGCCTTTTAGCACAGAGTGGATTCCTGATTTAGAACGCTTAATTAAAATGAAAATCAAGCTGGTGGTAGCTAATCCGCTTGAAGTCAGTCGCTATTTGCCTGAAATCTACAACCTTGCTAACTCGATGAATGCGGCAGATTTAGCCAAAGCTGGGCAAGTCGTTGGTGTACAAAATTTTGAACAACTGGTTGAGCTTGGCAAAGATAAAAATCTAGATGCCAACGAGCAGCATGTGGTGAATATTGTAGATTGGCTATTTAAATATGCGTTTGAACAACGTGCCAGTGACATTCACCTTGAGCCGCGCCGCAACATAGGCTTTATGCGCTTTCGCATTGATGGCGTATTGCATCAAGTCTATCAGCTTCCACCCAATATCATGAATGCCATTACCAGCCGCATTAAATTATTGGGGCGGATGGACATGGTTGAAAAACGTCGTCCGCAAGATGGGCGCATTAAAACATTGGCCACCTCTGGGCAAGAAATTGAGCTGCGCTTATCCACCATGCCCACCGCTTTTGGTGAAAAGCTGGTGATGCGTATTTTTGCGCCTGAGGTTTCCCAAAGCGATTTTTTAACCTTAGGTTTTTCAAAACCGCAAGCAGCCACATGGGAACAATGGACCAAGTCTCCCAATGGCATTATTTTGGTCACGGGGCCAACAGGCTCAGGTAAAACCACCACGCTATATGCGACTTTACGCCAGCTCGCCACGCCTGAAGTTAACGTTTGCACGGTGGAAGAGCCGATTGAGATGGTAGAACCCGCCTTTAACCAAATGCAGGTACAAACCAATATTGGACTTAACTTTGCTGACTGTATTCGTACCCTAATGCGGCAAGACCCAGATATAATCATGGTAGGCGAAATTCGGGATTTAGAAACCGCAGATATGGCGATACAAGCCGCGCTCACTGGTCATTTGGTACTCTCCACCTTGCATACTAATGATTCGCCATCAGCCGTGACTCGCTTGCTTGATTTAGGTGTGCCTTCATACTTGATTCACTCTACCGTGTTAGGTGTGATGGCGCAGCGCTTAGTGCGCACATTATGTCCAAGCTGTAAAGAACCTGCCCCTATTGATCAAGCCCAATGGGATGCGTTAGTTGGCGATTTTAAATTGCCTAAACCAGCGCATATTTATCGTCCAGTGGGTTGTTTAGAATGTCGTAATACAGGCTTTAGGGGTCGAAGCGGCATTTATGAAATGCTGACGATGACCCCTACCTTGCGCAAACTGATCACCCCAGATACCAATTTAGCTGACCTCACCAAGCTTGCCCAGCGCGAGGGCATGCAACCGCTGATTGTTAATGGGGCTGAAAAAATTGCAGCTGGGCTCACGACCGTTGAAGAATTGCTTAAAGTCGCGCCACCGCTTGAGCGTTAGTAGCATTTTGCAGGTAATTTCAATAAAAATCACCTGCATTTTTTCTCTTAACTTCAAATTTTTTTAGCCAATTTCAATGCATCTTTATTTACACTACCCCGCAAGCCTTATGTAGCAAGGCTTGCGAGGCATTGTTTTTCGCTCGTGCTTTTTAACCGTCAATTTAAATGCCTTTAACCATCAATAACCCTTTCATCTCCAGCTATTTTTAAAAGACATTTTTTACCTTCCATTTTCAGCAGTATTGCGCGAAAAAACCCCATACTTTCAACGCTATTTGCACACAAATCCTTGACCAAACACGCTTAAACCGTTATCGTCTAGGGTTGGATTATTTATTGTTACACAAACCAGTCAAATCACTCAAAAAAGCAAATTTTTGATTAAAAATATTAATTAAAAAAAACAAATTAATTTAAAAACAATGTTGAGTTAAAAAACGCGGAACATAAAAGCATGGCACAAAGTTCTAAAGAAAGCGCAAATAAAGAAAGCGCTAAGAAAGAAATTTCGGGGGCGGATATTCTCATACGTTGCTTGCATGAAGAAAACGTTGAATTTGTATTTGGCTACCCTGGGGGGGCAGTTTTACACATTTACGACGCCATCTATCATCAAGATAAATTTAAGCACATATTAGTGCGTCACGAGCAAGCGGCACTGCACGCAGCTGATGCCTACTCACGCTCAACGGGTAAGGTTGGGGTGGCATTAGTGACCTCTGGCCCAGGCGCCACCAATGCAGTCACAGGCATTGCCACGGCTTATATGGACTCTATTCCGATGGTGATTATCAGCGGCCAAGTGCCCACTTACGCGATTGGCGAAGACGCCTTTCAAGAGTGCGATACTGTTGGCATTACGCGCCCATGCGTTAAACATAATTTTTTAGTTAAAGATGTTAAAGATATAGCCGCAACCATAAAAAAGGCCTTTTATGTCGCCGCGAGCGGTCGTCCTGGCCCAGTATTGGTCGATATTCCTAAAGATATCACAGCGCATTTTCACGCTTTTGAATACCCCAAAAACATACAACTTCGCTCATACAACCCTGTGACCAAAGGCCATTTAGGTCAAATCAAAAAAGCCTTAAAGCTATTAACTGAAGCCAAGCGTCCGATGATTTACTCAGGTGGCGGCGTAGTGTTGGGTGACGCTGCTGCACATTTAATTAAGTTAGCAAAATCGCTAGGCTTACCCGTCACCAGTACCTTAATGGGTTTGGGCGGTTTTCCTGCTGCTGACAAAAATTTCTTGGGTATGTTAGGCATGCATGGCACATATGAGGCTAATATGGCGATGCAAGAGTGTGATGTATTATTAGCCGTAGGTGCGCGTTTTGATGACCGCGTAATTGGCAATACTAAACATTTCTTATCGCATCCGAAAACCATTATTCATATTGACATTGACCCATCCTCTATTTCGAAACGCGTTAAAATTGATGTGCCTATTGTGGGTGATGTTAAATCAGTATTGGCGGATATGAATGACCTCGTTGCTACTGAAAAACCCAAGCAAAATAGCCTAGCACTTGGCGATTGGTTTAAGCAAATTGAAGCTTGGCGTAGCAAATTATGCTTAAACTTTGCACAAAGTGACGAATTTATTAAGCCTCAATACGTGATTCAAAAATTGCACGAAGTCACAAAAGGCGAAGCATTTGTCACTTCAGACGTAGGTCAGCATCAAATGTGGGCCGCGCAATACTACAAATTTAACGAACCACGTCGCTGGATTAACTCTGGTGGCCTAGGCACCATGGGCGTGGGCTTGCCTTATGCCATGGGCGTGCAATTTGCGCATCCACAAGCGCAAGTGGCCTGCGTGACGGGTGAAGGCAGTATTCAAATGAATATTCAAGAGCTTTCAACTTGCGCCCAATATCATTTGCCTATCAAAGTGATTTTACTTAACAATCGCTACTTAGGCATGGTACGCCAATGGCAAGAGTTCTTTTACGAAAATCGTTACTCAGAATCATACATGGATAGTTTGCCAGATTTTGTCAAACTCGCTGAGGCCTATGGCCATGTGGGCATGCAAATTACCAAGCCAAGCGACGTTGAAGGTGCGCTAAAAGAAGCTTTTGATATGAAATCACGCTTTGTGTTTATGGACTTCATTACCGACCAAAAAGAAAATGTATTTCCAATGATTCCCAATGGCAAAGGCTTATCTGAAATGATACTGGCGAATCAAATCGGTTCGGAGGATTTATAATGCGCCATATTATTTCTCTATTAATGGAAAATGAAGCAGGCGCACTTTCACGTGTGGCAGGGCTTTTTTCTGCACGCGGTTATAATATTGAGTCACTCACCGTGGCGGCTACTGAAGACCCAACTTTATCGCGTATGACCATTGTTACTGCGGGTTCAGATGAAGTGATTGAGCAAATTATCAAACAGCTCAATAAATTGATTGATATCGTTAAAGTACTTGATTTAAACGATGGAAAATTTATTGAGCGCGAGTTAATGTTGCTAAAAGTCAAAGCCACTGGCGTACATCGTGAAGAAATGAAACGCATGTGCGATATATTCCGCGGTCGCATTATCGATGTGGCTGATGGCAGCTTTACCATTGAGCTGACAGGTTCAGGCAACAAATTGGATGCTTTTATTGAAAGCTTAGATAAAACGGCCATTCTCGAAACTGTGCGCACAGGCGCTTCAGGCATTGGGCGTGGCGATAGAATTTTAAAAATTTAGCTAGTAATTTATTAATTGATACGGAGCAATGATGAAAGTTTATTACGATAAAGACGCAGACCTTAATTTAATCAAAGGCAAAAAAATAACCATCGTTGGTTACGGTTCACAAGGTCATGCGCATGCAGCCAACCTAAAAGATAGTGGCGCAACAGTCACGATTGGTCTTCGTAAAGGTGGAAGTTCATGGGCTAAATCGGTTGCGGCAGGTCATAACACACTTGAAATTGCTGACGCTGTAAAACAAGCAGATGTTGTAATGGTATTACTGCCTGACGAAACAATGGCAGGTATTTTTGATGCTGAAATTGCCCCAAACTTGCAAAAAGGTGCTGCCTTAGCATTTGCTCATGGTTTTAACATTCACTACAACCAAATCGTGCCACGTGCAGACTTAGACGTAATTATGATTGCACCAAAAGGCCCAGGCCATACTGTGCGCTCAGAATATTTAAAAGGCGGTGGCGTGCCTTCATTGATTGCTGTTTACCAAGACAAATCAGGCAAGGCCAAAGATATTGCGCTTTCATACGCTGCGGCGAATGGCGGCACTAAAGGCGGCGTGATTGAAACTGACTTCCGTGAAGAAACTGAAACCGACTTATTTGGGGAGCAAGCTGTTTTATGCGGCGGCGCCGTTGAGTTAGTTAAAGCGGGTTTTGAAACCTTAGTTGAAGCGGGTTATGCCCCAGAAATGGCCTACTTTGAGTGCTTGCACGAATTGAAATTGATTGTAGATTTAATGTACGAAGGCGGCATTGCCAACATGAACTACTCTATTTCAAATAACGCTGAGTATGGTGAGTATGTCACTGGTCCACAAGTGATTAATGATCAATCACGCGCGGCGATGAAAACATGTTTAGCTAACATCCAAAATGGTAACTATGCCAAACAATTCATTTTAGAAGGCCGCACCAACTACCCTGAAATGACTGCGCGTCGCCGTTTAAATGCTGCGCATCCAATTGAGCAAGTGGGTGGCCAATTACGTTCAATGATGCCATGGATTGCAAAAAACAAATTAGTTGATCAATCTAAAAACTAATTTAACCATCAAAACACCACTTAAGTATTAAGATGGAAAATGGGCGGGCTGCAGTTTGCACCCCGCCTTTTTTATTAGGCCAGATTTTATAAGGAAATCCCCATGAAATTTGCTGTGTTAATGCAGTATCTCATCCCTAAACAAGCTATCACCGCGCTGGCGGGCAAGCTAGCACACGTAGAAGGCGGAAAAGTGACGACCGCAGTGATTAAGTGGTTTGTAAAACGCTATGCAGTGAATATGTCTGAAGCAGAAAATACTGATATTGCAAGCTACCAATCATTTAACCTATTTTTTACCCGTCCCCTTAAAGCGAATGCAAGACCGCTTTCAGCAGCCAAGTTTATTTGTCCTGTCGATGGGGCCATTAGCCAATTTGGCGCTATTGAAAAAGATCAAATTTTTCAAGCTAAGGGGCATTACTATTCGACGCTTGCCTTAGTTGGCGGAAACCAAACACTCGCCGAAAAGTTTGAAGACGGTCATTTCGCTTGCCTTTACCTAAGCCCTAAAGATTATCACCGAATTCACATGCCTTGTGATGGAACGCTCATCAGCATGATTTATGTGCCAGGTGCATTATTTTCAGTTAATCCCACCACTGCGCAAGGCGTAGCACGTTTATTTGCAAGAAACGAGCGAGTTGTGTGTGAATTTAACTCAGAAAAATACGGTAGTTTTGTCATGGTACTCGTCGGCGCAACAATCGTAGGCAGTATGGCCACTGTGTGGCACGATGCAAAAGATCACATCATCAACCCACCACGTAGCAGCCACACACGGACTTGGACGTATAAAAATCAAGCAATTACATTAAAACAAGGTGAAGAAATGGGTAGATTTTTATTGGGCTCCACCGTAGTCATGTTATTTGAAAAGAATACAATAAAACTCAACCCCGATTGGCAACCCGCTAAAATGATTAAGCTTGGTGAACTGATGGGCAATTAAACGGCTAGTCGGGTGTGTCTATATTAATAATATCCATAAAATCAGCGTTTTTAGCATCTAAAACAGCAGTCATTCCCACAAACGAATGTACGATTGGAAAATAGATGAAATCTGAAACAGGTCGATTAGCTTTATTTAAAAACGCGTCAATAATTTGACTATTTTCAGTAGACAGTTTTTTTAATTCGGTTAAGGGCTTTGCGTGTTTAAAAGCTTCATGCTTACGGCTTTCATAACTGATGTATAGCTTAGGAAAAGCACTCCAATCTTGAAAAATCATCGCATTTTTATCTTCAACCGCGGTTGGGCCAGTCGCTGCCACCAAAGCTGGGCCAAAGATAGAAAGTTTTTGCCACTCTGGTTTTGATGCTTGGGCTAAATTTTTTGCATTCATTTCAGAGGCTAGCACCACCTTAAAAACATCATCTTCAAATACATTAAACACTGGCCGAGATTTAAATACTACGTTTGCACCATACAATAATGCTGCAATCTGAACGGCTGCTATGATGGCTAAATCAAATTTTAACCCTTTTTTACCCGCTTTATAAACGGCTAAGGTTAATAACGGGCCCAAAGCAACATCCACACCCATTAAGATAAAATAGATGTTACTAACACCAAGCAACTGATAATATCCACCTGGATACCAAATGCCAAAGACCAATATCAACATAGCCAGTGCGATTAACGCGCTGAGCACCAAATGAATGCTTGCTGCCTTAAATCTGCTCATTTTCTCAACGCTTAACATTTACAATCTGAATTATTTGATTTTATTTTGTCGTACATTGTGATGTAAATGCTGTGCAAGCTCATTTAAAGCCGATTCGTAAACTGCACGTTTAAACTCAATGACATCCTCAAGAGATACCCAATAATCGCTCCAGCGCCATGCATCAAACTCTGGTTGATTGGTAGCTCTTAAAGATACATCGGTATCACGGCCGATTAATCGCAATAAATACCAAATCTGTTTTTGGCCTTTATAGCTGCCACGGTATTCTCTTTTCACCCAACTGGTCGGGACTTCATAACGTAGCCAATCTTTAGTGCGCCCTAAAATCTTGACATGATCTGGGCGCAGGCCTACCTCTTCCATCAGCTCGCGATACATCGCCTGCTCAGGACTCTCTCCATGGTTAATGCCACCTTGTGGAAATTGCCAAGCATGTTCACGTATGCGTTTACCCCAAAACACCTGATTGTTGGCATTACAAATAATAATGCCAACATTCGGGCGAAATCCTTCTCTATCTAACATAACTAAGACTACCAAAAAATTTAAGCTATTTTTTCATAGTTTAACTATTTTTGAAAGCAACCATTTAGCTAAATTGGTTAACCTAATGAAAAATATCGTAAAACTATTAGCTGTTATTTAATAAGCTATGACGTTTAATTAAAATACTGCTATCTATTTACCTCACGCATATTCGGCTAACCATGCTACAAACGCGCTACAAACTACATTTATACCACTTATTTTATCGCCCTTACAATGTCAACCAAGCTTATTTTTACGGCGTTACTATAAATACACTTCATTAAAAATGGCTAGCTTTGTAAGTTGAATTTTCATTTATAATGCTAGCGGTCGTGTATTTTTTTATTAACAAGTCTCTCAGTTACGAGAACTATGGAGAATAGTCAACATGAAAAAGATTTTAACATTAGTTACAGCCACGCTTGGTTTAAGCATTAGCTTATTATCGCTCACCGCAGCAGGACACGGTCCTACGCCACAAAAAGTAGAAAGAATCGTGATGATTAAAGCTGACCCAGCAAAAGTTTGGGCGCTTGTAAAAGATTTTGGCAACATTCAGGCTTGGCATCCAGGCGTTGCAAGCACTAAACTAGAGAAAAAAGGTGATGAGACTTTTAGAACGCTCACCTTCAAAAACGGTGGTCATGTCTATGAAAAGCTAACTAGTATTGATGATGCCAGCATGAAAATTAAATATGAAATTGAAGAAGGCACATTACCATTAACCGATTACTACGCAACCATGACCGTTGAAAAAGGTGACAAAGCTGGCGAATCAAAAGTAACATGGGTAGGTCGCTTCTATCGCCTATACAAATTGAACCCACCAATTCCAGAAGGTCAAGATGATGCTACTGCTGTGAAAGCCATTGAAGGTATTTTTGACTCTGGTTTAGCAAACTTACAAAAGGTCGCCGAAAGCTCAAAGTAATTAGCCCGGGAGCTGGCGTTACCACGACTCAAAGTACAACTCAAAGCACTGTAGCTAAAACAAAACCTTGGTGGAAATTTTGGTAATGTGCTAAAGTTAAGTAGCAATTATGTATGTATAAAATTAAAGTGGGGTTGCAAATTGGCAACCCCCTTTTTAATGGTTACAAAACCCAAGTAAACTATGGTTAGTTAACCAACTCATGCCAGCCCATACGATTTCTAGTGGGTGCCGCTGAACTAACAGGGTTAGCATTGCTCAAGTTTTCATTATTATCTACCCCGATGGCAAGCGTCTCAACAGTCTCATTGCCACTAATACTATTGGTTTTAACTAAGCCAAGCACACCTACGACTGCTGCGTCCATATATGCTGAGCCTAATGTTGCGCCAGTATTAAAATCAAAGTGATTAAGCCAGCTATGCCCAGTGGGAGCGCAAGTAGCGCCTCCAGAAGAAACCGATGGTACTAATAATACATCGGCAAGTAAAAAACCTCTGTTGATTGACCGTTCACCCGTATCATTCAAGTCAACCCACCAGCCTTTACCCGTTGACAAATCTACTGGGTTAATTGTGGGCACGGTGCGGGTAGTTGCTGTTGTAACAAAAGTTTGTTTAACAAATCCAGCTGCAGCATTGCCAGATACATCTCGCGGACTACCCAAGTATGCACCTGATAAATTATCTTTAATGGCATAGATTGTTTGTACATCTGTGCTAGCAATATCAGCAAGCTCAAGCAGTTTTCCTGTTCCTACAACCACCAATACATCTGAACCGCTATTCACTCTAGCCAATATAGGGGCGGTAGTAATGGGTTGTTCTTTTGTACTACTTAATCGCGCCAAAGGTTTAACAGTATTACTAGTGATGTTATATACCCATAAATTACCATAAACATCGCCTGCATAAGCATATTTAGCGCTTGCATTGGAGAGTGGATTAAAGGCCAAGGCAGATAAGCTAGCTAAATTACCTGGGTTATGCGCTGAATTAACGGCAAAGCTAGGAGTGGTTACAATAGCAGCAACCGTACTAACATCCGCACTACTTGCTATCGCACCTGTTGTCGGGTTAATTTGTAAAAATCTACCATGGCCATCTCCACCGATAGTTCCACCAGCATTATTGTAGCCGGAAGTCGTTAGCACCACCCATGTACCATCCTCTTTTTTAGCAATGGTTGGCTTACCATAGATATAGCCTAATTTATTATCAACATTTTCCCATAGCAAAATTGGGCTATCTGGATTTGTGATGTCCAGCGCAAATAAACCACGTGCCCCTCCACCAAAGCCACTGACCAACAATTTACGCCATTTGGTACCATCAAAATAATCACCCACTGCTGCTTTACCATTAACGTAATTGACATGGTTATCACTGTAGTTAAAGCTTGCCAATTTATATAGCTTTGGCAATAAAGCTGTTGGAATAAATGCCCAGCGTTCATGTCCATTTGTGGCATCAAACGCATGTAACATACCATCATTAGCGCCTACATATACCGTTTTTTTAGCTTGCGTAATTTGGTCAGCGACAAAACTTGTTGTTGCAGGCGCAAGAGGTGTTTGATAGCCCGCATCTAAATACTTAAAGACAGGTGCACCCACAAAAACTGGGTCAGACTCAGTAATGTCGCCTAAAATGCCTTTACGCGTTCTAAATAGCCTATTCGCTGGCGTTGTGCTACTTTGCTCATACGTTTTATCTCCTCTAATAAAATTAACCAAATTATCTTCATCCGCGGCAGCTTTTTGCGTCGTCGTTAAAAATGCCCATTGTCTTAAACTATTAATATTGCTTGCTTGAAAATAAGCTTTTTGAGGAGCGGTTAAATTGGTAAAAAGAAAACTCTTTAAACCGCTAGTGCCTGACCCTGCCATTAAAATATTACGTGAAGCAGCCGAAACATTAGGTAATAAGCCACCATCTGTCATATCGCACACCAAGCCCGTGCTAGGAAAATAAGGCGTATCTGCGCACCAAAGTGGGTCATTGGCAGTAAATAAGCTGCCCAGTGCACTTGATAATTCTCGCGCGACTAAATTACCCGTCCAGTCACTTTTAATATAGCTGGTGCTAAAAGCATAATCTGGGTTAGCGGCATCACTGCTCGGTTTTTGGCTAGTCACCGCTGGTGGTGTGCCTGCACTTACTCCTGCTTTTAACGCAGTAAATAATCTCTGTAAAGCACTGGTCACATCTTGCGGTGACCTCGCACTAAAATAACTGCCGTCACCATTCACCGCCGCATGCCATAAATCATCAACCGCTTCAGGCTGATTTGCTACAGGTATTGGCCAATCTTTACTGCCAGCTTTAATCAACTCATAATCAGGGCTCGTACCTGTTTCATAATTTTTGTCATACCCTACCGTACCATCTACCCCTAAACCCATGGTAAAGGTATGCATTTTTTGCGCCTCGTCAAGGTTGCCTGTCGAATCTAAGGTACACAAGTCGCCAGTAGTTATGCCAGAGGTATTTTGGCAGTTATTATAACCTGCAAAGCTACTATCTTTTCTCATCCCAGAGGTGTTGTAGTACATGGCCAAATCCGCTAAGGTATTACTCGCATTATTACCATCTTTTTTAGGAGGCGATGCACCGCCATCTTGGTTACCAACGGCCGTGCCAACGACATTGGTCGCCGTACCATCGCCCAGCGAGCCTGTCCAAAAGCCATCAGTCGTGAGTAAACTGATGTTTTTTTGACAATAATACTGCACTGGGTCACCTACTTCACCCACCTCAGCAAGCGTGGCTTTTCCTGCAAATACGTGACCAGCAATAGACAAAGCTTTACGTAAAGGCGTCGCTGCATCGGTCTCTGGCACAGCATACAAGGTGGTTAACCATTGCTCTTTTTGTCCATTAGGGTCATCATCAAAATCATCAATTTTTAAATAACTACCAATAACGCCATTACCATTGGTATCAACTCCATTAGCTTCTTGTGGGTCATTGATGGTCATTAAACCCACACGCATATTGGCATCTAAGCTATTAAAAGCGTGCGCTGAAGCACTCTTCATCATTAAATTACGCGTTCTATAATATGCCCACCAGTTAGCGTAGTTGGTCATCTCTTCATCTGCCGTACAAACGCCCGCTGTTGCTTTACAGTCGACACGGCCTTTATTTGTGCAAAAACTAGCACTAACTGGGCTTGTTTCAGCAAGGTCACAACCCGCTGGCGTTGGTAGCTTCTTAGCATAGGTTTGACTACTGTCGATATTACCTGACCCATTTTTGGTTATTTCTACACGGTTAAATAAACCATAACGTGCAAAGCGATAATCTGGCCCACCTGTCAAGCCCCAGTCTGTGGTCACGCTGCCAGTATATTGGGCTTGGCAAGCACCTGCGGCAGGTGCAGCTGCGGCATTTGTCGCCACTATAGGGGACTTACAGTAACGCACATAACTAGGAAAAGGGTATGCTGCTGGCGGGTTTACTGGGGTCGGCACAGGCGTAAAAGTGCTGGCTAGCGCGCAGTTGGTTAGCTGTGCCGTTGTACAATATTCAATGGGGGTAATATTAAAATAATGCGGATTAGCGAGGCCATTTCGAACACCAAACACATAAAAACCATCCACTCCAAGGCTAGAAGGGCTAAAAGCATTAGGAGTCACCCCTGCAGTTAAGTTAACACTAGTCATATTAGCGTCACCATACTGATGTGGATCCGACTCAAAATACAATGGGGTTTGTGAAGGATTAGATGGATTTCCACTGGTTAGTCCATCTATTGTGGCGGGAAACTTATAGGGATAATTTGGAGAGCGTACTGAAGTGTTATTACTCGCTAAATTTTGTTGACAGCGATTAGAGGCAAACCAATCTTTATAATAGGTATAGGCAGCTGGCATTCTTGGGGTATCACAAAAAACCAGCTCTGGTTTATAGGATAAGTCAACAGCAGCTCCCGCAGAAGCATGTTGGCTTGGCGTCAGTGGTATGCCTGAAACCAATATCAAGCCATTATTGGGCACTTGGCTCCACTCACTGGTATAACTTCTTGTCATTGAGGGTAATAAATTATTGGGGTAAGCATTGGTGATTTTATTGGGTTGTGGTGGCGGCTCATAATTAACAGTAGGGTCGTAGTACAAGCTATTGACCTGTGCTGTCGCATTTGGCGGCTCAAACCCAGCCGTACTATTATCTTCATGATCAGTATCACAGTCACTTGATTCATTATATATATATTCAACAGGTATAGCGTCCGTTGTAAAGTCCACACCCATCTGGACATAAGCATCTTTAACTTCAGCAGCGGTTAGCACTTTATCTGAGCCGACTGGGATAATATCAATTTCAAACTCAAAACCATCACCCCCTGCTATAACATGACCTGCAGGGCAGCTAGTAGTGGCTAAATCTGGATAGTCGTATGTGAAGCAAGCGCCACTAGGTGCCCCTGCTGTTGGTGAACCTGAAGGATCAGCTGCTAAGGTATAACCATCGCTATAGTTAACTTGCGTGGTATGGTTGCTAGCATCATTGGTAATGATTGAATTATCTGGTTTTTTACCTGAACAAGCACAACCAACATCAAAATGTCGCCCTGCATCAACACCAACCCAACCTGCTGGCTTTGGGTTATAGCAAGCAGGGTTGTAGGTTGTGTAAGTCGCTGTTAATGCCGTGTCGCAACCAGAAGCTGTATAATTACTGGCTACTACTTTATACACCCCTGAGTAAAAAGGCTTACCACCGACCTGATACTCTGGAATGGTAATAAACACCTTATCTTGTAATGTAAATGGGCCACCATCAGCTTTAATTTTCAAGCGATTACCCACTTGAGCAACGTCTAAAATTTTGAAACCTGGTTTATTTTTTATTGCTGCCTTACATTGCCCATAATCTAATAAAGCTGGGGCATCATCACTTTTAGAATTAGTAATGTAGTCACGCTTCATACTGCCTGAGTTATCTAAAATATACATAAAGTTAGGTTTGGCGGCAAACGTGGTACTTGTTACGTCTAAGGGCACATTTGGTAAGGCTAAGGTAGCAGCATTTGCCGTAACAGGCATCATTAAGGATGAAAATACCATACTGAGCGATAAACTGACGCTCAAAAATTGATTGGCTAATTGCTTCAATGCTCTGTTTTTCATGGCCTTGCCTTCATAAAGATATGACTTTAATTGCTGGTATTAATGCTTTTATTTCAATCATTTTTAGCCAATAAATGCCTGAACATAACTCACAGTATTTTTTGGCCCGACCACCTTAGTGGTCACACGATATACAGGCGCCTTTGCTGTATTAACAATGGGTAGCGACTCACCTTGCGTTTCATCGTTGTTAGCATTTGCAAAACCACTTAACACGCAATTTGTGGCAGTGACTGCCCCTGCCGTGGTGCACATACGCTGAATAATATAGCTAATGGTATTGCCTGCTTTATCGGTACCTAATGCATCTATATCTGTACCCGTGGCTAATTTAGCCGTTGCCCCATTAACCAACGTTTTAGCATCTGCAGCACTAGTTGGGTAATAATAAGTGTCTGTTGAAATGCTGTTAGTTAAAGTGGCATCCGTATTCGCAATTAACCAAGTAACGGCTGACTCTGTTCCACTATCAGCAGAAATGGTAGCTGAGCGCTTAAAAGATAAATTACCTGCTACCAAAGTACTGGTATCTACCGAGCGAATTAAAGCAGCTGCCGCTAAAGACATGACCACTAACGCAATCAGTGCAAAGAACAGCACTACGCCTTGCTGTAATGAGCCTTGTTTTATTGGTTGTAATGCCATGTTGATATTTATTAATTTCATTTAATTTAAGTTTATTGGGTTCACATCAACAAATTTAGCTAATTCCAGCCCAAACGACATTTCTAATCGGGATAATCGCTTCATAAACCCGATAGCGATATTTCTTCCAATCAGTAATGGTCGTTGTACCAGCACGTGAAATATCAATCTGCAATGCGCCTGCAGGTGCAGTCGTGCAATCATTGCCATACATGGTCATACAGCTATTGGGGGTGACATCGTTTTTTTCTTTCAAGGCGTTACGGGTGGCAATGGCAATGCGCACGGCTTTAATTTGGTTGCGTGTTGTCGCCGTCAAATTTGAAGCCCCCCACACAGAGCCAGTACCTTTTTGCCAGCTATCAATTGTATTATCGCCGTCTGTTGATACGCCATATAACGCTTTTAAGCCAACCACTTCGGTGGTCACTGTAGTGCTAATAGGCGTTAGTGTGCCACTCCCGTCAATTTGTGTGGTTACTTTGTTTAGCTCAAATTTTTTACTGCCCGTGGGTGTTTCTTTTACTGAGTATTGATACTCGTTCCACTGACCTGGGCAATACAAGTTTCCACTAGGGCTTAAGCCTGTTGAATTTTGTACTTGCACCGTCGTGTTTGGGTCGTAAGAACCCGTCTGAACTTGTATATTTTTGATGGTGCATGCGCTACTATTGACCTGAATGGCCACATTTCCTGCAACGCAACCCGTGCTATTCACCACCATCAAAAAATCGTTCACTTGGTCTGTTACTTTTGTTGGCAAGCCACCAGTTTGACTATTTCCATAGCGTACTGTCACAATATCTGACCCTAAACCCCCATCCTCAATGGTAACGGGAGAAAATTGATTAGCAATGGCACAATTATAAATAGAGTCAGTAGCTGCGCCGCCAGGCAGACCAAAGCCTGCTTGCTGTATATCACGAGTCAACGTGTATAACGCGATATTTCCATTGGTTTGTGCATCTGCGCTACCCATCGTTGACCGCTTATCCCCCTCAAATACAGAAAATAATTGTGTAATGACCAACGTAACAATCAAGCCAATCACCAATCCGACCAATAACTCAATCAAACTAAAGCCTGTTTGCTTAAGCGCAAAACTTCTTTGTGTATAGGTTATATTGTTGGATACACGATGATTAAATTTCATCTTGAAAAGATTCATATTTTGATTTGTTATCATGTTTAACATCAGTTATTCACATTTACACGCGCTTCAGCAGATTCCGTGTGAGCAGTGGCATCGTTTGGTTCTTGCCAAGTAACAACCACTCTCACCTGCTTTTTCGCAGCATCTACCACGGTTGTTGTTCGCGTGCCACTGGGTATTAGCGCTGAAATATTTTCAGTTTTATCCACCAGATTTGTCGGGTCAGCCCAAACTTCACCTAACCTTTGCTGCACTAAATAACTTGCATCTGCACGATATTTTGCACCTGTCGTATTGCTAATCATTGCAGCTTGCATGCCAACCAATGCGATGAGCCCCATTGAAAAAATAAGCAGGGCGATTAGTGCCTCGATTAGCGCAATGCCTTTTTGCGGTGCAGGATTATTTTTTAAACCTAGCTTACTTTTTAGCCCGGGGTTATTTTTTAACCCTGGACTATTTTTTAACCCTGGGCTATTGCTCAACCTGCCTAGCTTGTTTATAAGTATTTGCATTTTTTATTATCATTAATCCGTTAGCAACTTCTTGGATCCGTAGTTGCCGCATTAGGATCACATACGCGTACACTTCCCCCTGCATTTAACATTACCCGCAAATCTCGGCTATCTGATGCAGCTAATAAACTAGTATCAACATCTAATCTATCAAAATTAGTGGTCGCTGGAACAACCGTGCCTAAGGTATCAAATTTAACGGTGATATATGCGCCAGCAACCGCATTCAAATACCGGGTTAACGTCACTTTGTCAGATGAGCCATCTTTATTACTCCGTGTAGAAATCACCGCAGGGCAAGGATTAGCGCCTGTTACCACCGTGTCACACCCATAACTCCAAGCCGTACCC